>CAZNEV010000182.1:0-1504 GCA_964572085.1 uncultured Maribellus sp. | reverse complement strand
TGTGCGTGTAGCCCTTTCCCCCAAGATGGACCTTGAACTTCATAAAAAAGTATTTACAAAATTTGTTGAGACGTTTGTCTTGTCTTAATTCTATTTGAAGTAACGCGCAAAGGACGTTAACTATTAAAACCAAATTTATACCGGATGAAATTACGTGAGAAAAAACCAGCGCTGATTCTTATCGATATTCAAAAAGGTTTTATTGAAGAAGAATATTGGGGAGGAAACAGAAATAATAAAAATGCAGAAATCATTGCCGGAAAGATCCTAAACAAATGGAGGGAACTCAATTTACCTCTATTTCATGTCAGGCACAGTTCAACAAACCTAAAATCCAAATTACATCAATCCAACAAGGGGTTTGCGTTTAACGAAAATGTGTTACCCCTTGAAAATGAACCGGTAATTACAAAAAACGTGAATAGCGCTTTTATCGGAACTGACTTAAAAGAACAATTAGATCAATTGAATATCGATACCTTAGTCATAGTTGGAATTACAACAAATCATTGTGTATCAACTACCACCCGGATGGCAGGAAATTTGGGTTATCAAACCTATCTAATTGCTGACGCCACAGCCACCTTTGACCGCATTGGAATTAACGGAGAAAAATATGACGCTGAAATCATACATTTAACTTCACTGGCTAGCTTAAATGAGGAATTTGCAACTGTGTGGGATTCTCATAAATTAATGAGTGAAATCTAAATAAAGCCTGCCAGCACCGTTAAAAATTGACTGTCAATGATAGAAACAGATCGACTTATTTTACAACCACTGACATACGAGCAGCTCATAAAATATATAAAATGTGATAATTCTCTGGAGGCTGAGCTCGGTTTGAATGAAAATTCAAGAACAATTTCAACTGAACTAAAGGAAGCGTTTGAGCAAACCATCCTTCCTAACGTTGCCGACAAAACCAAGAATTATTTTTACTCAACGCTATGGACAGCAATTTCAAAAGCTGAGAACAAAATGATTGGCGACTTGTGTATAGTTGGAGAACCCAATGCAGACGGAGAAATAGAAATTGGTTATGGGACTTACGAGGAATTTCAGAACAAAGGATTTATGACTGAAATTGTAAGTGGAATTATCACGTGGGCTAAACTGCAACCCATTGTGAAATCAATAATAGCCTCAACGGACAAAACCAATTTGGCATCATCTAAAGTGCTCGAAAAAAATTATTTCATAAAAATGGGTGAGACTGAAACATCATTCAGTTGGAAGCTGGAAATCAAATCCTAAACCCTATTCACGTCATCCACAGAGAACAAATGGTGAAACTCAAAAAAATTAAATAAAAAGGGCATTGTGCCCCGCCTCATTGAATGGTTATATTTTACTGAAGAATCAGAACCCGGGTACGGATTTCACTACTTTTTGTTAACTTAGTCCTGCCTGCCTTTAATGTGTCATTAATCCAAACAGGCATGAGAACAATCTATTATATCGCTTTTGTACTCTTCCTGGGTTGTACCTCCACTCCACCTTT
>CAZNEV010000181.1:0-1586 GCA_964572085.1 uncultured Maribellus sp. | reverse complement strand
TCACTGAAAATCAAAGGGTTGCGAAATAGTTCGTAGCCCTTTTGGTATTTAATAAACCCGTATCCACAAACATCAGATCAGGCCATTATAGTTTTGTACGGGTGCGGTAGCTTACCGTGAATTCGATGTGGTAGGAATAGATAGTAAAAGGGGAGATATGTTATGACGAATCTATAACAGCAACTAACTATATTGTTTCAATGTTTTTGCTACAGCCGGTTTACCTGATGTTTTAAATTTTATAACGACAGAAGGAAGCAGTGAGAAGGCAGCTCCAATTAGGAAAACCAAAATAAACTGAATGTTGTTGTTGATGTCCATTTCGTTGAGCAACAAAGCAAAAATGACAATAACGAGATTAGCTGTTAAAATGATTAAGGTAACCACTAAATGATTGGGTGCCAGGGAAAGCAAGCGATGGTGGATATGGTTGGTATCGGGCGTAAACGGCGATTTTTTATTCGAAATCCGAATGGTCATTACGCGCAGCGTATCGATAAGCGGGACAATGATGATCGCAAAGGAAACGGCAGGTGCAGCTTTAATAGCATAGGGAACATTGGCAACGGCGTTGAATTCGTTAAACTTGACCACCAGCGCAGAAATAACGATCCCAATAATTAACGATCCCGTGTCGCCCATAAACAGTTTATTCTTTTTACCAAACACGTTAAACAGAAAGAAACCGGTCAGGCTGCCTACCAGGGCAAATGACATGATGGCGAACTGCGTATGCCCGGCCAAAAAGAACCAAACCCCAAACGTGGATGCAGAAACTATGGCTAACCCGGAAGCCAGGCCATCGATCCCGTCGATTAAATTAAATGCGTTAATAATGACCACCATGGCAAACATGGTTAGAGTCAGGCTGGTGAGATATCCAATTTCGTACCCTCCGAGAATTCCGTGCAAGTTGGTGAAACGAACATTCCCCAAAGTAATTAGCATCACTGCGGCAAAAACCTGAATCAACAATTTTTTTCGTGCCGAAATGTTTAACAAATCATCCTTCATCCCCATAAAAAACATTATAATCACAGAGGCAATGATGTATTTCAGCGAATCGAAACTTAATCCGTCGGTGGCAATTATAGAGCTAATGGTGAAGCCGATGAAGATTGCAATACCTCCTAAGGAAGGGACTGCTGTGGTGTGAATTTTCCTTTTTTCCAAAGGTTCAAAAAGCTTTTTCTCCCGGGCTACTTTTATTATCGGCCGCACTGAAACCATCACTAAAACGAATGCGATTAAAAAAGCACCTAGTGTCAAAATGAAATCCATATTTACATATTTTGGGTGAAAACCTGATTTAATGGTTTGACTTATATAAGTGAGACAAAGATCAAAAAAAAACAATACCGGAGGATCATATGTCTTAAACTCTTGTCCAAACAAAACTATTTGTTAATAAAGAGACGGTTATAATTTAGTCAATTTATGGTGCACCCGAATTAAAAATCATGATAAATAATTCTAAATTGTCTTTTCTTAATTCCTTACAAGTTAAAGCTAAAAACGCGCAGGGCAATACGAATGTTTACAAAATACCTTTTAATTTTCAAATCCTTATTAACAGTTTACCATTC
>CAZNEV010000180.1:0-1597 GCA_964572085.1 uncultured Maribellus sp. | reverse complement strand
ATTGTCCTGGTATGGATAAGAAGTGAACTTCCCCTATGCTACCGCGAGCGTTCCGCTCGTGATAAACTGAACTGAGTAACCTTCCAGATTTTTCTATAAATTGACCACGAATTTTCGTAACTTTATGAAATTAAGAAGGTTGCTTGTGGCAAGGTATTTCAGGCTAGTCGTCTCCTAAATAAATAGCATAATTTTATAGACCTTTCATCATTTAAATCTTCGGTATCATGCCCTGCTCTAGTATTTTCTCCCCTCACCCTCAACATTCCTGCTCACATTTGGCTTTTCTGTTCGCTTCGCGACGTTTTAGCGCAGCTTGGGTGTAGATTTCAGCATAGCATTCATGTTTGTCAGCTCCATTCAGTACTTCGTTGGGAGTGTATATGCCCAATGCGAAGTGTGGTTTTTGGTAGTGGTACTCGTTGTACATTTCTTCTATTTTTTGATGGATGTTTTCATCAGTAAGTTCTTTGTTATACAGGTAGCTGTATTTAGCGGTGTGGTAAAATCGTTCCATCATTGAGTTGGATTGCTCAATGTCGCGCAGTGCAATTTGATGATTCACAGAGACTGCGCATTGGTCGAGAAACTGCCTTACTGTGATGTTGTCATTTTCCGGGCCACCGTCGGTAATTAACCTGAGGTTTTGGTCAAGATTGGTTGCAAATACTTTTTGTATGGCGTCTTTGATAGTTTCAGTTCGGATTTGAGCACTAACCACTTTTTCTAACCGCCAAACATGGTGAAACCTTGAGAAATTGTCCATGATGGTGTACAAGTACCACCGGGTGCCGTCTTTGGTTTTTATTTGGGTGATATCGGCATGCCAAATTTCGTTTACACATTGAGCAATAACCGAAGTGTATTTGGGCTTTTTCCCTTTAGCCAACCGTGTTTTAAATCGGAATTTGCGGTTGTATCGGTACCACGACCCCGGCGCCAAAGCGGTAAGTTTTTGTTTAAAAGCCAACCCCCAAATGGATTTTATGCCCCAGTGTGCATACTGCTTGTCGGTGAGAAATTGTTGAATAACCTTAACTTCTTGTTTTGTGGCCTGATTGAGGTGACGTTTGACACACAGAAACAAAGGCGATGAAAAACACGAAAACGTAACTTCATGCTTCCAGTTTGCAAGTGTTGCTGCCGATATACCAAACCACCCTGCAAGGTCGTTTCGGGTAAAAACACTGGCACAGTCGTCCATGAATCCAACAACACTCTTTTTGTTCCTTCGCAATGCGGCTCTGAACTTTTTTACGCCAACCATTTCAACCAGCATCACCACAAAACGGGCATAAGCCGTAAAAATCACCTGCGGTATTCTGTTGACTGGATGATACATGGCGTGAATGTCGTTGCAATTCTTTTGGAAAGTTTTTTCCAGTTCCACACCAATGACATTGGAAGGCTTAAATTTGTTTCTCCAGTACAAAGCAGTAGAATAGGGCACTATTTGCCGAATATTCTTTTTCACAAACAGTTTCTCTGCTTCAAGCGCATAATAGGCTTTAAGGGCGGTGCTGTATTGTTGGTACATTTCTCAAAATTATTTTCAAAAATCATTTTAGGTTAAATCAAGCAAATTAGGCGGTTAAAT
>CAZNEV010000179.1:0-1668 GCA_964572085.1 uncultured Maribellus sp. | reverse complement strand
CTTCAGACAAATAACAGAAAAAGAATTTACACAAAAAACTTGACAGTACCGTTTTACCTGATATGGTTTTGCTTGTCCTTTAACATCTTGGAGGTTTATCAATTCTTGTACATCGGGGTGATTGTAAATATGATGACTGCCGCTAATACGCACCAATCGAAATCCAAATGCTTTTACACACTCTGTTACTTCTGAAAATCGAATGTTTTTAGACCCAGAAAGCAGCTTTTGTAACAATTTTCTTTTTTTCATGGGAGTCGATGTCTTGCTTTAGGTCATTTTTCTCGAAAACGATTTTATCATGTTGAACTGGTTATGTCAAATAGACAAAGTGTAAAATATGTTGCAATTGAAGAACATTTTATGCTGTGACCAAAATGTGACCGAATGCAACGGAATTAATCGGAATGAAACGGATTTACCAGAATTAAACTTGTGTTGTAACTTATTACATGATAAATTATTACAATCGTAACAGACACAATACCACTGAGTTATGAAAAACTATAAAAAGAGCCTAAGAAGAACTCTGGATCATTTAGTCTAGGTTCGAATCCTAGTTCCCCAGCCAATTAAATCACGGGTTTCAGGCATTAGGCACATTTCGCTTCCCGAAGCCTGTTTTGCGTGTAAGCTATATTCAACTGTTGTGCTTTGAGTCGAACAAGCGTTTTCCAACCATTTTCAGTATTTTTTGAGATTGATTAAGTAATCCTTCCACATTACAATAAGTTCTTAGCTAGTAAAAATTTATACTAATGTCCGCGTTGATGTCCTTATAGGTTCTTCCGTGATAGTTTTGGAAGGAGGTAAATGGGAAAAAGTTATTAATAGAATATCCTGAGTCGATACCGGCCATACCTAATTTGAGCCCTGAAAATTTTGAACAGGAGGCAAAAATTGCGCTGGCAGTGAAGCTTTATGAAATGGGGCGTTTAACTTCGGGTCAGGCAGCGTCACTTGCCGGTATCTCTCGCGTGTCCTTTTTGTTGAGCTGTAAACGATACGGTTCTGCAAGCGTTGAATGGGATCAGGAGGAACTGGAAGCCGCGTTTTCGGAGGCTAAACGATGAATGGTTCCCTGATATCGAATACAGGACCTATTATCGCCCTTATGCTCATTGAACGAATAAACATTCTTCAAAATTTATTTCAAAAAGTTGTAGATGTCAAACCATACGTTAAACGGAAAGATGCACCCAATGATGGTTAGATTTGAGAACTATTTAATCAGTAAAGCAGGGTAAGGTTGGGTTAATCGAAGTGGGTAAGAAGAGATTTATAAAACAAATAAAAAGTTTTGAAGAGCTTATTTATAAACATAAAGAAAAAATTGAAAAGGAAAAGGTTAAACCTGTTCCCGATGTAAATTTGATAAGATATTGGGAAAAAAAATTAAAGTCTTTATAGACGACGACAGAAAAATCCAAAAAGAGACTAGAAAGGGGGAGATAAAACTATGTCAATTTTAAGCGATAAAATAAGCCCTACATTGACAACCCTGTTAGGCGAACTCAGAGATGAATGTTTATCGACTATCAAATTAATTCATCAACTCGAACTTGAGCGCCTGACAGAAGAACAAATTGAGGATGTTTTAGGTGAGTTGACACAGGCCTTGCCTTCACGGTTTCTGTTGAGTCTAACGTCAAACCCCAGAAAACTAAA
>CAZNEV010000178.1:0-1740 GCA_964572085.1 uncultured Maribellus sp. | reverse complement strand
AAAGGAGAAATTTTAGTTTTTATTGATGACGACATACTCATTCCCAATAAAAAACTGCTTTCTGCTATTGTGAATGGATTCAAGAATACGAATACCTTTGTTCGTGAAATAGGTGTGGTAGCATTTAAAGTACTTTATCATTCCACAGGAGAAATGCAGAAAACGGCTTTCCCACATAAAAATTTCAAAGCGTATAAAGACTTTTCTACCTTTTTGACTTACTACTTTGTGGGTTGCGCACACGCAATGAAAAGGAAGGTTTGGAATGAGGCTGGAAATTATCCGCCTGATTTTTTTTACGGGATGGAAGAATATGATTTAAGCTTTCGGGTATTAGATATGGGTTATGCAATACAGTATGATGCGTCAGTAGAATTAAGGCATAAGGAATCGCCGTTGGGCAGAAAAGCAAAAGCGGAGCGTATCAAAATGTTCTGGGTAAATAAAAGCAAAGTGGCATGGAAATATTTGCCTGGGATATACTTCTGTTCCACGGTACTATTGTGGAGTGGTGAATACTTGATCAAAACTTTGTTCAATATGAAACATTTTATTAAAGGATGGAATGATATACGTGGAATACGTAAAACACAAACACGGACACCCGTATCCCAGGCAACGTTGCAGTATTTGAAACAGGTGAATGCGAGGTTATGGTACTAATTGGGACTATAAAAGAAATTCATTTGAATGAATGGTGAACCACCTGTAATCGCTAATACTTAATCTGAAACTCGTTTATTCCAAACGAAGCATAAAGCCATAACGCCTTTAGAAATCAGTCCCTTCTGCAAAAAATTATCGGGTATTTTTTTTTGAATTTTTACAATGCGAAGCAGGAAATCCGGTATGGGGTTTCCGCCGGCATATAAAATAAGTTTATCTGCAGATCTTACCCGGGCATTACGGATCAAACGCCAATATTGGTCATATTCTCTCATGCTGACCTTCCGTGATTGTCCAGAGTTATTAAAATATTGTATAGAGCGGTAAAGAAGTGATTCCTGAAGAAAACAAATGTCGTGATTTCTGCTTGCTCCACCTGCTCCAAACTCGGCAACAACTGTTTCCGTGTAATGACTCGTTACGTTGTTTTCAAAGCATCGGAGATTGAAATCCCAGTCCGCGTGTAATTTAAATTTAGTGTTAAATTGTCCAATGGATTGAAAAAGACTTCTTCTGTAAAAGGCTGCCTGATGCGGCAGGTTTTTTGATAATAGTTTCTTGTAAGTAAACTGTCCGTCGTATTTTCCCTTAAAAGATTTACTGATAACATTTCCGTAAATAATTTGTATGCCTGTAGTGTCAAAAGTGGAAAAAACAGAATGAAAAACACTTTCATCCAATAAGACGTCGTCGCTCCCCAGAAAGTACACCCATTCACCACTTGCCATCGCCACACCCTTGTTCATCGCATCGTATATTCCTGTGTCGGGTTCACTGATCCACCTGATTTTCGACTGGTTAAAAAGTTGAATTTTTGAAACCGTATTGTCGGTTGAGGCGCCATCAATGATAATCAGTTCTATATTTTCAAATGTCTGAGCCAGAACGGTTTGAATAGCACGTTCTATTTGTGTTTCGGCATTAAACGTAACAATAATAACGGAGAGGGTGGGTTGCATAGCTTATTGTCTTGAAAGAAATTTAATGACCTTTTGGATTCGTCTGGTAACAGGGCGAAGCATTCGTTTCACAAATGATATATCCTCTTTGACAGGAGTTTCAATTTTATTTCTG
>CAZNEV010000177.1:0-1787 GCA_964572085.1 uncultured Maribellus sp. | reverse complement strand
CAGCACCAAGTATCTGGAAGAAAAGTGGCGAAAATATTTATTTCAACACCGGCAAAGTTGGAATCGGAACGAATGACCCTGCAACACAATTGGATATGAAGAACGTTGAAAGTTGTGCTATGCGACTTGTCTCGACAAGTTCAAATATTGAGAGCGTGTTACAAATAGGAATAGGCCCGGCCTTCGGATACATTTCAAACAATAATGGGCCAATTAATTTATATGCTGGACCTGGCCTTTCCTCAATGATGATTGCTTCAGACTACACATACATCGCAAATCGTCTACAAATAGGTAAATTTACATCACAAAAACCCGCTGCAGGCCTCCACGTAAAAGGCAAAGGCTACCCCGACAGTTTTATGTATCTGGAATCGGATGCCGGTCAAGACGCAGGGCTTAGGCTATATGAAGGCACAACCGCAAAATGGCACATTTTTAACAATTCTGCTGCCGGGGGACTACAGATTTATAATGCAGGAACAAAAACAGCCATTTTTGCAAAACAATCCAATTCGTATGTAGGGATTGGAACTACAAATCCAACCTATCCACTTCATGTAAACGGAGATGCAGCCAAAAGTTCCGGGACCACCGCCTGGGTAATTTCCTCTGACCGCCGCTTAAAAAATATTCATGGAAACTATGAAAAGGGATTGTCTGAGATTGTTGCCTTGCAGCCCATAAAATTTAGCTACAAAAAAGACAATCCAAGGCAACTTCCATCGGATAGCGAATTAGTTGGTTTTGTTGCCCAGGATGTGCAGAAAGTATTTCCCGAAGCGGTAAACGAGGAAGCCGATGGTTACCTCGACTTTAATATCCATTCGATTAATGTTGCCATGGTAAATGCTATTAAAGAATTAAAACTTCAAAATGGCGAACTCGCCAAAGAGGTAAGCGATTTAAAATCGCGGTTGGAAGAATTGGAAACTATGGTTAAAGCGAGTGCCTCAAAATAAAAAATGAAAATGAAAGCAATCATTATTTTACAAATGCTTTTGGCAGCCAGTTTATTTGCCGTTGCACAAGAAATAGTTTCGGCAGCAGGCGGAACAAACAAAACTGCCACTGCCGAGTTAAGCTGGACAATAGGCGAAACGGTAATTGAAACGTTTTCAAACAGTTCTAATACGCTCACGCAAGGGGTTCATCAAACAAAATTAACCATAACGGCAATCTCGGATACCGATTGGCCTGATTTGGAAATCAAAGCCTTCCCAAATCCGGTGGGCGATAAACTGAATGTAGAATTTAACGCCTTGCCTGAAAAAATGTCCTTTGTGGTGGTTGATATTGTAGGAAAAACAATCCAAAGGGATTTCATCAAAAGCGACAAAACTATCCTCGATTTCTCTATGGTTGCCGCTGGCCAGTACATTTTGAAAATACAAACCGAAGCGGGGGAATCTGTGCAAACTTTTAAAATTGTAAAAAGTGGGTTCCAATAGAAATCCAAACATTTTATCATCTGAAACAAGCTGCTTTTAAATTGAGTATTAGGCCATTTTAATCAAGAAATAGTTCCTGTTTATCATTTTCATCAATAAACTGATGCGGTAAATTTTTGGTCGTTTTGGCTCCCAATTGCTTGATATTTTCAGCACGCCGGATTAAATTACCACTACCTGTCTGCAGCTTGTTCAATGCCGAGTCGTAGGTTTTTTGAGTAGTAGCCAGATTTCTACCCATGTTTTCCATTGGTTTTGGTGGGCCCCAATGAAAGCTGGACGGTTTCCCCTGAAAACATCCTTTATAAATGTGGCTGGTCTCCATTTGAGGGGACG
>CAZNEV010000176.1:0-2043 GCA_964572085.1 uncultured Maribellus sp. | reverse complement strand
ATATCAGCTTATGTTGCTGAATATCTGTGTGTTGTTAAAGTAAAATCCGTTTAAAATGCACTTCAGCAGCGTGGCGCATTTATCCAATCAGTTTAAAAAAGTTACCGGCCTAACCCCATCTTTTTTCAGGAATAACAGAAACAATCCGCCTACGAGGCACTCCAAAAAGTAAGAAATAAAGATTCAACACAAAGACACAAAGACACAAAAAAAAACACAAGGTGTTTTTTATTAGCCATTTAAACTTTCCAAAATCTTTGTGGCTTAGTGCCTTTGTGTTAAAATCTTGTTTTCACAACACACTCACAAATAAAGGAAATTAAAAAGGCCATCTTTGAAAACCAAAGACAGCCTTTTGTGAATTGAATCACTATTCTCTGTTGTTAGAACCTGTAACCAAGTGAAAGCCCGTATCCCGTATTTTTAAGCGTTGATTCATTATCGTCGGGAAACCGGTTGTCTGTTGGATTGATATCAATCAGTCCGAGTTGTGTATTCAGTTGTAAAAATATTCCGGCCGGCAATTCATATCCAAAAAACAGATTGGCACCGGCATCAAAGGGCTTAATATACGTGGTAGTTAAAGGATCACCTGAATTCACTTCTTTTTGGAATTCGATATCCGATTCAACCGTAACAGAACCAACTTCAGAAGTAGCTTTACCCCCAATTCCATAAGCTACATAAGGGCCAAAACCAAGCATAAAAAAGCCATTTCCAAGCTGGGCTTTATAAACAAAATTCAGCGGTAGCTCAATATACGAGAGCTTGATTGTCCCGGTTATTAAACTGGTTTTACTTTCTGCTCCTTTGGTGCTAAACATCAATCCCGGCTGAAAATAAAACTGCGGAGCAACAGGAAGCTGAACATTAACCCCAACATGATAGCCAATAAGCATATCATTTTCGAGTTTTTTGCCGCCCATATCTTTCCCGTTTAGGTTTTGCATGTTTACCCCTCCAAGAATGCCAAACGAAGGTCTTGAATTTTCAGTTCCCTGAGCAAATGCCAGACTAATTGAAAAGATTAAAATTAGTGTTAAAGAAAATAATCTTGTTTTCATGTTTTGTACTTAAAATTTATGTGTAAAATTTAATCTGTTTAATTTTGTTGTGCATCGGCCTTCATTTTTTCGTTGGCCGTAATCAAAAATTCAACCCTGCGGTTTTCTGCCTGCCCTTCTTGGGTATCATTTGAATATTTCGGCAAGTCCTCGCCAAAACCCTTAATTGTTAAACGCTTATGGGCAATGCCTTTCCCCGACAGGTATCCGGAAACCGCACCTGCCCGTTGTTCCGATAAATTTTGGTTATACGTTTCACTCCCTTTGCTGTCGGTATGCCCCTGAACTTCAATGTTGGTGTCGGGATACCCATTCAGTATCGTCACCAGTTTGTCTAAGTTCGTTTTTGCATCGGCTGACAGGTTTGATTTGTCGAACCCAAACAAAATGTTACTGCTAAATTCTACCACAATGCCTTCGCCTACGCGTTCCACTTTTGCATCGGGCACCGTGTTTTTAATTTCTTCTGCCTGTTTATCCATCTGTCGGCCAATTACAGCACCTGCTCCTCCTCCAACTGCCGCTCCGATAATTGCCCCCAGGGCAGTATTTCCAGAAGCCCTACCAATTACTGCACCTGCAGCACCGCCCGATGCAGTTCCAATAGCTGCCCCTTTTTGTGTTTTGTTCCAACTTGCGCAACCCGTAAAAATAAAAGCAGCGCTTAAAACAATAAGGAAACTCATTTTCAATTTATTCATTTTTGTATATTTAATTGTTTTACATCAGTTTGTAAAATCAACCAAAGGTAAGCTCATGTAAACAGCGAAATATTACATAACTTTCATTAAGAGTTACATGATTCACACATTCCGGGGATGAGATGATGACAGATCAATCGAAGCCACCATTCCCGCGTAGGCGGGAATCCCTTCCTTTACTGCTGAGATTCCCGCCTACGCGGGAATGAGGTGCATTTAGAATCTACCATTCGTAAAGCATCTGATATACAGGCAATCATATAAATCTGTCATCGGCA
>CAZNEV010000175.1:0-2062 GCA_964572085.1 uncultured Maribellus sp. | reverse complement strand
GCACTATGAGAAAAGTATTCTACTTTTAAATCGTACTAAAAATGGGGAGCCTTCAACCGTGCCTTATGATATGGACTGGATTTCTGTAAGAGCAGGTTGGCTGCTTGAAGACCTAACTTTTATGGACTTTGGCTATAAAATTTCAGGTGTTGACGACACAACTTTATTTAACCTAATGAAAGACAACGAACGTTATAAAGAGTATTTAAAAAAAGGCACTTATGATTTAGAATGGAAAAATAAACCGAATAGAGAAAAACTAATCGAGTATAGAAAATTATTAGCTCAAAAAGCAAAAATTTGGTGGCAGTCAAATCAAGCAAGTTGGACGCGATTTTCAGCCATTAAGGACGCATTACAATCAAATGACGAAAATAGACTTGGTGAGGTTTTACAATTCTTGCGTTATGGAGAAACGAGGTGCGATGGCTTAAATACAGAAACCTACTTAAAAGAAATTAAGCCATTAGTTATTGCGTTAAACCAGACAAAATGTCAAAGCGTAAAAGAGCAAGTTGACCTTTTACTAAAAGAGGATTTAAATTATTGGACAAGAAAAATGAAAGAGCTTGACAAACAAAACGGCAGGTAACATTGCATTGGCAATATGGCGGGGCGACCTGCAAACACTCATCGTTCTGTTCGCTATTCGGCTTAAGTTCCAGCCGACGAATAATACCGATCAACAGAATAAACAATGAACTTTTGTATCTTTAGTCAGCATTGGTTACGAGCTGACGATTTTCAAATACCGCCACATCGCCAATGCTTCAACGTTAGCGGTAATTCAAAACGACATCAATATGAATTGCAAGTGCTGTAATAAAAAAGAAGCAGACAAAAAGAATACTCATTACTTGACAGACGCTATAATTCGGAAGTGTCTGAATGAGGGTGGGACCAACTACCGTGAAAAGGGGTTTATGTTTGGGCTTTCAAACAAAAGTCCGTTTGTTGAATTTAGTTTTCAAAGAGAAACAAAGACTTCTTCAATAATAGACGCCTTGGGTCGAGAGCCGTCTGACGAAGAAATTAATGAAGCGAAAAAAAACGCTTTTTCGGTTGACAATTACTTTTGCTCTGATTGTGAAAAACTATTTACAGCAATTGAAAATGAATTTATAGACAAAATACTTCCTCAATTACGAGGGATAAATTTCGAAGAATTAAAGAAAAGAACCATCGAGCTTGAAGATAGTGAATTAATAAGAAAATTCTTTCTTCTTCAGTTTTGGAGAACTTCAGTCTGTGACCCATCTTTTGACCTATCGGAAAGTTTCAGACAAAAACTGTACAACGGAATTTTTCAAAATGACCATATACTAAAAGAAATTCCGCTAAGAGTAACTTACCTAAATACTGTTGGCGATGACTTTGAGTATACCAAAAACTTAGTCGGAACATTAAAAGATAAGTTCAATTATGTGATTTTCTTCAATGATTTTGTAATTCAAGCATTTGAAACAGTTGACGAAATTAAATTTATAGAGCTTTACGGCTTAAACTTGAAAGAAACATTCGAAAAACAGTTTAATGTAAACGAAAACCGATTTGTCTTCGACATTTTTTATAATCAAGAACGCATTGACTTTGCCTCAAAGTTGTATCAAAAGGATTTTGTAAGAAACACTTTAGATTTTTACCAGTACATTTTTGTTAGACACTTCTTTTCGACATTTGGTCATCCTCCACATACGAGAATTATTTCTTCATTCATACAGGGAATACTTTATGGAAGAGATTGTACAGAAGAAAAAAGGTACAGCATTGAACGCTTTCAAAAATATGCGAATGACTTTTTCTACCGACTTATGAACTACCGCTAACATTGCATTGGCAATATGGCGGAGCGACGAATTTATTCTCAGCTTTTTGTTCGCTAATCACCTTCAGTTTAAGCAGACGAATATCGCCAAACTAAAGAATATGCAATGAGCTTTTGTATCTTTAATCAGCAGCGGCACCAGGCAGACGTAACACAGAATGCCGCCACATCGCCAATGCTTAAACGTTAGGCGGCACTATCCCAAATCGCTCTATTTGGTGAATTTATAGAAAATAC
>CAZNEV010000174.1:0-2132 GCA_964572085.1 uncultured Maribellus sp. | reverse complement strand
TCTGTTTTTTTAAAGTGCTGTTATTGTTTAACTTATAAATTATTTACGGATGAAAGGAATTGACTATTCTTACTATTACGAAAAAAAATGACAATTAAAAAAACTGCAATAAAGAATCCACTCCGAAAGGTCTGTTTGAATACATATTCTTCTGTTTTACCCCTGGCCCTAAAGGGGAACACTCTAATAATCAATGCGCTCTTAAAGTCTTGGGGGATTCAGAGGTAATTGACTTTTCGGAGTAAAATGAGTTAAGAATGAAATAATTCCTATTTTTGAAGAACAGAACCAATTAAAACTGAACAGCATGAGCAAAACATTCCGACGAGAAACTTCACTTAAATCAAAAGGCAATGTAAATCAAGAGGTTAACACATACCACTAATTCGAAAATACCCGCAATGTGCGGGTATGCAGATGTTCTCTGCAAGCTGAAAAAAGCCACCGCACGGTCAAGCACATTTGGTTTTTGCCAACGCACAAAGCCAACGCTGAAAAACCAAAAGAGCTTGCCCTTTTCCACCGCCACCAGAAATGGAAATCAAAAAAAATTCTTATATTTGTCAAATATTGACAAGGTTAAAAATTCAAGTCAAATGAAACAATCATTCGGAGAGTACATCAGACAACTACGAACAAAAAGCGGATTTACTTTGACCCAATTAGGTGCAAAATTGGGTTTGGACTCTGCAAATCTGAGTAAAATAGAGAATGGAAAAAGGGAATTTGATGAAAAACGACTAACACAATTAGCAACTGTGTTTAGCCTTGACTTAGAAGAACTGAAAACAGAGTATTTCAGCGACCTATTTGCAAAAAAATTATATGCAAGCAGTTCTTCAACTGATGCACTTTTGGTTGCGGAAAAAAAAGTGAAATACCTACGTCAAAGTAATGCGAAACAAAAAAGTCTCAAATTTTAAAAATATGCCAAAAAATATAAACACGTATCTCAACAAAGTAATTCAAGGTGATTGTATAGAGGAAATGAAGAATATTCCAAATAAAAGTATTGACATGATTCTATGCGATTTGCCTTATGGAACTACCCAGAATAAATGGGATTCCGTTATTGACCTCAAGAAGCTTTGGAAAGAATATTATCGGATTATCAAAGACAATGGAGCAATTGTACTTACATCTCAAGGAGTCTTTACAGCTAAACTTATTCTGAGTAACGAAAAGGACTTTAAGTATAAAGTAGTATGGATAAAATCCAAAGCAACAAATTTCCTGAACGCAAAGAAACAACCACTGAGGAAACACGAAGATATTTGCGTATTCTATAAAAAACAACCTACCTATAATCCGCAAATGACTACCGGCGATGCATATGATAAAGGAATCAGAAAAGACCAATTTACAGGAAGTTATGGAGATTTTAAGCCACGGCACGTAAAAAGTAATGGAAATCGTTATCCGAATGATGTTGTATTTTATGAGGAACAACCAATAGATGATTTTGTATATGTTAAAACAGCCGAATCCGAAGGTACAGTTTATCATCCTACTCAAAAACCAATTGAATTAGGAAGATATTTGATACGAACGTTCACAAAACCTGGAGATGTTGTTCTTGACAATGCCTGCGGAAGCGGTAGTTTTCTTCTTTCTGCCATTCTTGAAAATAGAAATTTTATTGGTATTGAAAAAAACGAAGATGTCTTACTTCATAAGGTTAAAGAAGTCGATTACATCGAAATATGCACCAACAGAATTCAAGAGACTCTAAAACGAAAAGAAATAGAAAAATCTACATTGAGATTATTCAATGAGCCTATCGTAAAATATCATACGTTGAATTATAAAACCCCAGTTCTGAATGGCGAAAATTACATATAATGAAAGAGCTTGGGCAGGACAAATAATCAGTTGGATAAAACAAGCCATAAATGATGGCACCACCCTATTCCAAGAAGCAACGAATGATGAAGGTTTAAAATTAGCATCAGGAAGAACTAAATTTCCTGATGTCCTATTATTTATTGACAAAGTTTCAGGTATCGTTTTCAACGGTTGGGAATTAAAATTCCCTGATACAGAAGCAGACGACACCGAAATGTTGGAAAATGCCTTAGAACGGATTTTACTTTAACAACACACAGATATTCAGCAACATAAGCTGATATTTT
>CAZNEV010000173.1:0-2205 GCA_964572085.1 uncultured Maribellus sp. | reverse complement strand
TAAATTTGTATAACGGCGTTGCCGATAACCCGCCGCCCAGAACAACACTGCAGTTTAAAACGACAAAGCCAATGATTTAGCAAACTGCACTTATCTTTTTTCGTAAGTGCAGTTTGCAACAATGTTAATTAATAGAACTACTGAGAACAACAAACTTGAAACGGAACAACCAAGCCAAAAACATAAAAACTGCCAAATGCGAAAAGGCGGTCGGGTTGATTGGCTTGTTATATGCCTTTAACTAAATAACTTACTAAAAAAACCTTTCTTTACTTCTCCATTTGTAGTAATAGCTTTTAATCCAATTTCACCGAGCATATTTGTCAATTCATCTTCAAAGTCTCTGGTCGCATCAGTCGCATTACTCTTTGCGTGTGCTACTTCGTGTAATAAAACAGCTATGAATCTTTTTGTATCACTTAAGACACTACGCTTTATGATAATTTGATCACCTTGTCGCAATCCTTCTGAGGGTCGAAAAGAAAAGTCATCTCTTTGCATTGTTTCTGAAATAAGAATCTTATTAATATTTGAGGGTCTGCCTCCTATTAAAGCAAGTACTTTATCAAGTAAATTGTAATTCTGTTTTTCAAGTTGATTTAATTGGCTTGGTTGAATGAACTTAAATTCAAAATTTTCATTTCTCTCAATCTTGAATTGGTCGAATTCACGGATAACATTCCCCCCTACGTCTGATTGACCTTGAATTTTATCTTTCAAATTAGCAGGAATGTTTACCATTGTAAATCCGCCACTTTTAACTTCGTCAACTAAGTCTGGTGAAGATGCAATTTCGTCTGTGGTAACAAAAACTACTTTTTCGTAATTGTTTAACATTTTAACAGCGTGTTCTTGGACATCAATCCACTTTAGTTCATCGTGCGTTGTCCCATTTGAATAGTTCTTAAAATCATCTACTAAAGTTGTAGCCACTTCACGGCTTTTACAATTTAACAAAATTGATTTGATAGTATTCGCATAAGCAGTTCTTCCAACATTTGTACGCTCTCTATTCAGTGCTTTACGAATTGCAGCGTTAAGATTGGTAATATTATAGCTGAACAAAAAATTATCTTCTTCGGCAACCTTTACGTTGTTGATGTAGATTCTTCCAATATCATATTTTTTTTCTAATACCGTTCCATATGAACAGGTTTCAATTTCTTTTTCACCAGAAAAATTCAGAAACATATCTTTTGCTTTTTGAATATCATCATCTGTTATTTGAGAAAGGATAAATTCAGTACCAATAAAAGAAGGATCGGGAGAAGGGTTTATGTAAATATGCAGGGTAATAATTTCTTCAAAACCTACTTTTATCGATTTACCAATTGTAAACTCTCCATTTTTTGAAATGATTTTTACAACAATATTTTTTCTATCAAATGTAGCCAAAGCATCTTTTAGACCGATTCCAAATTTTCCGATGATTCCTTCTGCATTTAATTTTTCATCGTTTTCGTTTTGAGTAAAATGTTCAATAGTAATACCACGTCCGTAATCTCTGATATGCCAATTGTTATTATCGTCTTTGAATATATTTATTTTCTCTGTCTTTGTTAGCTTTTGTTCATCAAGTGCGTTAGCAATTATTTCACGAATTGCGTGGTGGGCTTCCCAATTTTCTAAGATTTTTTCAATGTTCAAATCAAATTTTTTCATACGATTATCCTAATTCGGATAATAATTTTTCTAATTCAACATTTGCCATTGAGTAAGTTTTGGAAGCTGAGCATTTTAATTGTAATTCATTCTGGACTGATTTTATTGTATCAATAACTTTTGCAACTCTCTTTGACTTTGCTGTTTCTTTTTTTAAAGCATTGATTTCTTCAAGATGCTTTTCAGAATATCTCTTTGTAGCGTTGACAAGTGAACTACAATAAAATTCGTTTATATCGAAAGTTTCAGGATTATGTATGACTGATAGCTGATATTCTTGCGGATCACTTGTTGGATACATTGTCTTGAATTGTCCAAATGCAGATTGAATTACATTAGAATACTGGGAATTGTTCTTTGCGGACTTCAAAGTAGGAATTAACGTTAAAAGAAATTCATATCTTCCTTTAATCGTTTCAATATTTTTCGATGTTGCTAATATGTAAAGACTTTCCATAGTTTGGATTACTGCTCTCTGTGTATCCATTGCAAAAAAGGTATCCATAATATTTCTCCTTTGCTATAATTTTGTAGGCATATAAC
>CAZNEV010000172.1:0-2242 GCA_964572085.1 uncultured Maribellus sp. | reverse complement strand
GCAACGTTTCCATCACCCCCTGCCATCCAAGCTACATGGCTCCGGCTTTTACCACGACGGAACTTTCACCCGTTAGAAAGCAGTACCCTTCCCTTGGCACGCCAATAATCAAGGTGTGACCCTTTTCCCCTACTTTTTCCCTATACAACATGTTTTTCCATAATTGACCAAAATTTATCTGCTGAATAGAACGAGCAATGAAACTGTTTAGCCGCTTTGACAATTTGTTGACGATAAATTTCATTCTGGATAAAAAATTGGGAATAAATAGCCACCTCATGTGAATTGGAAACAGGGATAAAATGAATCCAAGGAATAAAAAAGTCAGACAAGTAATCCCCTGACTCCTCCAACAGTAAGGCTTCGGATTTTATCGCCTCCACAGATCTACCCGTTATTAGACTAGTTTTTGCATTTAAGTAGCCAGTGTTAAACACAATCTTTGATTGGCAAAGAACTCTGTAGTAATTATTCAATGTTAGGGCTTTTTTTTGAGATCTATCATGAAAAACTACTTTACAATTCAGATCCGTTTTAAGAACTTGAGAACAGAATTCTTTTCTATTTCTAGAATCTGAGCCAACATAACAAAAGTCATAAAGTTTGTTATTTATAGTGCTATCATCAAAGTACACATCCCAAAAAGGGAGCGATGGAAAGATCATAACTTTTTTCTGCGCTTCCAAGTCCAAGTTTAAATAATATTCACTCCTTGTATTAAAGATAATAGCCAAATCAGATGACCTCAACCAATACCCTAAAAAATCATCTGGCCCCCGATAACTATCAGGAATGATAGCTATAATTTTAATGTCTGGATGATTATTTCTTATTATCTTCCAAAAACCTGTATTCATCCCACGATTATCATTACCAATAAAATTCCCATCGAAAATAACAATATTAGGTTGATATTCCAAAATTTTATTTAAAAGACCTTGAATTTCTTGATCCGCAAGTTCGGAGTTTATAATTTCATATACAGCGTGCCTCGTGGGAAAAAAATCGGTTGAAAAACCGCTGTCGTTTGCTGACTTTCGCATATTGAATACAAAATCATTCTCAATTTTATCAGTTGATGCATCAATATACTCTTGCATTACAAATAAAATCTTTTTATTCTTTTTCATTGCTGATACATTTTCCGCCTGAAACAAAACACTGGAATGCCATGGAGGATTGAAATGCCTCATCCTTGATTGTTTTTCATCAATCAACTTCCTCACTAGCATTTCTTTTGTGGACTCAAGCCTTCGACCACTTTTCCCCAAAGGGTTACATGGTTTCATAATTAAACTGATTCTTTTCAGTTCTTCAGTTGATTTTTTTTTAAAAAATCTTCTAATTTTAACTAATAATGAAAACTTTTTTAGAAAGTTCTTAATTTTTTCAGTGGAGAATACTAGTTCATTCATATTTTTTTCAAAATTTCAATTAACTTCCTATTTAATTTAGTTTTTGTCATTTCCTGAATATGTTCTTTAACTTCTTTCCCAAATTTTCCTTCCATCATATTCAAATAAGCTGCATTTTTGAAATATTTACAAAAGGCCTCGTCTCGAAATTTCAAAACACCCCTTGCGCTAATATATTTTGTCGGTAAAGGTAGGGTCTCATAAGAATGCTGTGAATATCCATGCCATTCTTTTGGCAAATCCCAACCCTCCTTTATGGCTATATCATAAAGTTCCGAGACAGGATAAGCCATTTTACAATAAAAATTTGCTAATTCAGTATTTAATTACATTGCCATTTTCTTGGTTTTCTGCATTGTCTCAATGGCTGTCATGGGGTCAGATCTTTAATCTTGATTCTGCTGAAAAAGAGCCATTTTGCCAAAACGCGCCTTTTTGAGTCGTTGCACTGTGGCATGTTGCAATTGCCCATTTTCATGGGACAGCAGGATCTAATCTTGACATCGCATAGCAAAAAATCAATAGGCCATTAAGACGATTGCGGATTGCGGGATATACTTACCCTGCCTCTTTTATTCAATTTCCAGCGTTTTACGAAGTATTTTTCTAACTTGTTGCATTAATTCAAAGGAGAGGGAACCGAGTTCTTTCCGAACCAAGGACTGGTGAATTACTGTGATTTTTTCCGTTTTAATGATAGAGGTCTTCCTCAATATCTTCCCATTCAGAGAATGCTGTTTCTGAAGCCCTGGTCAATAGGGATGTCTCCAGATATTCGTACTACTATCCATCAATTTCTTGTTTTTTATGCGTGTTTTTCATGCCGC
>CAZNEV010000171.1:0-2494 GCA_964572085.1 uncultured Maribellus sp. | reverse complement strand
TGGATGTTGTGGTGCCCGGACTGTTGGAGGTGGCTGACCTCAGAGATATGGTAAGAATTCTATCGCCGCGGCCGGTGTTGATGGAAAAGCTGGTGGACGGAAGAAACAAACAGGTAACATTGGGAAAGATGAAGGATGAATACGGTACCGCAACTAACCTAGTGCTTTGTGAAGAGTCAGGTGACACAGATTTGGCAAAATGGATTACAGATCATTTGAAAAATGAGCCTTAAGCAGAATTTATTCTGAGAGAGTATAATGCTTTCGGAAACTGTCAATGTATTTACGTTGAATAAATAACAAGAAACAGACTCAATAAGTAATCTTGAGATATTATAAGATTATTCTAAACTGGTAGTAGCTATAGTTAAAAGAATTCTTCAAAATGTAAACTGGCTTATGAATAACTCACTATAGGGAATTAAATATAGTGATGCTAATATTCAGTTTATATTGATTTTATTAAATATTTACGAATTAAATTCAACTTTAAACGTTTAACAATGGAAAATAATCGAAGGGATTTTCTCAAAATCACGGGGCTTGCAGCAATAGGCCTGGCAGGGACAAGATTTATTGGATGCAAAGGTAGGACAATTGGCGAATCTGATAAAGTTCAAACGGAACCACCTAAACAATCGCATTTACAAGAATTCAACATGGCAGGATATGCAGTGCCTAAGCTGGATAAGGTCAGGATTGGAAATATCGGCATTGGCAATCGGGGTGCAGCAGCCTTGAATCGTCTGATACGTATCGAAGGTGTTGAGATTAAAGCTATATGTGACTTGGTACCTGAAAAGCTTGATGAAGCCTTTAAAAAAATTGAAAATGTTAATTATAAGCCTGATGCTTATTCAGGAGGACCTGATGACTGGAAAAGGGTCTGTGAAAGGAATGATATTGACTTGATATATATTACAACTCCCTGGCATTTGCATACTCCGATTGCTGTTTATGCAATGGAACATGGAAAGCATGCCGTGGTTGAGATTCCTGCAGCAACGACTGTTGAAGAATGCTGGCAATTGGTTGAAACTTCTGAAAACACACGCCAGCACTGTATGATGCTTGAAAACTGCTGTTACGATTTTTTTGAGATGCTCACACTGAATATGGCCAGACAGGGATTCTTTGGCGATATCATACATGGCGAGGGGGCTTATATCCACGAGTTTACTTTTAATCCAGAAAATAAGACCAAAACCTGGCGTCTTGAAGAAAATACGCGGAGGAACGGCAACCTTTACCCAACACACGGGTTTGGCCCAATATGTCAGATAATGGACATCAATTACGGTGACAAGATGGACTATATGGTATCCGTTTCCGGTAATGATTTTATGATGAAAGATTTGTACAATAAAGCTGCCGCGAATGACGAATTCTGGGAACCTTTTGCAAGGGAAGCCAATAAATCCCACCGGGGAAATATGAATACCAGTACTATCCGCACCATTAAAGGCCGAACGATAATGGTGCAGCACGACATAACTTCGCCCAATGCCTATTCCCGCATCCATAGGGTTAGCGGAACAAAAGCTGCCGCTTTAAAGTATCCCCTTCCCCCAAAAATTACACTGGGGCATGAGTGGATGGCCCTCGAAGAATACCAGTTGCTTGAGGAAAAATATACCCCGGAAATCACCAAAAGAGTTGGTGAAATGGCCAAAAAAGTAGGCGGTCACGGGGGAATGGACTTTATAATGGACTGGCGGCTGATTGATTGCCTACGGAATGGTTTGCCGCTTGACATGACCGTTTATGATGCTGCGGCTTGGAGTGTAATCGGTCCCCTGGTGAATGGTCTGTTGCTCGTCGCTCCAGCCCTGTTGATGTACCCGATTTTACGGCAGGTGCATGGAAAACCAATAAACCACAAATGGATATTTCACTTGTGGCCGGAGGCAATACAAAAATGATATAAATTAATATACACATGAAAAACTTAAAATCCGTAAAAGATTTACTCCTGCTTGTTCTTTTTTTAACAAGCCTAAACAGTTTCAGCCAGGACGATATGCTTTGTGTCGGAAATCATTGGACAGAAGCTGAGGGGAAAGAATTCCTGGAAGAAATGCGAAAGGAATATACAACACCTGAAGCCTGGATAAAACGTTCCAAGCAGATACGTGCGCAAATCCTTAAAGGAGCAGGTTTAGAGAAAATGCCAAAAAAATATCCCCTTAATCCTATTCTCGGAGATATTCGTACATACGATGGTTACCAGGTACAAAATGTTGCTTTTGAAAGCCTTCCGAACGTTTTTGTAACAGGGAGCCTTTATACCCCAACAAATAAACAAGGGATTTTACCTGGAATATTAAGCCCTCACGGTCATTGGCCAAAACCAGAAGATTACGGACGTTACCGCATAATGAGGAGAACCGGAGCTTAGCCTGGGTTGAATTCGCAATAAAAGCACATGATTTTCTGGCGGGGCTACTCTTTATACACATCTTTATGATATTTAGCTAAAACCAGACCTTGGTAC
>CAZNEV010000170.1:0-2577 GCA_964572085.1 uncultured Maribellus sp. | reverse complement strand
TTTGCAAAGCAAAATGCGCCACCAAAAGAGATGTTGCCCTTGACCCACCCAACCCATTCGCGGGCAACGCTAAGGAACTCCCTAATTTCGTTTGACTAAATCGTAAAAATTTCATATACTAACTATTGATAAGTGATGATTTTAATACTATACAACTATCATAGTAAAACTATACGAATATGTCAAACGAAAAATCCACAATTGGCGAGAATATGAAGAAATACCGAAACAAGCTCGGTATTTCGCAAGATCAGCTTTCAAAAAAGGCGGATTTGGCTTTTCATACGATTGCCAAAATTGAAGCTGGCTCAACCCCTAACCCCACTATTGATACAGTCAAAAAGATTGCTGACGCATTGGGCGTTTCGCTTGATGTTTTAATGAAATAAAAACGACATTGGAGTGTTCAAAAGTTGCCATTTTTAGCCTGATTTGATATAATTTTGATATAATACTCTTAATATGTTTCTGCATAATATATACAAAAATACCACACTTTCTTTTCCTACTGTCACTTAGCCAGTTGTTTTAGTGCATGAGCAAAAAACAACCGGCTAAAACGGTTGTTTTTTTAAATTTAGAACCTATGACCAACATATACATTACAAAAAATGATCACAAAAAATTGATCAAGTTGATAAATGAAAAATTGCCGGATAACGACAGTACTCGTTCTTTGCTTTCGGAACTTAAAAGAGCGGAGATTGTCGAACCGGAAAAGATACCTGCCAATGTCATTACCATGAATTCCTTGGTGAATTTTACAGATGTAGATTCAGGGGCGGAACTTGAGTATTGGTTGGTTTTCCCCGAGGATGCCGACATTGCTCAACGCAAGATATCGGTGATTTCTCCGGTGGGGTGTGCTTTATTAGGGTATCGCGTTGGTGATATCATTAATCTTAAAACACCGAGTGGAGAGAAAAAAATCAAAGTCGAAAAAATATTGCACCAACCCGAAGCCGAAGGCAACTATGAATAATATAAAAAACAAAAATAAAATAAGCACGACAATCCGCTTTTTAATATTGTCCGACTTTTTTCTTTTTTTTGCCGTCGGTTTATTGGCCCCAATATTCGCTGTCTTTGTCCTTAAAAATATAGAAAACAAAATAGAAGTTATCGGTTTTGCCGTGTCTTGTTACTGGTTGACCAGAGTGATTATGGTTGTTCCATTTAGCCGATTAATGGATAAAATCAGGGGTGAAATTGACGAATATTCGTTCATGATCATCGGCACCTTTTTAATATCGATCATTCCCTTATTTTATATCATGTCATCCGCCCCTTGGCATATTTATGTATTGCAGATAGTGAACGGAATTGCTAACTCTATGGCAGTTCCGGCTTGGCGTATTCTCTTTACCAATCACATAGATAAAAAAATTGTAGGTCTTGAATGGTCGTTAGAAGATGTCGGGGTCGGCATCGCTACGGCCTCCAGTGCCACTATCGGTGCTTTTATCGCCAGCAAGCTGGGTTTTAACGCCTTGTTCGGAATTATTTCGTTTTTCGGTTTGATAGCCACAATAATTCTCATTGTTTTGAGCAAGAAAAAAGGAATGATTCTAAGCAAATTTATCATCAATAAAGCGGAAAAAGCACCGCTCAAGTTAGACACTTTTAAATAAATTTATGGTGATCAATTTATTAATTTTTATTATCTCGCTTTACGCCATTACCAAAGGATCAACAATGGCCACAAAATATTCCGTCAAACTGGCAGAAAATTTTAGAATCTCAAAATTTCTGGTCGGTTTCATGATTGTGGCAATAATTTCAATCCTCCCCGAAACATTTGTTGCCATTAACGCTTCATTGGAAAATATTCCCTCATTCGGACTTGGTACTCTGTTCGGATCAAATGTCGCTGACTTAACTTTAGTCTTTGCGGTGGTTGTGTTTCTTACCGGCAAAAAGTTAAAAGTTGAAGGGAAAATTTTAAAGAATAACATTGTATATCCATTTATACTTTTATTGCCATTAATATTAGGTTTAAATGGACACTATTCGAGACTTGAGGGTCTGACTCTGATTGTTGCGGGAGGAATATTTTATTATCTTGCTCTGAGAAACGGAACTAACCATTCTGCCGTGGTACACAACGGGCATAACGGGAAAAGTAAAAACTTTCTACTTCTATTATTTAGCATGGCAATCTTATTGGTAGGATCACATTTTACCGTTACTTCTGCTGTAGGAATCGCAAATTATTTTAATATAAACCCTGTTCTTATTGGAATGCTTGTCGTAGGACTTGGTACAACCATTCCAGAATTACTTTTCTCACTAAAATCTGTCAAAAAACACGATGATTCATTAGCTGTCGGAGATATTCTCGGTACAGTGCTTGCTGATGCTACTATCGTAGTGGGGATACTCGCCTTGATCAATCCGTTTTCATTTCCACAAAAAATCATTTATATAACTGGCATGTTTATGGTCGGTGCTTCGTTTATGTTGTTTAAATTCTTGAAAACTGGCCGTACTCTTTCAAAAAAAGAAGCTTGTTTATTGATTATTTACTGGTTGCTTTTTGTGATTGTGGAATTTACGGTAAATAGGTAAAATAAGTGT
>CAZNEV010000169.1:0-2618 GCA_964572085.1 uncultured Maribellus sp. | reverse complement strand
AAATATGAAGCTTCGGGCTGACAGACAGAAGGTTGTGTAAGTAAAATCCGTTGTATGATGCTGTCGGTGTTTTTATATATCCGAATCCGGCGAAAGATGTTCTTAATATCCGGTCGGATCAAAGAATTGATGCTGCTGATATTTTTGATATTTCGGGTAGATTGAGGGCAGTTTATGCCGGTCAGGCCGATAAATTAGATATCTCCGGTCTGGCTCAGGGGGTCTATTACGTGAGAATAAACAGCGGCGGACGATATACAACCTTAAAATTTATCAAAAGATTTTAACGGAACTGGAGAATAACAGTCTTCGCGGGAATGAGAGAATGGACTGTACCTCTTTTATTCGCGTGGGAATGCGTCATTATTGAGCGTATAAAAACCGCTTTATCTTCAATGTGGGTGTTTTTTCAAAGGGAATGGGTTGTAAAACCACTTGCTGTATCCGCGAGAATTTATTCACTTCTTCGTTTACTTTTTTCTGAATTTCTTTCAGGATTTCTTCCGAGCGCTCATTGAAATATTGCTGCGCTTCGGCTTTCATGGTTTTATAATTGTTTTCAATTTCCTCGATGTTCAAATGAATCATGGCCACTATTTTCCCCTTCTTTTCCACCACCAGCGACTCCATCACGAAGCGCATTTTGTTGATAACCGATTCAATTTCTTCGGGATAGATGTTCTCGCCGCTCGCACCCACAATCATCGTTTTGATGCGTCCTTTGATGTGCAGCATGTTGTTTTTATCGAACATCCCACGGTCGCCGGTTTTAAACCAGCCATCTTCGGTAAACACTTCTTTGGTGATTTCGGGGGCTTTGTAGTAGCCGCGCATAACATTCGGCCCTTTTGCCTGGATTTCGCCTTCTCCGGTAACAGGGTCGGCATTGGCAATGCGCAGGCTAACGCCTTCCATCGCCACACCCGTTGATCCTAATTTGGTTTTTCCCGGTGTTGCTCCTGCCAGCAATGGCGAAGTTTCTGTTAAACCGTAGCCAATTGCATAGGGGAACTTGCCTTCCAAAAGAAAACGCTCCACCGTGGGGTCGAGTTTGGCGCCGCCAATCCCGAAAAACCGAAGCTGCCCGCCAAAGGTTTGGTACAACTTTTTTGCAGCCACTTTATGCAACACTTTGCGCATCGGTGGAACTGAATAGAGAAATCTTGTTACCGCGCTTTTTTGGAACGCCGGATAGATTTTCGCTTTAAATATTTTCTCCATAATCAAGGGCACGGAAAGCATAATGGTGGGTTTCACCTTTTCCAGTGCCGGTAAAAGCACCGATGCCACCGGTGGTTTACGCATATAATGCACCGAAGCACCAAATCTCATAGGGAGCAGGAAAGAAACGGTATTCTCGAAGGTGTGCGACAGTGGTAAAACCGAAAGAAATCGATCGGTTTCGTTCACGTCCTGCAGGGTATAGAGCTGTTGGGCCGTCCATGCCAGGTTTTTGTGTGTCAGCATTACACCTTTCGAGTTCCCCGTAGTGCCGGAAGTATAAATAATAGAGGCCAAATCTTCTTCCTCCACTTCGGTTTGAACAAAATCCTTTTTGGTTTCGGGCAAACCGGCTGCGAGGTTTTTTAATTCTTCGGGCAAAGTTCCTTTTGGAACCGGAGCAAAGTTATCGACCAGAATTATCTGGTCCAACAATTTCGTTGCTTCTGCATTAATGTTCTTATACAATGCTTCCGAAGTGAAAATTATTTTAGCTTCCGAATGTTCCAGAATGGATGTAATTTCTTTTTCAAGAAAATCGGGTAAAATGGGCACCACCACTGCGCCAACAACAGAAATGCCAAAAAATGCCACTCCCCAATTTGGCATGTTGGTGCTTAAAATGGCCACTTTATCGCCCTTTTCAATTCCGGCTTCTTTCAGGTAGCTTGCCACGCGCTCAATGTCGTCGCCCATTTGGCGGTAAGTATAATTTTCTTCCCCCACAAAAACCAATGAAGTTTGGTCGGCGTAATTCATCACCGACTCGTTGATCAATGAAGGAAGTGTAAATTTCGAAGTGTTTGTCATTATCCAATTTCTAATTAGAAAAATTTAAATTGTTCTTACTCAAATGAAACAGTAGCAAATATGCTTTGTTCAACGGGTGCAAAGGTAACAAAAAAAAGACTGAGAGAATAATTCCGTTGATTTATAACAGCAATAACAATCTTCCATACACCTTATAACGAATGAGTTAATGTCCGACACATAGGAATTAACAATTATTAAAGTTAAAACAGTCATTGCAATTGCACAAAAAACATCTTACTTTTAGGAAAACATAATTCTTTCATTATGAAACGAGCATGTTCGTTGAACACAAACACGGATGAAAATTTCACATGCGAGTTCCATCCGACCTTAAAAAATAAATTATTTACGGATGAAAATCAACCACATTGCCATTTGGACGACCCACCTCGAAACCCTGCGCAACTTCTACATGCGCTACTTCGACGCTTCGAGCAACGAAATTTACTACAACCACAGCAAAGAATTCCGGTCGTATTTTCTGACATTCGATGGAGATTGCAAATTGGAGATTATGGAAATGCCCAACGTTCCCAAATCGAAAAACGATCCTTTGAAACATTATACCGGCATAGCCCATTTTG
>CAZNEV010000168.1:0-2625 GCA_964572085.1 uncultured Maribellus sp. | reverse complement strand
AATATCACAAATGTGCTTAAACGAATTGAAGAATTTGTTTTGGGATGAATTGGACCACTCACCCCGATCCCGAGTACTCGGGATCGTCCCTCTCTACGCGTAGAGAGGGAAAAGAGGGAGAGTGAAAAAATAATTACAATTTCTTGTCCCCTTTTCCATCTTTCCATCTCTTATTACTAATTGAACTCATAAAATGGCAATGGACATTCACGAACAATTAACTGAAAACCCGCTTTTTTTCAAATGGATTTTTCATCCTACTGAAGAACTTAATGCTTATTGGTCTGCCTACTTAGAGCATAATCCGGAGGATACAAACGCCGTTTTAGAATTTAAATCACAGTTTGAAAGGCACCTCAAATTCACCAACAAAAGTTTAAAGGAAGAGCAAAAGATAGAACTGGCGCACCGGATAATCAAGCAGCTTGAAACGGTTGACCACAGAAAAAAACGCATCGTATTTTTCAAAAACAGTTTGAAATACGCAGCAGTGGCACTTTTGTTTTTCACGATTGGAAGTAGTTTAGTTTACCTATACATGGACAGCAGGCAGGCGGCATTTGTGGTAGAAAATTCCGCTGTGCCTGCTCCTACTCAGGAACCCATGCTCATTATCGGTGAAAAGCAGCAAATTCAATTGAATTCAGGCGCTTCGGAACTGGATTATTCCAATTCGGGGAAAATAATTTTTAACCGCGACGAAGCCGTAAAGCGACAAACTGCCGGAAAAACGCCGGAGATGAACACGCTGATTATCCCTTACGGCAGCCGCTCTTTGATAACTCTGGCCGATGGTTCGCGGGTGTGGCTCAATGCCGGCAGCAGGCTGATTTATCCCTCGGAGTTTATGGATAAAAGACGTGAAGTTTTTCTCGTGGGCGAAGCGTTTTTTGAAGTAGCAAAAAATGAAGATCAACCTTTCTTTGTGAAAACTACCGATGTGGAAGTTAAAGTATTGGGAACAAAATTCAACATTTCGGCTTACCCCGAAGATTATTCCGTACAAACTGCGCTTACCGAAGGCCGTGTGGAGCTATCGCGCGCCAACGCAGGCTTGTTGGAAAAGAAAATTCAACTGTCGCCGGGCAAACTGGCCTATTTCAACAAAAAAAACCGGGAAACCACCATCTACGATGTGGATGTGGAGTATTATTCGCTTTGGACTAAAGGCCTGTTCAGCTTCTCCAATACCGATTTGAACCGCATCACCCGCAAATTGGAACGGTATTACAATATACGCTTTCAGTATGATGACCCTTTTAAAGGAAGCATTCAGATTACCGGAAAATTAGACGTGACCAAAGAAAAAGATGAAGTATTCGAATACCTGTCTAAACTTACCGGGCTTGATTTCGTGAAGCTAAATGAGAACAACTATGGAATAAAATAAAAAAGCAACCGGAAAGTGCTGGCACACTTCCCGGTTCGTTCAACTACCAGTTAATAGTAATATAAACGTTTAAAACAGTTCAAATTTATGAAAAAAAAAGGATTAATTGATCCCCACGGTCCGGGGATCGCAAAGAAATGGAGGCGAATTATGCGTATCACAATTGTACTCATCTTTGGCTTGATGTTTACGGCGAATGCCAACAGCTATTCGCAAGGCTCGAAACTTGATATCCGAATGACCGACCGGTCGATCCGCGATGTGATTGCTTATGTGGAAGACAACAGCGAATTTGTCTTTCTCTACAAAAACGAAGATTTTAATGCCGATAAAAAGGTAAGCCTTAACCTTAAGGCTGCCACGATCAACCAAATCTTAGACAAGGTACTGGATGGCGAAGGCGTGGTTTACGATGTTTACGACCGGCAAATTATCATCCGGAAAGCGGATAAGGTACTCACCTACTCGCAACAGCAACAGCAAAAAACCGTAACCGGCGTAGTCACCGACCAGACGGGACTTCCGCTGCCGGGAGTTTCAGTAGTGGTAAAAGGCACAACCGTTGGCACAGTGACCAATCCTGATGGTGGTTTTACCCTTTCTGTTCCCTCCAGTGCCGAAACGCTTCAGTTTTCGTTTGTTGGGATGAAAATGCAAGAAGTGGTGATTGAAGGTCGTAGTAATTTTGCTGTGGTTATGGAGGAAGAGACGATAGGGATGGATGAAATTGTTGTTGTTGGATACGGCACCCAGAAGAAAAGTGATATTACAGGAACTGTTGCTTCATTAGGAAAAGAACGGCTGGAAATGGTTCCCAACCTTAATGTTGCACAAGCCATCCAGGGAGCCATCCCGGGTGTGATGATTCGTACATCCTCTGCTGGTGCTGCCCCTGATCAAGTGTTGATGGTGAGAGGGCGTAACTCCATCCTGGCGAGTAATGATCCCCTTATCGTAGTTGATGGAATCCCTTATGGTGGCCTTTTAAGTGATATTAATCCCAACGACGTGCAATCAATTGAAGTGCTGAAGGATGCCTCATCCGCTGCAATATATGGATCAAGGGGTGCCAATGGTGTTATTCTTATTACCTCTAAGGAGGGGATTAAAGGGAAAGCCAAGGTTAGTTATGACGGAAAATATTCGGTGCAGAATGCAGCTAACCTCCCAGATCTAATGAACGGGGAGGAATTTTACCAGTTTAAGCTCAAACGAGAACCGAACAACATTACAGC
>CAZNEV010000167.1:0-2764 GCA_964572085.1 uncultured Maribellus sp. | reverse complement strand
TTGTAAAAGTTGAAGAAGCTGCAAAAAACTATTCCCGGACAATAATTCTTGAATAGTAAAACTGTAAATAATTTCGCAACCGCTACTGCCATGGTGAAAGCAAAACATGCGGTCTGCCTAATGAAAAATATCCCGCTTGTATTGTGTAGCCTGTGATTTAGGAATAACAAAAAGTATTAGAGGCATTTAAAAACAGTCAAAAGAATATTATTATGAACAGAAGGAATTTTCTACTTAACACTGCGACGGCCGGAAGTGCAATGTTTCTGGGCACTGCCTTTACAAACAACCGGGAACGGATGAAAATTACCAGCGCGAATATTTACCATATCTCGGTGGGAGGTCGGTATCCGGTTATTGTTGAGCTTTTTACCGACTCCGGGATCAGCGGTATTGGAGAAGCTGCAGTCGCATACGGCACAGGGGCAAGCGCAGCTGCAGCCATGATTAAAGAACTGGCAGAAACTTTCCTTCCAGGCAAAGATCCTTTTAGCATTGAAGCACTTTGGAGCGAAATGTACGACCACACGTTTTGGGCAAAGGGTGGGGGAACAATCATTTTCGCCGGAATCAGCGCAATCGAACAGGCATTGTGGGATATCAAGGGAAAAGCTTTGAACATACCAGTGTATGAGCTTTTAGGCGGAAAAGTAAGAGACAAAATCAGGGTATATGCAAACGGATGGGGATTCCGGGCCAGTACCCCTGAGGAATACGCCGTAGCAGCCAAACGGGTGGTTGATGATGGATATACCGCTATAAAAATGTATCCTTTATCGACCTCACTAAAAGACGAGCATGGACGTATCAGGCATGTTTCACACCGCACTATCACAAGCGAAGCTGAAGATATCGCAATTGCCCGGGTGAAAGCTGTCAGAGAGGCTATTGGCCCAAAAGTTGACCTGATGCTGGATATGAGTGCTGAATTAACAACTGATGCTATTATCCGTATTGCACAAAAAGTGGAAGACCAAAATATTCTGTTCCTCGAGGAGCCTGTTGATCCGTTTGATCCGGAAGGAATAAAACTGGTCTCCGACAAAATTAACATTCCTATTGCTGTAGGTGAGCGACTATACACACGTTATGGATTTCGGCGAATCATGGAATTACGTGCTGCGGCCATTCTTCAGCCCGACATCGGTGTGGCAGGCGGTATTATGGAAGTTAAAAAAATCGCAGCAATGGCTGAAGCCTACAACATGAGAATCCAGCCTCACAACTGCGCCAGCCCTGTTTCAACGGCAGCAGCCATCCACTTAGATGCATCTATTCCAAATTTTCTGATTCAGGAACTTTATCCATACCGTATCCCTGAACATTATCAATTGGTGGACCATGCTCCAGAACTGGATGTTAAAGATGGTTTCCTGCCAGTTTCTGACAAACCTGGTTTAGGTGTCGAACTTGTACAGGAACGGGTAAGACCCTTTTTATGGAAACAAGTTAAACTTTAGGAAACCAAAGGATAGCTTATGCTGCTGCTATGTCTGTGTTTTTTGCCTTGTTATCACAAAAAAAACATCACCTGTTTTATCCAACTTATTTCGTAACAATGCCTTGCTTGGGCGAAAAGCAACAAAATAAATAGTAAGCGATAGTTTTTATTCATGATTTCAAGGTTTAAAAATTAAAATTGAATTTTATTCGGGAAAAAATGTAATTTTTTTGCCAGTCATTATTATCAGAAAAATAAATGAGGTAGCCCAAAAATGGAGACAGGCTTATTGATAAATTATCGGCTTGGCAAAGATTTTTTCTCACCCCCAAACTAAAATCCAAATATGAACGGTTAATTTTTACATTAGACGTATTTGGGATGTTGCGCTCCGTAAGGTTATACTTCCAAAACCACCCAAAACTAATGCCTCCAACATAAGAATCTAAAAAAGAATTGCTTAATGGCACCCTAATAAATGCAGGCACTTTGATGCTTAGGAAATTTAAATTCCAATGATATGTATATTTCCAAGGTCTTAGCCCAATGTCATCAACCATAACTAATTTATTTACTTCCTTAATTCTAACGTGATCTCCGTATTGCATGCCAAAGCCTGCTGATAACGTAGTGATACTGAAAATCCTGAAATTCATTAATAGTTCTATTTCAGGGTCTATTGTAAACGTATATATATTGTTGGGGACGTAATGAACCGGATGAGTTAAGCCGAGGTTAACTGTAAATTTCTCAAACTTTTCCTGGGCATGAATTATAACATCGGATATTAACAAAACAATTAAAAAAAGAATAAGATGTTTTATACCATGTAGTTTTGGTTGACCTGCTTTAGTATCACAACCTATCTTCATTATACCAGAACCTGACAAAAGATTGAAAAATTTACACCCTTCCAGCACGTCGAAAAGATTTTTCGTTTTTGGGTTCATGATTTTTCGATTTTTTATTGTTAGTGGTTTTTGATTTACTCCTATTTATATATTCTGAAAACAATTAAAAGGTAACCCATAAATAAATATGTTTCGCAACATAAAGATTTGAGAAGGTACCAAAAGGTTGCGTAAAATGAATTGTTTTATTTATAAGTAACAGATAGCCTCCCGAAATAAATTTGGGACAGGTCATTCCGAATATATCGGGAGAACTCGCATATAAACATCCTCCAATGTGCAAGGATATTTATACGCTCGTTTCGAATTTACGCCGCAGGAGGATTTAACCTGTTGGGGCTTTCCCGGGAACAGGGGAAATGGGTGGAATATCTACGGGTCCCCATTTGTACTCTTCAGGCCCCAGCCTTAA
>CAZNEV010000166.1:0-2769 GCA_964572085.1 uncultured Maribellus sp. | reverse complement strand
TGTCTATTACCTCTAATTTTATAATATTTTGGGATTATCAAATAGCTACTTTCACCTTGTTCGTTGATGAAGAACACCAACGAAGGCTTAGAAGGTTAAGGATAGGTGAATACGAACTTATCCTGACCTGAATCAAATTGAATATTTATTTTATTCGTTTTAAGCCGTTCTTTTTGGGCTGGATCATTCAACTGGATATGATATTCAATGGATCTACCCACTTGTGGTAAGGTAAAATAATAAGGCGACTCAATGGGCTCCATATCCTCCTTGAAAAAAAGAGACAAAGATGTTTTAGGAAATACTTCCGTAGTTACTTCGCTCAACTCATTATTTTCCCATTGATAAAACCTGGGTGTATCGCCACTAATTATATGCGTTATCTCATCCAATCCATATCTATTCAAAGCGATCAGGTAGGACTTATCGGATTTTCGAAATAGAGCCACCTCTGTATAGGAGAGGGTTCCACCTCCCGTGCCCTCATCTTCAATTTGGATATACCCATTTTTAATATCTACAATGGAAGGATAGTGGCGTACGGCATCCAACGACCCCTCATAATTGAATTCACTGCCCGCATCTTCGATACAAACCCATTTGTCACCTTGTTCTAACAATACAAACGGATCAATCATTCCCTTCCACCGCAATAAATTAAAATAATCAACAACCGTTTTAGGGTCCGTGAGGGGTGGATCGTCCATTTCATCCACCGTTACAGGAGTTGCTTCTTCAGGAGGGGGTGTATCTGCACTTTCGTCCGACTCAGATTTGGGCGTGGCGCAGGACATAATAAAAACCAACAGTAACAGAAAACTGATTTTCATAGTAGATAAAGCTAGTGAATTACTCAGATATAAAGCAAGCGCTTGTTCACCCTGGCCTATGTTGGTGAAGCACATCAACGAAGGCTTAGGCTTAGAAAGCTTGTCACCATTTGTATCCCTCACCCATCTCATTACATGCGCATAGCAGTCATTTACTCACCCTCTCCCTTGGGGAGAGGGTGGCACAATTGGTAAATAAGTAAAACGAATTTCTTGCTCACCACTTGCCATAAACTTAAGCCAGTGGAGGGGTAAAATAATAAGGTGATTCACAAGTTCAATCATTTTTTCAAAATCTTGATTCGTCTATTGTCCATAAATAGTATGTAAATACCGGGAGCGAAATCACTAAATGAAACAACCTCATTAATGGCATTTAATTTACCATCGTAAACAATTCGCCCATTAGTATCAACAATTTTAATTATCCCACCTCCAAAATTCTTATTCGAGATCAATAAATTATCACTTACAGGATTAGGGTAAATTAAAATTTCATCTTCTTTTTGGTACTCCAACCCCGTTACCAAGTTTACTCCAGTGGAGATATTTGAATACAGTGAAAAACCCCCACTGATAGCTGAGGCCACCCGATAAAAATAGGTTCCATTTTGCAAACTATTATCGATGAATGAATTAGCACCTTCCGGGACTGTGGCTATCAAGCTAAAGTTGTTTGTATCTCCTTTAGATCTTTCTATCCTAAAACCTGTTTCATTGTTAGAATTGTCGGTCCAATTCAATTTGACCTCACCAGGAAGGGAAATGCTTGTTGTCAGCATGGTGGGTGCCTTTGGAAAATCAATTTCTGTGATTTCAATAAAATTATTTTTCTCTTGATTTAGTATCTCCTGATAACCCTGATTCGGCCACATAACTTGAATGTTATCAATTTTTTCAGCTTGCCCTATTCCAAAATGAACATTGAGTGAGTTTTCCGAATTATTACCTGTCTTTGACTGAACGGTTCTAAACTGCCATTTTCCATTGGCATAAATCTTAACCATTGCGCCAATGGCCGAATGATTAGAATTTGTTCCCTTTAACTTAATATTAATCCAACCGTTTCCATTAGGTGTATTATGATAAAGAATATCGTTTGTTAAAAACGAAGGTCCCAAGTTAGAATTAGCAATAAAGAAATCAAGAAAGCCATCTTTATCATAATCAGACCAAGCCACGCCCCAAGAGTAATTTGTATTTGTGATGCCTTGTTCATCGCTCACATCTTTAAATGATTTATCACCATTGTTCCTGTACAAATAAGTTTTTCGTTCCGGATAACTTCCCACCTGAACAAAATCAATAAACCCATCATTGTCAAAGTCACCCCAGGCTGAGGAGGAAGAAGTGTGGGTTGTAATGGCATTAAATTTCTGCGTGAATGTACCATCACCATTATTTTCGAAAAATTGGTTATTCTGGTTTACATTATTTTGAATAGCTACATCAAAATCCCCATCATTGTCAAAGCAGCCCAAGATGAGCCCACGGAACAATTTGATGGGAGTAACACATTATCGGATACGCTACTGAAGTTTCCATTACCAAGATTTTTATAAAGAAAATTATTTGAACAATAATTAGGAACAAAGAGATCCAGAGTACCATTATTATCATAGTCTATCCAGGCGGGATCAACACTACTTCCATGGGTAGAGATTACGTCAGTTGATAAACTTTGGGTAAATGACTCATCCTTATTATTTAAGTAAAGCACATTAATTGCATTGTCATTTAATTTATAGGAAGAAAGAAATAAATCAATATAACCATCCCCATTGTAATCTCCCCAAGCTGCCCCGCTATGATCACTATCGAATGAGAATGCTGTTGTGGGAATAGATGATTGTTTAGCAAAGACACCACTCCCTAAATTTTTGTACAAAAATGTCTCATGCTGATTTGTTATAAACACGTCAGGAAGGCCATCGTTGTT
>CAZNEV010000165.1:0-2785 GCA_964572085.1 uncultured Maribellus sp. | reverse complement strand
TGTACCAAGGTCTGGTTTTAGCTAAATATCATAAAGATGTGTATAAAGAGTAGCTCCAAAGAGGGGGGTAAGAAAAGAAAGCGCACTGCAAAGTGCATCGCCCACTTTAAACATTAAATTTTAAACTTTTAACAAATACATCCATGAAACGAAGAATTTTTTTAAAAAACGCCTCCGCTGCAGCAGCAGGGGCGATTGTTGTCCCAACCCTTGTTCCTTCATCGGTTTTTGGGAAGAATGCACCGAGCAACCGCATCAATATCGGGCAAATTGGCTGTGGCCGTATTGCGCGAAGCCACGATATGGCAGAAACGCTGAAATACGACCGTGCCACGATTATGGCAGTTTGCGATGTGGACAGTAAACGCATGGCCGACGGTAAAAAACTCGTGGAAGGCTACTACAACAAGAAAACCGGCAGCAACAATGCCGTTGATGTGAAAATATACGGCGACTACCGTGAATTGCTGCTCGATAAAGACATCGATGCAGTGATGATCAGCACGCCCGATCACTGGCATTCGCAACCGGCAATGGAAGCTGCTTTGGCCGGAAAAGACATCTATTTGCAAAAACCCACATCGCTCACGGTAGAAGAAGGCCGCTTGTTGAGCGACATCGTGCATCGCCAGGGTGTTATCCTGCAAGTAGGCACCCAGCAGCGCTCAGATGCGCAATTCCGCAGGGCGGCAGAGTTGGTGCGTAACGGTCGTATCGGGAAAGTGCACACCGTGAAGATAGGTTTGCCCGGTGATCCCTCTGGTCCGGTTTTCGAAACAAGCCCTGTACCCAAAAACCTCAACTTTGCGATGTGGCTGGGTTCTACACCCGAACTGGAATACAAGGAAAAACTCGTGCATCCGCAAAACGATTACAGCCGTCCGGGATGGCTTCGTCACGAAAACTACGGCGCAGGTATGATAACGGGGTGGGGGCAGCACCACTACGACTCGGCTGCCTGGGGAATGGATACGGAATATACCGGCCCCATTTCGGTGGAGGCGGTGGCGCAGTTTCCAAAATCAGGCGACTGGAATGTGCACGGCGATTTCATGGTGAAGCAGGAATACGACAACGGCATTACCGTTTATACCAGCGGCGGCTTTCCTAACGGCATCCGCTACGAAGGCGAAAACGGCTGGATTTTCGTGACCCGTGGCGCCTACCGGGCCACTGCGAGCGATCCTATCCCCGAAGGTTCCACAAAAGCGTTGGACGCCAGCAGCGAGGAAATCCTGAGGTCGAAAATTGGCGAGAACGAAATCCACCTCTACGTGAGCGACGAGCAACACGGCAACTGGTTAGACTGCATCGAATCGCGCAAGCAGCCCATATCTCCGGTGGAAATCGGCCATCGTACTTGCACGGTTTGCCTGATTAGCCACATTGCCATGAAAGTTCCAGGCATACTCAACTGGGATCCGAAAGCCGAACGATTTTTAAATAACGATTTGGCCAATTCGATGCTCAGCCGCCCGCAGCGCTATCCGTATGGGACGAATTATGTGAAATATTAATTTGTCGTACGAAAAAAGAACCGTTCTTTTCTTCCAGAACGGTTCTTTGGTTAGACATTTAAAAAGACAATAAGGTTGAGCGCATCTGAAATTGTATGGCTACGAAGGCTAAAGATTTCGAAATAAGGTTTTTTCCATCAGCATTTTCCGTCGAGCGGCTCCAAGCCGCTGGACGGATAAAGACCTGACAATTTTCAGGATCAACCTGAAGCATGGCGTTCAGATAAACCCTTAGACGCTTGTTGATGATGTCCGTCACGGTTTTCTCATCTCGGTGGCATTTTGGTAGGTCCATTCTTTTGCTTTGCTGCCTTCTCAAACAATGAGGGCCTGTTTAAAATTGCTTTGTGCAGCGACCAGCCCCCGCAAGGCCTCAACAAAGCCAGGAATGGCCCCAAAGGCGGGCGCAAGCTCCGGCTCCGAAAAATCGCTGATCAACGTTGCGATCAATGCCGATTCGCTGGCGTAGCTTTCCTTCCCGATTTTCAGGCCATAGTTGTCGAAAATGGCTTCCAGTTTCTCCGCTGCGTTGAGGATTTCGGGGTGGCGCAAAATCATGTTTAAAGCAATTATTGTCACGCGCCAAACGCAAGTCTCGTTTCTTCAAGGTTTCGTGTTGTACGCAATGCACAAGCCTTGTTTTTCTTCAGAAACCGTATTTTGCAACAATACGCACCCATTACAATTCATAGAATGACTTGAAACAGTCATTCTATGAATTCATCGAAAGGGAAAGGCAGGAGGAAGGCAGAAAACATCCGGGAACGCTGAAATAGTAATTGGAAACGGCGTTCTAAAGGATCTACGTAACAAAATAATCTCTACATTTGAATATTCAATTTCAACCGAAACAGATGCGCCAACTATTCCGACGAAAATTTACAAATTATATTCCGGTAATTACGAAATACCCGCAATTGGCGGGTATGCAGACGTTGTGCAACAGTTAAAAAAATGAAGAAACCGATAGAAATAGCGGGGAATAAATTCACTTTCAAAAAAGATGCTCTTGAATTTTATAAGAAAATTTTAAACTCTTATGAGTTTGGAGAAATATTAAATTCATCTGATTTTGACAATGTTTATGGTTTAATAGAAATTCATCCTCAAAAAAAAGAAAAAATCGGTTGCGGAATTGACCATTTCAGAATTGGAACAGCTAAGTTCAAAACAAAAAGTTTTGAAGTGGTAAGAAAAGATGGAAGTACCGAATTCTTATCATATACTAAAAGAATAAATAAACCGAAAAACGAGTTCTCGAGATTTAG
>CAZNEV010000164.1:0-2851 GCA_964572085.1 uncultured Maribellus sp. | reverse complement strand
CAGTTTTATAATGAGTATAAGAATGCACGGGTGATAAGAGACTTATGAGAATGAAGCAAGGGGGAAAATAAATAACGGGCTAAAGGTGCCAGGGTAATGGGGGTGGGATTTTGAGAAAATAATTATTGGGTTTAGGTTTGTTTTATGAAACTGGTAAAAGTAACAACAAATGGTTGCATAACTATTCCCGCGAAGCTGCGGAAGCAGTACGAACTCACCTCCGGAAGAAAGGTAAAGCTTAAGCTTGAGAAAGATGGACTACTATTGACTCCGCTTGCAACACCGGAAGAAATAGAAAACAACGTTGGATTTTTAGAAACGAAAGGAAGACTTCTTAAAGCATTGATGGAGGAGAAATAGAGCTGTGAAGGAAGAACCACATTCCTTGCTGCTGTTACCGGGGATGCAACTGGCAATATCCTACGCTGGTCTGAGACGGTTAGCAGAAAGTTGTAAACAAAAGCTTTTTAAAAATAATTTTTGGGGGAATGAACTGATGCAGGTAAGCTTGTTTTATTAAATCAATTTAGACAACTTCAAACGACTAAGGGCTGCCTCTATTCCCTCTGGTTTTAAAAGGACTACTTGCTAAACCGATCAACAGCTTTTACTGATGTTAAAGACCTTATAAGTTAAAAACTCTTCTTCTTTGATTTATTATTCCCTTGATATTTTTTCAGATTAACTTATCTTCAGAAAAAGGATAAATATTTAAATAAACAAAAAGAAAGGCTGTTTATGAATATTTTAAAAAAAGTATTTCAAGCCATCACATTAACAGTTATGGTAACAATACTAACACCTGCACAAACCCAGGATGAGCTGTACCAGGAATATATGGAGCTGAATCAAAGCCTTCAGCAGATTCAGCAGCAGGCTCTCTCCGATAAGGATATAAGGGCGATGAATGAAAAATTTTCTAATAAGGTGGAAACAGCTATGCTAAAGGAAAACCCGGAACTTGAACCCGAAATAATTAAAAGAAATGAGTTGATTGAACAATTCGAAAAAGAAAGTGAAAATGCAAGTCCGGAAAAATTAGAGGAAATAAAATCTGAGTACGACAATGTGGCACAGAAACTTCAGCCGGTGCAGGAAGAGATAATGCAAAAGGAAGAATTTCAGGCAGAGGTTCAGAAAATTGAAGGTGCTGTAATAGACAAAATGGAAGAGATAAATCCTGAAACACCGAAGATGCTGGAAAGAATGAATGAACTGGTAGCCCAGTTGCAAGGACAGTCACAATAAGTAATTACCAAACATTTTTAATCTTTAAGATCCCCGGTATTGTTAATTCCGGGGTTTTTTATTGTCAATTCATTTTATTGCCTATCTAAATTAACATAAACCATTCGTACTTAAGATTATGTGGTTAGAGCCGCTTTCCTTGCAAACAGTAGGTTCGGACCGTAAAAAATGTTGGTAAGCACTTGCAGACCTGTATAACAAAAGAACCGCCTTCCTTGCTGCCGTTACCGAAGATGCAATTGGCAATATTCTACGCTGGTCTGAAACGGTTAACAGAGAGTTATAACACAAAACCTTTTTACAAAATAAATATTGGGATAAATTTTTGTAGAGACGGATCGATGATCCGTCTCTTTGTGCTTTGAGACGCCCCAGTGGTGTGTCTCTACAGAATCACACTATCGTGGATGTCCTGGTAAGGTAGTCGCAAGCTTCAGCTTGCGTAAATTAATTAAAAGCGCAACTTGAAAGTTGCAGCTACCTGCTTTTTCAGAGTTCGCGGACAGACACACGACGCCCGCAAAGACGGGACAGGCTGTGACATCCTAGCAAAAAGTGAATGTTTTTTTGTTTTGGACTCACTCCTGCATATACAAAGGTGGATTTCCCTTTCCCACATATTGAGACGCCTCACCGAGGCGTCTCTACAACATAGATAATGAAAGTGTTTTGGGTTTGAACCCACCTCCACCAGAGGCGGACAGGCCTTCGTCCACTCCAAGGAGGGGAATGGGTGAGAAAAAAATGAGGGGTTACATTTAAAAAATGGAGTGTTGCAGAAGCAAAATGGAGATTTACATTTAAAGAATGTGGATTTACATTAGCAAAATGAGAAGTCGCAGGAACAAAAAATCATTTTGCAGAGACAGAATGTCATCTTGCATAAGGAAAATGGAAATTTGCAATCGACAAAAATGGATTTACGACGACAAAATGGTGAGTTACATTTAAAAAAAATGAATTTACAGCGTCCGAAAATCAATTTACATTTAAAAAATGCGGTTTTCCTTCTGAAAAAAAAGAATGCCCGAATTTTGCATACCCCAAAGCATCCACCTTTACAGTAATTCCTGAGGATAGAAAGGCACAGTAAACCCCGGTGCCTGAAAAGCCTTATCAATATTCATTAATAATTAAGGAGTTTTATATGAACGACAGACAGGAGAACAAGCTGACGATGTACAGAGCAGTTGAGACGTTACTTGACAACAACGCAGCGAAGACGGGACCGATTACTGCGCTTGCGACTGCGATAACTAATTTTAAAAACCTGATAGGCGAAATAGAAACGGCGGAACAGGAGAAGCAGACGGCGACGACGGGAAAGACTGCGAGCAAGGGAGAAGCAGAAGCGATACTGATAAGTGAAGCAGTTACAATTGCGGCAGCGTTGAAAGCGCTGGGAAGTGTATCGAATGATAAGGAGCTGATAGAAGTGGGAGGCGAAACGAAGAGCAGTCTTTACGGAACGAGAGACACTGACTTAGTTACGAAGACACAACTGATACATGATTTTGCAAACACGAATGCGGTTGCACTTGCGGATTACGGAATAACGCCGGCGATGATTACGAGTCTGCAAACAAGGATAACGAATTTTAAC
>CAZNEV010000163.1:0-2853 GCA_964572085.1 uncultured Maribellus sp. | reverse complement strand
TAAAAAATCTTTTCTTGATAATGTTTTCATGTGTTTTGAATATTATTTGGCTGTTTCCTTTAAATCAAATTTGTTGTTCCGCCATGTTGAATGTTTATGTCCATTCCCCGTTGGTTGGTCCTCCATGCCCCATTGGTAAAATCCGGAATCTGCACCGTGGCCCCCTGGCGGGCAACCGACCATTCGCTTAGTGGCGTGATTGCACTCCAAAGTGCAGCGTCATAAACGTCCATCTCAAGGGGCAAGCCATTTCTAAGGCAATCGATCAGCCGCCAGTCGCTTGCGGTTACCCGTTCATATCCCCTGCTGCCATGACTGCCTGCCTGGTTTCGTTTTTCATTGAACCGTTTAGTCATCTCCGGAGTGTATTTTTCTTTTAAAGCATTGAATTCTTCCTCCGGGAGCCAACCGTGCTCGCTGGTAGCGATCCGGTCGGGACGGGCCCTGTATATGCCTTTGTTCCCGCTGATTAAATCGAAACGGTGCCCCGGACGCGGTGAACTTATATCATGTTGCAACATAATGGTACGCCCTTTATGCGTGCGGATGATGGTCGTGTTCATGTTGCCCCTGAAATTTAACCCGACATATGGCTTGTAATAATCGTCTATCTCAGCCATTTCTTTCATTTTATTGCCCATGGTAAAATCGTTGCTTGAAATGGAAACCATATAATCCATTTTATCGCCATAGTTAATGTCCATTATTTGGGCAACAGGCCCCAAACCGTGCGCAGGATAGAGGTTCCCGTTCCTGTTCACATTTTCCTGCAGGCGCCAGGGACGATAGCCAAACCAGTTGTTGTTGTTTTTGTCCCTCATCCATCTTACGTTGTTATCGGATACCCTGTCGTGGATATAGTGCCCTTCGCCATGGATAATTTCGCCAAAAAAGCCTTGCCTGGCCATGTTTAATAATACTGCCGCCATTCCGTCGTGGCCCGATCCACAATCCATAAAACAGTGTTTGCGCGTATTTTCAGATGTTTCAACTACCTGCCAGCACTCTTCCAAAGTTACGCCAACCGGAAGTTCCGTATATACATGTTTACCATGTTCCATGGCATAAACTGCAATCGGTGCGTGCAGTTTCCAGGGCGTTGATATGCAAATGAGGTCTATGTCTTCACGTTCGCACACCTCTTTCCAGCTTTCCTGATCTCCCGAGTAAGAGGATGGGTTTTGTTTTGGAAATTCTTTCTTCAAAAATTTAATTGCGGAATCTACCCTTTCCGGAACTATATCGCACAGCGCTTTGACTTCAACCCCTTCGATGCTGGAAAAACGGATCAAAGTACCCGATCCGCGGCTCCCTATTCCAATAAAACCAATTCTTACTTTATCTAATTTGGGTGCTGCATAACCGTGCATGTTAAATTTTTGGGTATGCCCCCTGGAATATAGGGTATCGCTGTTTGCCCGGCTGGTTTTCACCACCATTCCTGCGGCGGCCAAGCCTGTAACTTTTAAGAAATTCTTGCGGTTAATTTTCATATTTCTAAATATTAAAGATTTTTTTTGCAGTGTCCCGGTACAGTGCTTTTAATGTCGCATTGGGCAATTCAAGGCCGTAGTATCGCCATCCAACGCGTCCGGGGATATATTCGTCGGCGGTTTCTAACAAGCGCCAGTGGATCTGGTACATGCTTTTTTCCCTGCCCATGTCGGTTCCAAAAACTATCCTGTCTTTGTATTTATTCAGGAATTTGGCAGAAGACCTTGGTGTCCGCCCCAGTTCATAGTCCCGTGCAGAGGTATCAAGGTAAAGGTTGGGGTACTTTTCCATGTCCCGGGCCAGTGTTTCAAGGTCATGCCCCTGGTTCCCGAGGTGGCACGCGATAAAAATGGTCTTGGGATGCTTCTCCAATGTACGGTTCCTCATTTCTATCAATTCCGCATGCGAAGGGACATCATGGCCGTACTTGCTGAAATGCTGGTAGTCGGGCGAGCGTTCCTGGAAAACATCCAGCGGGGTCCAGGCAGAGGGATGATCGGCTACATGAAGGCTGACCGGCATTTTCAATTCTGCGCATTTTTCCCAAAATGCATCCAAACGCGGGTCCTCGGGATGCAATCTTTTTTCATGGGGCAGATCGCTGTCGCGGGTAATGCCATACCCTTTGTCGGATATCTCGCCAACCCCACGTGCCCCTTTTTTATGACACCGCACCAACTCCGCAACCACCCGTTCAGAATAATCGGGCTTGTCAATATCCGTCCTGTCCATGCCACAATACAACTGGAACCGGCCGGGGTGTGCTTTTGACAAGGAATCCACCAAGGCGTCAAATTTTTCCCCAATTGCTCCGGTCAGTACCAAGGATGTTTCCATGCCCACTTCGTCCATCGTCCTGACCCATTCGTCCACTTCTGCGGGTGTCCTGCCCACTACATGCACATGGCTGTCGATAACCGGATATTTGGCCTTTGGAACAAAAGTCTCCTTTGTTACAACCGATGAACGCGGGGCCCAGTCCTTAAGCAGGATATTGTCCATTGGCCCTGGTTGGGAAGATACCCCGGGGCCTCCCCAATCGCCAAATTTAATTTTCATCCATTCAGGGTCATGTTGCCAGTCTTTCTGCGCCCCGGCACCGGCCATAGAAGCCGGAGTGGGAGATTGCGCGTTTAAACTCAAACCTCCGGTTGCAATCCCGGCTGTTATGCCCAAAACGCTTTTTTTTATAAAATCCCTTCTTTTTGTCATTTTTTTTGATTAATTCTTATAATGTATTATGGGTTCACTTCGCTTGTAATGGAAAGAAACCCGGAAGTTAGGCTCAATATTCAAAAACAACCTCACCTTCTACAATGGTCTTTTTTATATTTACGGTAAAATCATCCAACGTGAACA
>CAZNEV010000162.1:0-2881 GCA_964572085.1 uncultured Maribellus sp. | reverse complement strand
GAAATCAGCAGAAAAAGGATAATGGAAAAAAATATAGTTAACGGTTTCATATTGATTTTATTTACTTTGGAAAAGTAAAAGTAACAAAAATTTAAGAGGTGTTGTCCCTTCCAGGAGTTCAGAGGGTTGATGATTATTCAGCTTATCTGACAGGTTACTTAAATTCATGGCGTTAACTGACGTTAATAAAACACCGGAGATGTTTTCTACTTCAATAAAATTAAAAAGTTCCTCACGGGCCTCCGTATCCCAGGTACCCCATGAATCCTTGCCCGGGGTTATATAGTCGCTCCACATCGTTCCGCTGGAAATAACTTTAAACTCAGCCTCTGAATTTTTCAAAGTCTCTTTCAACCAGTTAAGTTGTTCAATTCTCAAATATGAACCGTATTCCCCCCTCCGTTCGTTGTCCCGGCATGAACGGGTATCCAGCATTATCACCTCCACTGGTGCATATTAATCCGGTTTTCCCTGTCATCGGCCGCAATATCGCCCAATAGCATCATCGCTTGTGGCTCCCGTTTTAAAATTTGATTGATAAGGTTCGGATTGTGCAAGCCTATTTTATGGAAGCATGACCCGAAGGTTATTCTGAATATACCCTTTTTGTGAGAAGCTGGTGCCGTAACAAATCTGCCTTCTGCAATCCTGTGTTTTTTTGCATAAACTGTATATTTATCTTCCGAAGAAATAAAAGCCATTTTGCGGACAGCCGATGAGCTTATTGCAGCGGGAGGACGGAGTTTGCTGTCAAAAATCCTAAAGGGCTCAAAAGATAAAAAAGTGCTGGAACATGGCCTGGATACTTGCCCGGCGTACGGATTTTACAGGCATTTGACCCTCCCTGAAATTACAAAGCGGGTGGATTGGATGATTAAATATGGTTGGCATTTTTAAAATACCGGGAAATCAGCAGTTGCTCGTCAACAGCGAGGCGGTGCGGGTAGTTTCAGGTAATTTTGTAATCGTTGAGCGGGTCGCAATATATTTCCACAAAAGGGTAAGTTTTGCCCAACCGGTTGTAAAGCGTTTTATTTTCTTTTAATTTCCTGAAAACAAACATGATGTGCTTGGTAGTGCCCAGTTTGTTCAGTTGGGCATCCATGCTGTCGCTGTAACCGGTTTCGTTTTCAAAATCGCGCAGAAAGACTTTGTATTTCACCCCTTTTTCGTTGGTCAGGATGTGGTCGCCATAAATATTATCGGCCCACTTGATGCGGTATTCGGCTTTGTCGGCTTTTTGACGCCGCTCGGTCAGCACCCGTTTAATCATTCCCTGCCGGGAGTATTTTTTGTGCTCCAAATGTTCTTTCGGGTCCAGCAGTTGGGCTTCGTTTTCCACCTGCAACAGGCAGGCATACGCGTATTTGTCCCACTCAACCGGTTCTTTGTCGCAGACGGGAAAAATAGCGCCACGGTTTTCTTTTCCCTCTTCATCTTCATCAGGCAGTTCAATATCGAGGGCATATTCGGCTTATTTCGTTTTCCCGCTCATCGGCCACAATCAGCTCGAAACGTGAAACCGACTGTGTCAGTATCTGGCACCTTCCATTGTTAAAATAATTTCGCCCAGCGCCCGTTCCTGAGGACTGAGCGAGGTTTGCAACTTCTCTTTTTGCGCGGAAACGATCTCTTTGATTTGCATCGGCATACGTATTTTTTTGATGAAGAAGTTTTAAAATCAGAAAACTCAGAAAACGAATGGGTAATAATAAAAAATTTGTGTTACAGGCGTACAAAAACAGATAAGTTTTTATAAAAATTTTTCAACAGTTACGGGAATAACTTCTGAATATTCTTCTCATCGAGTTTCTTATGAATTGAAAAGTGCAATAAACTCAGCAGGACGATAAACAGGCAAGACAGATTTTGAAAAATCAGAAACATTATGAGTAATAATCACATCCAGATTATTTGTTTCCGCAAGCAAATTTATCAACGCATCTTCAAAATCAGAAAAATTGGAAACAAATGCCTTTTGGATTGTTTCATCGGTTGAATGTAACAACGTTGTAAATTTCAAAAGCTTTTGAATCGCATTTTTAGCTACTTGTTTATCAATTTTCATGGAGCTGTTCAGGATATAAAAAACAGTATCGATCGAAAATGCCGGAACAAAAGCTTCAATTTCATTTTGAATAAAAACAGCAAATAATTCCTTTTTGGTTTCCGGCGAAAGCGAGCGATTTACAATAATATCGATGCAAACATTTACATCCAGTAAAACCCTTTCAATCTTATTTGACACGGCCGGCATACATTTCGTCCCTTAAGGTTTTGTAATCTTTTTTTTGCATCTCCCCGCTTACTTCCAAACCCTCAAGCAATAAATCCAATTCATACGGGATTTTATAATCTGTTTTAGCTTTTTGTCTTTCCAGTTTTATCAGATTTTGCAGGTAATTTTCAACAATACCCGAAACAGTCAGACCTCTTTTTTGTGCATAAGCTTTAATCTGTTTTTTTAATAAAGCATTATGCAAACTCAATGTAATTTTTTCCATTGCACTACCATTTTTTCAATATCCATACCACCAAAATTAAAACAATTGATTTGAAATGCAAATTAATTGCATAATTTATCTGTTATTTTTCACTGCTGATTGGAAATGTTTAAATGCTGAATTTAACAATTGCTTTATTAGTAAAACCGTTTAGAATCACTCAAATTCCGATTTTTGTGCCTTGCACTTATATTCTTGAAAAAATACGCATGTAAATTCCAGGCCTGAATATGATGTTTTATGCCGCCTCGTGATTAACAAAAAAAATAAAAACTCAAAACATAACCAAAATCAAGTAGAAATTAAAACAAATCCCATGAACTCATTAATTCGGTAAAGAAACCTCGTTACTGATTTTCAATCATTTAAGCATGATG
>CAZNEV010000161.1:0-3007 GCA_964572085.1 uncultured Maribellus sp. | reverse complement strand
TGGCGTTGTGATCGTCCCAAACGGCTCGCACTTCGCGGTCGTCAAAAAAACGTATGGATATTTTTGTGTTACTCATGCTTTAAATGTCATTTATTCTGTCGCGCTGTAATTTTCTGTCAAAATTTATGATGATTTTTATGTTGTAATTGCTATTTACAGTGTCACGTTACAATGACTGTCAACGGTGGCGGTATGTTGCGGAGAGGATTTCGGAGAGCCTGCCCGTCCGTTCAGGCGGACGTTCCTGCCTGAAAGAACTGAACGGCAGTGCAAGAGCCGCAGTTGAAACACGCACCGAGCCCGCTTTGAATTGAAGCGAAGTGAAAATCAGCGAAGCTAAATATGCACTTTGTAGCACGTTTTTCTTTATGTCCATTAACTAGACATTGCTTTCAGATTTCTCATCGTGTCACTCGCAATATCTTTATTATAGTTTTTAACAAGCCCTGGGAGTCTAAACAGGTCGATAAACCACCAAATCAAAAACCCGCCACCTGTCAACCAAAAGACTATTTGAAGTCCCCATTTTCCAAGGTATCCGTAGTGCATTGCTAAAACTATTATTAAAAACAGATAGGCGATTCCAAGAGATTTTGCTTTTCTTTTATACTCTTCAACAAATTCTTCTTGTTTCTGAGCCGACATTTTTGCCAATTCATTTTTCACCATTGAAGGCAAGTTGTCAGCGATTGATGCTGAAATGTAAAGTTTTGATTCTTGTTCCATTTTAAATCCTTTAATTAGTTATATCCTACTCGTAAGGTTTTTCGGTAACACCCCGTTTTAATGGTATTCGGCTCCATATCTGTCAAATATTTTCACTTTGCTTGTCAGTTATGTACTGTCAAAGTAATAACTTGTTGGTACTCTTGTCTGTTCGTGTTTTTCATTTTAAATGTGCTACAACATCCGATTACCCGCCCATTGCGGGTATTTTAGAATTAGCGGAACATGTGAATTGTTTGATTAATAACGCTTTTTATGGAAATTACAATTTTTTGTCGGAATATTTTGTTCATGTAGTTTGGTTTAAAATGCTTGTGCCTTTCAAATATAGAAATTATTTTATGATTCAACTGTTCGCTATAAAATAAAAAATGTAATTTTCCCAATCAAAGTCAACTTGAACTTGACTTACCGGAAGTTTATAATTTGATGCGATTTATTTACGACAGACCTAAAATTACAATGGCTTTCGCGCTTGGCAATTATGATTTTAAACTGATGAAAAATCTGAAATCACGGATAGAATCGAAGCAACAATTTTTGGGTTCACTGAAAATCGAATTGATAGTTAAATAAACGGAGTTTTCACAATTTCTGCCGGAATGGCTTTATTACGGATCCGCACAAATATTTGCGTTCCAAAAGCCGAATATTCTTTTGCCACATAACCCAGGCCAATTCCCTTGTTCAGCATTGGCGACATGGTTCCCGAGGTAACCCGCCCAATAACCGCCCCTTGCGAATTTTCGAGTTCGTATCCGTTGCGCGGAATTCCACGCTCCTGCAATACAAAACCACGTAGCTGCCGGGTTACGCCTTCGGTTTTCTGCATCATTAAAAAATCACGGTCGATATACTGACGGCCATTATTGAATTTAGTTATCCACCCCAGTCCGGCTTCTATGGGCGAAGTGTTGTCGTCGATATCGTTACCATACAGACAGTAGCCCATCTCAAGGCGCAAGGTGTCGCGGGCAGCCAGGCCCACCGGTTTAATCCCAAACTCTTGGCCCGCTTCAAAAATGGCATCGTATATTTTTTCTCCGTCTTTATTCCAGAAATACAGTTCAAAGCCACCGGAGCCGGTATAACCTGTTGCTGAGATGATTACATCGTCAATGCCCGCAAATTTCCCCGTCACGAAGGTATAAAAGCGCATATCCGACAAATTCACATCCGTGAGCTTTTGCAAAGTAGCAGTTGCTTTTGGTCCCTGAACCGCAAGCTGGCTGATATTGTCCGAAGCGTTTTCAAGCTCGGCACCCACCGTGTTTTGAATGTTTACCCACTTCCAATCTTTTTCGATGTTAGCTGCATTCACTACCAACATGTATTTCTCCGGTTCGTAATAATATATAAGCAAATCATCCACTATTCCACCGTTACCGTTCGGAAAGCAAGTGTATTGAGCCTGTCCGGGTTCCATAAAAGCCGGATCGTTCGATGAAATTATCTGCAACAGGGCCAGTGCATTCGAACCTTTAACCCAAAACTCACCCATGTGCGACACATCAAAAACACCCACAGACTCACGTACCGTCATGTGCTCATCTTTTATTCCACTAAATTCGACAGGCATTTCGTAACCTGCAAATTCCATCACTTTCGCACCCGCTTTTTTATGTATTTTGTTGAACACCGTTGTCTTCATATTCGCTTATTTAATTGAGATGGCAAAGCTATATATTCAAATATTATTGCCATATGAAATTTATCACGTATTAAAGTGAACAAAGAAGCAAAATATTTTATTAATTTGCAGTTACATTAAATCAAATCATGCAGAAGTACAATCAAAAATTGAATTTCGGTCAGATCGATGAAATTGCAGGGGGCGATGCAACTTTCAAAAAAGAGCTGATTGAACTGTTTATGAAACAGATCCCGAATTTTATTGCCAACATGAATCATTTCCAGCAGAACAAGGACATGAACAAACTGGCACGAGAAGCCCACACCGCAAAGTCATCGGCATTGATTTTCGGGATGAAGGATACCGGCGAGCTTTTAAAACAAATTCAGGCACTGTCGGAAAACAAGGAAACCCTGCCGATCGACTCCTTGATAAAGCAAGTAGAAGCAAACCTCTACAATGCTGAAAAAGAACTGGAAAAGGTGCTGAAAGGTTTTTAAGTCCTTGTGCTAAAAATAATAGATCCCACTTTCCCCTGAGGTCCTTCGGACTCTTTTAGAGGGAAGGGGGATCATCATTGGTATCCATTGAGTTTCAGAACTCCTGACCTTTCGTAGTTGTTAATGTCGCAATTTTATAGATTAGTTT
>CAZNEV010000160.1:0-3049 GCA_964572085.1 uncultured Maribellus sp. | reverse complement strand
AAATTTGAAAAGCATGTAAATTTTTGGTTAGAGCGCGGTTTTGAAAAAAATGAAATAAATTCGATATTACCTCCACCAGAGAAAGAGTGGAATTCTGTGAATTTAAAATCGATATTTATGAGTTATTATGAACCATGGAGCAGCGTTTACCATGAAGAAATCGCTAAAAAGTTTGGTTTTAGAGATTTAGCGCACGAGTGGCGACGTGAAGGTTGCATGGAGGATTTTGAACAGATCGATTCTCTCGCCTATCTCGTTCATCTTTGGTTAAAATACCCCAAATTTGGCTTTCAGAGGACATCCGATATCGCCAGTCGAAGGGTTAGAGAAGGAATACTAACCCTGGACGAGGCTAAAAGACGCATTAAACAATTCGATCATAAGCTTGACCGAAAGGCTTTGGACGATTTTAATGCTTTTCTCGGATATACCCCAAAACAATTCTGGGAGATTGTTGAAAAGTTTTGGAATACAGATATTTTTAAAAAAATTCACGGTGCCTGGCGGTTAAAGAATCCTGTCTATTAACCAAATAGAATTCTTGAACTAAATATTGAAGAGGCATTCTACTCACTTTATTAATAAACTCATTAAGGATAATAATCATGAACAACGATTTATCACTAAATGATGCATGGATGACCTGGCAACAATTTAATAAAGTCATTCAAGGAAAAAATATAATTTTCTTTGGGGTCTCTTTTGATTGGACTGAAAAAACTTATGCAAAAAGTTCTCTCAATTTGTCTTACTTCGTGGATAATAGTCCGGGCTGGATTGGGACTAAGTATAATGGTATTGATGTCAAAAATCCTGAAATATTGAAAAAGAGGGATAACAATACTTACGTGGTAATTACGAGCGGCGCCTATGAATCCATCTGTTACCAATTGTTAGATTTTGGACTGAAACCAGGTATAGATTTTTGCATGACGCCTGCCCTGAACAACTTGAGAATTATTTCTGAAATTCATTCTCATAAAGCTACTTTGCTTGTAAGTTCACCTGATCACGCAATCTATTCTCAATTAGACAAAGGCAAAAATATCGGTGGTGGATTGTATACCTATAAAATCGATACCTTTGAATGTGAAAAGGTTTTGGACGGAACCTTCCATCAAATTGTAAATGCACGGGAGGGGTATTACGTTGTAGATGAATTTATGGGTATTTGCCATATTTCTAAAAATTTCAAGCTAATTGATTCTTTCGGGCTGGAGCAAGGTGGCAAGCCGCATGGTGTCGCATATTGTCCCCAACGGAATATAGTTTTTATTGCTCAAACTTCATTAGATCGGGTTTCTGCTTATGATGCGGATAGCAAAAAGAAACTTTTTGACATAAGACTCTCTGGCAAAACAGAAAACACGGGCCGATCCCATCATTGGATGAATGATTTACACGTACGGGGTGATTATCTTTATATATCTCTCTTTTCCATTTCTGGTTGTCGCATGGAAGGGATAACAGATGGAGGTGTTTTGCAAGTTAACATAGACGACCCATCCAAACGTTATGTCATTATGCAAAACCTCTGGATGCCCCATACGGTTAGATTTTTCGATTCTGAATTGTGTGTTTTAGATAGCATGAATGGGAAATTTTACAAAACAGACAAACTTGTACATGGAGAATTTTACGGGTTTATACGTGGGTTGGGTTTTGATGGGTCATATTATTATATTGGTCAAAGTGAAACAAGATATTTTGACCGATTAAAGGGAATAAAAAACAATATTGGCATGAGTGCCGGGTTTTACTTATTTGACGGTGAATCCAAGGCCTCTAAATTTTTCTCCATACCTCAAATTCATCAAGTGCATGATCTTTGTGTTATATCTGGCGATTCCTATAGCTCAATTCATTAAATTTGCAATATAGCAACTGTCGAATAATCGGCTGGATTCACGAAATACAATATACATATTAATTATTTGTCTTTCAGGAAATATTGCAAATATTATGAATAGGTCTATAAATGACATATCAATTGAATTATATTACCGAAATAGCAGCAGTGGGTCGGGGTGAAAATGCGACACCCAACGTAAACATTTACAGCATTTGCGAAATGCTGGGATGCGTTGCGCATGCGCTTCGCTTTCTCTTCGAGTCGTACTTCAATCTGTCAATGCTATTCTTTATAAGATTGGCCATTTGTGAAAAATCGGTGCTTATGGAAATCCCTGTGAAAGTTAAGAGATATTGTGATAGATAGAATATTGTATGCATATTTAATAGTTAGCCGCACAAATTGGAGCGTACTATGCTAGGTGACATCCTTCAAGATATTTTGAGACTGTTCAGTGCAGTAAGGGAATTCTCGAATCGTCGCAGCGAGGAACGCGATGCCGCTCTGGATGCCATCTACATGGCGTGCACTGAAACACGAATGTATGTCACCGATTGGGAGCGCACGGGGAAGCGGAGCCGGAAGCGGGAACGTGAGTTGGCAGTCCTCTGGAAAAAAGCAGCCATTCCGGTTCGGCATTTCGATCCTCGGCTTGCAGACAAGTGCTACCACAAAGGTGAATATTGGATTGACCCTGACAATTGGAATGACCACGACACACGGCGACTCGGCATCAATTTGGACCTGGTGATCATGGAGGCTAGAGATTTGAAAGTTCTGGATGATGAAGAATTTGAGAGACGAAGATTACGGAACAGGAACGGCTAACAAAGCGGTAGAACCAACAGGTGACCTGCTTTGCTGTTTTGACACGCCGGGTAGGGAAAAAAGGGACAGCGACCGTTTATTGTCATGCCCATGGAATAGAGATGAGGAAGGACTGAAAGTGGCTATCCAACACTTATTCCGGCGTGTAAGCTGCTTAAGTTTGTCAAATAATATAATAAACAATTTTAAAAAGGAACGTGATGAGTCCTTCAATTTTCAGAAAAAAAGGGTATAGATTTTATTTTCTTAATATACGAAGGATAAGCCTGCTTTAAGGTAAATATTTTTACAGAAAAACTGAGGACTTGCACTTATGGAGGTTTTCAATCCACACGACAAATTCTTCAAAGAAACCTTATGTTTGGGTTC
>CAZNEV010000159.1:0-3050 GCA_964572085.1 uncultured Maribellus sp. | reverse complement strand
TCGTTCCCGTATTACGGGGCGGCAAAGGTAACAATAATTCCCGTTGCGGCAAACCCACCCCCGAAAAAAACAAAGGATCAGTTTGCAACCCCCGGCACAGCTTGCCTAAACAAAACGGCCGGCGCCCCAAATAAAACAGTAATGAACTTCGCTGTAAAAGCGGGTGCAAAAGTAATAGCATTTTTATATTCTGCAAAACATTTTTCATTTTTGTTAAAAACATTTTTTAGGAAAAAACTGGATATGGTTGCGTGCTGATAAAGACCGCTGACCAACATCCCCCCTATTACTTCAAAACACCAATGAACTTTCGCTTTAAGCGGCTGCAAAAGTAATTAAGGTTTTAAATCCTGCAAACATATTTTTCAATAAAAGACAATAAAGTTGTACCTGACTATTTCAATAAGCTGACTATCAAGACCAACAGGATCGAAATATTTTTATGGAATGTTAAATCACCTTGACGTGTGCTTTCAATAATTTGGCTGCTTCGGTATTTACCATTTTATTAATTGCTTTTTGCTCGTTCTTTTCCAACTTTTCGTAATGTACCTTGTAGCTTCTTCAATTAAATTTTGGGCAGCAGTACTTAACTTCACTTCTTCTTTTTCAAGCGGTTTTCTCTTTTTCTGATAGCTTTTTTCCTCCCATTTCTCGTTTTTGTTTTTGAGCATCACCCGTGCATGATTCCCAAAAAAGCAAGGTTCAACGGGACGGATAACAACTCCTTCGCATATATTTTCATCAAATTGAGGAAGACCGAGCCATCCTGAAATTTGTGATTGAAATTTATTGGGGTAATTTAAACATTCATTCAGTGAACCACGAAACAACGTTTTGGCATAAATAAAACCCGCCTCCTCAAACACTTCGTTGAATTCCATGTCAATGTGGTTTATGTTTTCAAATTTATGGAAAACCTTAGACTTTCCCACTTCTAATTTACAGGTTGCCCAACATTCAATTTTGTTATAAAAAAGTGTACTTTCGTTATTTAATCTGAAAAATAATACGCTGTGTCAAAGAATCTAGTAATTATCCCAACCTACAATGAAAAGGAGAACGTGGAGCGAATGGTGCGCAAGGTACTCTCCTTAAAAACACCTTTTCATATACTGATTGTAGAAGACAATTCGCCCGATGGAACGGCAGCCATTGTTAAAGCACTGCAAAAGGAGTTTGGGGAGCAACTGTATATTCTCGAACGCAAAGGAAAGTTAGGCCTGGGCACTGCATACATTGCAGGTTTCAACTGGGCTTTGGAGCGGGACTACGATTATATAATAGAAATGGATTGTGATTTTTCACACAATCCAGATGACTTGGAAAGACTTCACGAAGCGACCGTTAAAGGTGCCGACGTAGCGATTGGTTCACGTTACATTTCGGGAATCAACGTGGTGAACTGGCCACTGGGCAGGGTGCTGATGTCGTATTTTGCATCAATGTACGTACGGATTGTTACTGGGATGAAAATCATGGATACCACTGCCGGATTCAAATGCTACCGCCGCAAAGTATTGGAAACAATCGATTTTGAAAAGATAAAACTTGTAGGCTACGGGTTTCAGATTGAAATGAAATTTACTGCTATCCAGTTCGGCTTCAAGGTGGTGGAAGTGCCCATTGTTTTTACCGACAGGGAAGAAGGAACCTCTAAAATGAGCGGTGGAATTTTTAATGAGGCTCTCTGGGGGGTAATGAAAATGAAAATGCGGAGTTGGTTCAGGAAATACGAACTGAAGGACTAATGATAAGTGGTTAATGATTAGTGATTAGTGATTAGTGATTAGTCAATAATCAAAATTAAGATTATGAAGACTTTAATAAAAAACGCAACTATCGTTAACGAGGGATTGAAATTTAAGGGAAGTGTTTTAATCGATGGTGAGAGGATTGCAAAAGTATTTCCGCATGTTTTGCCCTCTGATTTTAATTTGAATGAGGTTGATGTTGTGGATGCCAGTGGTTTGTATTTGTTGCCCGGTGCAATCGACGACCAGGTTCACTTTCGGGAACCCGGATTAACGCATAAAGGGAACCTTTCGACAGAGAGCCGGGCTGCTGTTGCTGGTGGGGTTACCACATATATGGAAATGCCTAACACCATCCCACAGGCAGTTACGCAAGCGGAACTTCAGAAAAAATATGATCGCGCGGCGGAAGTTTCAGCAGCCAATTACTCCTTTTATATGGGTGCCACCAACGACAATTTGGATGAAGTGCTGAAAACCGACCCCAAACATGTGTGTGGAATTAAAGTTTTCATGGGCTCATCAACAGGCAATATGCTGGTTGACGATGAAAAAACCTTATCTGAAATTTTTAAAAACACTCCAACCTTGGTTGCCACACATTGCGAGGACGAAGCGACAATCCGCAGAAATACCGAAATTGCCCGCGCACGCTACGGTGAAAATGTCCCCATTTCACGTCATGCACACATACGTAGCGACGAAGCCTGTTACATTTCTTCATCGAAAGCTATTGAACTGGCTGCAAAGTTCGACACACGCCTGCATGTTCTACACCTCTCTTCAGCAAAAGAAATGGAGCTTTTTTCAGCAGGGAAAGTGGCCGACAAAAAAATTACTGCCGAAGTTTGTGTTCATCACCTTTGGTTCGACGAGTATGACTATATAAAACACGGGACGCGCATTAAGTGGAATCCTTCGATCAAAAGCTCGTCGGACAAAGAAGCGCTTTGGGAAGCATTGCTTTCCGATAAAATTGATGTGATTGCCACCGACCACGCACCACATACCATGGCAGAAAAAAACAATTCCTACTTTAAAGCACCGTCGGGCGGACCGTTGGTTCAACATTCACTGGTGGCCATGCTGGAAATGACCAAAAAAGGGCTTATTCGCATTGAGCAAGTTGTCCGGAAAATGTGCCATGCACCGGCTGATTTGTTTCGAATTGAAAACCGAGGATACATCCGTGAGGGCTATTTTGCCGATTTGGTACTGATTGATCCCAACCAAAGCTGGGTGGTTTCCCCTGAAAACATCCTTTATAAATGTGGCTGGTCTCCATTTGAGGGGACG
>CAZNEV010000158.1:0-3053 GCA_964572085.1 uncultured Maribellus sp. | reverse complement strand
CCTTCTTTGATTTTTCTATAATGCAACAGGTCATTTTCCAAGGCAAAATCCGTATCGACAAAATGCAATTGAACACCGGAATCATATTCATAATTTACATCCCAAGCCCTGATATTATTGTAAATTCCTCCGGGCTCCCAGTATTTTCCGGTGCCTTCACAGGTGTATTTCCCATTTAATCGATCTTTCAATGCCCAAACCATTACGTCTAAGGGATGGGCCCCCCAGCCAGCCAGGAATCCAATGCTATAATCCCACTGAAACCATGAACTGTTATTCGTTACTCTGTCCGGGCAATACGTGTTCAATGGCGCCGGGCCTGTCCAAAGGTCGTAATCAAAATCACCAGGTACCGGAACTTCATTGCAAACCGGCGACTCAACCGGGTTGTAGCCAGGTGCCCAGACGTCAACCCTTTCAATATCTCCGATTAACCCTTCTTTAATCATTTCAATTCCAAGCTGCATGTGCTCAGACGTACGTTGTTGCGTACCATAATGAAACTTAACATTGTTTGCTGCGAGCTCCTTTTCTAAAATTTTATAATTTGGGTAACTCAAACCCAAAGGCTTTTCAAGATAAATGTGTTTCCCGGCCCGGGCTGCCTTTATAGCCAGGGGGAGGTGCCAGTGGTCGGGTGTGGAAATATGGACTGCGTCGATATCGTCACGCCCCAGTATCTCCTCGTATTGAAGATATGAAGTGCATTTCGGGGCTTTTACGCCTTTTTCCCGATATTGTGCAGTAATATATTGTGCCGAAGCACTGCGTCGCTGTTCATGCGCATCGCATGTGGCCACTGAAAAGGATGTATCCAAATGCATGAAATAACTTTTCAATGTCCACTGTCCGCGTGACCCCAAACCAATATGCCCGATTAAAACACGGTCGTTTGCTCCCTTTGCACACGATGAAAGGATTGTTGGCACCATTATAGTTCCAGCTAAACCAACCGAAGTGTTTTTCAGAAAATCCCTTCTTGATAAATTGTTGCCCATTTTATTCATGATTATTATTTTTTAATGTGTTTCGTTTTGATATTTATTGAATTCTTTATTGAGCCTTGAATTATCCACTGTACCGTTCAAATGCAATATCCGGTACTTGAGATGGATTTTTTCGCCTTTTGACAGAGCTAATGGTTTTTTATATAAAAAAGCCGGGCTAAAATAATAGAAAGGCAACTCATCGGTATTGACCGAATACCAGGCAGCGCCATCCCGGATTGTGTGGGGGTCAACCATAATCTGGGAACCGACCTGTTTCCCATCTAAGCCAGTAAACCCCATGTACAACCAATCCCCGGTTTTTCCATTAATATTTTCATTGTCATTCCAACTTGAGATAAAATGCGAGTTCATAAAATCCTGGTTGAACCGTATGGATAAGCCGGCATATCCCCCCCATGATTTCCCATCAGGTTCTCCTTCAATCGGCGTGCGGCCTAATTCCACTTTATCGGCGATTGCAGTAAAATCAAATCCGTAATCCATCCAAATGTTTCCGTTTTCCTGTGGTGGCGAGATTTTAATCGTACGGAACTCCGATAAAACATTTTCGCCCCCAATTGGGTGATAAACAATTTTCAATTTAATATCTGCTGAAAAATCGGGGTTCGGTGTAATTTCAATATTTTCAATTTCGGTAACCCCGTCTGATTGAAATGACCCTTCTTGATACTCCCAATAATTAACCTTGTTAATGTATTTCCAACAGAACCACTGTCCTAAATGCCAGGCATGATCATCGGGGCTGACACAGGCAATATTGTTTTCACCCACATAAACCGTATGGAAAAAAGGCCGGCCATGTTTTGTGTTAAAGTTATATTGCCATACTATGTTTTTCCCTTTTAACAGGGCAAATGCCGTATCTGTCCTGTGCCAGTTTAATTTAGTGTCTGAATTCTTTTTTTCCTGAAGTTCTTGCGGGAGCGGTTGAGCCACTTCCCCGGTAGCTGCCCATTCAGTACCTCTCAGCATCAACGTTTGAAACCCGGTATTTCGCATGGCACGCACGTCGTGCCCTAAAATTGTATGAAATATCTTGCCTTTCCCATATTTAGAAACCATGATTGCTGCCTGGCCTTCAAAATCCTTCCCTGAAATGTCTTCATTTGTGGCGCTTCCCAAAACTTCGAACTTTTCATTGTTGCCGGCATTTACCCACAATTCATCGTAAATAAAAAAACCGGACATTCCCCTTGTTATAGGGTGCCTATTATTGTTAATCATCACGCGGGTTGCACTCCTTTTTCCATGCCAGGTAGTGTCCATCACCCAAGTGCCTGTGCTGATTCCTTTGAACCCGGGCCATGCATAAAATGCAGAAGATGAAGAATGAAACGTTACAAACCCGCCCCCTTTTTTTATAAAACTGAGCAGGGCCTTTTCGGTTGAACCGGGCCAACGTAAATCATTTTCGGGCCAGGAATTCCAGTTGCTGACAACCACATCAAAACTTGCCAGGTCCGACGATTTTATTGTGTCCGGTTTTTCAGTGATTTCAACTGAAAACAAACTTGATTCAGAGAAAACCCCACTTAAAAAAAGCGTTGTGTTTTTCCAATCATGATTATTGCTCCCACTTAGAATCAGCACTTCGATCGGCTTATCCTTTGGAAGACTATTTGAACTGCACACTATAGCATATCCAATACAACCCATGAGGGTAAACAACGGGATCGACAAGATTTTTTTCATACTAAAAACTGTTTAGGCCCGCTGACGGAAAATTGCTTATTAAATTCAAGTTAAACGAACTTTAATTAAGTATGTCGCAAACAATTCCGTCAACGGGCTTTAGAAAATGAATTTATATTAGCGGGGACAAGTGATCAAAACTCCTAATGCCCTGATCTACCGTTCCGCACTCCACACTTAATACAATTTCACGCTCCAAATTAGCAGATTTGATGATGTCTATTATCCGCTTCCAGTCAACCACCCCTTCGCCGCATGCACATCCCACAGGTACACCCGTCACATCACCCCGCACTGCACTTTGTTCGATGCTGATATCCTTAGCGTGAAAATGCACCAGGTTTTGTTTTA
>CAZNEV010000157.1:0-3100 GCA_964572085.1 uncultured Maribellus sp. | reverse complement strand
TGCCGCAACGCAAACCAAAATCAATATCATCGCTTGTTGCAGGGTTTAAATCGGCTTTTGGTTTTGTGAGTGCGCCAAGTCCGTATGCCAGCCCAAAATCGCCATTCATGCCCATTTCCTTCTCTTTTTTGTAGATGATGTTGATGATTCCCGCCATTCCCGTGGCATCATATTTTGCCGATGGATTGTTGATTATTTCAATGCTTTCGACATTTGAAGCTGGGATATTGATTTGGATTTAAATTTGAATCGTTTAGATAATTCTTCAAACCCGCAGGGTTGGGATGATTATAGCAATTCTGCACAGTTGCGATAGTCATCGGATGAGTATTAGGAGCAATATTCAAAGTTCATCGTTTCCTTTATTTTTCCATTTCCGCGAAGTATTTGTAGAACAACGGAATGGTTTTAATTCCGTTATAAAACTGCTCTAACGGATAGTTTTCGTTGGGCGAGTGGATAGCGTCCGATTCGAGACCAAAACCCATGAGTACCGATTTCAAGCCCAGGATTTCTTCGAAAGTGGAAATGATAGGAATACTGCCGCCGGAACGAACTGGAACCGGACGTTTCCCATAAACATCGGTATAAGCTTTTTCGGCCGCTTTATACGCCGGGATATCGATTGGGCAAACATAGCCTTGTCCGCCGTGCAACGATTCCACCTTAATTTTTACCGATTTTGGCGCGATGCTTTCGAAGTGGGCTTTGAACAGTTCTGCAATTTTAAGGTGATCTTGATTAGGTACAAGGCGGCACGAAATCTTCGCATAGGCTTTCGACGGCAAAATCGTTTTTGCGCCTTCGCCGGTGTAACCTCCCCAAATTCCGCATACGTCGAATGTAGGCCGGATTCCGGTACGCTCTGTGGTGGAATATCCCTTTTCGCCGGTCAATTCAGCTACGTCAATGGCTTTTTTGTAGGCTTCTTCGTTAAAGGGGGCTCGGCCGAGCAATTCACGCTCTTCGGTAGAAACCTCCATCACATCGTCGTAAAAGCCGGGTAGGGTGATTCTGTCGTTGTTGTCGGTCATTTTGGAAATCATGGATGCAAGCACATTGATCGGGTTGGCCACAGCACCGCCAAACAAACCGGAATGTAAATCGCGGTTCGGGCCGGTAACTTCCACCTGCCAATAAGCTAACCCACGTAAGCCGGTAGTTATAGAAGGGATATCGGCGGCAATCATTGAGGTGTCGGAAACCAGGATGACATCCGCTTTCAGCATTTCTTTGTTTTGTTCGCACCAGGCACCGAGATTGGGTGAACCAATTTCTTCTTCTCCTTCAATCATAAACTTTACGTTACAGGGTAAAGTATCCGTTTTTACCATCAATTCAAAGGCTTTGGCGTGCATCATACTCTGCCCTTTATCGTCGTCGGCACCGCGGGCATAAATTTTTCCGTCGCGGACTTCCGGTTCAAACGGAGGTGAATCCCATAATTCAACCGGGTCAACAGGCATAACGTCCATGTGTGCATACACCAAAACAGTAGGAAGTTCCGGGTCAACTATTTTTTCACCATAAGTAACCGGGTTGCCGGCGGTCTCGAAAACCTCTGCTTTGTCGGCACCGGCATTCAACAAGGTTTCTTTCCAATATTCCGCTGCGCGGTACATATCCGGCTTATGGTCTTTAATTGAACTGATGGATGGAATTCGAATGAGTCCGAAAAGTTCCTCTAAAAACCGTTCTTTATTCGCTTCAACATATTTTTCGATGTGTTCCATAATTTATTTTTTATAATTATTTATCAAATCGAAAAATAAGGTTTTGTTAGGTAACAAGAAAGGTAAATCGTGAAAAACGCAAATAAAAAAGGGCAATCCTTCCATTGAAAGATTGCCCTTTGAATATTGTCGTTGAATTTTTACTTAACGATTTCTTTGAATTTCGGGTTTTCAAAGTAGCGAGCAAATTCCATATCGGTTTTTGCTTTGGCTTTCAGTTCGGGATTAATTTTAACAGCATTTTCTAAACTCTCGAACAATTGTGCTTCTTTTGAAGTGCGCGCAGCAATTACTGCTTTCAGGTATTCTTTCATGAAACAGTTCGGGCGTTGGAAAGCTTCCAAATCGCGCAAAGCACCGGCATTGTTGCCTGACATCATTTTGGCCAGAGCGGAGTTAATGTCTTCGTCTTTGCTGAAATATTTCACTGCTTTGTCATATTCTGCATTTTTCAGGCTGATGATTCCGAGGTTGTAATTCACTTCGTTACCGGCACCGGCTGCTGCACCAAATAATTTTTCTGCATTGTCAGTATCGCCTTCTTTTAACGCAATTACTCCAAGGTTATTTTTGATAACCGGGTCGTCATTCTTCAGTTTTTCAGCTTTCTCGAAAAGTGGCTTTGCAGCATCGTATTTCATTTGGTTTGCCAAAATGTAGCCTTCGTTGTTAGGGCCTCTCCAATCTTGCGGATAAATTCTTGAGAAGGAGCTGTAGATGGAAAGTTGCTCGTCCATGCTCTCAAACAAACCGGCTGCATAAAGCAATTCTGCCGGGTTCAATGAGGCAGGATCCGATTTGGCCAAAGCTTTTAATTCTTCATCGGACTTCCCAATGAAATCAACACTTGTAGTCATTTTTGCACGACGCAGCTGTGGAAGGATTTCGTTCGCCACGTCGGTAAAAGTTTCGCTCAAATTCCTGATTTCACGCTCACGAACTTCCGGGTCGTTGTACATCGACAATACACGTAGAATTAGTTCCTTGTCCTGAATATTTGATTTCTCCAACAGTTCCCTGAAACCGTCCCAGTCTTCGGGGGTATATTTAGTTTTCAGGTCAACTATAATGCCGGCTTCTTTTAATTTTTTAGCTAAAAATTCTGAAGACGTGCCTTTACGGGCAGCGGCTAATTCTGTGTTCAAATCAATCGGGCCATCGGGCGAAGCATAAGCAGAGACTTCAACTCTTTTTAAATCCGTTTTATCGTCTGTACTTGCTTTTTTTGTGTAATCCTCGAAATCTTTCACACCACTTTTTTCCACCTCTTCGCTACGAATGTTTGATTTGTTGATCAGATAATGAATCGTAGCCATCATCTCATCGGGAACGATGCGTTGAAACGGATCGATGTTCGGATCGTATTT
>CAZNEV010000156.1:0-3108 GCA_964572085.1 uncultured Maribellus sp. | reverse complement strand
CTTTACGATTTCGTTTCTTGTTGTGAGTGTCGTCATAATATCACAGCTAACGTTTGGCCGCTTGGCGTTCGTGCGGGATTTCAGGGCACAAAACTGTCAACCCAGCACTAAAGTTAAATTGAAAAACCACACTTGAATTTAAGCACTTCACCCCGCATGACGCCAAGCGGCTGTTGTAAGCTGGCCTTCTGTCCTCCGTCATTGTTAAGCTACTGTATTTCTGTGTTTTTGTTGTCATTTTATTAATTTCTGTTTTCTGTCTGTCTGGCTTGCGTGTTGGCTGTTTTAAGAATTTTTAGATGGAAGGGATTTTAAAAAATAATTTTTCCTTCGGGTGGCAAAGGTGGAAGCTCTTTTGCAATTTTTGGTCTGTGCGTTGGCTTGTGCGAATTGCAAATGTGCTTACACCTGTGGGCTGTTATCATTCTTTCCATTCGTATTTTGTTTTATCACAACCACATCTAATTTTCTTCAAAACATTGTCATAGTTCTTGATAGAAACTTTAGGTCGTTTGCAGTTCGTTTCCTGACAATAAAATATGGTTTCAAGTTCTTTTATGTCTGCCCAAAATGCTTTTAAGTCTCCAAGTTTAGGATTAAATGGATTGTCGTGTGATAATAAATTGCCAAGTATAGATGAATTCGCTACACGTTCAATGATTGGAACTTTCGCTTTTAAGTCTTGTCCGCCATTTTTATTGATTTTTGATTTCAATTCATTCAATAATTCATCAGGCATTCTTTTTTCATTCACTTCATTTAATCTGAAACTAACTTTTACTTCTAAATTGAGAGCAATGTCTTTCAGTATAGCTTCTAAATATTTTCGTATAGGATTTCCAAGTGTTTCAACAGAACTGTTTGAAAGTTCTCGTTCTATGAATTCTTTAAGGTCGCTTGGTTTTTCTTCAATATGTGTTCCTTTCGCTTCTGTCCATTTGATTTCCCCGATTGTCCAACCTTTTCTTTTAGCTAATTGTTGAACATAGCTAAACCATTCTGCTTCGTGTGTCAAGAGGATAAACTGATAATCGTTAAATTTTTCAAACAGCAAATCAGCAAAGCGTTTTCTGTGTGTGGTATCAAAACTTGAAATTACATCATCTAATACGATGAATTTATTCTCCTTGTTAAATGCAATTACTGAAGCTAAGAAAAATGAAATACCAAAACAGTTTAGATGTGATTCACTAAAATACTTTTGCGGTGGCGAAACCCAAACATCATTATATTTGTATTCAATCGTAATTCCGTTTAATTCATCTTCTTCGCCAATAGTTACAATCCTGATTTCGTGAAATTGTTCATCAGGATTCATATATTGATAAAAGTCGTTTATGTATGAAGAAAACGTATGTATGAAACTCTCCAATCCTTCTTTTTGTCGTTTTACAAATTCATTGTAAATAAGCTCCAATGAATTTTTTTGGTGTTCTAATTTGCTTTTCTCTTTTTCAAATCGTTTGATTTTCTGAAAAGCATCTTTTGCAGCCGAAATATTTGCGTATAGTTCAGTTGATTTATCATTTTTTATTGCAGTCTGTATTGCTTCAAATCTTGCATTAATTTCTACTTGTATATTGAAATCATCTTCCGTTAAAAGCAAAGTGTCGTTTGTTGGAATTTTATTCCCCGAAGTAACCTTTTCTTTAGATGCTTTCTGATATTCAATTAACTTGGTGCTTAAATTGCTTATTGCCTTTTTAATACTTTCATTTTCTTGTTCGTTCAATAAAGAATTGTTAGATATGAGTTCAAGTCGTTTTAAACGTTCTGTGATTATTTCGGAAACAGAATTTTTAGCCGCTTCAAATATGACTTTCTTTTTAGATGATTCCTCAATTTCTTTTAATCTTCGTTGAATATCTGTTTTTAGTTCTTCAAGATTTTTTGCTTGTAAGCATAGAGGACAATTATCCTCTTTATGATATTTCTTTGAAATTACTGTTTCACCCGATTTCAACAACTCAGCCAAAAAAGTTTGCATTATGCTTTGAACATCTCCGGCAATTTTATTGAACTCGGAAAAGTATTTTTTATATTCTCCGTCTATAAAAGAAATTTCGCTTTTAAGTGTTGAAAGTGCTTTATTGGTGTTTTCTAAAAATTGAAGTTCGTTAATCTGTTTAGTGTTTCCAGGCTTTTTGATGTGATTCAAAACCTTGTCAATATCTTCAATAGAATTTACTGTAATTCCTGTTTTTAAGGGTTCAATAATTTCGTTTATCTTTTCAAACAAATTATTTTCTTGGCTTACAGCCGCACCAATTTTGGCAATAAGTGTTTGCTTTTCGTTGTTGATTTGTGCTTCAAAATTTTGCGTTTTTATCTCCGATTTGATTGAATTAAATGCCTTTCTTAAAACATCTTTTGTTTTGGTAACTTCTGAAAAACCGATAATATCCGATAAATATTTCAGTTTATCGCCTTTTGTTTGGTCAATGAAATCACGAAGAAATTGGTACCTAAGTAATAAATTTTCACTTTGAGAAGCGGAATAATATTTCTCAAAATCATTAGACGAATTAATTAGTTCAGATGTCAGTTTCCCTCTTTTTATATACAAACATTTTGTCGCATCAATTACATTTCTATTGTATGAAATAGCAATAGAGGCGGTATCGCTATCTTTTTGATACGAATTTCTCAAAGCATCTTTCAAATCAATTTCACTACCCGACAAATGAGAAACCTTGTCTGTATAAAACCACTCAATAGCATCAGAAATGCTACTTTTTCCTGTTCCGTTATCTCCGTAGAGTAAAACAGATTTTTCATTAAGTGGTAAGGTAATAGAATCTTTTATTCCTCTGATTCCTGTGATTGATATGCTTTTAATTTTCGTTGCCATTCTCAGTTCTTATTTTTTGCAGTTCATTAACCACATTTTTATCAGTTAACTTCCCGTTGGTATATAATTCTGCCAAGCTATTAGCAATCGTTTCATCAACATTTTCTATAGACGAGATTTCTTTGAAGAAATCATCTAAAATTTCTTTGCCCGATTTTACTTTATTTTCTGTCATTGTGTTTTTATTTAAAGTAATTCCAATCAATTTTAAAATCTGTTTTAAGCGTATTATTCAAAATCTCAAATCCTGTTTTGTT
>CAZNEV010000155.1:0-3248 GCA_964572085.1 uncultured Maribellus sp. | reverse complement strand
GGCGCATCCTATTCCTAAAATACGTATCGTAATTTACCGTGATAATCTATGTTGAACAACATCAAAACTTTCCCCGGCAGGCATAATTCGACACTGGAACTGCCAAACCGACCCGCCCTTAATTGCTCTCCAGCCTGGTAGCTACCGGTTACCTTGGATACGAAAAATGATTTTAAAGACTGCAAGCTTGTGGCTTGTAGCTAACAGCAAAAAGAAAATTATGAAGTATTATTTTATTCAAATTTCCTACTATTCAATCCATTGATTTTCAAGTGTTTATATTCTTGCTTTATCAACAAAAACAGTTGTAATTCCCTGTCTTACAGCGTATTGCCAGGGGACAGGCATGTCATGCAGCCCGTTTTTCTTCAAGGATAGGCGAAAACAATTTCATGATTTCGTCAGCCCTTTGATTATCGCTCAGTATTTCTTCGAACAACTCAAAACAATCCACCTTTAAAACTTTCCCTATCCTTATTATCACCTCCCAGAACAGTTCCAGCAAATAGCGGCTTATATTTTCCTGTTGTGCCTGTGTGCCCAACATGTCAAAAATGCTCCCCAGGCTTTGCCCATAATGCATCTGTTTATATAGGAGCAACATTATGTATTGCATCATGGCCAGGGTAGCCGCGCCTATTTGCGAATCGAAGTTGTTGCATTGGCATTTGCCAAGTTGCAAATATTGTTTGGCATCCTTGAAGAAAACTTCGATACTCCACCGGATATGGTATATTTCCATGAGTTTATTGAAACCCAGGTTCAAATCATTTGTTGCCATGCACCTCCATTTGGTCCCGTTTCCAATACGGACAAAAAACAAATTCAACCTGCGGTTGCCATACCAAACCGGCACCCTTATATACGTGGCGTTGAACTTTCGGCTGCGTTTCGATTTTTTGTGGTGTTTTTTCCGTAATTCGCCGGCTTTTCCCTCCCGGTTGTCAAGGCAGCCTTTGTATAATGTTTTGTTCATCTTCACCATGGCAATCAGTTTAATGCACCTGCTGTGGAACGACTCTATGCATACAAGTATCTCTTTTGAGAAAAACCAACTGTCAAACAGGACATAATCGAAAACGAACCCCCTCTTTACAGCCCTGCGCAACATATTGAGGACATTGCCCGATTTGCTTTGGCCTGCTTCCTTCTTGCGCCGGTACCCCGGGCTATCCTTGCTCCTGTCTTTTTTATACTGTTTCCGGTATTTTGATGGTGGGAGCCCATATAACGGGGCTGTTTTTTGTTTCTCTTTCACCAGTTCTTCTTTACCCTCTAATTCGGCTTCTGCACCTTTCATCTTTTCCCTGAGCTTTGAGAGCTTTTTCTTGGAACGGGCAACATAGTTTTCCAACCTTTCAACATCTTGTTTACCGGCATTTCCTGTTTCATTGCGCAGTGCCCTAAGTTTCCCCCTGGCTTTATTGTGCCGCTTTTTGTGCCCCTGGTAGGCTGAACGGGCCTTCCTGAACTTTTGCCTTGCCCGGTTGCGCCTTGCACGCGCCTTGTCCAATTCTTTGCCACGCTCGCGGTGGAGCGAAAAATCAACAGGGGCAAAATTTCCCCCGTCCCAATAGCCACAAACTAAAACCTTGTAGCCAAAAATAAACCGCCCTGTTACATGGTCGTGGATTTTGCTCACCCCTTCTATCTTTTTCCCCTTTTTTTCAAGCGGGGAGTCATCGAATATCAATGCCCTGGTTTGCCCCTTATCCACCCTTATGCGGCGGGCAAGGTTTAAATACCGCATGGCAAACAGGTACAATATGGACCGCCAGCAGATGTGTTCGTTCCCCAGCAAATCGTAATATGGGTTCTTGCCCCCTTTAATGCCCGCCAGCTTCCCAAACTGCCGGGAAAAAAAGTTGTGGATGTTCCGGCCATTATAGAAAAGCATTACCAATAATGCAGTAAGCACATGGACAACATCGATGCCGCCCTGCTTGACCGATTCAAACTGCTTGAATATGCGCCGTATTTCAAAGAACTTTAATACCTCTTCCAGGCACAGGCCTGTTTTACTGTCGCTGTCAATAAATTTTTCAAACTCTCCGGGCTTTTTTGTATCTTTCAGCTGTTGCATGTTGTATTTGTTTTGTAACTAACTCAAATATAGCTTTTTAAGCTAAAACATGCAACGTTTTTTGTTTTTATATACGCTTAGTTTTCAAATAGTTATCAACAAGGAAACTTGAATTATATGATTTATAAAAGCAACGATAAATTTGTGCCCTTAGAAAAGGAACTTAAGATGCTTGAAAGTTACATTGAATTGGAAAAGCTACGCTATAACAAACGCTTGGATTTTGATTATCAGATTATTGGCGAGCCCGGATCGTACAAAATTGCCCCCTTGATCATGCTCCCTTTCATTGAAAACAGCTTTAAACACGGGGCCGGCAACGACCGGACTAAGCCAAAAATCAGGATTAAGATTGAAATCAACAATGATTGCCTGACCCTAAATGTTGTTAATTCAATTCGGGGAGAAAACAAAAAAGATGAATCATTGGGAGCGGGAATTGGCCTTAAAAATGTGCGCCGCCGTTTGGAACTGATTTATCCTGATGTGCATCAGTTAGAAATCCGCAAAAGCGAAAAAGAATTTGAGGTAAATCTTGAAATTTGTTGGGGCAATGAAACGACCACGGTATAATTTTTCGCATCTGCGATAATGGTTGTTATGGGAGTTGCATGAGTCACCATTAAAATAAACAATTGCAGACGAATGAATAAAACAAGATGCCTGATTGTTGACGATGAGCCTTTGGCACAAGAAGTGCTGAAATCACACATTCAGAAAATAGAAGCACTGGAAGTGGCAGGAACCTGTTCGGATACCATTGAGGCCTATGACTTTTTACACAAATCCAAAGTGGATATACTATTTTTAGACATTAACATGCCCGAAATGAAGGGGACTGAATTGGTGAAAACGCTAAAGAATCCGCCTGCAGTGGTTTTCACAACAGCTCATCGCGAATATGCCATTGAAAGTTATAACCTGAATGTGTTGGATTATCTTTTAAAACCCATTTCATTTGGGCGTTTTCTGCAAGCCATTGAAAAATACAAACAGCAAAATTTGGTAGTTAGCGAAGTGTCTTTTCATAAAAATACGGACAACGAAGAATACATCTATTTGCGCGAAAAAAATGTAATCCATAAAATTCCGGTTTCAGAAATTGTATATGTTCAGAACTCCTGACCTTTCGTAGTTGTTAATGTCGCAATTTTATAGATTAGTT
>CAZNEV010000154.1:0-3463 GCA_964572085.1 uncultured Maribellus sp. | reverse complement strand
TCTTATTTTAAATTTCATCTTAGTACCCAATGTGTTTACTGTCGAAACAAGATTGCCTTTTTTAAGATACTCTTTGGAGTCAATAATATTTAAATAATATTCTTGATTAAAAGTCGGATTCTCAATTAAATATTCATAATTGTACAAATAAATTAGTTCTATTTTTTTGTTATATTCTTCCAAAGAGCTTAGTAAATTTTCCAAAGGAACTAACTCATTTGGTGAAAAAAGAATTTCTCCTTCCACAAAATTGTTATCGGTTTCAGGCCCTGAGATTTTTGTACAGTTGTTTAATGTTAGTAAAAAACAAATGAAGATTAATCCTAATTTAGCATTTTTGATTTGTTTCATATTTTCTGTTATTAGTTTTCATATAAAATATGATGACTTTAAATTTAATTTAGTTGCGTCTTCAAGCTTGTGCCTAACAATATTAATATCATCATAAGAGAGTTTTTCATCAATTGCTATGGGAATAATGAATGTTTCATCCTTCAACTGTTTTTTGACTTTGGCGGCAACTGCCAATTCCTTTAATACGCCCTCGCGCTGGTTTGAATATGAAGATGAAATAATTAGAAACTTACAGGTGTTTTCCCTGATTTCTTTTTCGATATTGCTCCAAAAATCTACTCCTTTATCCAAAAATAGAATATCGCACCAAACTTCATAACCCAAGCCAATAAGTTTCACTGCCAACCATTTTGTAAAATCGTTGTCATCGGGTGTTGCGTGGCTTATAAATATTTTGTTTCTCATTATCTATTTTTCATTTCCACTCGATTACGAATAGTTTCGGTTAAAACCGAATACAATTGCGGAAGAATTTGGATTTTGAAGCCATAGGCTTTTAAAACTTCTTGGTCAAATGCAATTCTGTCTTTTTGTTGATATTCTACATCGTAATCCTTAATTTGTCGGTTGCTGAGTGGTTCGAATTTTTTAAGAATATTTCCTTTCTGTTTGTCTGATAGTAAATTAGGGTCAAATATTTTCATTTTGGTTTTAAAAAAATCTGCATTCAAGTCCAATGCTCCCAAATTCCTTGAAACACCATTTAATTCTACAATCAATAACGAAACGATTGAATTTAGCAAAGCCGCAACAATTTCAACATCTTTCTTTTTTACCCGAATGGCAACCAATCTTTGATTTAAGTACAATGGTGTTTTACTGAACGAAAAGAACAACCGTTGACTTGGATTGATTGAAATGAAAATATTGGCCGATTCTTCGGGTGTGAGCGAATACCAAAACGACCTTCTTGTTTTTAACACCTCAGGTAATGCAATGCCCGTTTTGTTCGTTGTCGTCTCAAACTTTTTAATGTGCTTGTATGTATTAGGATATTTTGTCTTCAAAGTCTTCTCATCCTTTTGGCATACAAAAAGATTATATTTGGGTTTGTTGGCGGAAGCAATCGTCTTTAGTTCTTGACTTGTTTTCAAAATTGGTAATAAAAATTCTTTCTCGATTTTCAATGATTTGTTTTCATCATTGGAAATAATGTGCATTTTATCCCAACCTGTCCGTGTTCCCCTTCCTGTATCGTAAGTATTTGGGAAAGGGTTTATCAGCTTCTTTTCAAAAGCCTTCAATGGGTTTTGAGAAACAAAATAAGTATTCCAATTTTCTTGCGAGGAAAGGGAATTGGAAAGATGAGACTTTTCTACAATGCTTACAGTAATTGTGCCGTCTGTTTTCTGAAATACACTTTTGAACTGACTATCTGCTTTCCAATTTGTGTTATGGGGATTATTGCAATTATCAACCTCTGTGTAAAAGTCTTCAAACTGTTGCAAAGACTTGTCTTTAAACAAATTTTCTAATTTTTCATTCGCTGTAATAAATTTGGTCGGCTCTTTACCTGCTCCTTTTTCAAGTGTAATAAAAATGGTGCTGACTTTGGAATCTTTAAACCAATGTTCCGCACTGCTTTTTACAACATATTTGATGTGGAAATTGTCCAATAAAAACTTTTTAAATTGCAAACCGTAATTCTTGCCTAACCAAGCGTTTGAGGTTATTGCGGCTAAAACCCCCTTGTCTTTTAGAAACTTCAATGAGTTGTAAAAGCAATAGATGTAATAATCACTTTTTCCGTTGATTTCAAACTTGTTGCCGTTCAAAAAAGCATTCTGAGTTTTGGTAAATTCACTTTCAAATTGGGTGTTCAGTATTTCATTTGGAATATCTTCCTGCTGAACGAAAGGGAAATTTGAAACAACCGCATCGAATTTAGGAATCGGAATTTGGTTGATTTTGTCAATGTTTTTGTTGTCGGGAATCGCAATGGTCTGCTTCGGTACAAGAGTGAAAAAATCCTTTCGGATTATTCTCGGAAAGTTTGCCGTATCGTCAACTCTTTGTTTGTAAAGGTTAATAACCGAAAGGGTTGCAGGAAAATGAGATATATCATTACCCCAAATTTGATTTAAAATTTGTTGATGGTTTTTGTTTCCGAAAAATTTTAATATTTGATAGAATGAATTTAAGAATGTTCCTGTTCCTGATGTTGGGTCAATTACTACGTCATTTCTGCTTCTGATTGCCGAAAAAGCAACAAGGTTTGCTAATGTTTCGGAAGTGAAATATTGTCCGAATTTTTGTTTTTCTTCCTGTGGCACTATATTTTCCAAAATATGCCCGATTACTTCATTTGGCAATACTTTAAAATCAAACTCATTGAAAACGGAAATCAGCTTGAAGAGTAATAACTCTATCGTTTCATTGAAATGTATTTTATCGGTAAAATCGCTTTCAAAAACTGCCTGATAGTCAATTCGTTTTGCTTGTTCAAAAAAATCGTTTAGTTGGTTCTGAACTTGCTTCGTGCTTTTCAATTCCAATTTGGAAACTTTTCCCGATAGGTTTTCGGAAAGTGTGAGGTAGAAAAGGATTTTGCCGATAAGTTTGTAATAGGTGAACTTTGCCAAAACTTCTTCGGGCTCAATCTTTACAACTCGTCTTGATGATGTTGAAAGTATTTTAAGCGTAGCACTTTCTACAATTTTCCATTGGTTAAAATCTTTTCTAAAAGTATTGTCGTCTCCTTTCAGTTCAATTATTTCATTTTTGAACTGTGGCACAAAATGCTCCGAAGTTTGCAAAACGGCTTCAACAATATTGGACGATATATTTATCGCCTTTTTCAGTTGCCCGTCTTTGTACAATTGTTCTAAGCCGTGCAGGATTTTATTTAGCCGTTTTTGAAGTTTTGCTTCGTGTTTCCTGTAGTTGTTTTTGTCAGCTAAATCATTTCTGTTGATTATGTCTTTTTCCTTGGGGTAAACTTTTAACTTTTCTAAAGCTGAGAGTGAATAATCGTTGTTTTTGATTTTCCAAATTATTGCTTCTGTACCGTTCCAAGTAACGAAAGAATCAGATTGCAGTCTCTCGGCTTTTTCTAACGGATTTTACTTACACAACCTTCTGTCTGTCAGCCCGAAGCTTCATATTTTTC
>CAZNEV010000153.1:0-3468 GCA_964572085.1 uncultured Maribellus sp. | reverse complement strand
GGAAACAGTGTTGACGCCACTCAGGTTATTACGGTTCAGGATACACAGGCTCCGGTAATGAGCTGCAACGACCTAACGGTATATGTGGATGAAAACGGAACCTACACTTTATCCGATTCTGACATTGCTACCGTTGCCGCCAATACAACGGACAATTGTGGAACTTACGAAGATTTGGATTTCACATTCTCTCAAAACTCATTCGAATGTGCCCATATCGGCAATGACAATGAGGTGGTGGTAACTGCAATTGATTTGAATGGCAACAGTGCAAGCTGCAACATCATCGTTACAGTTCTGGATACCATTGTGCCTGTAGTCAATTGCAAGAACATCACGCTTGAGCTGGATGCTAACGGAGGAGCACAAATCACAGCCGATGACATCAACAACATCAGCAGCGACAATTGCGCAATCGACAGCCTGTGGGTTTCTGTCACTGCCTTCGACTGTAGTTCGCTTGGAGAGAATACCGTAATACTTAAGGTATTCGATTTATACGGAAATGCCGGCGAGTGTGAGGCCATTGTAACCGTAGAAAAAGGTGAGGCCAAATGTTTCAATACGCCACCGGTTACGGTAAACGATACCTTCTATGTAGTTGTGGGATGTGGTGATGTCCCAATTCTTACGGACAATGTGCTTGACAATGACTTTGATGCTGAAGGGGACCAACTCACCACGTCACTGATTAGCGGTCCAAGTACCGGCGATTTGCAAATGGGCGACGATGGTTGGTTTACCTTTACGGGCGATGCAGGGTTCTTAGGAACCGCAACCTTCAACTACAGGGCTTGTGAAACCGACGATGATACCATGTGCTCAGAAGCCACAGTTTTCATAATTGTTGAATCAGATAAGGATTGCGATTCGATTGAGGGACCGGATATTCCGACTCAGGAGTGTGAGATGTTCATACCGAACGCCTTCTCGCCCAACGACGACGGAGTGAACGACTATTTCGTTATCGATTGCATCGACAACTATCCGAACATGAGAATTGAAATCTATAACCGATGGGGGAACCGGGTCTTCGAGAAAGAAGATTACGGAAATACCGACCGATGGGGCTCGGTGAATGCCTGGTGGGGAGGATACTCTACCAACGGCTGGACAGTAGGCAAGGACAAATTGCCTCCCGGAACGTATTTCTACATTCTGAATTTTAACGACGGGAAAAAAGAACCTGTAGCAGGCTCAATATTCCTTAACAGGTAATAAAAGTTTAATCAGTAAAAATTAAGACAATGAAAATTAAATTAAATATTATCAAAGGGTTGGGGGTTCTACTATTGACTGTTGCAGGGTTCACCGCCAGCGCACAACAGGATCCAATGTACACGCAGTATATGTTCAACACGCAAACCATCAACCCGGCTTATGCCGGAACCTGGGAGTCGCTAAGTTTTATGGTGCTCGCCCGCCAGCAATGGTCGGGTATCACCGGAGCGCCGGAGACTTTTTCGTTTTCGATGCAAGCACCGCTTAAAAACGAGCGCGTAGCACTGGGGCTGAACTTGATAAACGACAAAGTGGGCCTGGAAAAACGCTTCTACCTGTTTGGAGATTACTCGTACCTGCTACCGCTAAGCGAAAAATCAAATTTGCGTTTGGGACTAAAAGGTGGGTTCACCAACTACACCAACAACTTGCAGGCGTATGAGACCAATGCACCCGGCTCGGGCGTGGTGGACGAAGCTTTTCTTGGAGAAATCGACCGCAAATGGATGCCCAACTTTGGGGTGGGTGCCTTTCTCTACGGACAAAAGTATTTTGTTGGCCTCTCTGTCCCAAAAATTATTAAAAATGATTTTGAGAACAACTACAACAATTTATCGATTACCTCCGAGATTCAACACTACTTTTTAACGGCAGGCCTGGTTTTCGATTTAGGTGAGAACTTGAAATTCAAACCAACCATGCTCACCAAAGCAACCTTCTCTGATGAAACCGGGGCACCGCTTCAGGTGGACTTGACGGCCAATTTCCTGATTAAAGAGAGGTTTTGGTTAGGTGCAATGTACCGCACCGGCGATTCATTCGGATTTATTGCCCAATGGGTTATCGATAAAAAACTACGGATTGGCTATTCGTTTGACTACACCACCTCTAACTTGAGGAAGCACGAAAACGGCTCACACGAGATTATGATATCTTACGAACTTAAATTCTTGAAGGAAAGGTTCGCTTCGCCGCGCTATTTTTAAGCAGAAAATTGATTGATATCAAAACCCGAAGTCCAGCTTTTTTTGTTGGGCTTTGGGTTTTTCATTTAAAAAATCCGCCACAAGTTCATCGATAATGGGCAGGCATCTGCCACAAGAAGTTCCGGCCCGCGTTAAATGCTGAATATCTTTTGTTGAACTTGCACCCTTTTTCAAAAAAGAAAGAACCTCTTTTTCATCAACAAAATTACATAAACAGATTAAGCGTCCGGACATATCAATGCAAAAGGTTTATTGAAGGATTTTATTTTCGGAATATACTTTTACTTTACGATAGATTTCAATAACTAGGTCATTTTTAGAGAGGGTGTTGTAAATTTTTTCTAAAAACCGGTTTTTAAAAAGAGACTCGAACGAAGGCTTGTAGTTCAAATCAAACACCCATGAAAGCTGCATAATTTTTACATCGATTTCGGAAGCAACATTCTTTTTCGACACTAATTTGCCCGCCAGCACTTCTTTGGCAACTAACGGCGAAACCACAATTCCTTTGGGTAAATCCCAGGTTAGCGTATGGTTGGGGGCAGCATTCCGGTTCGAATAATAATCGGAGAGTACACGGAGAATGTCCAGTTTGTCGGCGTCGCGGATCAATTTGGCAAATTTCGCTTCCTGTTCTGAAAGCCCATTTTGTAGTTTCAATTTGTTGTGGTTCGCAATGGCTTTCAAAAGCAGATCGCTGCTTCCAAAGTCCAATTTACTGAACATCGCTTCTTCTGTCAGAATTTTAACAGCCAATTCGGCATGGTCTACTGAATTTTCATCATGAAACGTGTTGAATTCAACCAATTGCGGAAACCTGCCGATGTCGTGAAACAACCCAATGAAGTAGGCCAACTGGCATTGTTCTTCAGTAAACTCCAGTTTCTCAGCCAGTTGAAGTGAATTGTCAGCCACCCTTTGGGAGTGTGCTTTTTTAATGTCGAAATTTAGTTGCTGACTATCGGTCAAACCCTTAAACGAGTTGATATAAGTATTGAACGCTTGCGTTGAGATGTTAACTCCTTCTTTCATCGATGTGATAAATTAAAACAGCGCAAATTTAGCGATTAGTTATTGGGTATTGACGCTACTCCCGTATTTTTATCAACATTCAAAATATGAGAGATGTTGAGAGCAGGTCGAGCAAGTATCGGAATTTTATTATTTTTGCAGCACTTTATAAAAAAAGGCCCTATAGTTCAATGGATAGAATGTAAGATTCCGGTTCTTATGATCTGGGTTCGAATCCCGGTAGGGTCAC
>CAZNEV010000152.1:0-3499 GCA_964572085.1 uncultured Maribellus sp. | reverse complement strand
CTTGGGTTATGTGCAGAAAAAGATTATGCAAAGTGGTTTGTTGATTTTAACCTTATAATCAACTAATTAATATATCCAAAAACTGTAATTACTTTCCATAACTTTCTTCTTAATTTGGTTTTGTAGTGGAACTGTTTCCACTATTAAACTCAATTAGTTATGGAGAATAGTGAAAAGACTTTTGAAGAATTAACAACTGGCGCTGTAATTTGCCTAAAAGAAAAACTCCGTCGTTCATCTGGCACTCAACATCATTACATCGTACTTTGGAACCGTATTAAAAAGTACATGGATTCCAATGAAATCAGGTTCCTTGATCCTATTGTTTGTGATGATTTTTTAGAGCACGAGTATGCGAAGCGGGACTTTAGCGACTTAACCAAAAGAGACCGCGACGCGATTAAAGCTGTGGAAGTTTTAAAGGAATATATCCAAAGCGGAACCCTTGTTCCTAAAAAGGAGATACCTGTATTCAATGATCCAATCGGAAAATTGATGACCCAATATTTAGCTTATAAAGTTACTCTGAGGCTGGCACAACATACCCTTTATGAATATGAACAGCACTTATTTAGATTCCTTGTTTTCCTGAACAGGGAAAACATAACAGAGATAAAGACTGTTAACCAGGCACACGTCCTTATTTACCTCAAGGGAATAGACCCCCGTTATTCTTCATTGGCTCATATGACCATCCGAATACTCAGGGACTTCTTCAGGTATCTGTACAGTCAGGGATTACTGGATATCGATGTTTCCGGGTTCTTTCCGAAAGACAGTTATAAAAAGCAACCCAAACTTCCGTCAACCTACAAGAAACAGGAAATAGAAACACTTATTAACTCCATTGACAGATCATCCCGTACAGGGAAACGAAATTATGCCATTATCCTGCTGGCCGCAAGATTGGGTTTGAGGGCTTCCGACATTACCCATCTTAAGTTTGAGAATTTACATTGGGAAAGGAATGCTATACGAATCAGGCAATACAAAACGGGCAATGAATTGGAGCTTCCCTTGTTGCCGGAGATTGGCAACGCATTAATCGATTACCTGAAATACGGCCGTCCTGTCTCTGATGATTCCAGTGTATTCCTTGTAGCCAGGTCTCCATTTAATCCAATGTGTAGTTCCGGGGTGGGAGCTGTTGTTCAAAATGCATTTTTCACCGCCGGTATTGATACCGGCAACCGGAAGCATGGTCCACATGCGCTTCGTCATAGCCTGGCCGGGTTCCTTTTGGAGAACAGGGTTACATTACCGGTTATATCGGAAGTGCTTGGGCATGAAAAGTCAGAATCAACCAGGTTTTATCTTCGCATAGATGTGACCTCCCTTCAAAAATGTGTGCTCGAAGTACCTTCAGTTGACCCTTTATTCTATTTACAAAAAGGAGGGTTCTTTTATGAATGAAAAACACTTTACAGGAATATATGCCCCTTATATAAAAGATTTTATTGCGTTGAAACGGGGCCTTGGATTTAAATACGATTCAGAGTCAACCATCTATTCTATTTTTGACCGCTTTACCGTCCAAAGAGGCGAAAAAGCAGTTGGAATAACCCGGGAACTGGCAGATGACTGGTGCAAAAAAAATAAAAATGAATCGGATTCTTACCGGAAACACCGGGTGATATGCCTCTGCCAGTTATCATCTTACCTGTGCCAAATCGGAATCCGTTCCTACATTCCGCAAATACCTGTTTTCCGTTCCACGTTCACTCCGTACATTTTTTCAAAAAATGAAGTGATGGCTCTTTTTAATGCTGCTGACCAACTCCGGGCAAAGAGAAGAAGTATGAAGACCATCCTTTTTTCCATTCCTGTGCTATTAAGATTTTTGTATGCTACCGGGGTAAGAATAAATGAGGCGTTGTCTTTAAAGAATAAAGACATCAATCTGGATGATTATTATTTTATACTCAGGGACAATAAAAACGGGAAGGAACGGATGATCCCCATATCTCAATCACTGGCATTGGTTTGCAGTGAATATTTGGCTAACCGGAATAAACTCCCTTTATATCAACCAGGAGGTGACTACTTTTTCGTCTCAGCCAACGGCTCCGTTATTAAAAGCGATGCTGTTTACAGGAACTTCAGGAAAACCCTGAGAAGCGCCGGAATTAATTTTTTGGGAGAACATCGTGGGCCGCGAGTTCATGATTTGCGCCATACCTTCAGTGTTCATTCCCTGGCTATGATGGCAGAATCCGGCATGGATATGTACTGTTCATTGCCCATCCTTTCCACTTACCTGGGACACCAGTCCCTTCAGGCTACAAACTCTTATGTCCGGTTAACTACAGAAATTTATCCGGAACTACTAAAGGATGTGGATACTATTTGCCTCAATGTTTTTCCAAAAATAGAATGCAATGAAAACTACTGATTTTTCCAGATACCTGACGGGCTTTTTAACGAACTATTTACCTCACGAAAGAGGGGCCGGCAGAAACACGATATCTTCATACCGGGATACTTTCATTTTGTTTATTCGGTTTATGGAACTGAAAAAGAATATCAGAATCAGTAAACTGGCGATAAAAGACATAAAAAAACAAACGGTTGTAGAGTTTCTGGATTGGTTACAGTCTGACCGTAAAAACAGCAATGCAACGAGAAACCTGCGCCTGGCCGCAATGCATTCTTTTTTTAAGTATATCCAGTATTTTGCCCCGGACAACCTTTATGAATATCAAAGCATTTTGTCTGTAAAAGTAAAGAAGCAAGAAAAAAAGGCGATAAATTACCTGACTCTGGACGGTATCAGGTTGCTGCTTGAACAACCCGACAGGACGACCCTCAGGGGAAGAAGGGACCTCGCATTGCTTTCTTTGATGTACGATACAGGTGCAAGGGTTCAGGAGATTATTGATTTAACTCCGTCAGCGCTGCACCTGGACAAACCAGCAACTATCCGTGTTACCGGCAAGGGAAACAAAACACGAATTATACCTTTGTTGGAAGCCCAGGTTAATATACTGAAAAGCTATATGTCAGAGAACAATCTGACAAAACCTTGTGCCGGTTCTTACCCGCTTTTTTTCAATAGCCGGAAAGAAAAGCTTACACGGGCCGGGGTAACTTATATTTTAGTGAAGTATGCAGATAAGGCCAGGCAAATAAATCAAGTCCTGGTTCCTGACAAAATCAGTTGTCATGTCACCAGGCACTCAAAGGCAATGCATTTGCTGCAAGCAGGTGTGAATCTTATTTACATACGGGATATTTTAGGACACGTATCGGTGGAAACCACTGAAATTTACGCCAGGGCCGATTCCAAACAAAAAAGAGAAGCGATTGAGAAAGTTTATGTAGATGTAGTAAATAATGAAGAACCAATGTGGCAGGACAATAAAAATTTGCTGAACTGGCTAAAGAGTCTTTAATAAAAAATTATGCAAAGCAAATGCTGTATTTTGCGCTATGATTCCATTGATTATAAAATAGATAATAAATATTGCTTTGCATAATCTTTTTCTATACATAACCGAGT
>CAZNEV010000151.1:0-3545 GCA_964572085.1 uncultured Maribellus sp. | reverse complement strand
AAAATCTAAAGATAAATCCCTGCTTTAGTCTGAAACCTTTTTAGACTGGGCTCATGTATAGGATATATATTATTTTGAAAAATAAAAAGAAAGTGACACCCCTAAACGGATTCCGCCCCATCCGCTCTTTACTTTGCTGCCATCGCGGAGAAATAAAAGATCCTCGTTTTTTGTATTTTTAAAATCTCCCTCTGCAAGCGGAATATGATATCCAAACCGTATTCCCGGTTCCAGGAATTTGAAAGTATAGCTAAAACTAAATCCAGGTTCGACAAAATAACCGGTAGATTTATACGTCGTTTCGTCGGTTTCGGTAGTTTCAACTTCCGTCAGGTCCAGGCCTTCCGCCATTTCCAACTTCGAAAAACCAATGCCACCGTCGGCATACGCGGCAAAAGCAAAGTTGTTTTGCACAAGCAACTTATAATTTATGGCCAGCCCCAAAGTATGGGCATGTATCAAATTATCAAAAGAATATTCCCCCGAATAATCGGCCAGCGAATACCTTGAGCCGGTTGAATGGAAAGCATACATCGGCCCCAAATCAAAATTTTCAGAAAGGGGAAACTGGATACTTCCCTGATAGTACCAGTAAACCGGGAAATTAGCCGTTTGTTTTACGGGAAGGGGAAAAGCGTTAAACGCCATCTCGTTCAATGTTTTCAGGTCTGTCATGGAATAGCTTCCCATGCCACTCTGAAGATTGAGTTTTATTCCCTTTCCTAATGACAGTATAGGGGCAGTAGTAACCAGCATTGCAATTAAAAATATGTATTTCATGGCTTTAAGATTGGTTATTCTGGCAAATGAAGGCAAATCCCGTTTTTTAAATAAATCGTATTTAAAGCCAACCGACAGGAATGTTGAATTAGACTGACCCGCGGATCGGCTTTGGTTTGAAAAATCAATTCGCCGCTGTCAACCGAATAAACCGATAAATACCCGTCGGACCAGGCGAGTAAACGGCGGGTAAAAAAGTCATAATTCAGTATACTTTCTTCTTCTAACGGAAAACTTTTAATGGTTGTGAAATCGGAGGCATTTTTATAATAAAGCGTACTTCCGTCATGCAAAATAATCCGGTCCGGGTTTTCCGGGTCATAAGCAAAAGAATTGAATATGAAGTTGTATGGCTGGTCCGATTCCCACACGGTTATTATATTCTGGTTGGTTATTTTATAAAACCGGAGGATGCTGGTTTGAATGGCAAAATAATTTCCAAGAGACGATATGTCCGTAGTTCCAACAGACTCGTTGGTTATGACAGAGCCAATCAACTTATCCTGAAGAACATCATAAATATGAACCCCGCCGTAATCTTTTGCAACAACAATTCCGTTGTCGGAAACCGGGAGGGAATTAAACCTCATTCCCTGCGTAATTATATGGCCTATGGGCGAGGATTTATAGTCAGCCAAATTGCCCGGCTGCATTAAAACCAGTTTATTGTTGCAGCTTTCGGATGCAGTAAAATATTTGGCTCCAGGGGAAAGTGAAAAACCCCCATACCCCACTCCGCAATGGGTCCAGCTATAGGTCAGGGAATCCAAAAACTTTTTCTCCGGAACAGAGTAACGATAAATAAAGTGATCTTCCAACAGCAGCAGTTCGTCTTCTTCAACTGCTGCAATCTGCTTGTAAGAGAGCGATTTTTCACCCACAAAGCCATCATAAGAAGTGGAGTGGAATAAAAGATCGTCGTTGTTAAATGGTTTGTCAGGTAATTTTGGAATGGTTACAAGCCGGTAACTGATTTCGTTTCCAAAAACAGCGCCCGGCATAACAAAATGATTATCGTTTGACGGGGCTCCCTGCCAAAGCAACACAGTATCGGCAGGAGATTCAAGATCAATCAGCCTGTAATTTTCAACGGCTTGCTCAAACTGATTGTTCTCCCAAAAAATCTCATACCCGTTTTCCCGGTTGCGCCTGATTTGAATAACAGGCAGGGAGTTTTCAACTGCAATTTCGGCCCAGCGAAATTCGTAGCCTGCACCGGAATAATACGCTGTGTAAACATCATAATAAGCCGTTTCGCCAACATAAGCTTCATCAATCAGGGATGGGACAGTTGTACGGAATTCCTTTACAACACCGGCAAAATTATCGTATCTTTTTGTAATCCGGTACGACTTAAAATTGGTTTTGTTGTGTTCCTCCCAACTGAGTTTCAGTTTTCCGCTTTCAATTTGTTTGTGAATAAAACCGGCCCTTCTGTCGTTTTTAACACAAACCAGTGTCCATTCATTGCTGATAAACTGAAATCCTTCGTAACCCAACAAATCTGCAATGCTGCCACTGTTGGAATTGGTAATTACCGAAAAAGTCAGTTTGTGGATTCCTTCGCTTATATCGGAGGCTAAAATTGTAAAACTGTCCCGGTAATTGGAACGAACATATTTTTCTTCTCCGTCAATTAAAATCCCGACCTGCAGAATATTGTGGTCTCCCGCGCTAAACTGGAACCGGATATCCTGGAACCCGGTCAAAAAAATGGAATCTGTATCAAGGCTTAATTCAATAACTTCAACCTCCGGAGGTTCCGGCTTTGAGCGTTCAACATAATAAATATCGTCCGGCGTAAACTGGCACGATGCAATTAGTGCGAACAATAAAAGGGAATTAAACGCTTTCATTTTAAGGCAATTTATTGTTGGTTTTTTAAAAGATAAAACTAAATAAAAAAGTGAAACAATCAATCTTATGTCCGGCAATTTTAAACCGATGGAAGTATGCTTGTTAAGTCCTGTTTTTTAACAGGCATCGCATGACTATCCCAACTAAAATATCCTGAATATCCGTTTATTACCTAATAAATACAAATTAAAGGCTTTCCATGAACCTTTGGAGGATCCCCTTGGGAAAAGCCGAATTTACGCGGAATGTTTAGCCCCAGGCTTAAGCCTGGGGTAAAAAAGCAACCAACAGAAAGGGTTTTAACCCTTAAAATAATTTTAAGTAGGGTTGCGGATATTCATATTGCGGTTTATTTTCTTTTCACAGAAGCTGACTTAGCATTCCATTTTTTTTCTATTTTTAACAAGCCATATTGCCAGAAACATAAGACCAAAATAAATGCCTGATAGGGGCGATGTTAAACCAAAATAAATAATCCATTATGGCAAAAGCGATTGAGAAAATCAGTACCGTAAGTGGCGCCGACATTCGTGCAGTGCTGTATGCACTGGTAGATGTGTCTATCGACAACCTGCCAAAAGGGGCTATTGTACGCTTAGGCGACCTCGGCAGCCTGCGCGTAAGCATCAGCTCCGAAGGCCGGGATGCCGACGACGAAGTAAACGCTGCAAGCATGTTGGACTTCATTTAATTTTTAAAGAAATTAGGACATTTTAAACGTATAATCAATTTAAACAGAAACAGATGTTCCTCATAATCCGAGAAAAAGACGGATATTACTATCCCCCCCGTTTGTAACTGCCTGTCCCGATTTTTCATCGGGAAGGAGGTTGGCTGTTCCGCATTTGCAATGCAATAAAACCTATCGCACACGAATGCCTGTTTAGTCCAGCACGGGGTTACGCCGT
>CAZNEV010000150.1:0-3716 GCA_964572085.1 uncultured Maribellus sp. | reverse complement strand
AACTTTTTTCAGAGCTTTCACAAAAGTGTGCACATGCTCATGCTGGGCACACACATCGTGTATAGTGCATTTGGCGGATAGTGCTAAATTCAAGGGTGTTACAACTAATAAACGGTGTAGCGGTTTGACAGGTTTGTGCTTCGAATCGCCAAACGACACCATACACGTAACCAGTGTGTAATTTTAAAATGAACGAACTCATAGAAATAAAAGCAAGTCCAAAAAATGGAAACGAATGTTTAACAAATAATGGACGAAAGACAGAATATAATTTGCTTGACTTCTGGCGTTGGAGCGTATCTGACATTCTGAGCAATGCAACTCGTGGCAGATTTGCTGAATTTATTGTAGGAACAGCTGTTGGACTAAATCCTGAAAATTTAAGAGATGAATGGGATGCATATGATTTAATTACAGATGATGGAATAAAAATAGAAGTTAAATCTGCCGCTTATATTCAAAGTTGGAATCAAAGAAACTTCTCGACTATTTGCTTTTCAATAAAACCTTCCAGATTTTGGGATGCTGAAACAAATATGCAACGAGGAGAGCCGAAAAGACATGCGGACATTTATGTAATTGCTGCACATGACAAACAAAAAAGATACCTTTGAAAATAAAAATCTGAGAAATGAATCTTTTAAAGACATTACAAGAAGAAAAAGACAGCAGATTAAAAGGTGGAATATACCATCAAACCCAAATACAACTTGCTTACAATACAAACAGAATTGAAGGAAGCAAACTATCTGAAGAACAGACTCGATACATTTACGAAACAAATACGATTTTTATTGAAGATGGAGAAAAAACAGCAAATGTTGATGATATTGTTGAGACTGTCAATCACTTCTCCTGCTTTGATTATATGTTAGATATTGCGTTAGAACCATTGTCGGAGGAGCATATTAAAAGATTTCATTATTTGTTAAAAATTAATACAACCGACTCAAAAAGAGCATGGTTTAAGGTTGGAGATTACAAAACAAAGCCCAATGTTGCTGGCGGAATTGAAACATCTTCACCTAAAGATGTTCCAACCGACATTAAAAAACTAATAGAGACATATAATGGTTTAAAAAAATTAACAGTCAATGACATCATAGATTTTCATTATAAATTTGAAAAAATCCATCCTTTTCAAGACGGGAATGGTCGTGTTGGCAGATTAATTATGTTTAAAGAGTGCTTAAAACATAATTTCGTTCCCTTTATAATTGAGGATGAACACAAGTTTTTTTATTACCGAGGATTAAGTGAATATTCTAAAATAAAAGAATATCTGATTGACACATGCCTTTCAGCTCAAGACAATTATAAAAGAATGATGGATTATTTTTTTCCAAACAACGACGACGAAAAATAAAAACTACACATAATACAGTGATAAGCACGGCGGACACCTGTTTACTGGCTGTGCGGCAGGCGTCTTTCAGGCGGCATAGCCTGTCTCGCATAGCGGGGAACTTTATTCGGGCTCAATTATGGAACTCGGGAACCTGTATGGCAATGCAAAGTGAAATGCACAATGGGAACAACCCAAAGGCAGAATAACGAAGTGCCATGCAAGGGCAGACTAACCCATAGTAGTGATGAAGCCCCTGTAATGGGAGTGGAGCAAAGGGGCTAGCTAATTTAAAATACAATTTGCCAACTTGAAAGAGGATGAGCTTATATTTGTAGATTAAATTAGAAGAGCCGTATGACGGGAGACTGTCACGTATCCCGAGTACTCGGGATGAGAGGCTTAGGGTGAAACTCCCTTTGCCTACTCGACCCGCTGCCCGTTATTGCCAATGGTAGGACAGAGTAATAGACATATTGTATTTGCTTTCAAAACGATTTTTCCGTATTGACATTTTCATAATTTATGAGTTGCGGACAGGATAACAATAAAAACAAAACAACTACTGACAACTTAATAACACATTGACCAATGATAAAACATATCAAACTTATAGAGACAATCCTTTACGTCAACGACCAGGAGACAAGTTGCAAGTTTTATCAAAATATATTTCGTATGCAGGCAGATCTAAATGTTCCTGGTATGATAGAATTTAACTTGTCAGACAATTGCAAAATTGGATTAATGCCAAATAAAGGAATTGCAAAAATATTAGCAGACAAAACACCGCATCCGGACAGCGGAAATGGTATTCCAAGGTGTGAACTGTATTTATATGTGGACAATATTCAGCTTGAATTTGATAATGCAACTAAAAGTGGAGCAAAATTAATAAGTCCTATTATTGACAGAGACTGGGGAGACAAGGTTTGCTACTTTTCCGACCCAGACGGACATATTATTGCATTTGCGGAGAAAATAAAGAATGAAAACTAAGGGAACCCAAAATTTATAACTGCAACTTGCGACACCGCGCCAGACAGAACCACTGGTGGTAACACGGGTTTTGCGTCAGGCAGGCTGACGTGCAAACTTAGAGTTTTTCCCTTCTGACGAAAAAAGACATTCCGGTCGGGTTTATCGAAGCGAAAGACATTGGCGATAAAGACCTTGACGGGGCAAAGAAAGCAGGGAACAAAGAGCAGTTCGACCGCTACAAAGCTTCGTTGAATAACCTGATATTTACCGACTACATCAACTTTCATAACCCAATATCCAATTGACGGAGATAATGTAGTGGGCAAACCAAAATACAATGACGGCAAAGTGTACATCAACGATACCCAATATTTCGACAATGTACCGCAAATAGCTTGGGAGTTTTACATTGGCGGCTACCAACCTGCCCAAAAATGGCTCAAAGACCGAAAGGGGAGGGAATTGCAGTTTGATGACATTTTGCATTATCAGAAAATAATTGTAGCACTTTCAGAAACTGACTGGCTAATGAGGGAATCCCAGCATCAAAGGAAGGGATTCCCACCTGCGTGGGAATGGTTGCTTCGAACAACCTGTCATTTCCTCATTATGCCCATTCAAAAAAATGGGTGGCGACTCAGGGTGACGGTCAGGCTGAGCGTAGTCCCCGCCTGACTGGACGGGCAGGGAAGTCTGGTTTCGTTAAATAAACGACATTAAAATGATGCTGGTAATGTAGATACACAAAATCGAAACAGAAATAAAAATTAACGAGGATGAATAAAATTAACACGATAGATTTGTCAAAACCAAAACGCAGGTATTACAATAATACACGTGCGTTGACGATTTGTCCGGAATGCGGTTCTGATTTAATTGAAGAAAATTGCACCATATTATTGAGTGCTAAATCGGATTCCGATGAAGGAAAGTTTATGACAAATCTTTCAGGTAGCCATTTTTGCGTAAAATGCCCTGTTGTGGTGCAAAATGACCCCTGTTTGTGTGGAAGCGGAAAGAAATATAAAAAATGCTGTGGAAAATGACGAAATGGGTGAAAAGAAAAGACTTTGCCGAAATTTTTTTACCCTATACGAATCAAAAGTTGTCAGAACAGGATTTAAGAGATTAAATGATGAGCAAGATGAAAACCCGACAACTAATAATACAGTCTGTTTTTAAAAAGCAGTTCCTATACTATTATCCTGTAAATCAACAAATCTTATAAATCATGTCAAGAAATGAAGATGAAATAAATAAACTTACTCATACCATTATCGGTTGCGCCATGACTGTGCATAATACCTTAGGAAATGGTTTTCAGGAAGTAAGTGCCCGTAAAGAAATAACTTTTACATTAAGATAAAAATCTGTATCTTTGTTCCATGCA
>CAZNEV010000149.1:0-3743 GCA_964572085.1 uncultured Maribellus sp. | reverse complement strand
ATGTGACCTGGGACGAAATAATGAACTCAAATTTAAGGCTGGGGCCTGAAGAGTATAAATGGGGGCCTGTTGATATTCCACCCATTTCCCCTGTTCCCGGAAAAGCTCCAACAGCTTGATTTCTGTTTCAATCCTGTTGGCGCACAGTTGAAACGAGCAGGTTCTGGCGGGCACAAAAGGAAATAAATAATCTGGGAGTAGGGAAGGGGCGTTATTGTTAAGAGAGTTTTAGTAGGAATACGGTGTTGGTTTCTCCAAATCATAACTGTATTTTATCACCGGTTTCAAATCGTTTTCGCTTCCCTGGAAAGGGCTTAGATTAAACGCCTAATTCAATTTATTTATTTCAGAAATCGAATATTTTTTGGTTACGACCGCACTGTAGTAGGCGATTATAATAAATGCAAGGGTGGGCACCCAATAAGCAAATTTAATACTTCCTGATTGATCGGAAACAATTCCCTGCAATTGGGTTAAAACGGCAGCACCGGCTATGGCCATCACCATTCCGGCTCCCCCAATCTTTGTATCCTCTCCCAGCCCCTTCATTCCTAAACCATATATAGTAGGAAACATTAACGACATGCACCCGGATATTCCCGTAAGTGCATAAACACCGATCCATCCGGCCGAATAGATGGTTAGCAGACTACAAACCACGGCGAGCAATGAAAGAGCGGTTAATAGATGACGCGGTTTGATGTACTTCATCAAAGCCGTACATATAAACCGCCCGAGAACAAAAAGCACGAGAGAAAGAATGTAATAGGTGGCACCAGCCTGTTCCGCAGTACGGGGTAAAAAAGCATCTATTCCAAGCCATTCGGTGAAATTATAAAAACCGGCGGCAACAGGTTCAATTCCCCTTAGGGTAGCAATAATACTTTCCGGATTAGCCTGATCGCCTAACTGGCTAACTATCATCTCTAAGTTTAATTGTTGCATGACGTACCGGATAATAAAGGACCATACCGCAATTTGCGCACCCACGTAAAGAAATTGTGCAGTAATACCCCACACATAATTTTTGTTTTTCATCAGTCTGCGGAAAGTGCCTGAAAAATCAAGATTCTTATCGCCTTCTTTCATTTTCGGCATTTTGGTGAAATGAATGGCGATTAACAGAACAATCATTGCCAAACCCAATCCCATGTAGGTCATCGTTACGGCATTCAGTTCCCCAGCCTGTATTTTCGTTAATTCCTGAATGGGAAGGGCCGCTCTTTCCTCGGCATTCATTGTACTAAGCTGAGACAATACAAATACCTGGCTCAAAACAACTCCGGTGATAGCTCCGAACGGATTGAAAGACTGAGCAAAATTGAGCCGTTGCGTGGCGGTTTCTTCAGGCCCAATGGCGTAAACGTAGTTATTTGTAGCGGTTTCAAGTATCGAAAGTCCGGCAAAAAGAACAAACAGTGCCAGTAAAAACAGTAAAAAACTAACATCAACACTTAAACCGGCCACTTGTTGAGCAGGATAAAACATGAACGTTCCCAGGGCATACATTGCAATTCCCAACATTACACCTGCTTTGTAGGTGTATTTTTTAATGAACAAGGCTGCGGGAATAGCAAGCCCCCCGTATCCCAAAAGATAACACGACAGTTGAATCCAGGCTGTTTTTGAATCCGTCAGGCTCATTATCCTTTTAAATGCTGCCAGCATGGTATCCGTCATGTTGTTGGGAATAGCCCAGGCAAAAAACAAAGTCGTCAGCAGAATAAACGGTAATATTATCGTCTTCGGAATGATAGGTTTCTTTTCCATAGTTTTAGTATGAAGAGGTTATTTGAATTTATCAGAAATGGAGTACAGTTCCAGGTTGAACAGTTCGCGTACAAGTTTTGCCAACTCGGCAGGGTCGCCCTGAATGTGGGCCACCCTGTGAATATGTGTCAACGATTCCTGCGGCTGAAGTTTTGCTCCGGGAGATGAGGTTTCAATTTCATAGAAAGGCCCCATGATGGAACCATCTTCCACCGGACCATCGTTGTAGGCATTAATTGCATCCCCATCAAAAGGATCATCCTGCTCCCCCCATTTTGAGTTCACATAATCTGCTGGATCCGATGGAAGTGTCCCCCAGACTAATGTCAGCACTTTTTTGTCCGAGTCATAGCTCCCGCAAAGTCCTGTTGCCCTCGTTGGTGGAACTCCAATTTTACTGCGGTACTTTCCGTCTATTTTAAAATAAATGGCTCCTTCTTCTGCAATCAGCCTGTCCGACGGCACTTTGCCAAAATAATCGTCGTTTACTATCGGACCTGTAGCATCTGCCTTATACGGAATAAAAACTGTTGTAGTAGGCGAAGGGTTGAACATGGACAATACCCAAATGGATAGCAATCCGCTATCTTTTGTCCACTTGCTATTTCCTGTGTTCGTAATTGTATTTTCCGATTGATAAGCCACCACATCAAAAACATCGGCAGGAATTTGAACTTTGAATAATCTCTGTAATTCCTCTGTTGATAGAAGTGAAACCGTTCTTTTTATCGTCAGGTTAAATTTGGTTCCGGAAGCATTGGTCAATTCGGTATTTTTCATAAAAGCCGCACTTCGGGGATTTTGTTCCTCTATCTCAAAACGTTCTGTATCCAAAACAGCTGGAACTTGCCAGTTATCGTAAACCTGTTCTTTTCCCGCTGTAAAATAAACAGAGTAGGGTCCGCCTTCAGGTCCCAGCCAAAAACGATCCTCGCCTCCAATGGGGTTAAACTGACTTTTTACTTCTCCTGATGCTATCAGGTCGTAATTCATCCAGCCAAAGCTGTTTCCTTCGTCAGATTTAGCGGAAGAAGTCATTACGCGTCCCTGATAACCGGGAGCAAGCAGCACCCTGGCCCCGGAGCTTTCATCCTTTAATTCGATAACTTCAACCTTGTTTTCTTTTAAGAAGGCCAAGTCGTATCCATACGTTCCTTCTTCAAAACTTGCGACTGCATTTTTCATTTCGTTTGTTTTTTTATTTCCCGACGATCCGCATCCTGCTGCAATTAACACCATCAGGGCTAATCCTACATTGAAAGTCATTACATTCATTCTTTTCAGTTTCACAATTTGGGTAAATGCTATATCAAACCTTTAAAAATATTCTTTTGCGATAAAATAACCAAAGAATAACAAAAATAACCGACACGTTTGCCAACTTAATCTTAATCAGGGTGGAATAATATTCGCCTAAAATTTGTAATTCCCAAAGTTGCCCGGCAATAATCATGGCTACACCTACAATAACGGGCCATTGATAAACACTAAATTCTTGGAAGGGGGGATTTCCACGCTAAAACGTTCCCAGAATCCCGATGCATTGCCCCAATCCATTTTGGTCGAGTTTCCAACCGAACAATGGCATACCCTTTTAATCTGCTTGTCCGGTACCTCAGGTCCAAAAATTGGGAGAACTCTTCTTCGGTAACTTTTTGTAATTTTGTTCTCATATTGTAATTTTTTTGGTTATAAATATATGATGTTAATTATCAGCTTATACCCCAATCCAATCCTTTTAAAAAAAGTGGTTCTTGTCGTACATCCTACTGGGATGGAAGATAACTTATGAACAGATTTTTTTTATGAAACAGAACTAAAATATTGAAAAATAAATTTTACTTAAAAGTCCAACAGTATTAAAAAACTTTAAACGTAGAAAAAAATGAAAAAATGTATATTTTATGCTCTTGTGTTTATTGTGCTTTTTGCTTTTACCAATGCATCTCAAGCCCAACTTGCAAATTCTTATC
>CAZNEV010000148.1:0-3763 GCA_964572085.1 uncultured Maribellus sp. | reverse complement strand
GTCGGCGGATAGGTACGGAGCCCGCAATCCCCAACGTTTCATACACGCAACCGTTGGCGGTAATGCTAAAAAGACACCGCTAAACATCAGACAATCGAAAAAAAAGTTCTACTTTTGTAGTTTAAGTATAGCATAAGAATTATGGACGGAACAATTTCGAGTGAAAAGGCAATAAGAGAGTTGGTTAAATCCAACGTTATAACATTCGCACAGACTTTTAGCGAGCGACACATAAGCGAATTTGACGACCCAGACGGCACGTTAAATATGAAAATTCACAACGTTTTTATTGCAGCGTTAGGAGAAGAAATTCAATATTACACCGCATTGGTTCGGTCTTTTGATAGCTCACTTGGAAATATGTTGGAAAACTTGGCGGTCAGCATTTCAAGTTTTTTCTACACGGTAACAAACCAAGTTAGCGGAACTTTATATCCTGAGCAAACTGCAAAAATTGCGGAATTATTAGAAGCGTACAAGAACAGTAAAAACGCTCGAAAAGTTTCGGTACACGATTACCAAGAACTTAGAAACATAAAAAGCGGTGTCGCTGTTGAACAAAAAACACATATCAGCGATTACTACTTGTTTGATGAAGAAACCAATCAGCACTTTTTAATTGAGCTTAAAATCGGTGGCGATTTAGACAACAAAAAAGCACGTTCAGAAAAAGAGGCACTTTTTGAGCAATACGCAATTTTGTCGAACACACTTGGCGAAAATGCAAAAATCAAATGCTATTTTGCAACAGCATACAACCGCTACGGAGAAAATAAACCTTGGACACAAGGCAGAGTTCTACAATTTTTCTCGAAAGAAGAACTTTTAATTGGTAAAGATTTTTGGAATTTCATTTGCAAATCTGAACAAGGTTATGAAATTGTAATTGATGAATACACCAAAAATGCAAAAGTTATCAAAGATGCGTTGGACAGCATCAAACAAAAATATCTATCTGAATGAAAACAGACAGATATTCCATAACGCAAGGAGATTGTTTTGACTTGATAAAACAAGTCAAAACCAAATCCGTTGATTTAATTTTAACCGACCCACCCTACAACTTAGCCAAACATTCAACAGGAAATATAAAATTTGATTGGCGTGAAGATGTAAATAACGACATTGGCAATTGGGATAAAAAAGATATTGAACCCAGCGAAATTGCTGATGAATTTGTAAGAGTTTTAAAACCAGACGGCAATTTATTTGTTTTTTGTAGCTATAATTTAATTGGCAAGTGGTATGACGCATTAGACCATAAATTTGATGCTACAAATTTCTTTGTTTGGCATAAAACAAATCCAACACCTAAATTTTACAAAAATGGTTTTTTGAATAGTTGTGAAACAATTCTTTGTTGTTGGAACAAAAAACACAAATGGAATTTCAGCAATCAAAAAGAAATGCACAACTTTTTTGAATCGCCAATTTGTTCGGGTTCTGAAAGATTAAAAGACCCAAAACACCCAACACAAAAACCAATTAAATTATTAGAGCATATCATAAAAATTGCTTCTAATGAAAATGATACTGTTTTAGACCCTTTTATGGGTGTTGCTTCTACGGGTGTTGCCTCTTTAAACTTAAATAGACGATTTGTAGGAATTGAATTAGAGGAAATTTATTTCAATGCTTCTGTTAAACGCTTAAAAAATATATCGAAATGATTAGTGTTTTAGAAATAAAATTAAAGCCATTTTTAAAGTGGCCAGGTGGCAAGTCAAAGGAATTAAAAGTTATTCTTCCGAATATGCCAGCCAACATAAACAACTACTACGAGCCGTTTATTGGTGGTGGTGCTGTTTATTTTGCAACAAATGCAGAACATTATTTTATCAACGACAAATCGCAAGACCTTGTTGATTTGTATGCAAATATAAAATCAGCAGACAATTTTATTTTGTTTCAAATGCTGTCAGAAATTGACACTTATTGGAAATCTATTGACAATATTTTTTTCGATAGCAGAAAACATTTTTTTGACATTTATATTCAATTTCGTTTGTCTGAAAAAAATAATTTAAAACCTATTATTGACAACTTGATTGACGAATTGCAAGACAGTTTTATCTGTCCACTCAAAGAAAATTTTGGTTTTGATTTGAATTTCTACATCAAGGAAATCAAACTAAATGTTCTTCGTAAAATGACACGAATGAAACAATTAGAAAATCAAAAAGGACTTTTGTCTGACGAAGATGTTGAACTGAACATTTTAACTGCGTTAAAAAGCTCGTTCTATATGTATTTCCGACAGCTTTACAACAAGCCGAAGAAATACAAAATAGATTCAAAAACATTTAGCAGTATTTATTATTTCATTAGAAATTATACTTACAGCGGAATGTTTCGTTACAACTCAAACGGAGAATTTAATGTTCCTTACGGAGGAATGGGATACAACAACAACTCGTTAGACAAAAAAGTGTCTTACATTTCAAGTGACCCAATTCAAGAAAAATTATACAACACAGAAATTGAATGTGCTGATTTTTACGATTTTATGAAATCTAAAAGTTTGCAAGTAGAAGATTTTATTTTTCTTGACCCGCCTTATGACACAGAATTTAGCACTTATGACCAAAACGAATTTACGGCACACGACCAAATGCGACTTGCAGATTTTTTAATAAACGAAGTTTCTTGCAAGTGGATGTTGGTTATCAAAAATACCGAATTTATTCACGGACTTTACAACAAACCAAACATAAATATTCAGTATTTTGACAAATCTTACAACGTAAGTTTTATGAACAGAAACGTAAGAGAAACGGAACATTTAATGATAACGAACTACTGAAAAAAAAGCACTAACCGCCAACAAGGGTTTGGCGTAATTGGCTTGCCAACGCACAAGGCAACCGCACAAAAGCCAACTACGCCAAGCCCCGAACCGTTAGCTGTAAGTTTAAAAAACGCGATAAGAACAAAATTGAATATGGAAAAATGGTTTAATGAAGTTGTATTAGAAACAAATAACATAAAGCTTCTTCCACTTAGCATAACTCACAAAGCAGACTTGATAAATGCTTCCGCTGATGGAAATTTATCAGATTTGTGGTTTACCTCTGTTCCAACTATAAATAATATTGACAATTATATAGCTAAAGCCATCGAAGACTTTAAACAAGACAAAGGTTTAGCGTTTATTGTGGTTGACAAAAAAGCAAACAAAGTAATTGGAACTACTCGATATACAAATGCAACACCAGAACACAGAAGATTAGAAATTGGATACACTTGGTATTCACAAACTTTTCAGAAAACTTATGTAAATTCTGAGTGTAAATTACTTTTATTGACACACGCATTTGAAGAAATGAAAGCAATAGCAGTAGAATTTAGGACAAATTGGTATAATTTTCCTTCAAGAAATGCAATTGCAAGACTTGGTGCAAAACAAGATGGAGTACTAAGAAATCATCAAATTATGCCTGATGGTTCTTTAAGAGATACTGTTGTTTTTTCAATTATCGAATGTGAATGGAAAACTTGTAAACGAGCTTTAAAATATAAGATTGAACAAATCCATAAAAAAACCTACAGCTAACAGCGGTTTTGCGTCAGGCGGGGTGGCGTGCTTCGTATGACAGTTTTCGGTAAATTTGAAGTTTCGGCTTCGTAAGGAAGTTTCGTGATAAAAGCCCGCCCGAACGCAAAGCCCCGAAACGTTATGCGGCAGCTTAAAAGACGACACCAAACCAAAAAAATCATCTTGACAACCACCCGACTTTGAACTACGAAGGATGAAATTTTTCAG
>CAZNEV010000147.1:0-3801 GCA_964572085.1 uncultured Maribellus sp. | reverse complement strand
CTTTTTCCTGACTTCCGCGTTTTTTATTTTGCCCTTCTGAAAGCCTTGATTTTACTGGATTGAATTTTTGATTTGGGTGTTAAAATGGGTGTTTTATCTTTGTTTTGGTGTTTATTCGAAAGCTCAAATCGCCTAATGGGAAGTTCTATGTTCAGGTTGTTGATAAGAGTTCTGGACGCTACAAGGTTTTGAAGAGCTTTGGAGCCAGCGAAACTTCATCATCAACTGAAAGACTAGTTCTTCAAGCTCAAGAGTGGATTGAGAAACAACAAGGTGTTTTGGAGATTGATTTTTCTAACAGTGATTTCTACATTGAACATTTTTTCAACGCTGTTACATCAATTAAACGAGTAGGATACGATTATTTGTTTGGTCGCATTTTTGACGAAATTGGTTTTAACAAGATAAAAGACAGTTATTTTCGAGAATTGGTATTAGCGAGAGTAGCCTTTCCGAAAAGTAAACTCAAGACTACGGAGTATCTTCTTCGATATAAGCAAATCGACTGGGACGAAGACCGTCTTTACAGATATCTGGATAAGTTGCATGATAAGCAAAAGGAACTGATTCAGCAAATAAGTTACGAGCATACATTGCGTATTTTGAATAACGACATTAGCATTGTATTCTATGATGTAACTACTTTGTATTTTGAAATAGACCAGGAAGATGATTTGAGAAAAACGGGGTTTAGCAAAGAAGGTAAGCATCAAAACCCACAGATTGTGCTTGGTCTGCTGGTAAGCAAAAATGGTTATCCGTTGGCATACGAAATTTTTGAAGGAAACAAATTTGAAGGACATACAATGCTTCCTGTATTGGATGCATTTAAAAGCAAATACAACCTAAAGCAACTTGTCATTATCGCTGATAGTGGACTGCTTTCCAGCCAAAACACAGAAGAACTTCAGTCTAAAGGATACGAGTTTATTCTCGGAGCCAGGATAAAGAACGAGAACAAAGGCATAAAAGAAAAGATATTATCACTTGACTTGAAAAATGGACAGAGTGCTGTTATCAATAAAGACAGACTTAAACTCATTATAACCTATTCGGATGACCGAGCTAAGAAAGATAAGTACAATAGAGATAAAGGCTTACGAAAGCTTGAAAAACAAATCCGTTCGGGAAGGTTGAGTAAAGTCAACATCAATAACAGGGGCTACAACAAATTTTTAAAATTAAACGGTGAAATTACTGTAAGCATTGATAAACAAAAAATAGAACAAGACAGTCGTTGGGATGGGCTGAAGGGATATCTGTCCAACTCACAACTAACCAAAAACCAAATCATTGAAAACTATCAGTATTTATGGCAAATAGAAAAAGCATTTAGAATAGCCAAGTCAGATCTAAAAATCCGTCCAATTTATCATCGGCTTCAAAGAAGAATCGAAGCTCATGTTTGTATCTCCTTTGTCGCTTATAAGCTATATAAAGAACTCGAAAGACAGCTTATCGAAAAGAAATCTGACATGAGTGCACTTAGAGCAATTGAAATCGCAGAGAGTATTATTGAGCTAACCGTAAAGTTGCCGCAAAGCGGAAAAACCAAGAGGAAAACATTACTTCTAACTGAAGAACAAAAAAAATTAAACGAGATTTTTAATCTTGGGTGTTAAAACGCGGAAGTCAGGAAAAAATATTACGCTCCCGAAACATATTTTACAATGTTCAAAGCCTGTAAAAAATATAGAATTCTTGAAATGTTAAAATGGATTGCCGAACAGAAATAAAGACTAATTTAACTCAAAAGCAGTTTCATATTTAATCTCTCTTAATATAAACATGGTATCAATCTGACCTATGTTTTCAATGGCACTGAGCTTTTCTACAATAAACTTTTGAAAATCGTACATATCTTTCACGGCAACTTTCATAAAATAATCAGTAGTACCGGCCATATGATAGCATTCCATTACATCGTTAAGTTTTTTTATGGAGCTTTCAAAATTCATAAGTTCCCCTTTGCTGTGCCTGTTTAATTTTATGGAAACAAAAGCAATAAGATTTTTATCAATTTTCCTGTTGTCAACCAGCGCAACGTAATTTCGAATTACTCCTTTACGCTCTAGTTTTTTTACTCTTTCAAAAACAGGTGTTGTACTCAGTCCCATTTCTTTAGCCAGCTCTTTATGCGTAATTCTAGCATTTCGCTGAAGCTTGTTTAATATGCTTCTGTCGGTTTTATCTAAAGATTCCTCAGACATATTCTAAATTTTATAACTTATTAATTGCATCATTACAGGCATTTAGTATTTTAAAAGCCTCTTCCTGCGTTGACGCTTCGGCATACGTTCTTAAAACGGGTTCGGTACCACTGGGTCGTATCATTATCCAGGCACCGTTGCTCAAAAAGAATTTATACCCGTCAAGTGTCTCTAATCTCTCTACCTTATAATCTCCAAACTGCTTAAACTTCCCCTTTGAACAGGCTTCCATCGTTTTTTGCTTCACAGCATCGGTAATATGCAAGTCGATCCTTTCAAATGCAAATCCGCCCACTACATTATAAACTTCCTTCACAATCTCATCGAGCGTTTTTCCACTCTTTGCCATAAATTCCCAAATAATCAACCCCATCCATACTCCATCCCGTTCCGGGATATGACCTTTTACCGCAATACCACCACTCTCCTCCCCGCCTACCAATACGTCCTCCTCCAGCATAATTCCACAGATGTATTTAAAACCTATCTTCACCGTGTCGTGCTTAAATCCATATTTTTCGGCCATTACTTTAATTCTGGGTGTACAACTGAATGCATCCAAAACTTTGCCTTCCATTTGCTTATATTGCGATAGATAATGAAGCAGGATTAGTATAATATGGTGTGAATCAATAAATTCTCCTTTACCGTTTACAAGTCCAATCCGGTCAGCATCCCCATCGGTTGCCAGGCCGCAATGATACGTGCCATCGGCTTTTAAGAATTCAATAAATTCCGTCAGATTTCTTGCAATAGGTTCCGGTGCCGTGTTGCCAAATAACGGGTTATGTTCGCAATGCATCAGCTTTACATTCGGTAACAGTTTTCTGACAACATTCTGACCAGCGCCATACATTGCATCATAAGCGAGTTTTAACCCGGAATTATTTATTGCCTCAATATCAAAATTTGCCCGTACATGATCTATGTACATCTTTTCAAAATCAACTATCTGTAGCTTGCCATTTGCCAGATATGTCTCCAGTGAAATATTTGCCAGATTCAGACCATGATTCTCAGGTATCATATCTTCAATGTCCTGCACTTTTTCAGGAATTAAAGGCCCTCCGTAATGTCCTTTCAGCTTATATCCGTTGTATCCCGGCGGATTATGACTCGCCGTAATGATGACTCCCAAACTGGCTTTTAATTGAAGCGTAGCCAGCGATACCATAGGGGTAGAAACATATCCCTTCGCCATCATTACCTCAAATCCTTGGTTCAAAAACACTTTGGCTACCGTTTCAGCAAAAAGAGGACCTGCAAAGCGACAGTCATGCCCAACAACAACCCTTTTCACTTTGTAATTACGCGAACACCAGCCCGCTGCAGCCACACTTACACGAGCCACATTATCTACGGTAAACTCTTCAGCTATAATGGCTCTCCAGCCATCCGTTCCAAACTTAATTCTTCCCATTTCGTTTTATTCGTTTCAAATTAACATACTTCAGAAAAATATTCTGTTAAGCGAAGGTAAAACTTATCTTAATTCACCGAACATATCCTTTAAAACTGCTTTTGCTGAAATGAATAAATTCCATACTTCAGTTATATTTTGTGTATTAATTTAAAATGAAATTTCAACTTA
>CAZNEV010000146.1:0-3806 GCA_964572085.1 uncultured Maribellus sp. | reverse complement strand
AATATTTTCCTTTGAAGAAGCGGTATAATATTTCGGGTTGAATAACCATTCAGTTTGATCTTCGTTTTTATGTTGTTATAAAGCTAATAGGGTAGAAAGGGGAAAACCCCCCAGTTGAAAATGAAAAAAAGTGGGATTGTGGCCCTTTTACCCTGAAAAGGGTATTTTTTCAAAAAATAGTGGGTGCAGCCCGTGAAAATTTTAAGTTTTTCAAACCCGTAGGGTTGGTATTATTATAGAAGAGCTTCTAAACAATCCCACCAAAATTTTGTAATGGAATTGATTATCTTCGCACCCATTCAAAAAATAAAAAAAATGGAGCAACGATGAACAAAATATTAATTGTAATTCCATTTTTAATCATGAACGTAAGCATGTTACAAGCACAAAACAACCCGCTTTTGGGCAATTTTAAAACTCCGCACGAAGCTGCCCCCTTTGGCCTTATAGAGAGTGAACATTTTATGCCTGCCCTCGAAGAAGCCATAAAACAGGGCGAAGCCGATATTGAAAAGATTAAGTCTAACCCGGCAATCCCAACCTTCGAAAACACGGTTGTGGCACTCGATAATGCAGGTCGTTTATTAAGCCGTACAGCAGGAATATTTTTCAATTTGATGAATGCCGAAACCAACGAAGAGCTTCAAAAAATAGCGCAAGAAGTTTCGCCTATGCTCACAAAGTACCAAAACGACATTAGTTTGGACCCGGTTCTTTTTGAAAAAGTGAAAGCTGCGTATGCACAAAAGGAAAAACTCAATTTGACTGCCGAACAACAAACCTTGCTCGAAAACTCGTATATCGGGTTTGTGCGTCAAGGGGCAAATTTACCGGATTCCGACAAAGGAAAATTCCGTGAAATCAGCACCGATTTGTCTAAATTGTCGTTGAAATTTGATGAAAACGTGCTGAAAGAAACCAACCTATATGAGCTTCACATTACCGATAAAAGCCAGTTGGGGGGATTGCCGGAAAGCGCATTGGAAGCTGCCGCGGGTTTGGCAAAATCAAAAAACAAAGAAGGTTGGGTTTTCGACCTGAACATGCCCAGTTATCTCCCTTTCATGAAATATGCCGACAACCGCGAACTTCGCAAAGAACTGTACCTCGCCTATAGCTCCAGATCGTTCAAAGGCAACGAATTCGACAATCAGGAAATTGTGAAACGCATTGTGGAACGCCGCCTTGAAATGGCAAATTTGCTGGGATATAAAAATTACGGGGATTATGTTTTGGAGCGCCGAATGGCAGTCAACACCGCCGGAGTTTATAAATTGCTCGACGATTTATACGACGCATCGTTCAAAAAAGCAAAACAAGAAAAAAACGAAGTGCAGGATTTCGCACAAAAAAATGGTTTTACCAGCGAAATTATGCCCTGTGACTGGAGCTATTACAGTGAAAAGCTGAAAGCGGCAAAATTTGACCTCAACGATGAAATGCTAAAACCTTACTTTGAACTGAACAAGGTGGTTGACGGTGTTTTTGGGCTTGCAAGCGATTTGTACGGCATCACATTTAAGAGGAACAGTAACATTCCGGTTTACAACGAGGAGGTCGTTCCGTACGAAGTTTTCGATGCCGACGGGAAGTTCTTATCCATTTTATACGCCGATTTTCACCCGCGCAAAGGCAAACAAGGCGGGGCTTGGATGAACGATTTCAAAGGACAATGGAAAGAAAACGGCACCGACTCGCGCCCGCACATAACCATTGTTATGAATTTTACGCGCCCCACGGAAACGAAACCCGCGCTGCTCACTTTCAACGAAGTAGAAACTTTTATGCACGAATTTGGCCATGCGCTGCACGGAATGTTGGCCAATTCGACCTATTCCAGTTTGTCGGGCACCAATGTTTACCGCGATTTTGTTGAACTTCCTTCGCAAATTATGGAAAACTGGGCAGTGGAAAAAGAATTCTTGGACCAGTTTGCAGTGCATTATAAAACCGGCGAACCGATTCCTGCCGGGCTGGTGCAGAAAATTGTGGATGCACAAAACTACCTCGCCGGATATTTGTCCATCCGGCAATTGAGCTTCGGCTATTTGGACATGGCCTGGCACACCTTAGAAAAGCCTTTTAATGGCAATGTGAAAGATTTTGAGGAAAGCGCATGGGCTAAAACGCAGATCTTTCCGTCGATACCCGGTGTTTGCATGAGCACCCAGTTTGGGCATCTCTTTGCAGGCGGTTATGCTGCCGGCTATTATGGCTACAAATGGGCCGAAGTGCTGGATGCCGACGCATTCAGTGTTTTCAAAGAGAAAGGCCTGTTCAACAAAGAAGTGGCGGAGTCGTTTCGTAAGAATATTCTGGAGAAAGGCGGTTCGGAGCATCCCATGATTCTGTATAAACGCTTTCGCGGCCATGAGCCAACGGTAGATGCACTGTTAGAACGAAGTGGATTGAAAAAGAGTGCGGATTGAATAGAGAACAACGAAACCAAAAAAGGCCTGCGAGTCGCAGGCCTTTTTTGGTTTTTTATAATCTCTCAAGTTTTTGTCAGTAGCTCATTTACAGGTCAAATAATAATTTCGCTCCCATAAACAAACCGAAAATAATTGCCATGCCGGTAAATACTCCGGCAACCAGTGAAACGACTAAATTCATCGGCAATTTTTGTTTCATCTCTTCAGGATTCAAAGTGATAACAATCTGATCCTGATTTGTTTTTGTTTCCATTGTTCCTTTATTTAATTAATAAACGACTAAAAAGTCTGCTGCAAAAGTAACTATTCTATCCTCAATACTTCCCGATCCCGGTTTGTGTTAAATTACAGTTAACGAGCAGAATATGGATTACAAACGAACATGCCTTAAAAAATAGTATGTCAAGAATTTTGAATTTCCCGGATTCAGTACCAGGTGGATTCCTTCTTTTGACATCGAAATGAACAAGTTAATTCACTGGCATTCTTCCCCAAAAATGGGGGAATTTTTACCCACTCATGCATCTTTTCACATACTCTTATAAACCTGCTGGATACAAAGTGGTTGGGCATTTAACGCAAGTAGATGCATCACGGCACGGTTTTTTCTTTACTTCTGGTAAAAAAATGGATCGAAAACAATTTCTGAAAAATTCGGACAAAGGAGTTGCATTGACCGCTTTACTGCCATCATTGGCCTTTTGTTCCACGAATGGCCGACAAAAAACAATTCCTGAAAATTATCAAGTCAGTAATAATTTTGAACCCGACGTTGATATCGAACTAACAGCTTCACCATCGGAACAACAACTATTCCCGGGCACGTATTGATTCCACCCGCACCCAGATAAAATCACCGGGCCGCAGGTTTATCAGGAGTTGGCCGGTTTGTTTATTGTTGAAGTTGGAAACAACGATTTGCCGTCTGGTAAATACGACGTTCCATTGATTTTACAGGACAGAACGTTCGACGATAACAACCAACTGGGTTATTTGCAAAAGGTAAAACTGAACACCACCGAAATCTGGGAATTTATTAATGGAGACGACGACCGGGGAATGGGAATGATGCAGGATATGATGCGTAACTATGAAGTAACATAAAAGAATAAAATACTATAACATCTTTTAAAAATTGTGTAACACTTAAAATATTAATTATCACGTAATTTGTATAATAATTTAAAAGTTAATAGTATGAAAAAGAATATCATGAAGTATTACATTGAAAAAACAACAGAGTACACTTTCGACGAAGCTGTCGAAAAAGTTACAGAAGAACTAAAAAAAGAGGGTTTTGGCGTATTGTCAGAAATCAACATCCACGAACAATTAAAAGAAAAGTTAGACGTTGACTTCAGAAAGTATAAAATC
>CAZNEV010000145.1:0-3825 GCA_964572085.1 uncultured Maribellus sp. | reverse complement strand
GTGTCTTCGTGCCTTCGTGTTGAATCTTTATTTCTTACTTTTCGGAGTGGATTCATAATTTGAAATGAACTGAAGTCCCCGCAGATTTATTTTGCAGGGACTTTTTGGCTTATTATTTTTAGATTTTAATTAATGGATGCACCGCATGGAGAAATCATACGGTGCATCGCTTTTTAGAACAAAATTCAATATTCACTCTCTAAACGAATAGAATTTACGATTTGCACATACTTTTGTTTATTTGACAATTTGTTTTAATGGCAATTGGTAAGATATAATTGTATTTATTATATGTTTGTTTGAATACAGATCGCTTCAAGCCAGGAGCGAATATTTAATTATGAGATGCTGTTTTATAAACATTGAAAACTTACATTATGAAAAAATTTTACCTGTTCTTTTTTGCCATTTGTTTTGCCCTTGGAAGTTTCGGGCAAAAATTTTATTCAAATAGCGATGGAAAATATTACGAGTACAATAACTCCATTGAGCCTGCCGGTTTTGATAACGGCAATCTTTATTTGAAAAGTGCTGTTTCTGAAGGTATTGGGTCGGACACCGTAATTGCGGGGACCCATATTATACCCTATATAGCACCACAAACGAGGGGGTATTATTTTCAGGCACAATCCTCTTTCACTATTACTGAAATTATGTGTGCGGAGGAAGGTAATCCAGGTGCAGCCATGCAATCTGTTGAGGTGGTGTCTTTTGGAGAAACCCTCCCTGTTGCTTATTCCGGACCTGGTTCTGCCCATACAACATTATTCTCGGCAATAGGCGCGCCGGCGGGTTGGATCGATTGTAATACCAAAATAGAAAAAGGGAATTATTACGGCATAATTGGCGCTAAACATGATGCAATTGGCTCAAACATGTATAATTCCTATGGAGATTTGGAAGCTGTAATTAGTATTGATGGTTTCCCAACAACAATAAAAAGATTGTTGTACCAGGGTAGTTTGTCTTCCGGTTCACCTGCCCCGGGAAGTTATATGAGTGAATCCGGATCACCTATCGGCAGGATACATATCATAATCGGCACAGCTTGCCCGGAAAATATTGTTGTTTCAAATGATACCGGCAACTGCGGAGCCTTTGTAAACTACACCGTACCAACTGCCGATGGCGCAACTGTTACACAAATTGACGATAGCGGGCTTACCAGCGGCGATGAATTTCCGGTAGGTATCACAGTTCAGCAATATGAATTTGATTTTGGCGAAGGCAATTTGGACACCTGCACCTTCAATGTAACGGTTAACGACACTGAACCACCGGTAATTGACTGCCCAGGAAATATGGTTGTTTCAAATGACCTTGGCGAATGTGGAGCTATTGTATCGTTTAGTACACTTGTTGATGAAGTTCTTGTTGATGAAGTTCTTCCCGGTAGTCTTTCTGACTGGCATGTTTTTGATCATCCGAACAATCCGACATTCTATTATGAAGAGATTACTTCTCCTTATGACGGCAGTACCGCAATCAAGACCCGGGCAGTCGGTAATACTTATTCTTGGTGTTCAACTGAAACTCTCACAAAAATTTATAACATCAGTGGCAATACTGACATCACAAAACTTAAAGCTTATCTGGAATTCGCTTCAAATTTAACTACATATAATTTCCCTTATATAATTGTGGAATTGTTAGATGAGGATAATGAAAGTCTTGGACAACAAGTTTATTATGGAAAGGATATGGTAGGCAGTTTCTTTTTAACTACATATATTTTGACAAATCCGGACAGATATACTGAATTTCCTTCTGCAACAGGGGATATGACATTGGACCTTTCAAAAATAGGAGAGGATATTGATTTTAACAAAATTCGTATTGTGATTTCCAATTATACTTGCATAGGAGAAAATTCCATAATTTTCGATCATTTGCGGGTTCTAAACAGTAGCGGCGATGGTCCAAATAACACTGCTGAAGCATCAGATAATTGTCCCGGTGTTCAAATCGAAGCAAGTATTCCATCAGGCAGTTTGTTCCCGATTGGTACAACTCCTGTTACCTTAACTGCAACCGATGCAGCAGGCAATACAACAAGTTGTAGTTTTACTGTGACCGTAGAAGATACCGAGCCCCCGGTTGCGGTATGCGGAAGCGGTAGTGCCGGGACAAATGTATTGCTGCTGTGGGACGATGACAATGCAAATACACAGAGCCTGAAAACTGCCATTGAAACGGCAGGTTTTACCGTTACCCTGCCCGCTGTACCGGAGTACCAATGGGATGGGACAAACCCCTCGTTGGATGGTTTTGATGCCGTTATTCATTTAAACGGAACAACATACAATTATGGTTTGCCAATGTCAGCCCAGAATGCACTCCTCGATTTCGTGCAGGTACAGGGAAAATTGTTTATTCATTCTGAATGGGATGCTTACGCGATAGACGCCGTCGTAAGCCAACCTGCCTTAGCTCCCATTGTAATTCTACAAAGAATCGAAGGTTATGAAAGCGCAATTACTTACAATACTGTACCCGGGCATGAAACCCATCCTGTTTTGGAAGGAATCCCCGCCACATTTAACATTGACAATGCCGGGCATAATGTGGGGCAGGTGCGGCACTTCGATTCATATCCCGCGGAGACTCTGATGCTCGACCAGTCGGGTAATGCTGCGGTGGCAATTAGGGAACTGGAAAAAGGCCGGGTGGTTGGATTTGGTCATGCCGGTAATTTCGCCGACAGCAATTCACTGTCAAATGCTAACGTACAACAGCTGTTTATCAATGCACTAAAATGGGGTGCTAATTCAACAGGGGAATTTAAATTTGAACTGGATGAAACCGGAACGGTTACCATAGCTCCTGAAGATATTGACGGGGGCAGTACCGACAATTGTGGAATTGCCAGCATGGAACTGAGTAAGACGGAATTCACCTGGGGCGATATAGGCACACAGGAAGTTACACTAACCGTTACCGACATTCATGGCAACAGTTCCACATGCACTGGCACTGTTAGCATTGAAGGTTCTCCTAACCTTCCTCCGGTTATTGTTACCGATACCGAAGTTTATGTTTGGGAAGGCGACAGCGTTACTTTAGATGCTTCTGAAACCTGGGACCCCAACGGCGATAGGCTCAACTTTACATGGACACAATACAATTCTGCATTCCGCGGCAAAGTGATATTGATTAACCCGAATGATCCCCAGGTTTCGTTTATAGCACCTGAAGTGGATGAGCTGACCGGGATGCCCATAAGGCTGAAAGTTAGTGACGGTACAGAAAATTCGGTATTGATAATATGGGTTTATGTAAAACCAAACAACATACCGCTGGCCAATGCCGGAGCCGACGTGGTGCTATACGAAGGTGAACCGGGAATGTTGGACGGAACAGCATCGTCGGATGCCGATGATGATCCGCTCACTTATCGCTGGACTTCTGATTACCTTACTTTAGATGATGTTACTTCGCCAACACCTGCTTTTGTTGCCCCCGAAGTTGATGCCGACACTACCGTGTGGATAACCTTGGTGGTGAACGATGGCAAAGCAGATTCGGAACCCGACAGTGTTCAGGTCACTGTAAAACGAGTGAACAGAAGGCCGGTTGCAGACGCCGGCGCTAATATTACCGTGAATGAAGGGGAGCAAATTACCTTCGATGGCTCTGCATCCTACGATCCCGATGGCGACATGCTGACTTACTCCTGGAGCGCAGAAGGCCTGACGATCACCAACGCCGATCAGGTAGCGGCAAGTCTAACTGCCCCCGAAGTGGAAAAAGACACAACCGTTCCGGCAGTTTTGGTGGTAAACGATGGGGAAATGGATTCTGATCCCGATACAATTTGGGTAACCA
>CAZNEV010000144.1:0-3996 GCA_964572085.1 uncultured Maribellus sp. | reverse complement strand
AAAAAGGGACACTTCCCTTATTTTTCCACCAAATCAAGCAAGAAATATGGGAGGTATCCCTATAATTTCCCGCTGGATTGCTTTGTTATAATTTTTTCCCTTACGATGTCAGGTTGATTCCATCTTCCATTTATTCCTAATATGCTCCCATCTTAATATTAGGAAAAATAATTGCTCCCATGTCTACTTTTTATATAGGAAAATTCTATATTTTTATTTGCTTTGCCTCGAATTGAGGAGATTTCCATTTCGCTTAATAGGTGCTCAAAATCAAAACAAAGCATAATGCATTGATTAGTATACCGATTTAATTTTTCAATATCTGACATAATAAGTTTATACCATCTGTTTTTTGAAGTAATGGAACAAAAAGGGAACAAAAAGAACAAAAAGGGACACTTCCCTTATTTTCTCACCAAATCAAGCAAGAAATATGGGGAGGTGCCCCTATAATTTCCCGTGCCTAACGCTCAGTAACGAAACAAACATTTCTTATTGTTGTTGGGTTCGCACCGCTTAGCCCGACCTACCTGGCTACCTGGCTAAACTTAAACAGAAAGATGTTGTCTTCAAGGTTTAGAAGAGATAACTACCCAATATTATTGACAAGGCAATGTTGCATTATGTACAATCCGTCGATAGCAAATCAGGAGTTAGGGAATAATGTTAATTTAGCCTGAAGAATTTGCTTAATCCAACCAACACGACGGTAAAATAAGTTTCTCCATAGCATAGGGGAGTGAAAACTCTGGAGCAGCATCAGTCAACAGGATTCATCCTGCAATCAAATTGCAAAACTCGGAACATGACCGAAAAGGAGATAACTGTTATGACGAAATCAAGTAATTCAAAATTTCTGAAGTCACATTGTGACTTCAGAAATTTCTTCCTGTTGGTATTACATATAGGTGTTTTCGCCGTTTCCCTTTGGGTTCACCCAATTCGCTTTACTCCTGCGGACAGAACGCTGCCCTATGCTATGTAACTTCTCCAACATTACATTCTCGAAAGCTTGTTTTGCAGGCGGGTCTTAAATAAATAAAATAAATAGGGACAGCAACTATTTATCGGCAAACAGAAAACAATCAGGCAAGTTTGGGTTGAGCAAAGCAAATCCAAACTCTGAGCATTCGTGGCATTCAAAAAATGTTGGGTTTCGTTCCTCAACCTCAACCTATTCGACAGGTGGATTCGACACGCTTAATCCACCCAACACAAATTTATTGGTAAAAAACGGAAACAAAACTATTATGAAACGTAATGGGCAATTAATTTCTGAGGAAAGAAAATATCTAGTTCTAAATGTTCAACAGGCAAAGCACATTGTTAAAGATTGGCTTTCTGAGATACAGCTTGCGAATGTCATCAAACTCGGTTTACCCGAAGTTGATGACCGATATCATTGCTGGCGTGTTCCTTTATGCGGCAAAAACGGCTCAAAGATGGGCGAGGTTGTAATTGACGCTTATAGCACTGAAATTATTGAATCAAAAACTACAAAGCCTGAGATATTAACTGCGCGGCTTTTAAAGCAAGACGAGACTAAAATAATTGAAACAAGGCAAAATAAAAAAAAATATATATTATCAAATCTAAGAAATACTGTTGGGCTTGGTGATTCCGCTCAATTACTTGATGAAATGCCTATAGAAAGCGTTGATTTGATTTTTACGTCGCCACCGTATTTCAATGCCCGTCCCGAATATTCAGAGTATGAAGAATATGAAGAATATCTTTTTAAAATGCGACAGATTATAAGAAGATGCCATCGGGTACTTACGGAGGGAAGGTTTTTTGTAATGAATATTTCCCCAGTATTGTTACGACGCGCGTCAAGAAACGAGTCTTCGCGGAGAATAGCCGTCCCCTTTGATATGCATAGGATATTTATTGAGGAGGGCTATGACTTTATTGACGACATAATCTGGCTGAAACCCGAAGGCGCAGGATGGGCCACGGGACGTGGAAGACGGTTTGCTGCTGACAGAAACCCCTTGCAATACAAGGCCGTTCCGGTAACTGAGTACGTTTTGGTTTATAGAAAACACTCTGATTTGCTGATTGATTGGTTTATTCGCAACCACCCTGACAGAAATACCGTGGAAGCATCTAAAATCTCCGATGGTTATGAGAAAACGAATATTTGGAAAATAAACCCTTCAACTTCTTCCAAGCATCCTGCAGCATTCCCGATTGCACTTGCTGAAAAAGTGCTCCGTTATTATTCATTTAAGGGCGACGTTGTTTTGGACCCCTTTGCCGGTTCAGGAACGGTTGGCGTTGCCGCGTCTGAGTTGGAAAGAAGGTTCGTCTTATTTGACAATAACCCTGAATATATTGACATAATTCGCAAAGAAATAATCTCTTGGAAAAACGTCAATCTCAACACCGTGATGTGGATAAATTGCGAGTCAGTAAAACCGGTTTGCAAGCAAAAGGCCTTGTTCGAGGTAACAAAATGATCATTGATGATTTATTTCCTGAAAAAGGGAAATTGGTTCTTAATGCAAATGGCAAAGAATTTATTGGGCGACTTGGTGTAGAAGCCGCTCGTAAGGTTATATTAGGTGTTTTGCAGGGAGAAAATATTCGCAGACAAACTGAACCATTAACTCGACGCCGTGTCGCAATTGCTACCGGCGCGATGGTTTATTTGTTCGCTAAAGGCTGGGCAGAAATTGATGGCTTTACTGAAAAATTGTCTGAACAAGCCCTTGAACAAATGATTCATACAACCCAGTCTAACAAGGCTGCCTTTTGGCCGGCAATGTGGCTTATTGGTTTAACCGGCAAAAGCATTCAAAATGTTTTGCGGAGTAATTCTGCAATGCGCAAAAGTTACATTCAGGATTTTGAAAATGCCGTTGAAGAAGCGTCTATAAGGTGCCAGGAAGACTTTGGCCCTATTTCAATGAACCTGGGTTATGTAATGGACGGTGAGTTAAAGCAAAATATCAGACCCTTAGAGTGGAAGGATATTGCCCGCTTATCAACTGCAATAGGCGCTACTACTTTAACCATTCGTGGCTCAGAAAAATCCACGTATGGTAAATTGTTTGAGCGGCTAATCATGGGTTCTGTTTTGACTATACTGGGTTTTCGACACGTAGAAAATGCTCAAAGCACTAAGCTTAAAAAAGTGTTTTGGCTATCCGATAGTTCAGATGTAAGGGAATGCGATGCAACAATCAGATTGCGCCCTGGCAAGTTGGCGAGATTTGATATTGGATTCATAGGTAAAGGCAATCCGGAAATTATGAAAGACAAGTTGACAAGATATGCCAGCGAAATTAAACAAAGCAGCATAGCTAATTTATCACAGACTTTTATTATCGTCGATAGAATGCCGGATACAGCAAGAACGGTAAATGCAGCTTTGAGGTCTGGAACGGAAATTATTCAGATGAGCATGCAATTTTGGGCTATCGAATTAGCACAAAAATTAAAAACCCGATTAGGTTATGATTCGGAAATTCTTTCGATACCAGAAGACCAGTTAAGCGATTATCTTGAACGAAAGTTGCAACCCATACCAATTCTTGATTTCCTGAACACCACCAGTACATTGAAAGAACCAGTAATTCAAGATGAAGCACAACCTTATTTGACAGATGCTGTCGATGATGACGACGAAGAGTTTGACGAGTGAAAAGGACTCTAAAGTTGCAATGCTGTGTGGGTTGCTTTTGAGGGGTGCATTCCAGATTTTTTGTAAATATAGTCAAAAAACTGGGAATATAGGGGAATATAGGGACACGTCCCTTATTTTTCCAACAAGATCAAGCAAGCAATATGGGAGGTGTTCTAAGGGAGCGACCACAAATAACATGGCATTATATGATAACAATAGTATCGTTGCAGTATATTTGTGTATATCACAGGAACAGTCATGACAATTAGTTAAATTAATAAAAAAAATACCAAATTATTTTTGGACAGTGCCTAATTATCCCATTCAGCGTATTTTCACCTACTGTCGTTACGAGTGAACAAAAT
>CAZNEV010000143.1:0-4000 GCA_964572085.1 uncultured Maribellus sp. | reverse complement strand
GGTTATCAACAGATTTTTATAATTTTGGGGAGAGAAACTCGCAATGTGGGTTAAGGAGGATTTGAACCCGATGGTATTATCTTTATAGTAACACTCTTGATAAGCAGAAATACCCAACACCGACATAAATACTTTTCGTGCCATATTTTTATTTGTTTAATTGATTAATAACTCCATTTAATTTCTTAAAATCAACAGCATCCAATAATGCTTTTATACCCAATATTTTTCTTCTTTTTTCAATGCCATCGAACTTCTGTTTGGCAACAAACTTTACATCCGTTAGTGTAAAAATGAATGAATTTACTCTCAACCCAAAATCGCGGGTAATTGCTCCTAATTTATATAAATTAGTTCTGTAGCGGATAATTTGGGTATATGACAAACCTCTTCAATGCCGCTAGGCCCGCCTGACCGCCTGACCGGCTGGGCAGGTATGATATGATTAAAGCAAAGGGATGTATGGAAATGAAAAAAATGCCGAAGGCCTGTCTGTCCGGTAGGCAGGTATGACAAGATAATGTCACCACTTCGTGGTTTTTATCCGTTATTCCCCAATATTCTATAATAATTCCAACCCCTCGGGTTTGAAGATCGCTACTAATCGGATTACTCATGCAAAACCTATTAAAACTGATTTTTAACATCAAAATACTCATTCGGAATATCTTCGTTTTTTGTACCGCCCGATACATTAACAAAGAAGGAAGCTGAATTTTATCTTTCATGTCTATAAGCTTATGTTGCTATGTTGGCATATTCCCTAAACCCCACAAATCCAAACTTCACTGTTTTTGAGCCGTCTGGATTATCCTCCGTTTCGCGTGTTGTGGTTGAAGCGATACATGTAATACCGGATTGTTGCAAACGGGCGATTAAAGCGAAACAAAAGGTAAGTTCTCCCATAATGTGGACGGCAAATGTTCCGTTGATTTGTTCGGACTGAATGTGCCGTATTTTTATTTCGTATTGAACAGCCAAATTCACAATATCTTCGGAGCCTGCCCTAGGGTCAATTACTGGGAAAGGCATATCCAATAATTGCCCGTAAACAGAAGCAGCCCTGTTTTGTTTTTCGTCCCACGATGAAACCGGGTGGTTTGATAAATTTATTAACATGCTAGTGAAGTGTTTTTTATATCAATGTATAGTTTGCGTATTTCAAAAAGGTAGGTCATCGGGATTTTTCGGATGATAAATCAAGTCATCATCAAAATCTCCGCACCAACAAAATTCGTTGCCAAAAGGGCAATTCTTTTTATCGTAATCGCAAAACTCGAAGCTGTGTACCCAGCCTCCCGGCCAATGTTGGGTAGAATAATCAAGATAGTTGCGCATTAAATGGTAACGGGTTTTTGCAGGCAAACCATCAGGAAAATTGGGTTCGAAAGAATAAGCATCCCAAAGTTTTTCAAACTCGGCAGCCATCAATTCTAATTGCTCCAGGTTAAGTTTATTCGATGGCGGGAATTGATCTTTTTCAAGCCCAAACCATTGGCTCATGGTTTTTTTATCGCTTTCTTCCAATTCCATCATGTAATCGGGGTCAAAAGTACCCTCAGGTATCTTAGATTTTGGTACCCCGGCTGCGGCCTGGCGCATGTCGGAGATGAGGTGGGAGAGGTAGTTTTGCATGGTTCAATTCAGATTAGTTGATTAATTGATCGTACCATTTTTTAGCAAGTTCGTTACCTACCCAGGATGCAATCTTCTTCCAAATGTGACTTTTGGCGAATGGTTCGACCCATTTCTTTTTATCGCGGCTTTTTGGGTCGTTATAAAACCGAGTTAAATTGGTGAAAAGTAAATTGTGAAAATTTTCAGGTAGTAATTTATTTTTGGTTTGTTTTAGCCACTGATCCATCCTGCCTTTTGTCCTATCAAAATCAGGTGTGTCATTCAGAAATTTGGGACCTTCATTGAGAAGTGAATTTACTTTTGCCAATCGTGCATTTTCTTCTTCTTGTTTCTTTTTTTCCTCAATGAGTGCTAAATCCCTTAATTCTTCTTCCTTCAACCTGGCAAATTCCGCTTCTTTAGCCTCTTTCAATGCTATTTCAATGGCATCTATTTTCTCCCTGTGATTTTTATAGATGGAATTGATAATGGGGGTTTGTTTCGATAATTTTGAAAAAAGCTGGAAGAAATCCTTTGCAGATTTTGCATCTGCAAATTCATTTGGACCTTTCATTTCCAATTTCATATAGTTCAACTCATCATTATTTACACCATGATTTGAGTAGCCCATTGAAAAAAGTTCAGTTATAGGTTCACTTTCTATCCAGTTTTGCCCTAAAAAAACATTCATTTGCTTCTCAAAGTAGGCCATTAATTCATGTTCCGTTACTTCCGAATCTCCCTTTAATTCGTATGAATTCACTTTAAGTTTGCCATATCCAAGCGGTTTTGCCATTCCAATCGAGTGGCAAACATCATTCTGGTGTCCATGAAATGTAAGGGCAGACAATAGCGCGCCCAATTCTATCTTTTTGAGGTTATGAAAGCGTATTGTTGATTTGAATTGAACTCCGGTATTTAGTGGTTTAAACTTGGTATCTAATTTATCACCGGCTGATTTGCCTGACAATAATTCATTTTTAACTGGATATCTCTTCCATCCGCTAATAACCCCATCATTGAATGTATTATATTGCGCAACCTTATTGTTTGATCCATATTGCCTGATATATAGCGGATAATAGGATGCTTTGGGGGAGCCTAATGCAGTAGTAACTTCTGGTAACTCCTCGACAGTATTTTTTAATGTAAAAGCAGGACTAAATTGAACCCGGCCTTTTAGGCTCTTTTCTTTGGATGTGAAACCCAAAATAGCCTGTGATAAATCAATTTTTTCTTTTTGCGTTTTTTGGTGCGATTCAACAATATCTTTTACACTATTCTCATAAGGAAGTTTATATAGCAGGGCAAACCCCATATCTTTAATTTTAACATCCTTACCTTTTCCAGTAATACGAAAGAAAACAGGGATTTTACCACCGTTCAAAAGTTTTTTGTTCCAGAATTTCCAATCCTCAGAATCTTTATACATAAATTTAAACTGCTCGACCTCCAAATTGGAAACATAAATGGTTTTTGAAGAGGTGGAAAAATAAATTCATAAAACTTGCCAGCTCTTTTATTGTTCTTACGTTCCATTTTCCATTTATCGGGTTGTCCGGTCAAAACGATAGCTCCCTTTAATGAACCACCCGAAATTATTTTTGAACGCCTTGGCATATAATCATTTGCTGAATCATCGTCAATTTCAAATGATACCTCCTCAAGCAAATGTTGATTTTCTGAACCCAAGCGTTCATACTTGTATCTGGCAGTTTTTGGGTCGATTTTATTGCTACCAACTTGCTGGATTTTATTTAAGTTCAAAGAGCTTGTTTCGCAAAAATCCTTTTCGAAGAATGGATTAACTGATTCACCTTTTAAATAGTCATCAATATATTTTTGACTGATACGATAGGGTAAGTCGCAATCAAAAACTTTATACGAATCGCCATCCTGTTGCAACCACCCACAATGGATTTGTGCTTGTTCTTCAGGGCTTTTTAAGGTATAAAGTTCTTTGTTGTTCCAATCTCGTTGAGCATATTTTTTTCTTGCATCCACAGGCATTTTCGAAAAAGTTATTACTTCTAATACATTCCTGATCATTCCTTTAACCGAAGTTGCAGGTAAAAAATACTGGTGATTAAAGGAGCTAAATTGAAGATAATCCTGATTATCCGTTTTCATCTTCGAAGCTTCTACGCCATTACGCACATAGATTGGTGAAAGTGCTTCCACTTCCAATTCTATTTTTTCCGAAATTCCATCTTCAAACGGAATATCGTGCGAAATTTGTTCTGCCCAATCGGGATAGAAAACTTTTTCGCTTAAGGGTACAAAGTTAAAGGGTGCTTTTATTGTTGCCATAATCTAATTTTTTATTCGAACCTGAATAATTCATAAACACTAATTGTGTTCAAATTTAGCCTGATTTTTAAGT
>CAZNEV010000142.1:0-4062 GCA_964572085.1 uncultured Maribellus sp. | reverse complement strand
TTCAAATATGCCACTGATGCAAACTTTAAAATTAACACGTTTTTAAACTGGGCTCTATAATGATTATGCAACAAAAACCAATCATCATAAAAGGCGGCGCCTTCTCCGACGAACGCGGTTCAATGCGCTTTGTAAACGATTTTAGTTTCAACGATGTAAAGCGGTTTTATTTCATTAAACACCCCAATGCGGAATTTGTACGCGCCTGGCAAGGCCACCAGTTTGAGAAAAAATACTTTTACCCTATTTCAGGGAGCTTTTTAGTAGCATGGGTAAAAATTGATGATTTTGAAAATCCATCAAAAGATTTAATTCCGGAATACCACATTCTATCTGCAGCAAAAAGCGAAATCATTTCTGTCCCTAAAGGCTATGCCAACGGATTAAAAGCATTGAAGCCCAATTCTGAAGTCATGATTTTCTCTGATATGGAACTGGAAGAATCAGTTAACGAAAAAATCAGGTTCCCGGCACACTGGTGGCTCGACTGGAATAATTTTAAATGATTGCACTCAAATAATGCTGATCGAACAGATAAGCACTTATAAAAATCAGCGATAAAAACACAAGAACTATGAACATACTAATCACCGGCGCTAAGGGATTTATCGGAAAGAACTTGTTGGCGGAACTTACCAACATAAAAGAAGGAAAAGCAAAGCACAATTCATTAAGTGCCGACATCACCCTTTTTGAATTCGACATAGATACCGACCCCAGTTTATTGGGGACCTATTGCCAAAAAGCAGATTTTGTATTCCATTTGGCAGGTGTCAACCGCCCCAAAGACCAAAGCGAATTTATGGAAGGCAACTTTGGCTTTACAAGTGAATTGCTAAATGCACTTAAGAAGCATAACAACACCTGCCCCATTATGATTTCTTCTTCCATTCAGGTCGAATTGGACAATCTTTATGGCGCCTCCAAAAAAGCAGGTGAAGACTTGCTCTTGAACTATAGCAAAGAAACAGGTGCAGCGGTTTATATCTATCGTTTCCCCAATGTATTTGGAAAATGGTGCCGACCAAATTATAACAGTGCTGTTGCTACATTTTGTCACAACATTGCCCACAGCTTACCCATACAAGTAAATGACCCCAATGTGGAAATGACCTTAGTCTATATTGATGATGTGGTACAAGAACTAATCAATTGTCTGGAGGAAAAAACAACCAAGGAAGGAGATTATTGTAAAGTAACCACCGAGTACAAAATAAAGTTGGGCGAGATTGTCGAGCATATCCATTCTTTCAAGGCCACAAGAGATAACAAATCTGTTCCTAATTTTGGAGACCTATTTATAAAGAAATTATATTCCACCTATCTTTCTTATCTCCCTTCCGACCAGTTCTCCTATCCTCTTAAAATGAATGTAGATGATAGGGGTTCCTTTACAGAAATTATTAAAACAATCGATAGAGGACAAATTTCTGTAAATATCTCCAAACCGGGAATTACAAAAGGGCAACATTGGCATCATACCAAAACAGAAAAATTTGTAGTGGTTAGTGGAAAAGGCTTAATTCAACTCAGAAAAATAGGCTTAGATCAAAATGGAGAGCCGTATCCTATCATCAACTACGAAATGAGTGGAGAAAAAATAGAAGTGGTTGATATGATTCCGGGATACACGCACAATATCATCAACCTTTCAGAAACAGAAAATTTGGTGACACTAATGTGGTGCAACGAAATTTTCGATCCTCAAAAACCAGATACATTCTTCGAAAAAGTGTAATTCTTAGTCTTGATAAGTATTACTAAAAATCTCATATCTAAAAAATGAAAAAACTGAAAGTATTGACCGTAGTTGGCACACGCCCGGAAATTATTAGATTGTCGGAAGTAATAAAGAAATTGGATGCGACAGAAAGCATCGAGCACATTCTTGTGCATACCGGGCAAAATTACGATTACGAATTAAACGAGGTATTTTTTAGTGATCTCGGTTTGCGAAAACCCGACCATTTTCTGAATGCTGCAGGCGGAAATGCGACAACTACTATTGGACAAATTATAATTAATATCGATCCGGTTTTGGAAAACGAAAAACCCGATGCTTTTCTGGTTTTAGGCGATACTAATAGTTGCCTTTGCGCCATACCTGCCAAGAAACGGCATATCCCTATTTTCCACATGGAAGCCGGAAACCGTTGTTTCGATCAACGTGTACCAGAAGAAACAAACCGCAGGATTGTTGATCACATTTCAGATATAAACCTCACTTACAGCGACATAGCCCGTGAATACTTGTTGCGCGAAGGATTGCCTGCCGATAGGGTAATAAAAACCGGCAGTCCGATGTTTGAAGTGCTTAACGCGAATATGGAGCAAATTGACAAATCTGAAGTCTTAACTAGACTATCGTTGGAAAAAGAGAAGTATTTTGTGATATCAGCCCACCGAGAAGAGAATATAAACTCTGACAATTTTGAAAAATTAGTTGTCACGTTGAATCAGATGGCCGAAAAATACAAGTTGTCAATCATTGTTTCTACCCATCCGCGAACGAGAAACAAAATCAATGAAAAAGGGATTCGGTTCAACTCTTTAATCCAATTAATGAAACCTTTGGGGTTCCACGATTACAATCATTTACAAAAAAATGCTTTGGCAGTTTTGTCCGACAGTGGCACAATCTCCGAAGAATCCTCCATCATGAATTTCCCTGCGTTAAATATCCGCGACGCCCACGAACGCCCCGAAGCCATGGAAGAAGCATCGGTTATGATGGTGGGGATGAACAAAGAACGGATTTTGCAGGCCTTAGCACTACTTGAAAATCAAAAACGCGGAAGTCAACGAACTTTACGCCCGGTCTCAGACTACTCAATGCCAAATGTTTCGGATAAAGTAGTCAGGATTATATTGAGTTATATAGATTATGTGAACCGGGTGGTTTGGAACAAGTAGTATGAAACTTCTGCTTATTGTTGACGATTATTTGCCACACAGCATTAAAGTTGCGGCCAAAATGATGCACGAATTGGCGCTGGAATTTAAAAATAAGGGGCATGATGTAACCGTGTTAACGCCCAAGCCAGCGCAAAATAAACATTTGGTGGTTGAAAAATTAGATGGGGTTACAGTTCTTTATTTCAGAAGCGGTAAAATTAAAAACACAGGAAAAATAAAAAGGGCAATTAATGAAACGCTTCTTTCATTTTATGCCTGGACTGGAAAACAGCTATTAGCTGAGAGGTTCTCTGTTCAAAATGCTTGTCAACAAGTCGTAAATAAACTTTAACCACAAGTTGAGCAAATCGAATATCCGAATTACACAACCACGGTTTCCTATTTCCCTTATTTGTTGTATTCCAGCAGGTTTACGGTAAGCTGGCGCAGTGGCTAAAACGAGATACAAAATAATTCCACCGGGGGTTTCGCTCAAAGCGAAGCCCCTGGTTGCGTTAACGACAAACCCGCGGCTACCATAATATCACCCCGCTGGGGTTTTGCAAGATGACAAAATAATATTTGCAATTCCACAGCACCATCAGCCTCCATTTCCGCGAAAGCGGAAATCCCAAAATTAAAATCTGTGCAAATCTACGTAATCCGTGGTCGGTGGTGGTTTTGAGGAAAAATATCGCCCCGAGGAAAAATTCGTGTGATTTGTGTAATTCGTGGATAAATTATCGATTGTGAATCTGTGTTAATCCGTGCAATCTGTGGTCGATTTTTTTAGGGCACCCGCTACCACAACGGCGCAACAACTCACCACCGTTTTGCAAATGCCGTCGCGCCGTTTGTTCGCGTTGCTCAAAATACCCCGGGTTGACACCCGGAGCTACCATAATATCACCCCGCTGGGGTTTGAAAGGTGGCAGAACAATATTTGCAATTCCATATCACGTTCTACCAACATTCCCGCCTGCCTACCGCAGGAAGACGAAAGCGAAAATCCCAAAATTAAAATCTGTGCAAATCTGCGCAATCCGTGGTCGATGGTTTTGAGGTACAATGCCACCCCGAGGAAAAATTCGTGTGATTTGTGTAATTCGCAAATAATTTAGCCTTGTTAATCTGTGTTAATCTGCGTAATCTGTGGTCGATGGTTTT
>CAZNEV010000141.1:0-4151 GCA_964572085.1 uncultured Maribellus sp. | reverse complement strand
GATAAGAATTTGCAAGTTGGGCTTGAGATGCATTGGTAAAAGCAAAAAGCACAATGAGCAAAAGAGCATAAATTAATTTTTTTTTCATTTTTATCTACGTTTAAAATTTATTAAATCAAAATGTTCCAATCGATTTGCCTGTTATAGTATTGCTTTCTCCATTTTATCCAGAAATTTTGAATCAAAATCAGCACCGATTCCAGGTGTTTCGGACAATTCCCATTTCCCATTTCCTTTGTACTGAATTCCGCCCTCTACAGGGTCTTCAGCATGCGAAAGTGAAGAGTCAATGTCAAAAAACACAATCGAATTTCTGGCGGCGGCCAAATGGGTCAGAGCAGTTAGAGCATACCGGCTTTCCGACATACAACCAACCTGAGATTTTATGCCGGCAGCTTCTCCAATGGCAATAATTTTGAGTGCATTATGAATTCCTCCTGTTTTCGAAAGTTTTATATTAAAATAATCGCACGCACCCATACTTGCGAGGCGAAAGGCATCTTTGTGGTCGAACACCGATTCATCAGCCATTATTGGAATGGGGCTGTTATTCCTTACTCTGACAAGATCGCGGTTGTTCCAGTGTGCTATCGGTTCTTCGCAGTATTCAATGTTATACTTCTCAATAGCTTTTAAGGTTTTAATTGCGGTAACCGTATCCCAACCCTGATTGGCATCAATGTGCAAAGGGATTTTATAGCCAATGGCTTCCCTGATGGTTTTGATTCGTTCAACATCTTCATGAAAGCTTGTCCCTAACTTCGCTTTAATAGATGGAAAACCTTCGTTTTTATATTCCAAAGCCTGCTTAGCCATTTTTTCTGGTGAACCAAGATAGACGGTCATGTCTGTGACAATTTCTCTTGAATTTCCGCCACCCAATAATTGATACAGCGGCATTTTTGCATGTTTTGCCAGTATATCATACAAGGCCATGTCGAAAGCACTTTTTACGGTAGGATTTCCTGCAAGGGCATTATCAAGGTCATTTAATCGGTCTTCAATTACCAGCGGATTTTCACCTTTAATTATTTTGGCAAGGTGTTTAGCAGTCTCAAATTCAGAAGATTGTAATTCACCCACTATTGTTTTTTCGGGGCTGGCTTCCCCTATACCCGTAAGTCCCGCATCAGTATGTATTTTAATGATTATATTTTCAGTTTTATACGATGTTCCCAGGGATATTGTAATGGGTTCTTTTAATGCGATATTTAACTTTATAAGCTCAATCCTGTCAATTTTAATAGTTCCCATTATTTAATATTTTGAATTTTTAATTACAAAATTGCCTGAAGGAGAATTCCCATTAAGTAGCCAATATAATTTCCAATTACGTAACCCCATACTCCCAGCATTAATGAAGGAAAAATGAGGTTGTGCCAGTTTTTGGATATGGCAACTGCAACACCATTCATGGGACCTCCCGAGGTTATTATTGCAGCGAGTACCAATTCCTCGAGTTCAAATTTAAACCATTTTCCTAAAATAATTGTAACCAGAAAGTTAATGGCAAGTATGATGGCGCAAAACAATATCATGAGTGGTGCTTCCAGTAAAACTTTTGAAATACTGGAAGGTAAGCCAATGTTGGAAACCAACATTCCGGCACAGATTGCCACTGCTGCACCGGTTATTTTTTTTACAAACAGGAACTTCTGCTCAAGGTATATGCTTAAAGCAGCCATACCAACTAAAAATGTCCAAATAACCCAATGGTCGTCGGGTGAAATTAAACTATTCATCTATTTGCATATAAGCTTGTGGGAACTCTGCAAAAACAGTATTGTCGTACTCAATATCAGCTGTAATAATATGTATCCCTTTCCTGGCTGCTTTTTTACTTTTTACAATTACCGGGAAATCTTTAGTTTCTCCGGGTTTCATTTCGTACGCTATAACATCATTTTCAAAGGTAAAATCACCATAACATTTTAACCGGCATATCCCGGCTATAGCTTTGCCCGAATAGTTTTTTAATCGAAGCGAGATTTCTGCTTTGCCTCCCGGTTTGATGTGAATTCGCGCAGGGTAAAAGGAGGCCCAATAGGGATCGTACGCTAAATCCGGATTATCCGGAGGTAGCAGATATTTGATTGCTTCTGTTGTTTTTGATGCCCATTCCGTAAATTCTTCTTTTTCTTCCCCATTAATTGCAAATACGTTTGAATGTGCCGGAAGGCAAATGTATGGATTCGCTTCACTGAAGGATTGTGCGGTTTTTAGTAATCCCGAAGACAGGGATAATCCATTGTAGCAGTGGATAGAAGAACGAACTCCCTCTTTGCTGTACCCCGTTCCATCGGCTATAAAATAAAAATCAAGTCCGTCAACTTTGGCGTATAACCCCATTTGCTGTTCGGTATGTACGGGGTGGTGGTAAACTTTAAAGGAATAAGCTCCCCATTTAAATTCTTCATTTTCTTTAAGAATGCGGTCAACATGAATTCTTTTCCCGGTCCAGCAGGTTGTAGGAAAATGTTCCGGATGTTCTATATATTCGGATAGACCTTCCCATACCCAAACTTTTGCTCCTTCATTTTTAGCAATTGTCTCAATTCCGTCTATATGGTCGTAGTGCCAATGGCTCGGGATAATAACATCAACTCTTTCTATCCCGAATTTTGCTTTAGCATCCTCTAACCTTTCCAGCGTAAATTCTTTACCGCAATCAAAAAGTAATGCTTCACCTTTTTCCGAAATTACAATTTGTGTTGTACTGCCACCATCCTGAACAACATGTTTTGAAACCTGCACAAACTGGCTCCAGTTCCACCGTCCTGCCCTTTTGTATGTGAAAGCATCTTTTACCTGGTTCAATCTGGTTTCAAGTATTTTTATAGTACTCAGCGGATGTTCAATTACATCTCCATGAGAAGGCAGGAGTAAGTCCGGTTCTAATTCTTTAAGGATTTGAAGAGAATTTATGGACGCATCGATTCCCGGATTACCAAGATACACCCACTGCATACTATACATATCTTTTATGTGGCCGCCATTAATAATTAAATCTCCCGTAAAACAAATTGTTTTACCCCCTGTTTCGACCAAATAAGAGAGACTGCCCTGGGTATGCCCTGGAGTGCTGATTATGGTAATCGTATATTGCTTCCACTTCAATACATCCCCATTATTCAGTTTTTTGTCAATATATGTGCTTTGGAATGGAGCCATCCTCCTTCCCCAGCCGGGCAATTCACCATTTAATAAAAATAATTCCGGGATTTTGAAGGGTGCGGATTCTTCCGTCCGGTTTAATAACGGGGCTTCAAATTCACTGATAGCTATTTGTGCCCCTGTTTTTTTAAATGCCGGACTGCCTATACATTGGTCACGGTGGTAATGAGTATGTAATACCCATTCTACTTTCTTAATTCCAATATCTTTGTAGTGATTTTTTACATTGCCCGAACCGGCATCAATTAACAAAGCGGAGGTACCTGATTTTAGTATATACACATTACAGATATCTTTATACAGATAAACATTAGGAAGGATTTCTGTAAAATTATCTTCCAGAACTTCTTTGTTGCTTGAATTTTTAACCGGTTTAAATCCAAAAAACAGAATAGAAAAAATCAATAGAACCGATATATACAAAATTCTTTTGTTCATCTTTAATTCTTAGATGATTGCTTTACGTTAATCCTTCTATTAGGTAACACCAACCAATTAATTGCTTTCAATAAGTACCCTGTGTTCCGGACCTGCAATTCCAATAATGTTAACCGCCCGAAAGGTCAAATCATATTTTTTCTCCTTAAGATTAATTTCGCTGATATTATCAACTTTTACCCATTCTTCAGATGGAGAAATTTTCATCTGGTATTCCTTCAGATTGGGCGTATCCGAAACCAGTTCAATATTCGCTCTGTTCCCTTCGATTGTTACTGTGGATCCAATGGTATTTGGTGTCCATTCAATGGCGTCCCTGTTGGTAACCGTGACCAGATACTCCGGTTTATCATAAGCCCAGTGCGGTTTGTCGTCGCGGATCCAGGTGTTGTTTCTGAAGAAATCGTCTTCATACATAATGTTTACAGGCTCATGTTCGGGCCATACAGTAAACATATCGCAATTGGCGTAAAAAGTAATCCATGTATAGGTTTGCGCACTGCGTTCCCGCGTTGTTCCGGTCTCAGGGTCGGCGTCGA
>CAZNEV010000140.1:0-4552 GCA_964572085.1 uncultured Maribellus sp. | reverse complement strand
TTATTATGGAATTGGTGTATTCCTCTTGGGCACTATTGATATTGTTTTAAATAAAAATAAAAAAAACAGGGCGGGGTTTTGGGCAGCCTATTTAGTAGGATTGGAGGTGTATTTGAGAATGACCGGAGGCATTGTATTTTGGGAAGGTGGGAAATATTCCGTTGCAATAATTCTGTTGGTGGGTTTGATGGTTGAAAATTTTAATAAGCCGATTCCTTATGCCATGGTGGCTTATTTTGCTTTATTGCTCCCCTCATTATTGGTGGTTGCATTTCCTGATTTTCAAGAGGCAAGAGAAAGGATTTCATTTAATTTATCCGGACCCTTTGTGCTGTTCTTATCCGCATTTTATTTCTATAGAAGAAAGTTGACTGGTCCTGAATTGATGACAATGTTAAGAGGCATACTATTTCCGCTTACCATTATGTTAACCTATTTAATTCTTGTAACACCGGATTTGGACCAGATAAATTATGGAACGGGATCCAACTTTACTGCGTCAGGTGGTTTTGGTCCAAACCAGGTTTCCACGGCCATCGGGCTTGGTGTTTTTGTATTGGGATTGGGGTTATTTTACAAATCTGAAATAGCGGGATTTTTAATAATTGATGCGTTGTTGTTGGTGACTTTTCTCATACGAGGGTTTGCGACATTTTCGAGAGGTGGAATGATGGGGGGGGTAATAGCAATTGCTATTTTGATATTGTATTCCGCCTTGTTTTCTAAGCGACCTAAAATTCTTTTTTACTCGATATCGTTTGTAATCATTGCATCGGTTATTGGCTTTAATGCGTGGAATTATGTCAATGAAAATACCGAAGGCAGATTGGAATACCGATACAGGGGTATTGACTTTAGGACAGGGCAGGAAAAGGATTTCTCATCAGGAAGGGAAAAAATTTTAGCAAGAGAATTGTTGATGTTTACTAACAACCCTATACTGGGGGTGGGGCCAGGGATGGGAGTGACATTGGCTGAACAACGAACGGGAATTTCAGTTTCAAGCCATTCGGAATATACGCGCCTGTTGGCGGAACACGGGTTGTTTGGTGTGTGGGCACTTATAATTTTGCTTTTTTTGCCAATTAAATTAATAATGGATTTACCAAGTCAATACCGCCCAATATTCCTTGCGATGTTTTTTCTGGCACTTTTTACAATGTTCCATTCCGCGATGAGACTTGCCGCTCCTGGTTTTTTATATGGATTAATTTTCATCCTGCCTAAAAAGTGAACAAACGCATTCTATACATAGGTAATATGTTAACTGATTTTGGGTATACCCCTACTGGAATAGATTTTTTAGGTAAGCTCTTTGTAGACAATGGTTATAAAGTATTATTTGCTAGTGATAAGAAGAATAAAATTGTTCGTTTATTATCAATTATAAAAAGGATAATATCTTATCGTAACCATTATGACATTATAATTATTGACACTTATAGTGCAATTGCTTTTTACTATAGTTTAATTACTGCTTGGGTTGCAAGGTTACTCAACAAACCCTATATCCCAATTTTACGAGGTGGCAACCTTCCCAATCGGTTAAAACGCTCTCCTTGGTTAATCAAGCAAGTAATAATGCCTGCTTTTAGAGTAGTCTCTGTAAGCCAATATTTGCAGCAAGTGTTTGCAGCGCTACGCCCAATTGAATATATCCCTAATTTTATTAACCTACCAAAATATCCTTTTAAGCAACGGACTACGTTTTCACTACGGTTATTATGGGTGAGGTCCTTCCATACTATTTACAATCCTAAATTAGCGGTAGAAATAGTAGCAGTATTAAAACGAGACTATCCAACGATATCTCTTACTATGGTTGGGCCAGATAAGGATGGATCACGGGCAGCCGTTGAGAGTCTTGCTGAACAATTGGGTGTTAGAGAGAACATTGAAATAACTGGGAAACTGTCAAAAGAAGCATGGATTGAATTGGCTTTCCATCATGATATATTTATCAATACAACAAATTTTGACAACATGCCAGTAAGTGTAATAGAAGTGATGGCATTGGGGTTGCCCGTAGTAAGTACAAATGTGGGTGGTATACCCTATTTAATTGAGAATGGGGTTGATGGGTTGTTGGTGGACAAGAATGATTGTGATGGTTTTTGTAAATCAATAACTCGAATTATTCAACAAACTTATCTATCTAAACAAATATGTACAACTGCTAGAAAAAAGGCAGAAACATTTGATTCCGAAGCTATAGCTAAGCAATGGATACTGATATTTAATGAGATTATATAATTCTTTTCTGGAGTGGATAATTCTTCCGGTTGGAGATTTAATCTTTAGTACGGCATACATTTCAACTTTAAAAAAATGGAGACAGATTCAATATTTTTCTGAGGATCAATTATATGAATTGCAGCAACAGAAAATGAAAAATTTGATTAATCATTGTTTGGACAATATTCCTTATTATCGACATCAAAGAGAAGGCATTTTAAAAAATGGATTTTCGATTAAAGGCTTCCCTGTCATGCAAAAATCAATAATTCACAATCATATCAATGAATTACTGTGGCATCCTGAGAAAAAAAATAAATTAATACGTGAGAATAGTAGTGGTTCATCTGGAATTCAAGGAATTGTTTATCGAACTAAGAAGGAACAAAGAGTAATTCAGGCTCTTCAAACTTTACTTTGGGAGTGGGCTGGATATCGAATAGGTGAACCGATCTTTCAAACCGGGATGACACTGAATCGTGGGTTTCTTAAGCGAATAAAGGATATTTTATTTCGAACAAATTACCAATCAGCATTTAGCTTAGATGAAGCTACGATAATCAAAAATCTTAAATCATTATATACTCACCCTTTTCGTTTCTTCGGAGGATACGCCTCATCGATTTATGTTTACGCACGAGCAGCAGCTCATTCAAATATTACGGATATCAAATTTGATTCTATTATAAGTTGGGGAGATAAAATGTTTTTGCATTATAGAGAACTAATCGAGCGTCAATTTCAAACGAAAGTATACGATACGTATGGCACAACGGAGGGCTTTATTATTGGTGCTCAGCATGATACGGAGTATTACTATATACTCTCTCCTCACGTTTATGTAGAAATTGTTGACGAGAATGGAGTCGAAGTTCCGGATGGTAAGATGGGATATGTACTTGTAACAAGCCTTGATGCTTTTGAGATGCCACTGGTAAGATACTATATTGGTGATTTAGCAATCAAATTACCCAGAAATAAATATCCAAAAGAACGAAAGTTTCAATTTCCGATACTCGAAAGCATAATAGGACGCGATACAGATATTGTAGTCACCCCAAAGGGTAACAAAATGATTGTTCATTTCTTTACGGCTATTTTTGAACACTTCCGTGAGATAAAGCAATTTAGAGTCATTCAGGAAGTAACACAGAGAATAATCATTGAATATATTCCAGGAATAAATTTTGAAGAAGTGATATTATCCAGAATTCACCGTGTAATTGATGATCGATTAGGAGAGGAAGTTGCCATAGATTTTAGGGAAGTTACCATTATTCCTCCATCTCCATCAGGTAAACCTCAGATAATTATTTCTAAGATATTGACTAATGCTTTATAATGTTGTCTGCTTAGTTTAAACACTTTAATCTGAATTGTAGTAATGCTAGCTAATTCAAATCCCGAAGACAATTATACAAGAGATAAAAGCCTACATCATTCACTGAATTGGCTTCTCAAAAGTATTGATCCTAATACGGGTGGCTCTCGCGCAAACTACTCCATTCTTTTTAATGGCCCAAAAGGATGGTCGGGATCTTATCCGGAAACAACAGGGTACATCATCCCTACTTTTCTCAATGCATCGCAGAAGATGAGTGGGTTTGAGAATTTAAAAGACAAAGCGCTACGAATGGGGGAATGGTTGCTATCTATTCAAATGAGTGATGGTGCGTTTCCTGGTAACATTTACTACCCGGGAAACCCCCAGACCAAAAGTATTTTTAATACAGGCCAGATCATTCTGGGTCTCACCCGCCTCTATGATGAAACCAACGATCATGGTTTTCTTCATAGTGCTACGCTGGCGGCCAAATGGCTGGCTGTCAATCAGGCTTCGGATGGAACATGGAAGGAATATAATTATGTAAAGGATTTTTCTCCTTCCTATTATTCACGCGTTTCATGGCCCATCCTCAAAGTATTTGAGCGAACTAACGATGAGAATCTTAAAGAGGTGGCATTACGAAACTTAAGACATATTCAAACACAGCAACTTCCCAATGGATTTATTCAAGGTGCAGGATTTAAACCTGACTCCTACGTGTTTTTGCACACATTGGCCTACACCATCAGGGGTTTTATAGAAAGTGCTATGATTTTAGATGATGCCCGTTTGTGGCATACCGGTTTTTCTTTTGCAGAGAAACTCATGCGCCATTTTGAAATTCGGGGTAAGTTTTATGGCGCGTATTATCCGGATTTTTCCGGAGTGAAATGGTATGAATGCCTTACCGGCAATGCACAAATGGCCATCATTTGGTTAAAGATTTATAAAAAAACTGGAGATCTCCGTTTTCTCAATGCAGCCTCAAAG
>CAZNEV010000139.1:0-4560 GCA_964572085.1 uncultured Maribellus sp. | reverse complement strand
AAACTTTGTGACTTAGTGTCTTTGTGTTAAAATATTGTTTTCGGAGTAGGTTCAACGTTGAACTTTTTATCCTCAACGGTGGACTTAACATATCCGAAAATCCCCATCTTGAAATAAACGCTTATTTTCATTACTTTTGCTCACATTTGTATAAGCTGAGTGACCAACCTTAATTCAGTAACCATTAACTTCTTTAACAATGATCAGAAAATATCTTTGCGCTATCTTAATTTTGGCAATTGCAACATTCTCGTTGTCTCCCAATGTTGCCGGCGCACAAAATGTCGAAAACCCGGTGTGGCAGGTGAACACCTTAATGGGCACCGATTCGGAGTTTAAACTCTCGAACGGAAATACCTACCCCGCAATTGCTTTGCCCTGGGGCATGAACTTTTGGACCCCACAAACGGGCGAAATGGGTGACGGATGGGTTTACAGCTACAATGCACATAAAATACAGGGTTTCAAACAAACGCACCAGCCCAGCCCGTGGATCAACGACTACGGACAGTTTTCACTTTTCCCGCTCACCGGCGAACTGAAAATTACGGGAAATGAACGCGCCAGTTGGTTTTCGCACAAAGCCGAAACTGCCAAGCCGCATTACTACAAAGTGTACCTGGCGGATTACGACGTAGTGACCGAAATTACGCCCACCGGGCGTGCCGCCATGTTTCGTTTCACTTTTCCCGAAAACGAAAATTCGTATATTTTGGTAGATGCCTTCGACCGCGGCTCCTACATCAAACTAATACCGGGCGAAAATAAAATTGTAGGCTACACTACCCGCAACAGCGGCGGTGTTCCCGATAATTTCAAAAACTATTTTGTGGTGGTGTTCGACAAGCCTTTTACAAAAAGCGAGGTTTGGAGCAAAGACAAAGTTGTTGACGGAAAAACCGAATTGCAGGACGACCACGTTGGAGCAGCCATTCAATTCAAAACAAAAAAAGGAGAAAAAATTCATGCCCGCGTTGCCTCATCGTTTATCAGCTTCGAACAGGCTGAACGCAATTTGAAAGAACTCGGAAACGATTCGTTTGATGAGGTGAAAACCAAAGGCGAAGCCATTTGGAACGAAGAACTTTCGCGTATTACGGTTGAAGGGGGCACCGACGATCAGGTGAAAACGTTCTATTCGAGCCTCTACCGCGTGTTGCTTTTTCCCCGCAAATTTTATGAATACGATGCGAATGGCGACGTGGTGCATTATAGCCCCTACAATGGCAAAGTGCTGCCCGGCTATATGTTCACCGACAACGGCTTTTGGGATACCTTCCGAGCGGTATTTCCTTTCTTCAATTTGATGTACCCTTCGTTGAACGAAAAAATACAGGAAGGTTTGGCCAATACCTACAAAGAGAGCGGGTTTTTGCCGGAATGGGCAAGTCCGGGCCATCGCGATTGCATGATTGGTTCCAACTCGGCAACTTTAATTGCTGATGCCTATTTAAAAGGATTGCGCGGCTACGATATCGAAACGCTCTGGGATGCTGTGCTGAAGAACAGCAAGAACGAAGGCCCCATGAGTTCCGTTGGCCGTTATGGGGTGGATTATTACAACCAATTAGGATATATTCCTTACGATGTGGGCATTAACGAAAATGTTGCGCGCACGTTGGAATACGGTTTTGCGGATTTCTGTATCTACAAACTGGGCAAAGCTTTGGGCAAACCGGAAAGTGAAATCGGGATTTTTGCCCAACGGGCGCAAAACTATAAAAACGTGTTCGACAAAGAATCGAAACTGATGCGCGGCAAAAACGAAGACGGTTCGTTTCAATCGCCTTTCAGCCCGTTTAAATGGGGCGATGCCTTCACCGAAGGGAACAGTTGGCACTATACCTGGTCGGTTTTCCACGATATTCAGGGCTTGATTGATTTAATGGGGGGTAAAAAAGAGTTTGTGACCATGTTGGATTCGGTCTTCATTGTACCGCCAATTTTCGACGATTCGTATTATGGGCAGGTGATCCACGAAATCCGCGAGATGCAGATTATGAACATGGGAAACTATGCGCATGGCAATCAACCCATTCAGCACATGATTTACCTATACAACTACGCCGGCCAACCCTGGAAAGCCCAATATTGGCTCCGCGAAGTAATGGAAAAACTCTACACCCCGCAGGCCGACGGATATTGCGGTGACGAAGACAACGGGCAAACCTCTGCCTGGTATGTTTTTAGTGCGATGGGCTTCTATCCGGTTACGCCGGCAGTGGATCAATATGTGATTGGTGCGCCCTTGTTCAAGAAAATTTCGGTGAAACTTGAAAACGGAAACACCATCCAAATCGATGCGCCCGACAACGGAGCTAACAACCGTTATGTGCAAAACATTCAATTCAACGGAAGCGATTACAGCAAAAACTATTTTAATTTTAACGAATTGAAAAACGGGGCGACGATTCGTTTTGATATGGGAGATAAACCCAACAAAAAAAGGGGAGCCAAAGAAGCTGATTTTCCTTATTCGTTTTCGACTGAATAAATAATTCATGCTCGACCGCAATAAATACATAGTACGAGAAGGTTGGATTTCAATTGTCGGGAATATTTTTCTGTTTGGCTTGAAATACTGGGCAGGGCTTGTAACCGGTTCGTTGGCGTTGATGGCGGATGCATGGCACACTTTAAGTGATTCCATTTCATCGGTTATCGTGCTGGTTGGGGGCAAAATATCCAATAAACCTGCCGACGACGAGCATCCCTTCGGACATGGCCGTGCTGAACACATCGCGGCAATTTTCGTTGGCGTTTTGTTGGCGGTGGTGGCGTTCGATTTTGTACTCAACGCTATCGAAAAATTCGGAACGCGCGAACAAACTATTTTCGGAACAGCCGCCTGGGTGGTCACCATCTTTTCGATAGTGGCCAAAGAAGCAATGGCACAATATGCGTTTTGGGCGGCGAGAATGGGCAATTCCACTATCCTGCGTGCCGATGCGTGGCACCACCGTTCCGATGCGCTTTCATCGGTAGTAATTTTGATCGGTATTGCCGTTGGCCCCTATTTCTGGTGGACAGATGCCGTTTTAAGTTTGATTGTTGCCGTGATGATTGCTTATGCAGGATACGAAATCCTGTCGCAAGAAATTACTTCGCTGCTTGGCGAGAGCCCAACAAAGGAAGAGCTGTTATCGATACGTGAAACCGCCCAGGCAGCCTGCGATCAACCTATACATTTGCACCATATCCACATTCACAACTACGGCCAACACACCGAATTAAGCTGCCACATAAAACTTCCGCCCAAAATGGCGTTGGACGATGCACACGAAATATGCACCGCCATCGAAATCGCCATCAAAGAAAAGTTTGGCTACATTTCTACTGTCCACCCTGAACCGATCACCTGGGAAAACATTTAAGCGAAAATCTTAAAAACGATTGAGGCTGGAACATCCAAAATATTTTGGTTACATTTGCTTTCGCAGGAATTAAAACCAATAATGAGAATAACAGCTAAAATTTTGGAAAAACTCCGAAAAGGTAAAAAGAAAGCTTTAAAGAAGATATTTGTCCTTTATTATCCCCGTCTGGAAAAATATGCCTGCCAGTTCATCGTCAACCAGCAAGAAGCAGAAGACCTGGTGCAAGAGGTTTTTATTCAGGTTTGGGAGAACCGGAAAACCATTCAAACCGAATTAAACTTTGAATCCTATCTCTATACCTCAGTCCGCAACCGCTGTTTAAATATTCTTAAAAAACGCACGGTTGAAAAAGGTTACATCGAGAAAATGCAAGCTAATGCCGAAGAATTGTATGCCATCAGTTTTGAAGTTGAGGATGAGTTTATTTCCATGGAAAAAAGGTTGCACGAGGAATTGGAAAACATCATTGTAGGAATGCCGGAGCGCTGTCAAATCGCTTTCCGCCTAAAATGGATCGAAGGAAAGAAAATCCGCGAAATAGCTGAAATGATGAATATTTCCACAACGATGGTGGATAAACATCTTGCGAAAGGAATGGAAATCGCCCGCCAAAAGTTGAACAGGGACATGTTTTTGTTTTTTTGTTTCTTCCAGAGCGGTTCCCTTTAAATTAACGCTGCCAGAACCTCCCGAAATAAATTCGGGACAAGTCGTTCCGATATATCGGAATCTGCGACGCTGACAGCTTGTGTGGATATGGGGCAGACAGACTCCCCGAAACCACCACTCCCACCTGCCTACCACCATTCCCACGAAAGTGGGAATCCCAGTTTAGGGGAAGGTACTACCGATTTTCGCCTGCCTGTAAGCAGGTGGGAATCCCTGCCCCCGATATTGAGATTCCCGCTTTCGCGGGAATGACGAGTGGTTTTAAAAGAACCGTTCTGCCTTTCTCCAACTCAGAAAGAATGTTCCTTTTTAAATTAACGCTGTCAGGTCTGCGACGCTGACAGGTTTTGTGACATGAGACAGGCAGACTTCCCAGAGCCACCATTCCCACGAAATGAAACACTTCTTGTATTACTCACCCTGACTGTTTCTGCGAAACAATCGTCCCTCTCTACGCGTAGCTACTCTTTATACACAAATAAAAAGTATTAAATTAGTTTGCTAAAAAAAATAT
>CAZNEV010000138.1:0-4662 GCA_964572085.1 uncultured Maribellus sp. | reverse complement strand
TAATTGACAAGGCTACGGAATTGAGGTTTAAAATACAGTCGCGTGGTGGAATTTAATGGTTAAAATCATTCAACTAAAGTAAAAGACAAGATGAAACATACAGCAACAAAAATAGTATTGGCTTTAATGATGCATACTGCCTTTTTGGGAATCGTTCATGCGCAAAACCAGGAAATATCCAAACAGGGATTGACAGAAAAACAACAAAGTATTATCCCCATTGCCGCGTTAACCGCCCAAGGCGAATTACAACAACTAAAACCGGCATTGAATAGCGGGTTGGATGCCGGCCTCACGGTAAATGAAATCAAAGAAATTTTGGTGCATTTGTACGCCTATTGCGGGTTTCCACGCAGCATTCGCGGATTGCAAACTTTTATGGAAGTGCTGGACGAACGAAAAGCCGAAGGGATTAGCGATATAATGGGAATAGAAGCTTCACCAATTTCCGGTGAACGCAGCAAATATGACCGCGGCAAAGCCAATCTCGAAGAGCTGATTGGAAGGCCATTGCCGGATTCGCAAACAGGCTATGCCGCATTTGCCCCGGTAATCGAAATATTCCTGAAGGAACATCTTTTTGCCGATATTTTCGACCGCGATGTGTTGACTTTTGCAGAAAGGGAATTGGTCACCGTTTCGGTAATTGCTGCTATCGGCGGTGCTGAGCCCATGTTGCGCAGTCATTTATCGATTTGTTTGAACGTTGGTTTTACTCCGGAGCAGTTGAATGGTTTTATTGCTGTGCTAAAAGCAAAAGTGGGGAAACAAGAAGCCAAAGCTGCCCGGGCTGTTTTAGACGAAGTACTTAAAAACAGATAGGCGAATTATAATATTGTAGGATTGCCTTAGAAAAAGGGAAATTGAAAGGTTAAACACCCTTCAACTACGCTCAGGGTGACAGTCAGGCTGAGCGTAGTCGAAGCCTGAATCTGTTAAAGAAGCATTTGTTAAATCACATTAAAAAAATCAAAATGAAACTCATTTTAAAATACATCGCGATTATTCTGATAATCGCCTTTGCCGCCTGTAACACGGAGAAAAATTCAAGCGAAACAACCGCTCAAACCGACTCCATTTTTCCAAAAGGAGAGCTACTGGAAAGCGAAAACTTTAGCGGAACGGTGTGGCTACAAATGATGGGTGCTGAGGATAGTACTTTGAATGCCCGGTTTGGGAATGTAACTTTTGCAGCAAAAGCCAGAACCAACTGGCACTCACATCCGGGCGGTCAGGTTCTCTTTATTACCGCAGGCAAAGGATATTACCAGGCCAAAGGGCAACCTGCACTGTTAGTACAAAAAGGCGATGTGGTGGAAATCCCGCGCAACGTGGTTCATTGGCATGGTGCCGCTCCCGACAGTGAATTTGCACATATTGCCATTAGCCTGAATCAGGATGAAGGAGGTGCCGTTTGGTTGGGGCCGGTTACGGAGGAGGAATATGCTAAAATCGGGCACGACAGCAATACGGCAACGCAATAAAGCGATAAATTAAAAGCAATATAGTACCCGTTGTTTGAACACTGTTGAATTCCTTGCTAAACGTCCTCTTTAAACCCCTAAACATCGCAGCAAATTGCAATGCATTTTCAAACAAAGTAAATTGCTTTGCCATGTATATAATTGTTAAAATTAAAATTGAATGACAACACATGAATGACAACACAGTTTTGGCATCAAAATAGAGGTGTTCTTTTTTCCACGCTCCTGTTGCTTGGGTTCTTATTTATTTTCACCTCCTTAAAAGCGCAGGAAACCGATAGGTCTATTCTTGTAAAATACATCACCGAAAAAATCACCTTAAACGGGAGTTTAGATGAGCCCGGGTGGCAAACTGCCGATGTGGGTGCAAATTTCTGGCAGTACTTTCCTACCGATACGGCACGGACAAAATACCCCACCGAATTCAGGCTCCTCTACGACGACCACTTTTTGTACATCGGGGTGCGCGGCACAGCATCATCCGACAAATATGTGGTTTCTTCACTGCGCAGGGATTTCAAGGGGACCACCAACGACAATGTAACACTGATGTTTGATACTTTTAAGGACGGCAATACGGCGTTCCTGTTTGGCATGACACCGTATGGCGTGCAGCGCGAGGCATTTATTTCGCAGGGCGGAGCTGTGGCCGGGTTCAATCCAAACTGGGATCAGAAATGGCAATTAGAGAGCAAAATTTATGACGACCATTTTATACTGGAGGCGGCAATACCGTTTTCGTCCATAAAATTCAGGGATGGCGAAACCGAGTGGCGCGTACAATGTTACCGCTGGGATATCGGGGCCAACGAACAAAGTGCTTGGGCCCGCGTTCCACAAAACCAATTGCTTTCGAGCCTGGCTTTTATGAATAAAATGGTTTTTGAAAAACCACTGGGAAAATCGCGGACGCCCATTGCAATTATTCCTTATGTAAATGCACTTACATCAAACGGTTTTGATACCGGTGCAAGCGAAAACAAACTAAAGTATGGCGGCGATGCAAAAATAGCCATCGACAACAGTATGAATCTGGACATAACGGTAAACCCCGATTTCTCGAATGTTGAGGTGGACGACATTTTTACCAACCTCACCCGTTTTGAAGTTTTCTTGCCAGAAAAGCGTCAGTTTTTCATCGACAACAAGGTGTTGGCTGTGGGCGGTTACGAGCTTGGCGCACTGATGATTGAAGTAGAAAAACAAGCCGATGGCAGTTACCGGGCAAAAGAACTTTTCAGGACCGAGGAGTTTGGCGACCAAACCAAACCTCCGTTATTGCATAACGGTTATTTCTACGCTCAGTTTGGAACCAACAGAACGCGCGATGGGTTAACCTGTATGAGCATGGACGGCGAAATTATGTGGAAAACAAAACGCGATCCCGACTTCAACAAAGGAAGCATGATACTCGCCGACGGATTGATAATTGCTACCGATGGCATGAAAAAACTATACCTCATTGAACCCGATCCTACCGGGTTCAAACTACTGGCTTCAGTTGAAATATTTGGTGAACCAGAGGTTAAAGCCGACGGAATTGCTGCCAGGGTGGGCGGTTCAATGCAAAACTGGGCGCCCATTGCTTTGGCCGATGGGAAATTGCTAATCCGCGATCAAAGCCGGATGATGTGCCTTAAAGTAGCTGAGTAACACTTATATTCGTCGCAAATTCTTGAATATTATTCGGATTTCGATTATTTTTTACAAAAAATTATTAATCAATAACACAACTTACCATGAAAAATCTTCTCATTCCCATTTTTGTTCTTTTGTTAGGTTCAACTGTTTTTGCACAAGACTGGCCACAATATTTGGGCCCAGACAGAAACAGCACTTCGCCCCAAAAAAATCTTTTGCGAACATGGCCCGAAACTGGGCCGGAAGTTTTATGGTCGGTAAATATCGGCATTGGTTATGGCGGCCCCTATGGAGATTTGTACTGTTTAGACATCAACACGCACCAGCCAGTCTGGAATAAAAACGTTTGGACAGATTTTGGCGGCGGAGAAATTCCCAGATGGGCAATTTCGCAGTGTCCCCTAATTTATGGCGACCTGCTTATCCTGGCCTCACAAGCACCCGAAGCGGGCGTGGTTGCCTATAACAAACTTACCGGCGATGTAGCATGGAAAACCGGGCCACTTGGGCCGGTTGGCTATGTGAGTCCCACAATTATAAAAATTGGGGATGAAGACCATGTTGTAATGATAACTGCTTCGGAGGGAAGGAGAGGTGAACCGCAAACCGGGGGGAAAGTTGTGGGGATTGAACCTGCAAACGGCACAATCCTTTGGGAATACACCAACTGGCAATGCCGGATTCCCGCACCAAGTGCAAAGGATGCCGGGGAAGGTAAAATCCTGATCATTGGCGGATACCTTGCCGGTGCGGCAATGATAAAAGTTGAGAAAGTTAACCGCGAATATAAGGTTTCCGAGCTATTTAAAACCGAAGAATTTGGGGCGCACACAAAACCTGCTGTGCTGCACAACGGCTACTTCTATGCACAATACGGCACCAACGAACGCCGCGACGGAATGGTGTGCATGAGCATGGACGGAGAAATAATGTGGAATACAAAGCGCGACCCCGATTTCAACAAGGGCAGCATGATTTTGGCCGACGGGCTGCTTTTGGCCAGCGACGGGGCAAAAGCTTTGTACTTGATAGAGCCCGATCCTACGGGGTTTAAACCACTTGCATCGGCAGAAATATTGGACGAACGGGCAAAAGACGAAAATACTGCTTCGCGATTTTCTACCCAAAACTGGGCATCCATTGCCCTTGCCGACGGCAAACTTTTAATTCGCGACCAAAGCCGGATGATGTGCGTGAAAGTGGCGGAGTAATAAAAGGTTGAGCTTATTTATTTAAAAACGAATCGTAGTCGAGCTTTTTGAAAATATTTTCCCGGTAACTCGTTCCTATTGGGAATTCCCTTCCTTCCACATCCACCATAACCGGGCTAAAACTGCGGATGCGGCCAAGGGCAATTATAAATGAGCGGTGAATCCGGATGAAATCTTTTTCGGGCAATGCTTTTTCAATGGCGGCAATGGTGCACCTGCTCCTGATTTCGCGGCTCGTGGTATGCACTTGCAAGTTATCGCCAAAGCTCTCAACCTCAGAACTCCTGACCCCATATCTTAAAATCAGGCAGTTACCCCTACTTGTT
>CAZNEV010000137.1:0-4703 GCA_964572085.1 uncultured Maribellus sp. | reverse complement strand
TTGAAAGTAAAATCAATCAGTACTCGATTGACAATTTATTTCTAAACCAAATCAATGAATGGAGAAAAGCCCTTGGTTCTGAAATTTACAAACACGAACCAAAAATTGACGAGCAACAACTGAATGACATTGTTCAAAGTTATTTAAACAGGGTTTTGTTTCTCCGGGTTTGTGAGGACAGAAATTTAGAAGATTATCAAACGCTTTTAAAATTTGCCAACACGAACGACTTCAAAGCACTAATTAAGAAATTTGAAGAAGCAGACAAACGCTATAATTCAGGACTTTTTGACCAATTACTAAAAGACAAGATTGTAGAAAATATCAGTTCTGTTTTTTGGACTATCATCAAGCAACTTTATTACCCTGAAAGTCCCTATTCTTTCAGTGTTTTTTCTTCCGATGTATTAGGGAGTATTTATGAAATTTTCCTTTCAGAAAAATTAACGATTCAAAGTGGTTCAGTTGTTTTGATAAAGAAACCTGAAAATGTTGACCGTGACATTATCACCACACCAACTTTCATTATAAGCGATATTTTAAGAAATACTGTTTTGAAAAAATGCGAAGGAAAAACGGATAAAGAAATCCTTAAACTAAAATTCGCTGATATTTCTTGTGGTTCAGGTGCTTTTTTATTGGAATTGTTCCAATTGCTCAATGATATTTTGATTGACTACTATCTGAAAAATGACAAATCAAAACTCATTCAAACCAATATCAACACCTACAAACTGCCGTTTGAAATTAAGCGACAACTTTTATTGAATTGTATTTACGGTGTTGATAAAGATTACAACGCAGTTGAAGCAACCAAATTTGGCTTGCTCCTAAAATTGTTGGAAGACGAAGACACAAATTCAACAAACAAAACGAAACCAGTTTTACCCGACCTTTCAGAAAATATCTTTTTCGGAAATAGTTTATTGAACCCGAAGCAAGTAACGAACAAAAAAGACCAGGTAATTATCAATCCATTTGATTTTTCAAAACTTCGTTTTGATGTCATAGTAGGCAATCCACCTTATATGAAGTCGGAGGATATGAAAAACATTACTCCGATTGAATTGCCTCTTTACAAAGCCAACTACGATTCTGCTTACAAGCAGTTTGACAAATACTTTCTTTTCATTGAGCAAGGCATCAACTTATTGGCAGATGATGGAATATTAGGTTATATCGTTCCGAGCAAGTTTACAAAAGTTGGTGCAGGCAAAAAACTTCGTGAATTACTCACAGATAAAGAATATTTGCATTCAATCGTTTCATTTGGTGCAAATCAGGTTTTTGCGGACAAGACAACCTACACTTGCTTACTGATTCTGAATAAGAAATCGCAAAAGACCTTCCAATATGCGGAAGTAAGAAGCCTAAAAAGTTGGAAAATAAGAGAACCGGAGGCTGCAAAATATGGCACAAAGAAAACAGATGAATTAGATAGTGAGGTTTGGGTATTAGTTCCACCCGAATTGACTAATGTTTACAATAAAATAGTAAATCAAAGTATTAAACTGGGTGATTTAGTTGGAAGCGATAATATTTTCAATGGTATTCAAACCAGTGCAAATGATGTTTACATTTTTACACCAACCAAAGAGGATAAGAAGCACTTCTATTTCACGAAAAAAGGAGTTGATTACAAGATTGAAAAGGAAATAACAAAACCCTATTTTCAAACTTCATCAAGCGAAGATAATTTATACACTTACCGAACATTCAAACCGAATGCAAGGGTAATTTATCCTTACGTACCTACCAAAACAGGCGTAGATGTAATTCCGCTAACAACAATTCAAAAGAAATTTCCTTTTGCTTATGACTATTTGCAAAAACATAAAGCCATTTTAAATAATCCGAAACGAGATATTAAGCCAGAACCAAAAACAAAAAATGAATGGCACAGATACGGCAGACATCAAAACTTAGATAGTTGTGGACTTCCTTCAAAAATTATTGTTGGTGTTTTGTCCGTTGGTGATAAATACGCAATTGATGTTCACGGAACTTTGATTTCGTCAGGTGGAACAGCGGGTTATTGTGTAGTTGCAATTCCAACTACTTCCGATTATTCCATTTACTACATTCAAGCTATTCTCAACTCTAAATATTTAGAGTGGTTCAGTGCATTGTATGGTGAAGTTTTCAGAGGTGGTTACATAGCAAGAGGAACTAAGGTTTTGAAAAATCTACCTATCAGAAAGATTGATTTTTCAGATGCCAAACAAAAAGCACTTCACGACAAAATCGTAGAAACTCAAAAAGAATTAATCAGCATTTATGACCAAATAGATGCAAACGCAGGAAATAAAAGGGCTTTAACTCCACTGCAAGGACAATTTGTAAGAGAAAAATCCAACTTAGAAAAGCTATTAGCTAAACTATACGATTTAGGTAGTAAAGATTCATTAATCCCATTAATCAAAGAATTGTATGAAGCTAATTAAGAACGCAACAGCCGAGAAATTGAGAGGTGGATTTTACACACCCGAGCCAATTGCTGCATTCATTTTGAAATGGGGCATCAATGGAAGCTCTGATTATGAAATTTTAGAGCCGAGTTGTGGAGATGGAGTTTTTCTTGAACAACTCAAAGAGAATAAACATAAATTCAAATCGGTAACGGCTATTGAATTTGATGATGTGGAAGCAGAGAAAGCCGACAAAATCAAGCTCAACAACAAGAATGTAATCAATACCGATTTCCATTTGTATTGCAATGAAACTACACAGAGATTTGATTTAGTAGTGGGTAACCCACCTTACATTCGTTATCAATATTTTCAGGAAGAACAGCAAAATGAAGCTATCAAAGTTTTTAATCGTGCTAAACTAAAATATTCAAAACTGACCAATGCTTGGGTTTCTTTTGTCGTTGGTTCAAGTTTGTTGCTCAAAGAAAAAGGAAAGATTGGTTTTGTAGTTCCTGCGGAATTATTGCAGGTTTCATATGCTCAACAACTACGAGAATTTTTAGCTCATTTCTACAACAAAATCAATATCATTTCTTTTGAAAAGCTGGTATTTCCCGACATTCAACAAGAAGTTGTTTTATTACTTTGTGAAAGAAACGGAAGCAGTTCACATTTGATTGAACATTTAGAGTTGAGAGATGCTTCCGAACTTGAAAAGTTAGATGTAAACAGATTAAAAAGCCCAACCAAGAAAATAGATTTTAAATCTAGCAAATGGACTTACTATTTTTTGGAGCAGGAAGAAATTGACTTTCTTGAAAACATTACTGTAAAAAGAAAAATCCCTACAATCGGAAATTATGCAAATGTTGAAGTGGGAATTACAACAGGTGCAAATAATTATTTTACCGTTCCTTATTCAACTGTTGCATTTTATCGTTTAGAAGAATTTGCAAAGCCAATGGTTGGTAGGAGTGTGCAAGTAAATAGCGTTGTTTTCACAAAAGATGATTGGATTAAAAATCAACAAACCGAAGCAAAAGCAAATTTGTTGGTGTTTCCATCAAAAGAAAAACTGAACGGACACACAGGCGTGAAAGATTATTTAAATTATGGCGAAAGCATCGGCATAAACAAAGGCTACAAAACAGGTATACGTGATGATTGGTTTGTGATTCCTTCTATCAAACTTTCTGATGCTTTGTTTATCCGTAGAAACAACCTTTACCCTCGTTTAATTCTGAACGAAGCAAATGCATATACAACCGACACAATGCACCGTGTGTTTATGAAAAAGGACACGGACAAAAACGCATTTATAGCCAGTTTTTACAATTCATTGTCATTGGCATTTTCTGAAATTGTTGGTCGTAGTTATGGTGGTGGTGTTTTAGAACTAATGCCAAGCGAAGCAGAAAAAATATTGCTCCCCTACCAAACCGACAATGCAGATTTACTTGCCACCATAGACAAAATGATGCGAGACAAAAAAAGTATTGATGAAATTTTAAAAATCACCAACAAGCAAATCTTGAAAGACGGATATGGCTTCACAGACAAAGAAATAAAACTTGCTGATAGTATTTGGAAGAAACTTTCGGCAAGGAGATTAAATAGAGGGAAAATTTAAATTATGAAAAAATACTCAAATCAAAGAGGTAATTCGCCAATTACTCATTTTCAAATTGAAAGCGAGAGAATTATTGTTTGGTTTCAAGGAGGGAAGTCCTACTCTTATAGTTATCGTAAAGCAGGTAGAAACCACGTTGAACAGATGAAAACCTTAGCAAAAAATGGTAGCGGGTTAAGTGCATATATTACGCAAAATGTGAGATTTGATTATGATTAATGAAATAAAAAATAATACCGTTACTATTTATTTTGATAGTCCAATGTCATTTGAAGCAAAGAATATCAAACCTTTAAATGGGATTACGGGCTTATATTTCATTTTCAGCTCTACGATTCAAGTTCAATATCCATTTGATAAATCAAAGTTGCTTTACATTGGAATGAGCGAGAAAAGAACAAATAGTATTGGAAGCCGATTAATTGGACACTTTGAAGGTAAATCAAAAAATGTTGGATTAGTTAATTACAGAAAAGTTGAACCGCTTTGGTTTACTTACATCAATATTGAAATGTTACGGAATATTTGGGATTTCAGGGTAGAGGATTTAGAAAGCTATTTCATTTTGAATTTTGTTGAGTATTATGGCGTATATCCTATTTGCAATAACAAAACAGGATTTGAGATTTTGAATAATACGCTTAAAACAGATTTTAAAATTG
>CAZNEV010000136.1:0-4905 GCA_964572085.1 uncultured Maribellus sp. | reverse complement strand
GATTCGATCCAAACTGTTTTTTTTAATTTAATCCAAAACAGGAAAGGGATTGGTAAAGTTAAAAACCTTACCGCATATTTGATGGGCGCTTTCCGCCACCAGCTTTTGTACGACCTTGCAAAACAAAAAAACACCCTTCTGACGAATAAAATTCAGGACTGGCAGTTCGACTATTATACAAGTTCTGAGCAGGACATTTCTGAAAAAGAGGATCTCGAACAGCTTCACCAGGCCGTAAGGGAATCAATAGGCCGACTTTCACCTAAACAGCAGGAGATCATTTTTTTACGGTTCGATAGCGGGGTACCTTATGAAGAGATTGCAGATATGCTCCATATTTCGGTTGATTCGTGTTACAAATCTGTTCACCGCTCTGTAAAAAGAATCAGGGAAGAGGTGGAAAAGGTCCTCGGGAAAGGGGCAGTTTAATTTTTTGGCTCGGCCTCTTGTGTGTTTCAAACATTCAATTTTGAAAAAAAAATTCAAAAATCCTGTCCAGATTTTTCATTTTCCTACTCATTAAAGTATAGAGCAATTTATTTCAATGCAAGGAAAATATAAAAAATATACCACCGACGATTTTATTCTTGACGATGATTTCAGGGAAATTGTTGGAAAAGACGACTTAGAGAAGCTATTGCAAGCTTACCCCGAGAAAAAACGGGAGGTTAAGTTAGCCGCGCGTATTGTACGCGGGTTACACCCCGGGGGGTTCCATCAACCGGAGGAAAGGAAACAGAAACTTTGGTTGCAGGTTATCTATAAAAAAAGAAAGAGGGAAGCCCGTTTAACCTGGTTCAGGTACGCGGCATCCATCCTGTTGTTGGTCGGTATAGGAATCGCCGTATTTCATTTGGCCCGGCAGGAAGATGCCGGTGAAGTGTTGGTTGAAGCGACAACTGCGTCTAACGACGCTATGCTCATCCTGGACAACGGGAAAAAGGTGGCCATCACCAGCAAAGAATCGACGATCCACTATTCGCCTGACGGTTCAGGGATTGTGGTCAACGATTCATCTCAAATTGCCCATTCAGTTTCACCCAAAAGTAATAACCAATTGATTGTCCCCTATGGTAAACGTTCGTTTATAACACTTTCAGACGGGACAAAAGTTTGGCTCAATTCGGGTTCCAGGCTAACTTTCCCCTCCGTCTTTACGGGAGAATCGCGCGAAGTGGTTATGGAAGGCGAAGCTTACTTCGATGTTGCAAGTTCAAAAGCAAAACCGTTTTATGTGAAAACGGATGTTTTTAAAATGAAAGTCTATGGCACAAAATTCAATGTACAGGCCTATCAACAGGATAATGGATATAATATCGTTTTGGTAGAGGGGAAAGTAGGGTTGAGCTCCGACAGCGAAACTTATTCCAATGAAGTATTTCTTGCCCCCAACCAAAAAGCATCCATTGTAAAAGGGAATCCACAGTTTGAGGTTGCCGATGTGGAAGATACAGAAATGTACACCGCCTGGAAAGACGGCTACCTGACCTTTACCAACGATGAAGTAGCGGATGTATTGAAAAAGGTTTCAAGGTATTACAACGTTGTTATCGAAGCCAACTTCCCCGATGATGTGGAACACATTTACGGGAAGCTCGAACTGAAAGACGATGTGGAAAGGGTACTGGACGGTGTTGCATTTATTTCAAAAACCAACTATAAAAAACAAGGAGATATGTATTTATTTTTTAAGTAAAGAGCAAAAAAAACCGGTTGATGCTGGGAACATCAACCGGGATGAGTTAATTCAGCCGTAAGGCAAAATTATTATTTAAAACTTTTCAAAATTATGAAAAAAAACCGTATTTATTACCCTTCCCGGATGGGGAAGAAGGTTTTTGTTATTTTTATAACAATGAAACTGCTTACTCTTTTAATTTTCACGGGGTCGATGGCCATGGCGGCAAACACCTACTCCCAGGAGGCACGAATTGACCTGAAGGTTGAGGACGCCCCCCTGGCGGAAATTTTTAACACCATTGAGAAGAACAGCGAATTTATCTTTGTTTACAATGCAAACGTCGTCAATTCGCGTGTGAAAAGGAGTATTTCGGTAAAGGATGAAAACATCGAAAAAGTGCTGGACCTTTTATTCCGGGGGATCGATGTGGTTTACCGGATCGACGACCGCCAGGTATTTCTCTACAAAAAGAAAGATTTGAAGAAAATGCAGCCCCTGGAAACAGAAATTGAAATGAAGGGTGATCAACCCCAGCAAAAGGAAATTGCCGGGATAGTGACAGACAGCGAAGGCCAGCCGCTGCCGGGGGTGTCGGTGGTAGTAAAAGGTACTGTAATTGGTACGGTGACCAATAACGATGGGGAGTTTTCGCTTTCCATCCCAATCAATGCGGAAACACTGCAATTTTCGTTTGTGGGGATGCGGTCGCAGGAAGTTGTTGTTGGAAATCAAACAACGATTAATGTGCAGATGGTGGTGGATGCGATAGGGCTGGAAGAGGTTGTGGCGATTGGGTATGGAGTGCAGAGCCGAAAAAGTGTTACATCATCGGTTTCATCCGTTAATGTTGAGGATGCACTTAAAGGGCCTACATCATCTGTTGCTCAAAACTTAAGTGGAAGGGCTGCAGGTTTAACCGCCAAGATTTCCTCAGCACAACCTGGGGGAGCTGTGAATTTGCAAATAAGAGGGGCAGCAACGGGACGGGCACCGTTGATTGTTATAGATGGAATGCCTACTTCTGATTTTAATGCAAGAACGGCTGGACGTTATTCCGTAGGGCAATTTGATTCAAATCTTTCTTTTTTAAATCCGAATGACATTGAAAGTATTGATATCTTGAAAGATGCCTCTGCCACTTCGATTTATGGCTCGAAAGCGGCTGGTGGAGTGATATTAATTACTACAAAAAGAGGAAAAAAAGTTGATGGTGCATCTTTTTCTGTAGAGTTAGATGCTTCTGCAGGAATACAAAACTATTATGGTGTTCCAGAAGTATTAGGCCCGGTTAAATTTATGGAAGAAAATAACAGGGTTTATTATGAACAGTGGCTTTTTGAAAGTCGAAACGATGTTTATTCGACTGTACCAAAACCAAGTAATTGGAGTCCTCCAGGATCTTTTAATCCTATATACTCAGAGAGTCAGATTGATGAATTCCAAAGTGGTCAAAAAACAGGAACAGATTGGATAAATGAGGTAACAAGAACTGGTATAGTTCAGAATTACAACTTGTCATTATCTGGAAGCGAAAAAAACACCCGTTTTTTTAGCACATTAAATGCCTATCAGCAAAGAGGAATAATCAAAAACAATGATTTAGCAAAATATTCAGGATCTTTTAATATTGATCAAAAGCTTGGAGAAAAATTAGATGTGGGTTTCAACATTAGATTTACTCAACAAGAAACGAATAATATTCCTATTGGAGATGGAAAGCGCTTCCAACAAAGCGGTGTATTGATGGCTGCTTTAGTGTTTGACCCGACTTTGCCCGTTTATGATGAAAAAGGAGGGTATCAGGTAAACACGCGCCAATCAAATGTTCCTAATCCTGTATCGCATTTTTCAATAGAAAACATGACTGATCTGGAAAGATTTTTTAGTACTGCTTTTTTAAAGTATAATGTTACTTCAAACTTATTTCTAAAAGGACAAGTTGGTTTTGACCGAAATCAAAGTGATAACTATGGATATATTCCTACAGCCCATATAGAAGGATCGGGTACCGATGGAAGGGCAGATAGAAATAATAATAAAAATACAAATTACCAGACACAATTTTTAATCAATTATATTAATACTATTGACGAAAAGCATAATATTTCTTCTACGTTAGGCACAGAATATATGAAATATAAATATGAGGGATTTTCAGCACAAAGTACAAATTTTCCGTATGATGGAATGTTATGGAATAATTTAAGTCTTGGTGCAAATAGGCCTGTTATAGGTTCCTTTGGCGGAAGTTCTGAGCTGATTTCATATTTTCTACGCGTAAGCTATGATTATGATTTTAAATATTTTATAACCGCCAATTTTAGAATTGATGGATCTTCTAACTTTGCACCTGAAAACCAGTATGCTTTTTTCCCTGGATTTTCTATAGGATGGGATATGGCTAGAGAACCATTTATGGCAAGTTTAAGTGGATGGTTAAACAATTTTAAAATAAGAGCCGGTTACGGGATTACGGGAAATGATAATATTGGCTCTGCCTTCACTGATTGGTATGCTCCCGGGGCAAACACAGTTTGGGGAACAAATATTGTCTCAGGAGTGAGGTTGGCTGGATTAGGAAATAAGAATTTAACATGGGAGAAACAAGAAGATATAAATTTTGGCATCGATTTTTCCTTATTGAAAGGAGGCAAGATTAGCGGAGCTATTGATGTCTTCAATCGCGAGATAAGCCAGCTTTTAGGAAGAATTTCTTTGCCAAGTTGGAATCCAATAAGTGGTATTAATTCTAATCTTGATGCCATGAAGCAAACCTATGGTGCTGAGCTGACATTAAATTCTAAAAACATTCAGACACCGACTTTTTCATGGAATTCCACCATAACTTTCACCTATTACAGAGATCGTTGGTTAAAGCGTGATCCAAGCTATACATTGAAAATATATGAAAAAGAAAAACAATATTTCGAAGAACTTTGGTATTATAAGTCAGATGGACTAAATCCAGTTGGAAGTACAGATCCGCTTAATCCTATTCCAGGACAGATAAAAATATTAGATGTAAATAGCTATTTATTAGATGAAGATGGCAACCAAGTAGTAGATGAAAATGGGAAACCACAATATGCAGGATTTTCGGACGAAAAATTTAATGATGCAGATTTACAATTAATTGGAATAAATCAACCTTATACCGTTGGGTTTAACAATACATTTAATTATAAACAATTCGATCTGTCTATTTTTACTTACGGTGTTTTTAA
>CAZNEV010000135.1:0-4994 GCA_964572085.1 uncultured Maribellus sp. | reverse complement strand
AACCAGGGGTGGGTCAACATGCAAGAATCCTGGGTCAACATGGCAAGAATCTACATTTAAGAAAATCGGAACAACAATATTTGCTTCGCATAATCGTAATGGAGCTTACGACCCTGCACAAATCGGGCTTTCTGCCATTCCTAAATTTGAAAGGTATGTACTGAACCCTAAATTATTTGTTTACTTCAATGATAAAACAAAAATGAACTTTGGTATTAACACCACCATTGAAAACCGTTTGGGTGGCGATATGCTTTACATCAAAGGCAAAGGCGATAACACACACCAATATTTTGAAGAAAACAAAACACAACGCTATTCTACCCAATTTGTTTTTGACCATACTGTAAACGAAAACAGTTTTGTACAGATAAAGAACAGCGTAAGTTATTTTAACCGCAATACAGCTATTCCCAATTACGAGTTTGAGGGAACACAAACAGCCACTTTTACGGAAGCAAGCTATACCCACAGCAAAGAAAAATCAGAATGGGTAACAGGCGTTAATGTTTGGACGGACAATTTTAAAGAAAAGCAGATTACCGCATTTCCTTTGAGAGATTACAACCAAACCACATTCGGGGCTTTCGTTCAAAATTCTTTTAAGGCTACGGATTGGCTTCAATTAGAGACAGGTTTAAGAACAGATTACGTGATAGATTATGGAGCTGTTTTTTTGCCAAGAGTATCGGCATTGTTTAAGATTGCAAACGGATTGACTTCACGTATCGGGGGCGGATTTGGCTACAAAACACCAACCATTTTTACCGAAGAAAGCGAACGCATACAATATCAAAACGTAATGCCTATTGATGATAATACCAATAAATTAGAAAAGAGCTACGGAGCAAATGCTGACATAAATTACCGTACTAATATTGGCGATGATTGGACATTTAGCATAAATCATTTATTCTTTTACACCTATTTGGATAACCCTTTGTTGCTTCAAAATATAACTGCAAATACTTATCAGTTCATCAATTCATCGGGCTACATTCATACCAAAGGAACAGAAACAAATATCAAAATCGGTTATGATGATTTTAAATTGTTTTTGGGCTACACTTTTACCGATACCCGATTGATTGAAAACGGAACAAATACCGAAAATCCACTAACACCAAAACACCGCATTAACTCTGTACTTATGTATGAAATAGAGGATAAATGGAAAATCGGTTTGGAAGCCTATTATTTTAGTCCGCAAAAGCTCAATGACGGAACAACAGGAAAAGACTATGTTATATGTGGCTTTATGGCTGAAAAAATTTGGGAACGGTTTTCTTTGTACATCAACTTTGAAAATTTCTTTGATACAAGACAGACACGTTTCGACAACATTTATACAGGTACAATAACCAACCCTGTTTTTAAAGACATCTATGCACCATTAGACGGATTTGTAATTAACGGAGGAATAAAATTTAGACTTTAAGAAGATGAATAAAACCATATTTAATATAACAAAAATGGATTGCCCAAGTGAGGAGCAATTAATCCGTATGAAACTGCAAAACTTTGATACGGTAAAGTCATTGGAATTTGATATTCCCAATAGAAAACTAAATGTTTACCATAGTGGAAACCCAGAGCCGATTTTTTCAGCTTTGGAAACCTTGAACCTAAATACAACGCTGATTTCAACCGAAGAAACTAACGCAGTTGTTGAAACAGATACAAGCAATAGCCAACGGAAACTACTATGGACGGTATTGATTATCAATTTCGTTTTCTTTGGATTGGAAATGTTGTTCGGTATTTTTTCCAACTCAATGGGATTGGTAGCGGATAGCTTGGATATGCTTGCCGATAGCATCGTTTACGCATTGGCTTTGTTTGCTGTTGGGGGTACGATTGCAAGAAAAAACAATATCGCCAAATTTGCAGGTTACTTTCAAATCCTGTTAGCCGTTATCGGTTTTGTTGAAGTTATCAGACGTTTTATCGGAATAGAAGCGATGCCCGATTTCAAAACAATGATTATTGTTTCTGTTTTGGCATTGATAGCCAACGTACTTTGTCTTTACCTGTTGCAAAAGAACAAAAGCAAAGAAGCACATATGCAGGCTTCGATGATTTTCACGTCAAACGATGTTATAATCAATTCGGGAGTTATCGTTGCAGGTTTTTTGGTTCATTGGCTTAATTCAAACTATCCCGATTTGATTATCGGAGCTATTGTATTTGTGGTTGTGGCAAGGGGAGCGTATAGAATATTGAAATTGGCGAAGTAGAACCGCAATAAATCACAGCCTCGGTTTTTTCGGGGCTTTTTTATACCAATCCCTACTATACAATGCCAAATACTGCCTTTCAAAGCCAATCAATACCACATTTTCCAACCTTGCAATATGCCTTTATAAATTCGACTTCCACAGAAAAATTGAGCAGACTATGGAAGTTATCGCTATACAAAAATCCGCATTGGACGGAATGAAGAATGAGCTAAGGGAACTTTTGGAAATGACCGAAAATGCCACGAGGAAATACACGCCGATTTTCAAAAAGGAGAAATGGCTCGATAACCAGGAAGTGTGTTTGATGATGAACATTACCAAACGGACTTTGCAGACCTATAAGGACAAAGGCTTATTGCCTTATTCCAAACTGAACCGTAAAAATTATTATAAACTCTCGGACATACAGGCTTTGCTCAAAGCCGGGCAGCCCTACAATACAAACGACAATGGACTTATTAACGAATGACACCGAAGAAATCATCGCCCATCAGGAGATGATAATGCAGTTGCGAAACCGTATCGAAGAAATATTAAAAAACTATCGTCCTGTAATGAACGGAGAAATTTATTTGTCGGGCGAAGATGTGTGCGAACTGCTCCATATCAGCAAACGGACTTTACAGCAATACCGTGATGATAATATCCTGCCTTATATACAGATAGGGGGCAAAATAATTTATAAGGAGAGTGATATTCTGACAATCCTGGAACGGAACTATATCTCCAATAATACAAATAACAAATAGCCAATTTTAGTACAGATTAATACTTTCGTATCAGAACGAGTTTAGTATCTTTGCTTTTGAAAATATAGAAATACTTAAAGTGTTTTTGCTTTAAGTCCCACATTGAAAACTGGTAATTTTTAAGACAACGGGACAGATAAGTAGGAACGCTCACGTTATAGGCGTGGGCGCTCGCTTATTCGTTGTCGGGTATACCAGTGCCTCAATGTCGGTAAGTGTGGTTGCCTGCGCTTTCTTTTTTGTGCAGGGCTACACTAACATTAAAACTGGTAGTATGGAAACTGTAAATACCCCTAAAGCAATCGGCATTGCATTTATCAACGATAAACGCCTAATAGTTGATTTAGCCTATAACGACCTTGTCACTTCAGGAATTGACGTATTGTTCCGTTCGGAAGACATTAAAGACGGAATATCTCAACTGTCTGCATTAAAGGAACTTCCCCAAATTTGTATTATTGACCTTGATTTTTACGATAAGAATGTGCTGGCACAGCTTCAAGAACTAAGGACACTATACCCAATCATTAAACTGATTGGGCATAGTGATATTGATGCTGAAAAAGTCGTAAAATCTCTTTTGGAAATGGGTTTTATGGGCTATTTGCTTATTGGTAGCGATGTGTATGATTTTAAGAAAGCCATTGAGGTTGTTACTAATGGTGGTAAATATTTTAGTGTGGGAATAGCAAAATTTGCACAGGAATACTTTACTAATAACTAAGATTGCTTTTTTAAATCTGTAATTTTTATTTGGACAATATTGTTGTTATTTATTCCAAGTTGCAATAGTGTTTCTTTATGTGCTTGCTTCTCAAGCTCACTGTAATACGAAACATTCCAAATTACATTTTCATTTAGTTTGGCTTTTAATACCTCAAAATATTTTAAATCTACTTCTGAAATAGAATGCCCTAAGACAATAACTTTTTCAACTTCAGTAAGATTGGTAAAAAAAACAATATTGTTTTCGATAATTGAAGCCGTATTTTTAAATGCCTTTGTATAATAAGATAGTATTTCTTGTTTGGCACTTTCATAAGAATAGTCATATTCATCAGCCTTTTGCTCACGCCATTCGTATAATTCTTCTTCGCTTAATCCTTGTGGCGGTTCTTCTTCTTTCTCATCAAAATTTGCAGGGTCAGTTCCGTGTCCTAAAATAAGAGTACAATTGTCTATATCTGCTCTGTTATGAATATAGGTTATTCGTTCTTCGGGAATGCCGTAGCTTTCCTGTAGTGTTTTAGTATAATTGAAATTTAAAAAATGGCTATCGTCTTCTAAGTCAATTAGCACATCATCAGAAATACTTTCGTATTTGACTTCAAGAATAAACTTATTAAAGTCGCTAATTAGAGTGGTCGTTAAATCCTTAATGATTTCTTCCATCTCTATCTGATAACTATGCCAATCTCTATCTCGAAAATCTTCAGCACCAGGGCGAGCAATTAAGTCGGAATTATCGTCCAATACCGATAAATAATCCAAGTCAGCTAAGGCTTGCTCAAATTTTGACCATAACGCATACTCTTCATCTGTCAATTCAGGATTTGTAATATCAGGAAGTCCATAATAATTTAATAAGAGTTCATAAACCTCACTATCATTTTCAGCCAAGTAGTTTGCAAAACTTTGATACCTTGTGTCTAATTTATGATGGATGTCAAATCCATTACCAATAACGTATAATGTTTTCATTAATTCAGTTGTTTAATCTATTTTTTGGGTTATAAACCACTTCGTTTTCCAAATATCGGGCTTAACTTATCCCAAAATTGCTGTTCAAGAATTTCGACAATGAAACGTTCAATAATTTCATTGCTTTCTGAAATGACTTCGTATGCAAAAATATTCAAATCGTATTCTAAACAATTGTCCCACTTGCATAAATGCAAACTATAAACCCGATTTCCTTCTGTGCCAAGATGGTTCTTAATTCTTGTCTTGTGTAAATTCCGATGATCTTGACCCCGGTATTCCGGGTGATGTTGACCCCCTTTTT
>CAZNEV010000134.1:0-5123 GCA_964572085.1 uncultured Maribellus sp. | reverse complement strand
GCCGCCGTCACGTAGTCGCCCCCGGGTTTCCGGTCGTCGATTCCAAACGTGCCGTACCCGCCCGTGACTACCGAGTGCCCTTGGTCCGGCACCAGGTCATACCAAGCACGGCCTTCAAAGAGACGTTTGACGTGAACCATGTCGCGGGAACTCGGAGATTCCAATCCCTCGCGCCAATCGTGTCTTTCTTTCGAGAACGTCACCGCGCCGAACGCCCAGATGTGGTAACTGCCGAAAAAATGGCCGGTGGCTCCCGACAGGATCGCCCAGTACGCTTGCGCGCGCATCATCTGCGGCGTACCCGCATTCGCTGATAGCTCATCTGCTTCGTAGTAGGCCTCGTTGAGAAACGTGGGCTTCGGGTTCGCCCGGTTGTAGGCCCGCAGCGTCTGAATATAGGTGCGATTGCCGCCGTATGCGTTGTCCACATCCATGTAACGGGCGAAAGTGCTTTGATCAAGGGCGGTGGAGAATCGCGACCAGTGGGCAGTCCACAGGTGCCCTTGGGCATGCTCTTTAATACCCCGCAGGATTTCCAGCCAGTTCCGCGCGAGATCGGAATCCGCCTTGAGCGTCGCGTCTCCGCCCGCCTGCCAGATGATGTTGGGATAGGCTTTGTACCGATTCCCCACGTACTTTCCGTAGCCTCGGCATTTCGTCGGCCCGTTGGCCAGAATCTCCGTTTTCCACCCTTCCGTGTTGTCCGGTGACAAGATGCCGGTGTAACACGGGTTGAGGACGACCAGGATTCCCTTTTCGTTCGCCTTCTGGATGACCCAGTCGGCATGGGCGAAATACTTCTCGTTCGGGGTCGAGAAATCTCCCGGGGTCGTGAAGGGCGCGTCACCGTACTTGTTCGCCGGCGCATTCTCGGCGAACTGGTGCTCAACGAGGTTGACAATAAGCGAATTGAACCCTTTCTGGCGGCGGTTCTCCAGATATTCCTCCGCTTCCTCTCTCGTAAGCCCGACGAGGAGCGACCACGAAGTATCCCCGTGGAGGAGAAACGGAGCACCGCGTACATCCACGAGATACCGCCCGTTGGCGGAGGCGCGAACGGGAAACCGCAACTCGCTCGCCGCCGCCCGTGCTGGTTTATAAAAAATAATACTGTCAATTTCGGTTACTGCCCGCTTATAAGCCACATTGCCCGACTTCATTAAATACATCGTGTTGTTTTGGGATAGCACAAAGCCAATTGACATGGCTATTCCCAACAGGAAAATGAATATTTTTTTCATGTCTGCTTTTTTTAAAAAAATTAATTTTTCAGTAATTTTTCGAATATATTCTTGTTATTAATAATTCAACAAGTTTTAAAAACTAAAACTATCTTTATCTGTGAATATGGATCAAATATAAAGGGGAAGCAGGCTCACCGATCCTAAAATTGATTTTCCCTGATTCATCAGGGTAAATTATTTTTGTTTCCAAACGATTTCCATCACCTCCAATAACAATAAGTTCAGCTGCTTTCACATTTTCCATCCCTTTCAGATGAATTACACCTGTTACAGGTTCTATAAGTCCAGGCTTTTCAGGTTGTTGAGTCAACTCTGTATGGGTTTCATTGTATTTCATATTAGTAAGTTCAAATTTTGAAGTTGCTGCAAGAATTAAATTCTCTGATTCTACCAAATCTTTATTATCTGTTGTACTAAGAATTACACTGCAAAAATCATTCTCAATATCCACCTCCAAACAAGGGAGTCCCTTGTCAAAATTTTCCACAAAACCTATCAAGCCTTGTGATTTTGCCGTATTGACAGTAACCACTCCCTTATCCTCAGTATGATACCATTTTAATTCCCCATTTTGAGAAACAATAGGATTGGGCTTCTCAAATTCGGGATATTCAACGTGTTCGCGAAAAAAGCCATTGATACGAGTTCTGTAGATTAATGGTAAGGCTGAGTTGAATCCGGGAGTAAAAAAAGGCATTTGCCCTAAATTTGTCCTTATACCCTCAATAATCTCTTTTTGGTTATAATCTCTTAAAATAATACTGTCGGCTTTTGAAATATCGCCACGATGAAACATAAGGCCGGCAACAGCCAGATTTGTCATTTTAACAGGATCATGATAAACATCAAAAGAGCCGGGAACTTTTTGAATCCATTCCTTTGGGTTAGTATGCTCCAATGTAAAATAAAAAATGCCGTCCCAATCTTGTAAAAGTGCATAAGCAGAAAGGATGGGTATTCCTTCACAGGCATATTCACTCGGAAAAGGATGATTGGTTTCAGATACGGTGTATGGCTTACCCGATATTGCCGAACGAGATAACTGCACTACAGTACTTATAGCCGGCTCATTTACCATGGGCGTATAATTGAAAGTGATTTTAACTTCCCCTGTTTCAACATCTGTTCTGCGCCCGGGAAGTTGCCAGTATACATGACCATCTATCACATCTAATTCAGAAAGAGAGGATAAAAGAGGGTAACCACTTTTATTATGGTTATGGTCGCTTGTACCGACAACATGAGCCTTCAAACCAAGTGTTGACTTCAAAAAATGGTGCATCTCCGAAAAAAATCTTTTTTCCATATTTATAATAAATGATGCTTCAGTATGAAACCTTAATTTCGATGCACCTTTAAACTCATTGCTGACCATTCTGGGAATCAGGCCATCTTCATCCCTGCCAGCTTCTTCGGCAATTGATTCAATCTGTTTTTTGAAAATATTTTCAGCCAGCCACTGGTTGTATTTCCGGGTAAGTTCCATAGCATAATATGGAGGAATAGCTGACCAGGTAGAAGGATTTCGTGAATATTTTTTCCCGTTCAGGCGGTCTCCAAACCATGCTTCTACCAGCGAATTTTCATTTACTATTTCAACAATAATTAAGGCGGGTTCATCGGTGTAACGATTCCCAGTATAAGGGTTTTTATGTGTGAGCAATAAATAGGCGTATTCTTTTTGCAGCATAACCATCCTGTCATTAAACAGTGTTGCCGCTTTTGCAAAACCCAAGTATTCGCTCTCAGGAATACCATCTCCAGGTTTAAATCCCCGGCCTACATTCAGGTTAATATTTGAATAAATACCCTGTTTTTTTAGCTCTGCAACAAAAAAATCAAATTTATCTAACTGTTCCTGATTTAATTTACGACTTGTCAAATCATTGATGTCTATAACGCTTCTTTCGGGGCCCCATTGGGAATCAAGAAAATGAAGCCTCACACCATTGAGACCGTATCGCGCTAAAAAGGCAGCTATTTGGGGTGCATCCTCTTTCTCAGGGAAACAGGCTCCTCCTGATAAATTGATTCCCCATATTTTCAATCTTTTACCATCCGCCGTAAAAAAATGGCCGTTCTTTATTTGAACAAATCCAGCCGCTCCGGCAGGCTTATCAATTATTCCTGAAAGGTTAAATTCTGTCTGATTGCCTGTCCTCCAATCAATATTATATGGTTTTAACGGGATATCACTTTGTGAAAAAGTAAAAGTGATGCTAACGAAAAAAAACCCCAAAAATATTATTCCTTTTTTTATTGCTTTCATTTGTTTGAAATTAATTAATATGTTTTATTATTCATCAAATATGACAGTCGGATTTTTCTCGATTCCTTCTTTAATCAAGAGCTCGTCAATGCCTGAATCAAACATGAGTTCATCCCTTTCATGGTTCATGCCGTAAAATCCGAATTTTTCTCCTTTGGACTGAATGTAAATATTGTTTTGCATTATTGGCAATGAAGCTTCTTTCTCAGCTCCTATAAAAATTAACTTGTCCCATATATTATTTTTAATCAGGATATTTTTCATTAAGTCATTTTCTGAATTGGGCTGATTAAGAAAATATTCAATGGAATAGGTGCAGTATTCTATTAGGTTATTGCTATATGTTACGTTTTCCATTATCACGGGCTGTGTTGAGGTAGTGTTCGCCCACTGGTGGGTTATCCCTGCATCATACACCTGGTAAATGTAGCAGTGGTCAACAGAGTAATCCCTACAGCCGCCCCATATCTCAATGGCATTACCATAACGTGTGGTCCCTTGTCCCGGCTGAAGTGAGCCGCCTATCCATCCAAATTCACAATTTGTTACCTTTAGTCCGGTTATTGTGAAAACAATACTGTCAATTTCGGTTACTGCCCGCTTATAAGCCACATTGCCCGACTTCATTAAATACATCGTGTTGTTTTGCGCTTCATTTTTGTCCTCTTTTTTTGATGTACATTTTAAACGACCTATGGAACAATGACAACACGAAATCCTACTGTCAAGTAGCCGTTAATAGGGTAGTAGCCTCCGCGAAAAGCAGAGCGGCAGTACCTGGCTCTGTGGTCCCAACTGCCGCCGCGACATACGCGAATCGAACCCGTAGCCGCACCTGTTGGGTTGGTTTTGGGTGTAGCAGGATAAGTGTCGAGCCAGTCGGAGCACCATTCCGAAACATTGCCATGCATATCGTGCAAGCCATACATATTGGCAGCATACGTACCCACTGCCCGAGTTGTGTCAGTCGAGGCGATGTTTGTGTTTTTGCAAGTGTCGTAAGGGTAAGCCCAATTGTAATTGGCTTGTGTGTCGGTCAGGCAACTGCCCGTATTAAAGGGCGTAACTGTTTCAGCACGGCAGGCATATTCCCACTCGGCTTCGGTTGGTAGCCGTCCGTCAACATAAGAGGCAAATTCAGTAGCTCCATACCAGGTTACCTTTATTACAGGATGATTTTCATAACCAGCCGCAGTCACCCACTGTCCACTTGTATAATGCAGCCCGAAGTTGCTGCCATCCGTACTTTCATAAATCAAAGCTTTGTCAGGATATGCTCCTGCTGAATATAAGCCATTACTGCCTATGCTATTGACATTCAAAAAAGCTGCAAACTGAGCATTAGTAATCTCATATTTGCTCATTTCAAAGGTGCTAAGCGTTACTTGGTATTGGGTTTCGTTGCTTTCATGATTTACCTCACCCTTGGGGCTGCCCATGGTAAAAGTACCAGCAGGAATATTTACTGTTGCAATATTTAATTCAGGATTGGTTACCGGCTTATAAAAAATAATACTGTCGATTTCATTTATTGCCCATTGATATACAACATTGCCCGATTCCATTATGTACATCGTGTCGTTTTGGGCTTGCACAAAGCCAATCGACAT
>CAZNEV010000133.1:0-5357 GCA_964572085.1 uncultured Maribellus sp. | reverse complement strand
AAGCAGTGTGTGAATTAATGTAATAATTGTTTAACTTTAAAGTATCAAACTATGAAAAAAAAATGGATTCGCGACGCCATTTATTTTGGCGTCAAAACTAAAACGTGGAAAATTATGCGGTTAAGTGCTTTTTTTCTATTCCTATTTGCCGCGCAGGTTTGGGCGGGCGCAAGCTATTCGCAGCAAACCAAACTGACCCTGAAAATGAACAATGCCAGGGTAATCGATGTGTTAGACGAGATCGAAAACCGCAGTGAGTTCTATTTCCTCTTCAACCAAAAACTGGTGGACGTGGAGCGGAAAGTGGACGTGGATGTCAAAGAGAAACCCATCGACAACATCTTATCGGGTATTTTTTCTGAAACCAATGTTTCCTACTTGGTGAAAGACCGGTTTATTGTTTTAACCACGGAAAAACAAGGGGTGAGCGAAGAAAACACTCTGTCTCAACAATCGGGAGTTTCGGGTAGAGTGATCGACCAAAGTGGGCAACCCCTTCCCGGAGTTACAGTACTCGTGAAAGGTACTACCCAGGGGATGGTTACCAATGTAGATGGAGAATATTCCATCCCGAATATCCCGGAAAATGCCACCTTACAATTTTCCTTTGTGGGGATGCGGACGCAGGAAGTAGCCGTTGGAAGCCAAACTACCATAAATATCAGTATGGTGGAGGATGCTATTGGGATCGAAGAGGTGGTGGCAATTGGGTATGGAACGCAGAGAAAAGCTACAGTAACTGGTTCTGTAGCTGGAGTTTCCGAGGAAGAGCTCGTGGCAAGTCCTTCTCTTAATGTTACCAGTGCAATAAGTGGATTAATGCCAGGGGTTATTACTAAAGTAACTAGTGGTGAACCGGGAAGAGAAAATTCTACCATTTTAATTCGTGGAATGAATACAACCGGTGACAATTCACCTCTTGTTGTCGTTGATGGAATTCAAGATGTTTCAGGATGGGAAAGGATTAATTCAAATGATATTGAATCAATCTCCGTATTAAAGGATGCCTCCGCGGCTATTTATGGAGCACGTGCTGCAAATGGGGTAATTTTAATAACTACGAAGAGGGGCTCAGTGGGAAAACCGACCATTAGCTATTCGATTAATCAGGCGATTGCTCAACCAACCCGAATTCCTAAATTGGCAGAATCTGCTGATTTTGCTGGATACGTGAATCAATTGGACATTGAAGCTGGTCAGTCCCCAAGGTATTCTGAGGATGATATTGCAAAATTCAGAAGTGGTACCGATCCTAATTTTGTCAATGAAGATTGGTATGGTAAAACCTTGAAAAATACCAGCTCCCAGAGTCAACATAATTTGAATGTAAGAGGAGGAACTGAACATACGAGATATTCAGTGTCAGGTTCATATACGGATCAAGGAAGTATATTTAAAAATGGAAGTCTTAAATATAATACTTATTCAATTCGAAGTAATGTTGATACCCAGATTCACGAGAATTTGAAAGTTGGTTTTGACCTAAATGGAGCTTTAGAAAATGGGGACTACCCGGCTTATAGCACAAGTGCGCTATTTTCCAGACTGAAGCAGATTCCTACTGTTCCGGTTTACTGGCCTAATGGACTTCCTTCCGCTGGAATGGAAAATGGTGAAAATCCTGCTATTATGGCAACTGATCAATCAGGTAATAGAAACATTAAAAGTTACAGGTATCTGGCTAAGGCTTCATTTGATTTAACCATTCCGTGGGTTACTGGATTAGGTATTGATGGATATTTCTCATATACTAATGATGTTATTTTGGACAAAAACTGGCAAACACCATGGACCGTATATGATTATTATGAATCAACCGACACTTATGTTCCTAAATTGGGGGGCGGTATTTTAAAACCTCAACTCACACAATCCTATGCAGGTTCAAATAATACTTTAGTCAACCTACGTATTAAGTATGATCTTCAAATTAATGATCATAAGGTGAACACATTTGTTGCCGTAGAGCAATCAGAAGGTCTTTATAGTTGGTTTAGTGCATTTAGGAAAAACTATATATCTTCAACAATTGATGAATTGTTTGCAGGCAATTTGGTTGATCAGTCGACTAATGGAAGTAGATCTGAAAATGCAAGACAGAACATTTTCGGACGTGTAAGCTATGGTTTTCAGGATAAATACTTGATAGATTTTAATTACCGCTATGATGGATCTTCTAATTTCCCTAAAGGAAAACGATTTGGCTTTTTCCCAGGGGGCTCTGTAGCATGGAGGCTTTCGGAGGAGGATTTTATAAAAAGCAATGATATTATCGATAACTTAAAGTTAAGGGTCTCCATTGGAAAAATGGGGAATGATGTTATTTCGCCCTTTCAGAATTTAAGGTTATATACTCTTGGCAATACAGGTATGAGTTTTGGAATTCCACCAGTTGCTACGAATGGATTAGTTGCAGGGGTGACACCCAATCCTAATATTACATGGGAAGAGGCAACTACTAAAAATATAGGGATGGATGCCGATTTCGGGAATGGATTATTCGGGTTTACTTTAGATGTGTTCAAGCAAAGGCGCTCTGATATTCTAGCAACCAGGGACCTGGCTGTGCCTGTATTTACTGGTCTTAAGCTACCTAATGAGAATATTGGCATTGTAGAAAACAAGGGCCTTGAAATTGAATTGAAACACATGAAAGTTATGAATGATCTTTCATGGAGAGTTGCAGGGAACATTTCATTTTTCCGCAATGAAATTATTGATATTAGTGAAGCCCAAAATGTTCCTGATTGGCAAAAAAGAGAAGGTAATCCTCTTGGTGCAGAAAAATATTACAAAGCAATAGGAATATTCAGAACACAAGAAGAGATTGATGCGGCGCCAATTTACCCAGGAACAAAAGTTGGTGATCTTCAATATTTTGATAAAGATGGTGATGGCAAAATTTCTGCTAATGACATGATGATAATGGACAAAACCAACATCCCAAATATTGTATTTGGACTCAATGTATCTTTAAGCTATCAAAATTTTAATTTATGGGCAAACTTTCAGGGAGCAGGTGATGTATGGCAATATTATCACATGAATGCCAGAGTTGCTATGAACCAGCTTGAGGATGTAATTATTAACCGTTGGACCCCGGGAAGCATGGATTCAAAGTATCCTCGATTACCCACGATTGAGACCAGAACAGAGCCAAGTGGGATACAATCTGATTTCTGGTTAAAAAACTCTTCTTATGCCAGATTAAAAACATTGGAATTATCATATAATCTTCCTGCAAATTTGCTATCGAATTTTAAAATACAAGACTTAAAATTATATATCAATGGACAAGACCTGTTCACCATTGATAATGTAAAGTGGGCTGATCCTGAAAACACGAATGCAGGAGCTTCCCATTATCCTCAAATGAAAATATATAATATAGGAATAAATGTAACTTTTTAAAAAATTAGAATTATGAATTGGATATACAATTTTTCAAATAGAATGAAAAAATTAGCTGCTTCATATAGTATCCTGCTAATTCTTGCGTTGGGATTAATTTCTTCCTGCGATGATGTCCTAGATTTATCACCCTTAGATAGCTTTTCAGATGTTGCGGTTTGGGAAGATGGAAATTTAATACAAGCATTCGTTGATAACACCTACAGAGAAATGCCAACATCGCGGCCAACCGGCAGTTATACTTCAACAGCATTACAGTTTGGACAGCTAACAGATGAACTATATGGTAGAGGGGGAAACCACAACTATATCAATGAAGGGAATATAACTCCAGCCCAATTGGGAGCACTTGATCTCTGGACAATAAATTATCCTAATTACTGGCGCGTTATAACCAAAAGTAATATCTTTTTTGAAAATATTGCTGAAGCTCCGGTCGAAGAATCATTCAAAAATAGAATGATTGGTGAAATGAAGTTTTTAAGGGCATTTGCATATTTCAGGCTTGTAGCTCTACATGGAGGTATCCCCTTAATTACAAAAACATTTAATTTAGATGATGACTTTAATATACCAAGAAATTCTTATGATGAATGTATGGATTTCGTCATTTCCGAATTGGATGATGCAATTGATTTGCTACCTGTTACTTATCCTTCTAGTGATCTGGGAAGGATCACAAAAGGTGCAGCCCTTGCCGCCAAATCCAGAGCATTGTTATATATGGCAAGTCCTTTAAATAATCCGTCAAATTCATCCGTAAAATGGCAGGCTGCTGCAGATGCAGCGAAGGCCGTTATAGATTTAAACGTTTACTCGCTTTATCCCGATTATAAAAGCCTGTTCTTAAAGAAAAATTCATATAATTTGGAGGCAATATGGTCCAGGCCATATAATATTCCTTTTTCCAACGAACAAAACCCTCAAAATGAATTACGCTTGTATCCTAATGGATATAGTGGATATGGCCAGGCTCATCCTTATCAAAATTTAGTTGATGAATTTGAAATGATAAGCGGTAAGCTGCCAAAGGATGATCCAACATATGATCCTCAAGACCCATACGTTAACCGGGATCCGCGTTTCTATGCAACTATCCTGTACGATGGGGCTCCCTTTCAGGGTCGGGAGGTTGAAACATTTGTCCCTGGGGGAAGAGATTCAAGAGAAGGACCTATTTCATCTTGGAACGCAACAGAAACAGGTTATTATCCAAGGAAATTTATTGACGAGACAATTATCAATCCGAGTGGGAATAATCAAGGTAATTCTCCATGGATATTTTTCAGGTATGCTGAGATATTGCTTAATTATGCCGAAGCAATGTATATGCTTGGAGACGAAGAAACATGCAGGGAATATGTAAATCAAGTTAGAAGTAGACCCAGTGTTGATATGCCTCCTGTTATGGATAGCGGTGAAGATCTGTTGGAAAGACTCCAGCACGAACGACAAATTGAACTGGTTTTTGAAGAACATCGTTATTTTGATGTACGTCGATGGAAAATTGCGCCAACGGAACTTAATAAACTTCCAAAAAGAATGGATATTGTTAAGGATATTGAAACCGGAGAAAAAACCTATACGGTGAATACTATGGAACAATTCACATTTATTTTTCACGAAAAAAATTATTTAGTACCAATTCCTCAAAGTGAAATTGAAAAAAATCCATTATTAGAACAAAATCCCGGATACTAAAAATTAGTGTCCAACTATTGGTATCAGGGCAGGATTTTAAAAATGTAAACCCTGCCCTGATTTTTTTGATGGAGGATGTTTCATTACAGATAAGCACAAACAGTTGTTGCCATTAGCAAGGCAGATGAATTTTGACTTTCTTATCTGTTAACTAAGTTACTTAAAATATTAAATTTGAAATTATTTACGGATGAAAACCATATTGAATAAAAAAACCATTTTTCTTATCACTTTAATGGTGATTG
>CAZNEV010000132.1:0-5371 GCA_964572085.1 uncultured Maribellus sp. | reverse complement strand
AGGAGATAACAAAATTACTTGCCCATTTTTTATGTGGTTTGTGAATTATTCAGGTAAGAAAACTACAAAACATCCCATATTCAAAGTTTGTAGAAAACATCCCTGCTCTTCTGTCTTAACTTTTACAGCTTTTGGTTTTTCATTAATTGGATATGCACATCTATTGCATTCATTTGCTTTATCTGAAACTTGAGCACCACATTCAGGACAATTTATTAAAGCCATTTACATATAATTGTTAATATGATTATTTTTAGTACGTTCAATTTATCTACATTCTCCAAATCTCAATAAAACCCATTTGGAGTTTGCCATTAATCATTCCAAATGGTCACTTCAACATCGCACTTATTTAATTGGTATTTCTTTAAACTATTTCTTCTTTTTTAATCTTAAGACCCTCATTTAGAATTAAATAAATCAAATTTCCCAGTATCCTTAATTTGAAAATGCGCCAAAAAACTTTAATAAAACCCAACAGATTTTCCTTTAAGAATTTTCAATTGTTAAAACGCTTGATTTTTTATCCGTTCCCAAAACAATTATTTTCCGGATTAATCAACTTTTTTTGTATCACGATTAATTTTAAAAGCTGCCTTTTTATTAATGTGAATGAACTTCTTGTTTTAGAAAAACCCAATTTCATTTTCTCTTTTCTCTTTTCTTTCTTTTTCAATAATTTAAAACCGAATTGAATTTAAGCTTCCAGTTTTATTATCGTTGGAACTTCTTTTTCAAAATGCACGATAAAATCCGAGAACCCGCCAATTACGGGTGTTTTCAAATTAGCACAATGTAATATTAGATTTTGTAAGACTATTTTAAACATGGGCATCCGTTTAAATTGATTGTACTTTTCAAACTTAGAGATAATTTCGATAATTGCAACCTAACAACACAGTTCCCTATTACATTCTCTATCCGTTGGCATACATGCATTAATTATTCTTGTTTGTCAGATTTATAACAACTTTAGTCACTATGTCTTTTTCGCACGTTTCGTATTTCAGAAAGGTAGTTCCGGTATTCCAAATTATAGCCCATCCCATGATAGTTTTACTGCCCGATACGGTGAATATTTCGCAAATCGATATTTCGCCCAACCGAAAAACCGATGCCGAACGTGCTGTCGAAAACATCAAGAGAATTGAGTTTGATTTCCGTCCGCAACCAAACGACCACTTTACCGAAAGTGAACGGATGCAAGAGCTGCTGAACGAAAATGACCGGATACAACGCAGCAGGGCCTCATCGCTGAACTACCAATTTTCCCCTTCGGAAGTCATCGGGAAACTGTTTGGAAAAAGAAAGCAACGGAAAAAATCAAAAGAATTTGAATCAACAAGGGAGAAGAAATAAGGTTTATGATCTATCATTGTCCTTTCACTTAAATTGCGAAGGATGCATTCCTGTTCAAATCTTTTTTTAATTTGTCATAATATGAAATTTAAATGGTTAAGTGCCTCAAAGATACTGGTTTTCGGTGGCCTGAAAAACCACCGGACGCCAAATAGTATTGTATCATGCCACTTATTATGCTGGAATTGAGATGGTGGAATCCAACGAAAGTCGGATGAACCACCGGTGCCGTCTTGCAGGAGGGGGCATCAAACCGCCTAAGGGTGCTGTGGTAAAGAGCTATGGTGCTGAGCGTTTAGGAAAAGGGTATCCAAGAAAGACGGTAAAACCCGAAAACTTGGCATCCCAACTATTGCCACTAATTCGGTGAGAAATCTTCATCATTGATTTTCAATCATTTAAGACAGGTGGGGAAAAATATTTTTCGGGATAATTTTTCGGGGTTTTCCGTACCTTGCCCCTTGGGGCAAGTAGCAGTATTTCCCCATAACATTTATTTAACTATGTTAAAAAGCCGGTGTTTTCGTTGCATTCAACGCACTGGCTTTTAACGTTTTAAAGATAGCTATTTTAAAACAAACCGCCAAATATCCCATAGGGGAAATATGCAAAAAATCGAAGCAAGGGCAATCAGGTAGCCCGGCAAATTGCCAAAACGGTCCGGTCGGGTTTTCCCGGGCTGGCAGAAAAAATCATGGGGCCCGGCGGCCCGCGCAAGCGCAAAGATTACCCGCTGGCAGAGCTTGTGGTGGGCGGCATCATGCTGTTCGTTTTCAAAGAGGGCAGCCGCAATGCTTTCGACAACGGCCGCAAGGAAGCGGTGTTCAGGAAAAACTACCGGCGGGCTTTCAAGCTGGGGCCCCCAAGCATGGACGCGGTGGAAGACCTGTACCGTTTGCCGGGGGAAAGCCAGCTGGAAAGCCTGAAACACCTTTTGGTCAAAACCTTGATCGAAAAGAAGATGTTCCACAAGTTCCGTTTCATGGGCAAAAAGTATTTTGTTGCCATCGACGGCACCGGGGTGGCAAGTTACGGAACCAATTATTGCGGGGAATGCACCAGCAAAACATCCAAAAACGGGAAAACAACTTATTTCCATAACGTGTTGGAAGCGAAGCTTGTCACCTGTAACGGGATGTCGGTTTCGATAGCGGCCGGGTGGGTGCGCAACGAAAACGGCAAGGAATACGACAAGCAGGATTGCGGGCTCAACGCTTTCAAACGCCTGGCGGTAAAACTCAAGAAGGCGTACCCGCGGCTGCCAATGGTGATTTTGGCCGACGGCCTGTATGCCAACCAAAGTTTTTTCAGGATATGCAAAGACAACGGGTGGGGCTTCATCGTTACCTTTAAAGACGGCTGCCTGCCGAGCGTGCACGAAGAAATGGGCCTGCTCCCGGGGGGCGCCTGGCAGAAAAGGGCAAGCGCACAAAACAAAGTTTCCGCTGGGCAAACGGCATCGGCTACCGCGGCTTCGAGCTCTCGGTGGCCGGATGCAAAGAGACCACCGTGCACGCCGCATCCGGGGCAACGGAAGAAAACACCTTCACCCACATCACCGACATACCGGTGGACAACTCGAACTGCCACCTTGTTTCCCAGGGCGGGCGCATGCGGTGGAACATCGAGAACCCGTTCGATTACCTCAAAGGACGCGGGTACAACTTGGGGCACAAATTCTCAAGGAGTTCTTTCCGTGCCCTAAAAAACTATTGCCAAAGCATGTTGCTGGCGCACACCATAAACCAGTCCGTGGAAAAAAACACGGAGGTGGCCGCCCTGCCCACCGCACACAGCAAGGAAACCATAGCCAACCTGTGGAAAAGGTTGCCGGCCTACTTTTCCGGAACTAAAATAAAACGCGGCGAATACGAAAAGATGCTGCTGGGCAAACGCTATCAGGTCAGGTTGGAATAAACCGCCCGCGGAGGACACCTGCTCCGGAACATTCAGGCCAACCGTAAAAAACAAAGAAAGGAGGAAACACATGAAAACGTAAAATATTCCCGCACTGACAACAGCTCTCCGGCTGTTGAATGGGAAACTATGCTTTGCACAGTAACATAAACCTATCCATTTGAATGAAAAAGTTACTCACCGAATTAATGTGAATAAGCCTGAGAATTTGCAATTTGGTATATTTTACACCTGAAAATCGTGTAGTTTTCTGCTGCACTTGTGTTTCCAAAATAAATTGTGCCGGGCACCATTATCCTCGTCATTGAACCATTGCTGGCTCCTGAATCCAAATAAATTGACCCCGTAATATAAGTTTGCAATGTTGTTTCAGTAAATTCAGGGTTATGCCCGGCTCCGATAATGTGAAGGCGTTTGGAAATGGTTATGGTCAGCGGAAATGAACCCCCCGGGGCAAATACAAGGTATCACCACTTTCAGAACTGGTAACAGCCTCATTAAGGCTTTCAAAAAAATTTGACACTCCCCCATTTTGCACAGCAATCAGGTTTTGCCCTTGCAACGCTAAATTACTGGCAAATAAGAAGAACAGGAGACAAAGAATTGCTTTCATACTGTTTGATTTTATTAGGTTATTTTAATTTGACTGTTTCCTATAAATGAGAATTGGACGTATATTCGTTTTATAAGATTAAGAAAAATTGCTTGAAAAACCCTGACTAATTTACGCTAAATATTTCATAACTACATCACAGTCAACGCGTTTTTTTTAGGCGGGTGCCGCGCCTGCCTGTCAGACAGGGTTTTTAACCGCATCTTTTCCTTTAAACAGATCGGAGGTTAAAAACCTCCGCACCCTCTGGAGATTGGGAACCTCCGCACCTGTACCCGTTCCCTAACTGAAATACCGCCTTAATTTGTTCCGTCCATAAATTTTATCAAAAAGGATTTCAAATCATATTTAAGACTATATTTATAGGCTTTCAAAAACAAAAAATATTCTTTTTAAACTCATACACCATGAAATACACCTATCTGCTCCTTCTGCTTTTTACCTTTTCTTGCGTTTCCGACAACGAGTCCGAAATCGCGCCTTCCCTTATCCCACAACCCAACAAAATGGAATTGGAAAAGGGAATTTTGAAATTGAACGCGGAAATGACCTTATCCGTTAACAACGAAACGCTTCTTCCGCTTGCCGAAAAGTTTAAAACGGATGTTGCCGAACGGGTTTCTGTGAAGGTTGATAATTCTGAAAAGGCAAAAATCAAACTCGAACTCACTGCGAACGGTGAAAACGAGGAATCGTACTTCCTTCAAACATCGAAAAAAGAAATTATTGTCAGGGCCGGCACCGAAAAAGGGATTTTTTACGGATTACAAACCCTGAAACAGCTTATCCTGTTTTCTGACACGGAAAATGGAAAAATCAGTCTGCCGCTTCTTACCATTGAAGATGAACCACGTTTTGGCTGGCGCGGAGTGATGCTCGACGAATCGCGGCATTTTTTCGGGGCCGAAAAAGTGAAGCAATTGCTGGACATGATGGCCATGCACAAACTCAACGTTTTCCACTGGCATTTAACGGATGATCCCGGTTGGCGGATTGAGATAAAGAAATACCCAAAACTGGCCTTAATTGGTGGGCAGGGCAACGATATAAACCCGGATGGCCCGGCGGAATATTACACGCAGGAGGAAATCAGGGAGATTGTAAACTATGCCGCCCAACGTTTTATTGAGGTGATTCCTGAAATTGACATGCCCGGCCACGCAAGGGCGGCCAACCGTGCCTATCCCGAATTCTCGGGCGGAGGCTCCAAATCGCATCCGGAGTTTACCTTTAATCCGGGGAAAGCGGAGACCTACGCCTATTTAACTGACATCCTGCGAGAAATTTGCACCCTTTTCCCTTCGGACTACATCCATTTGGGCGGCGACGAAGTTCATTTTGGCAACGAAAACTGGAATACTGATGCGGATGTCAAACGATTGATGAAGCAGGAAAAACTGGCCGATTTAAAAGCCGTGGAAACCTACTTCGTGCACCGCATGGCCGATTCGATAACTTTAACGAACGCTTAAAACCAATGCT
>CAZNEV010000131.1:0-5979 GCA_964572085.1 uncultured Maribellus sp. | reverse complement strand
AAGTTAGACATTTGTCTACTTCTAAACCGTACTGTTTTTGGGGGAGCTTACCACCCCTGTAGTAATTCACTGTCGTCAGCAAATTGTCTTAAAACTTCGTATTGTGGATTGTCGCTCATAAATGGCAGGTAACGAGCGAGTATTTGCACAGGCAGAGAATTCGTTGATTGTCCAGCCCGGTACAAATGCACATTTGAAAATATGTTGTTGAAGTTAAGAACTACAGCTGAACATTGAACTTCGAGCCCGAATCGCTGTTGATGCTTGCATATAGCTGATGTTACATTGTCCAGCCCTGCTTTTGCAAATACTTTTGTTGTGCGTTCGCCAAGTCAATACGTTGAATAAAATTGTGTCAAATAGTTTGGTTGTGTAGCACTGATACTTGAAATGTTATCACTTAAGAAAAGTATTAGCCTACAGTAAGTTCTATACACGTCAATAAAATCAACGTCTATAGAAGCTGGCAGTCCATTATGTATTATCAAATTTCTGTCCTCAATAGCGTTTTCAATATTCTTCAGATTTGTCTTCTTGTTGATTTTGCCCTTGAGAACTTTCCAAATCCTTTCTAACATCTTTGCTCGCTTTTGTGTTTCTTGTTTATCGAGCAGTAAAGTTTCAAAAGCAATATTGATATTAATTACCTTGTCTTCTCGTCTTACAGATTTTACACTCCGCCGGAAATAACTCAGAGAACTGGCAATTCTATAGTACATTCCGTACTTCTTGTCTTTTGTGAGAAGGTAGTTTCTATACCCATCATATAAAAGGTCAATACATGAAATTGCTTTAGCTTCCCATTGATAGACTGCTTTTTTCTTTGCTTTCAAGTCTATTTTCATATGCATGTCTTCGTAAAGCAAAGAATATTTGTAATGAACAGGAATGCAATTAATTTGATTATTTGCTCCAGTACGGGATATTGTCAAAAAATGGTTTATGTCAAGTGTTTCCCAGTTGTTTGAATTGGTCGTTGAAAACAATGAGCCTACTTTGTCTTTTTCACTTCTAAGGGTATACAGGAAATACAGCTTGTTAGTAATAAAACTCATCTTTTCAAGAATGAACGCAACATTATCATATCGCTCTACCTGACTAAACTTAAAATGAAAAAATATTAAAGGGTTTCTTTCAAACCATTTTAGATTTCTTGAAACATAGTAGTGTCTAAACAAGTCTAAGTCAAGTTTCTTTCTCTTTGGAAACTTTATCTGTTCAAGGTAGTCCGTGATATTTGAAACGGTTTTATTAAATGAATTTGATTGTGAATTAACCTGAAAGTTGTCATATTTTAAACTAACATGACTATGATTAATTAAGTTACCCAAACCAGCATATTGAAACCCAAAGTCATGAAGTGGGAAGATTACTATAGAGTTTTTTGTTAGTCCACTTCTCTCTATCAGGTCTTCTACATCATTCACAAAGTTTGCGATTTCGGAATTCTGCAAACAATAAAATATAATATCATCAACAACAGCAGAAGACAAATAAATATCCTGTGCTTTGTATTTGGTGATTATATAATTTTTGATGTGTGAAAAATATTCACCCTCTCTTTCAACAACATTCTCATCCTCCTTTACTACCCAGTCGTCGACGCTGTCGAATTTTTTAAAATATTCCTTCTGTCGACAAAGCCTTTGGATTGAATTGTCTCTTACTTTAATTAGTCGAGAAGATTTTGCCATTTAGAGGGTCTGTTTTGGTGACGCACAACGGTTCACGTATTGGCGATGGTGGGGCATTTGAAAAACGTCAGCCCAACATTTGCACAAATGCCTAATAGAATTACAAATGTTGAGTTTATTACTGTCAGCCCCACTATTGCCAATACGATGTTAGCGGTAGTTTTTCTTTCGTCAAAATTGCCTAACCAGGTTAAGTTCTTTGTCTGTTGCATACCAAATGAAATTATTTTTTTTAACCGATTTGTTAGATAAAGTGTCTGTCAAGTTTGATATAAAAAATGAGAATGAAAGGTCTTGAATATTGTATAAAGAATGTGGATTGGCATCATTATTCCAAAGTTTGATAAACCAATCTTTGTTAAGCGATACGTGGTTTACCTTGAATTTTTTATAATCTGCGTCAGCTTCAAAGGCAACGTTACTGTCCCTATAATTTTCAGAAAAAGTGTCTAAGTCAAAATGATTTGTATAACCTTCGTAAGAAAAAACACCGTTAAAAAATCTTTGCTTTTTGTCGTCTTTGCCTGAAAATATAAATTGTCCATTTTCATTTGCTTGTCTGAGAATACCTGTCAGCCCTTGGTTCTGCAAATTTGCTTTGACTTCAATTATTCCTCTTACTGCGTCTGGTGTCATAATTACAAAATCTCCTTCTTTGAAAAGAACAGGGCTTGCATCGTCATAAATTATTAAGTCAATTTGTCGTGATGAAAGATGTTCGCCTCTATTTGCTGTTTGCTTAATAACGAACCCCGTCCCAATAGAGAATTTTTCGGGTAGAAAACGTTTTATTACATTTTTCAATACGGCTTCTTTGTATCGTCCGTCTTCACCCCAATGAGTAATTAAATTTCTAACCTTGTTTGTCAAGGCTAAAAGTTCGCTTGAAGTTGTTCTATGATAGTCTATTAAACTCATTTGAGTGTCGTCTTAAAATTACCGCTAACGTTCAGGCATTGGCGAAGTGGCGGCATTCGTGTACTTGTCCGCCAGAGCCTGGCTTATTAATATTATAAAAGATGATTTCTTACTCAAAAGTCAAAAGAGCGCTCGGATGCAAATAGCCAAAAGCTGATCCCGCACTCCGCTGCTGACCTTCTCTACTTCACCCGACATTTCGCCAATGCCATGTTAGCCGCCGCTTGCTCTGCGAGAATTTGCCTCGAGCCAGGTCACGATACCCTCAAATTTTAATGCGCCAGAGGCAATGTCGATAATGAATTCGTATTTGTTATCAGTGGAAGCCGAAATCTCAAACCCGTGCAGTGCAAGAAAAATGCGGAGCAGGCCATATCCTGTACGCTTATTACCATCAATAAATGGATGATTTACCAAAACACTCTCAACCAGGGCGGCTGCCTTCTCATGGATCGATAAATAAAGATCTTTTCCGTCAAACCGCTGAAATGGTCGGGAAAGGGCAGACTCGAGTGCCGAAAAATCACGGACTCCATGAGAGCCGCCGAATTGGTCAATCAAGGTTTTATGAAGTTGGAGTACCTCAGAAATTTCGATCATTGAGCAAGTCTTTGCAGTAGTTCCTTATCCTCAGCCAATAGCATTTTCAAATGATCGCCAGAGAATAGAGACAGCTTCTCGCCGGAATGTAATTTCTTCAGGAATGATAACAAATCCTGAAGAGCATTCTCCGAAAAACTATCAAGCTCCTTGGAAATTTCCTGTTTGATTTCTTCTTTAGACATAATTAGAGATTGAAATTACAAAATAAATCAGAAATCTTCAAAACGGCAATTGCGGCTAACGTTAAAGCATTTGCGATGGCATGGCAATAGCGAATTGTCGGCCTGGAAAAAATACTGAATTGAAAAACTGAAGTTGAAGATAACTACAAATGTTCAACAGCGTAATGTCAGCCAGAACTAAAGCTGAAAAATCATTTGCAGCCGATTGCTCCAAATTCCAGCCATGCTATCGCAAATGCTCTTGTTAGCTGGCATTCCTTGTCGCTGTTTTACTGTACGATTTAAGTCTTTTTAGTGTGAAACAATAAGTCAGACCTACTTGATGCTTGTTGATGCTATTTAATCCCTTTGTCCAGTCCCAATTATAACCGTAAACAAGTTTGGCCTTTTCTAAACCAATTCCAATTTCTGGTCGAAATGCCAAACTGCTTTTGTCAAAGTCTGTATAGTAAATAAGGCTTAGTCCCATAGCAAAACCTCCTGCCATCCAAACACCAATTTTTGGTCCAATGATTACGTCTTTGTTTAGTTTGATTTCGTTCGAGATGAAATAGTCAAACGAAAATAGGTGTCTGTTCGTCCCGTAATGGTTGATGGAAAATCCAATGTCTGCAAAGCCATATTTTCCTTGGTTATAGCCAAGCAATAACGAAACATCTTTTTTATATTCCACTGTTGTCCAACCATGTAATGTTGTGTCAGCAGTCTGGCAATGTCCAGCAAAAACAATGAATAAGAAAACAAATGTTGTCAATGGTTTTGTTTGCATGGTAGGGTGTCGCTATAAAATGCCAGCTAACGTTTAGGCATTGGCGATGTGGCGGCATCCGTGCACTTGTCCGCCTGGGCCAGGGCTGATTAAAGTTATAAAAGTAGATTAGTTATTCAAAAGTCGAAAAGGGATTCGTCACCCCGCAGCCAGAAGCTGATTAACAGAACACTGCTGTTGTTTAGTACTTGTGCCGCCATTTCGCCAATGCCGGTGTTAGCCGCCGTTCTTTTTTCGGGTATTTAACTTAAGCCAATCTACTATGCCATCGAATTTTAAGGTGCCTGAAGCAATGTTGATGATGAATTCGTATTTGTTGGCCGCTGAAGCAGTAATTTCAATTTCGTGTACGTCCAAAAATAGGCGAAGCAGACTATACCCTGTTCGCTTGTTTCCATCAATAAACGGGTGATTGACTAAAATACTCTCAACGATGGCAGCTCCTTTTTCGAAGGCAGATGGATACAAGTCTTTTCCTTCAAATTCTTGAAATGGTCGAGCGAGGCCGGATTCCAGCGCAGCGCGGTCTCGAAGTCCACGAGACCCACCGAAATGAATGATTAAGGTCTCATGAATCTCTAATACCTCTGCAATCTCTATCATTGAGCAAGTCTTTGTAGCAATTCTTTGTCGTCGGCAAGAAGCGTTTTTAGCCGATCGCCAGAAAGAAGCGACAACTTCTCCCTGGTATGCAGTTTTTTCAGGAATGATAACAAGTCCTGAAGGGCATTCTCTGAAAAGCTATCAAGCTCTCTGGAGATTTCCTGTTTGATTTCTTCTTTAGACATAATAGAAACTAAAATTACGAAAAAATTCGAAACCTAATTGTAATCAGAATGGCGGCTAACGTTCGAGGCTTGCCGCAGGGCTGGAATAGTTGCAGTGTCCGCCCGATAACTGAAGCCGATTGAAAAACTGAAGTTGAAGTTAACAACTAAAGGCCTAATAGAATTCGCTCAAGCCAGATAATAGTCGATAGTAATATAACTGCCGATTGTTACCCCGTCCGCCAGCCTTGCGGCAAACCTTTTGTTGTGCGTAGTACTTCAACCTCGAATTCAACTTTCAGAAATGAATTGTATAAACTCCTTGCCTAATTCAGTTGTCCTTTCAGCCAAAGTGCCATCACCCGACATCATTGTTTTTAAGCCATTAGTGTTATGAAGTCCTGCGTTATGCAAGTCGTTCCATATTAAGTCAACTAGTTCGTCTTGTCCTGCCAATGATGGATACGCAGATTTTAAAACGCTAAACATATTTCCCATCATTAGGTTTGGCGGAGTCTGTCCAGCTTTTTGAAACCAAGCTTTTGGATTGTCAAAGAAGGTTAGTATTGTAAGATGCCAAACAGTGAATGAGTCCACCAGATTTAAAAATATTTGACTTTTTGTTTTTTCAGGAGCTTCGTCAAGTGCTGTATTTGTTACTGCATTTTTTAAAGCAACGATTTTCTCCTTTTCACTGGTCTTGACAGCAATGGTTGTTGCTTGAATTATTGTGTCTATGAATTGCTCGTTCTGTGATAGTTTAGAAAAGTCAACTTGATTGTTTTCTTCAAGTGCCTTTAATTTTTCAGCAACTTCATTCATCCATTCTTGCCGTCTTTTATCAAGAGGAGGTGTGACTACCAATCCGAATAATTCTGTCGCAGCAGACCCAAGCACAGGAATACTTCCAAGTCCCGCTTTGACTGCTGCATATAAAATGTCCTCTTTTGATGTTTTATTTATGTCACTCATGGTCTAATTGTATTACGCACAACGAGCAGGGCTTTATGCAGGTTGGGAATTAGTATTCCGTCTGCCCATAACCG
>CAZNEV010000130.1:0-5996 GCA_964572085.1 uncultured Maribellus sp. | reverse complement strand
TTGCTTTTGAAAGCCTTCCGAACGTTTTTGTAACAGGGAGCCTTTATACCCCAACCAATAAACAAGGGGTTTTACCTGGAATATTGAGCCCTCACGGCCATTGGCCAAAACCAGACGATTACGGACGTTACCGCCCCGATGCGCAGAAACGATTTGCAGCAATGGCACGTATGGGGGCAATGGTTTTTGCCTATGATATGGTAGGATATGGACAACTTGAAGAATTTGGATGGATACATAAACATCCAGACGTTTTAAAACAACAATTGTGGAACAGTATCCGCAGTGTCGATTTTTTGTTGTCGATGGGAGCCGATCCTTCACGGATTGCTGTAACCGGTGCATCGGGCGGTGGAACCCAGTCCTTCCTGCTCACCGCTGTTGACGGGCGCATCGCTGTTTCCGTTCCTGTTGTTATGGTTTCAGCCTATTTTTTTGGCGGGTGTGAGTGTGAAAGTGGTATGCCAATTCATAAAACAGATGAATTTCAGACAAACAATGTTGAAATTGCCGCTTGCGCAGCACCCCGTCCCTTATTGCTTGTATCGGATGGTGATGACTGGACAAAAAACAATCCGGATGTTGAATATCCCCACATTAAATACATCTATAGCTTGTTCGGAAAATCTGATTTAGTTTCAAATGTGCATCTTCCTGATGATAAACATGGCTATGATTATAACAAGAGGGTTGCTGTATATCCATTCTTAGCAAAACATTTAGGCCTTGATATTAAAAAAGCCTTAAATCCTGATGGCACATTGAACGAAAGTTCTATTGTGATTGAAAGCACTAAAGACCTATATCCGTTTAACGACAAAAACCCTTTCCCATCAAATGGCATTAAAACAAATGATAATGTAATTTGGGAATAATAATTCACGATTTTAAAACATATTTAAAATGACAAAGAGAAGGGATTTTATCAAAAAGGGCGCACTCGGAGCTGCGGGCATTGCCATTGGCGGCATGGGGTTCAGTGCAAAATCGTATGCATCGGTCGTGGGTGCAAACGATCGTATCAATATCGGCTTTTTAGGGTGTGGTGCACGAAGCCGTGGGCATCAAAGGATGGTAAAAACTTCCGAAAAAGATAAAAACCTGGCGGTAGTGGCTGTTTGCGATATTTGGAAACTGAATAAAGAGAAAGCGGCGGCCAACTGTAAAAAGTTGTTCGGGGCAGATGTGAAGCAGTTTAAATATTCCGAAGATATGCTGAAAATGCCGGGATTGGACGCGGTAATGATTGGTACCGGCGATTTCCAGCACGCCAAGCTGTTGGCTGAGGTTGTAGCGGCGGGCAAAGATTGTTATTGCGAAAAACCCATGGCCGAAAGCGTTGAAGATGCCAAGCTGGCAAGAAAGGCCGTTTTATCTTCGACCCAAGTTGTGCAAATGGGTTCACAATGGGTAAGCGACCCGATCCAAATCAAAGTCCGCGACATTATCCGTTCGGGGAAACTGGGCCAAATTACAAAAATAGAGCAGGTATGGAACGACAATAATCACCGGTGGCATGATCCCAACGATCCTGATGTTGCTTCAATACGTGAAGAAGATACCGATTGGGACCGTTGGCTGTTAGGCAAGCCTTATGTCCCGTTTGATCCGTGGAAATATTTTGAATTCAGGATATTTCGCGATTACTCCGGGGGGATTAGCTCCCAATGGATGAGCCATGGCGCCGGATTGGTTCATTTTTATACCGATACTGCAATCCCGGATTCCATGGTGGCAAACGGTGGGATTTTTGGCTGGCCCGATATCCGCCAGAACCCGGATACGTTCCAAGCGCTCGCAACGTATGATGATGCAAAATTTTTATATTCTTACGCTTCAAGTTACGCAAATAAGTTTGGCGATTACACATGTATCCGGGGAAAAGAAGGGACTTTATTTGCCCATGGCGGAGAAGGCAGCTCCCGTTGGTTTTTTATTCCCGAGCACCAGGACCTGCCGGGAGGTTTCGATTTTTATGAAGGGATGAAAGCGGCAGTTGAAAATGGAAAGGCTGAGATAATAAGCACCCCGGAATACGACATGGAACTTGGCCCCGTAAATGTGAGCGATGATAGTAAATATCATCTTGACAACTGGATAGATTGTATGCGAAACAGGGGGACTGTACCGAATGGGAATATTCATACCGGGTTCTGGCATTCAATAGCGAGTATCATGGCTAAACGTGCGTACCGGGAGGGCAAGAAGTTATATTGGGATAGAGCAAAGGAAGAGATTGTGGACAATCCTGTCAGCAGTTAAGTTGTTTAATGTTTGTAGCGATAAAAAAGAAATTGTGAATAATATAGTTCTTGCAAATAATCATAGTGGTTTGATTAATAGTGAATTACGATTAGACACAGCATTGGGTTTTATAAAATTCCCAAGTGCAAAATAAGTACGGGGTTATTATATAATTAATTGACATGAAGAATTTAAAATTCATAAAATATTTTTTCCTGCTCGTTTTTATTCACATAGTCTCATATAGTTTTAGTCAACCCAATATGCTATGTGTCGGTTACCATTGGACCGAAGACGAAGCCAACCTGAAGATGAAAGAATTTGCATCCACATGGAATGATCTGGAATCGTGGGAAAACCGTGCAGGTATGATCAGAAAGGGGATCGTTGAAGGCATGAAGCTCGATAAGATGCCAAAAATTGAAGGGAACCTTAATGCGAAAATCACCAATACCCGTGCCTTTGATGGGTATATTGTTGAAAATATCGTCATCGAAAGTTTCCCCGGGTTTTATATCACGGGAAATATTTATAGGCCTGTTGACCCTAAAAAGAAGAATCCCGCAATTTTATGTGCCCACGGGCATGGTGAAAACCAACGTTTAAAAGAGACCAGACAGTTTCAAGGTGCCGTCCTTGCCCGGATGGGGGCAATTGTTTTTGCCTACGATATGGTTGGGCACGGAGATTCGCACCAGGTAACTTCCCATTATATGCCAATAGCATTGTTGCTCCAAACCTGGAACAGCAAAAGGGTATTGGAATACCTGTTGTCGCGGCCCGACGTCGATCCGGATCGGATTGGGATGACCGGGGGTTCAGGTGGCGGGACACAGACATTTATTTTGGCAGCAATTGATGACAGGATAAAAGTTTCAGTGCCCTGTGTGCAGGTTTCAGCCCATTTCTTTGGGGGGTGCATTTGCGAAAGCGGCATGCCAATCCATAAAAGCAACCATCACCAAACAAACAATGTTGAAATTGCTGCATTGTGTGCCCCGCGTCCCATGTTACTGATATCCGATGGAAACGACTGGACAAGGAACACGCCCCGTATAGAATACCCTTATATTCAAAAAGTGTATGCCTTGTATGATGCGGAACACAAAGTTGAGAACGCCCATTTCCCTGCGGAAAAGCATGATTATGGTTATTCTAAGCGGGCAGTCATGTACAATTTTTTTGCCTATCACCTAAAATTGAATACCGGAAAAGTGTCGTGGTCACCTACAATTAGTGAAGATTTCGTCACCATTTTACCCGAAAACCAGCTACGGGTTTTCACAGAAGATAACCCCATGCCGGGCGATGCTTTGATGGGCGATGAGGCGATTATGAACTACTTGGGTTTAGACTAAAGTGAAAAAACAGTAACTGAACTTTAAAGGGTATGAAACACTTTCACGACAAAACAAATAACAAATGTCTGGCTTTTTTAAGGGCCCTTTTCACCTTTTCGCTTATTGCTTTTCTGTCTAACGGGCATTTATATGCACAGAACGAATCGGATGTCCTCCGGAACAGTTGGCTTCAACACAGCGATGCCCCTAATTCATTATATCACCATCTGGCAGGTGAAGCTTACCAACTCCTTGATATAAGGGAAGGGAAAAATTCTCGGCTTTCAAGCCCGGAGGAGTGGCGGCAAAGGCAGGGGCAAATAAAACAGGCGATGTGGGATGCGGTGGGACCCTTTCCGGAAAAAACACCGCTAAACCCTAAAATCACGGGGAAAATAGTAAAAGAAGGGTATTCAATAGAAAACGTTGTTTATGAATCGTTGTCCGGGTTTTATGTAACAGCCTCCCTTTTCATTCCCGACAATATAAAAAAACCTGCGCCCGCTATCCTTTTTTGCTCCGGGCACAGCGGGATAGCTTACCGACGCCCGCTTTACCAGCTCCCGCTTTTAAACCTCGTTAAAAAAGGTTTTGTCGTGTTGGGCATAGACCCCATCGGCCAGGGAGAACGGTTGCAATATTTTGACCGGGAAACAGGGGAGTCTGTTATTGGCAGCTCCACAAAAGAACATTCTTATCCTGCTGCACAGGTTTCATTAATTGGACAATCGGTTGCCCGTTATTTCATCTGGGATGGCATCCGCGGCATCGATTACCTTGTCAGCCGCAAGGAGGTGGACCCGGGCAGGATCGGGGTCCATGGCCTGTCGGGGGGCGGCACGCAAACCGCCTATATCTCGGCCCTCGACGACCGCGTGCTTGCTTCTGCCCCTGCTTGTTATATAACCAGTTATAGGCGACTTCTGGAGTCAATCGGGGTACAGGACGGCGAGCAAAATTTCTACCATGGGCTTTTAAAAGGGATCGATCATGCCGACTTTATTGAAGCTCGCGCCCCAAAACCAACTTTGATAATGGCAAATACCCGTGATTTTTTCAGCATTCAGGGAGCACGCGAAACCTATGAGGAAGTGAAAAAGATTTACGGAATATTTGGTATGCCGGGAAATATTGAGATAGTTGAAGATGATTACGGACATGGCTATACCCAGAAAAACCGCGAGGCAATGTATGCTTTTTTCCAGAAACACCTTGCGCTGCCGGGCACACCGGATGAAGAAGAGGTGGAGTACCTCACTGAAAAAGAGTTGCAAAAAACCACCACGGGGCAACTTTCCACATCCCTTGGCGGCGAAACTGTTTTCAGCCTGAACCGCAGCGAGTCTGAACGATATACCACTGAGCTGCAAAAGGCGAGGATTGACCTTGAAAAACACCTGCCGCAGGCACTCATTTCAGCCAAACAACTTTCAGGCTATGAGGAGCCGTCGGTATCTGATGAACCGGTATTTGCCGGGCGGGTTCAAAATGAGGGTTATGCCATTGAAAAATATTTCGTAAAAGGTGAGGGCAAATACGTGGTGCCTTATCTTTTGTTGGTACCAGGCAATCCCAACAATAAAGCTGTTGTTTATCTTCACCCAAACGGGAAAGCTGGCGCTATGGAAGAAAACAATGAAGCAGGATGGCTGGCCGGGCAAGGTTTCACAGTGCTTGTCCCGGACCTGTTGGGGACAGGGGAACTGGGGGGCGGAGCTTTTAAAGGGGATGCCTATATTGGTGATATCTCCTATAATATGTGGTTTACCGCCATGCTAATTGGAAGGAGCATTGTGGGAATCCAGGCCTCGGATGTGGTGAAGCTTGCCCTCCTGCTCCAGCAGAAAAACAGGGTTGAACATGTTTTCGGTATTGCCCGGGAAGAGATGTCGCCGGTATTGTTGCATGCAGCAGCGTTTAATTCTGTAATTTCCCGTGTGGCACTGATTAAACCGTATTCCTCCTACCGATCTTTTGTTATGAACCGGTTCTACGATCCGCAGTTTGTCCATAGCCTGGTACCGGGGGCACTCACCGCCTATGACCTGCCCGGCCTTGCTGCAACCCTGGCCCCCGCCAAACTTTTAATTGCCGGGATGACGGATGCCAACAGACAAACTGACGAGGAGGAAATTTCGAAAGATTTAAAAGTAATAGAAGATGCTTATCAGTTGATAAATGCCGGAAACCAGTTGGAAGTTACGAAACAAAGGACTATTATTGATGGCCCTGATGCACTATTTCGTGAATGGGTAAAATGATCTTTTAATAAAAACCAAATCATTAATAATGAAAATCTTATATTTAACAGTAATCGCAATTATTTTATCTTTCAATATTCGTAATTTTACGTGGACACAATTATTTCATTAATCTAAATAGTCATGGAAAAAGAAAATTCAAGAAGGCAAT
>CAZNEV010000129.1:0-6513 GCA_964572085.1 uncultured Maribellus sp. | reverse complement strand
CTTTCGTGGGAATGGTGGCTTCGAGCAGTCCGTCATTTCCCCATTATGCCCAATCAAAAAGAATGGGCGGAAACTTGAAATGTCGGATTGTGTCAAAACGAAACGAAATCATCCAATTTCATGGATTATTTTAGTTGCTACCTGCGGGAATTAACCGGGAAAGAGCATCCGGTTTTAAATGCACACCGTCATAAAAGTCGCTACCAATGAGGCCCAGCGCGGAAGGATTGGTAGAACCTATAAGGTTGAACTGATGTTCTTTCGCAAGGTTCAACAGATATGCATCAACTTTAAAAATACCGTTGTGTTGTTTCGATTCGCGCAATAATTGCCATGTTGACGGATGATAGGGGGGGATGAACAATGTAAGCCTACAATTCTTCTTTCGCAGGTATAAAACCAGGTTTTCGAACAATCGGATTTGAAAGCTGTCCAAATGATTAAACATTTCATCGTGGCTGGAAAGAAAGTATTGAACGGCCTTTTCTTCTGTCTCGTTTGGAGCTGTTTCAGTAATCCGCAATGGTAGTACGCGGGAACCGTCGGGCAATAACGTGGTCTTTTCGGGAAGTATTGTTTCCTTAATTTCGAATTGTTCCTTCCTCTTAACCTGTTTGATTGAACGTATAAAATACCGGACTGAAAATAGCTCTTTAAGCCATTCCTTTTGCAATTTCCATTTCGTGGGGAACTTCCGGTCAGGAATATCCTCGGTTTTTTGAAGAAGCCGGATAAAATTTTCACGGTTGTAGAGCCAGCGTGTTTCGGTAAATGAATTTCCAAAAAGCCATTGGTCGCAACAAATAATGACTTCATCAGGGAAATCACCTGATTTTTCCTCTATTAAATCGACGAAAGCGTACATATCCTGAAATGTACAATTGGTAACCGAGGCGTTAAAAATCGTTTTTCCCGCGAAGCTGCTTTGGGTGATTCCCATCGTCCGGCTCGAACCTAATACGAGCATGTCCGGGGTATCGGGCAGCAATTTAATCCACTCTTTTTTTAGCAACCTGCCGTTTGCATTTACCGGCCCGCCAAGTAATTTGCCTTCAACAAGTGCTTTCGCTACATTCGGAATGTACGATTTCCGCAAGGTATAATCGGGGTCGATCAGGTAGTTGGTGCCGCCAATTAGGAGTAAGGGAAGAATGAGAATCGATAATATGCGCGAAAATAGTTTCATAAATTAAAACTGAAAGTAGATGAAAATCCGTTCGGTTTGAAACGAAAATAAAATGGCCACGATAATGAAATAATAAATTGCATGTCGCACAAATAGCGGGGCAAGCGGAATATCAAGTCCATGTTTCTTATTTCTTTGCACCCATTCCATGGCAAACAAAATAGCAGAAAAGAACAGAGCCGGTAAAATTTTGGTGAAGCCAACCAATTGTAAAACTGTTAGGCCACTTTTCAATTCAAAAATCTGCACAATATAGTTGCCGGCTTGTGAAATGTTCTCGGCCCTGAAAAACAGAAAAGCAACAGTAACTAACAAAAATGTACCGATAATGGAAAATCCTTGAGAGAAACGGATTTCATCGGACTGGGTTTTCTGCGAAAAAGGTTTGGTGAGCAGGTATAACACCCCGTGAATCGTCCCCCAAATAATAAAAGTCCAGTTAGCGCCATGCCATAAACCGCTCAAAACAAAAGTAGCCATAATGTTAAAAACGTGCCTTGCGCGGGAACAACGGCTGCCTCCCAACGGGATATAAACGTAATCGCGAAACCAAGAGGAGAGGCTGATGTGCCAGCGTGTCCAGAATTCACGGATGTTCCGTGAAAAATAAGGCATTTTGAAGTTCTGCATCAGGTCGAAACCTAAAATAGCTGCCAAGCCGATAGCTATGTTGGAATAGCCCGCAAAATCACCAAATATTTGAATAGAAAAAAGAACTGCACCCAAAGCCAACGTACCGGCAGCGGCAGTTTCGGAATGAGAGAAAATGGTATCCACGAGCGGGGCCACGGAGTCGGCTACCGCTATTTTGGCAAAAAACCCCCACAACAACAGCCGGAATCCATTGGTAGCACGCTCGTAATCGAAGTGTTTGAACGAACTGAACTGGGGTAAAAGATGCTTGGCCCTTTCAATGGGGCCGGCAACAAGCTGAGGGAAAAAGGCAACAAACGTAAAAAAAGCCAACCAGTCGTTCGTCGGCTTTAACCGCCCGCGGTATATATCAATGGTATAACTGAGGGTTTGGAAGGTATAAAAACTGATGCCTACGGGCAAAATTATTTTCAAAGTGACCGGATGAACAGAATAGCCCCAGGAACTAAAAAGTGCGATCAGCTCATGGGTAAAAAAATCAAAATATTTGAAAAAGAAAAGAACTCCCAGATTTACAAATAAACTGGTAAGCAAGAAAATACGTTTCTGCTTTTTTGTGCCAGCCCGAAAGATTTGTTTTCCGCACCAAAAATCCACCAGCGAACTAAGGATAATCAATCCCAGAAACCGGTAGTCCCACCAGCCATAGAACACATAACTGGCAATCAACAGAAACGCGTTCCGCACTCCTACTGATTTTCGATTAAATAGCCCCCAATACAGGAGAAGGATTACAGGGAAAAAAATTACAAATTCTATCGAATTAAACAGCATACAGATCAGGGGTTGATTTTTATGGTTGAAACACGAAAATCATCAAAATAAATGTATTGGTCTCTTGCCGGGGCCCAGCTCAAATCACCGCCCCCCATGAAAACGCTATAAGAAAGCCGATCTATTTTAAGGTTTTTATCTTTCCTGAAAAGCAGGGTATCCGAATAAAAAGCCTCCTTCCCGTCAACCCAGGCTTGCAAAATCCCATTGTTTTTGCCGGGAGTGTTTAATTTTAAATACTGGGTGAGCTCGTGCCAAATCCCCCTGCTTAATTTCAAGGTATCTTTTTGCAAATCTTTGAGATACAATCGTTCTCCCCATTTTGTTGACTGCATCGGAAAATAAACGTAAAAACTTACTTTCCCGTCCTGCCAATACATCATCCGGGCACTCAAGCCGTCATAGCCGTTGGGCACCTGCCCCGCGCTAACAGCACCGCCTGCCAGGCCCGGAAGTTTTCCTCCAAGCACAAAATCAAATTCCTTTTCAAATTTTACCTGGTAACTAAAAAAGTATTCATCACGTGGAATCAGTGCAATTTTCCATTGGGCTCCCGTTAGCGGGCCGTAATGCTGTTCTGGAAGCAACACCTTTAAACAATTGTTGCCATTTTCTTTAACGATATAGTGAGGGTGCGGAGTAATCCCAAGTTTATAAAAGATGAAATCCTTTTTCCCGCATTCAAGGTGTGCGCCCGGCCAAATTTTTTTTGTCTCGCTGTCTGTAAGTTTTCCGGTTTTTAATTCTTCAAAATCGGTATAAAGGTTTTGAGTAGCTTCTGGGCTGTTGCAGGATAGCACACAAGCTAATAATGCAATACAAACCGATGAATGGATCTTCATGTATTTTTTCGATTCTATATTCAACACTATCAAATTGGCTTTTGGTTTTATGAAGCAACAATAATACGAATAATACTAACGCCTTTTTTTCCTTTTCTGCCGTTCTTTTGTCCGTTTGAATTTATCGTCGAACGAGCGTTTCGAAGTGCTCCTGCTTTTCTTTTCGTGGAAAGCTCCTCTATAATTTGGATCGTCCACTTTTCGTTGACGATCAATTTCGCGCAACTGCATTTGAGCTTCTTCAAACTCTGATTCTACAATTACAACTTCTTCGGGTATTTCCATAATCGGAAGTTTCATCCGGATCAGTTCTTCAATTTTTTCGAGGTGCCACTCGTCAGCGGGATCGATCAGCGAAATGGCATCGCCTTTGTTTCCGGCCCGTGCCGTGCGTCCGATGCGGTGAACGTAATCTTCGTAATTGTTTGGTAGATCGAAATTGATAACGTGGCTCACCAAGCTGGCATCCAGCCCGCGCGCCGAAACGTCGGTTGAAATCAGAATCCGGACCTCACCATTTTTAAAGGCATTGATCGCATTTATTCGAGTGTTTTGTCCTTTATTGGAATGAAGAATCCGCTTCTCCCCTTCCGATTTCCGTTTAATCACTTTAAAAACTTCTTCGGCGTGTTCCTTGGTTTTCACGAAAATAATTACCCGCGAAAAAGACTTTTCATCTTTTAAAAGGTGCTGAACCAGATTCAGTTTTGTGCGGTAGTTGGGCACTTTGTAGCCAACTTGGGTAACCAGTTCAACCGTGGTTGCCGAGCGTGCCACTTCCACTTTTTCGAAATGATCGAGAAATTCGTTGGCCATTTCCTCAATGCTTTCCGAGAAGGTGGCCGAAAAAAGTAGGTTTTGGCGCTTGTTGGGAAGGATCTCCAACAACTGGCGTAATTGTGGTATAAAGCCCATGTCCAACATCCGGTCGGCTTCGTCGATAACCAAGTATTTTACTTTCTTGAGCGATAGTGCATTGGCGCGATACAAATCCCACATACGGCCCGGCGTTGCCACCAAAATATCGATTCCCGGCTCTAATAAAGCAGCATGTTTTGTCCAGCCGATTCCGCCAAAAACAGCAGCACAACGCAAATCGGAATAGGAAGTCAACTCTTCCACGTCTTCACCCACCTGAATGGCCAGCTCGCGCGTTGGCACAAGTACAACCACACGTGGGTCATGCCCTTCCGCCTTTCTGAGTTTCGTAAAAAGCGGCAATAAATAGGCAGCGGTCTTCCCCGTTCCGGTCTGTGCCACGCCCACCACATTTGCCCCCGAATTGATTTTCGGAATGGCTTTTTGCTGAATGGGCGTTGGCTCTTCAAACCCAATTTCGTCTAATGTTTTCAGAATGGCTTTGGCTATTTTGAGTTCCTCGAATGTCTGTTTCATGCTTGTGAAAGATTGTTGGAAGTCCGAAGACCGAAGTCGGAAGGATGAAAGAAAGATTTCACTTTAAAATCCTATTTCCGAAAATCAAACTATCCAGTTTGTACTGTTTCGTGCTGCAAAAATAGAAAAACTTGGTCGATAATGGGTTATTTGGGAAAACCGATTGGGAATGAATTAATGAATAACAATACGAAGATCTACCTCAACTTGTACATTTTGCCAGGCAGGCTAGGAGCACATTTTTAAATTCCAGATTCATATTCAAATTTCAGGATCATAGGAAAGATATTACACATCGTTTGAGTTTGTTCCATTATTCGTTAACTTTACAAAATGGAACCGATACGTAAACTGATCTAATTTAAAGATTATTTTTTTGAATTCTTTGATACGCAATCCGAAAAAGTAAAGGATAAAATTGATTACGTTCTTTATCTGGTAACTGTTGCAGAAAGAATCCCAAAAAAATTCTTTGAAGGCATAACCAGTTACGAGGGGCTTTGGGAAATAAGGATTGAATTTGAGGGCAATATATATCGCATCTTCTGTTGTTTCGACGAAGGAAGACTAATTGTGCTGCTCAATGGATTTCAAAAGAAAAGTCAGAAAACTCCAAAGAAAATCCTTGAAAAAGCAATGAAGATTAAAAAAGAATATTTTGAATTAAAAAAGAAAGGTGAGTTACAATGAAAAACATAAGCACATTTGACGAACATTTAGACAAAAGGTACGGAGAGATTGGTTCAACTAAAAGAGCCGAATTTGAGATTAAAGCAAAAGCCTTTGCCATTGGCGAAATTTTACGAAATGCGAGAAAAGAAGCTCAAATGACACAGGAACAACTTGCCGAAAAAACGGGAACAAAAAAGAGCTTTATTTCAAGAATTGAAAACGGTCATAGCGATATTCAATTATCAACGCTATATCGAATTGTGGAAATAGGATTTGGAAAAAGAGTTAAATTATCGATTGGATAGCTTCAAATCTATCTCAATTTATACATTTTGCCAGGCAAAGCAAGCAGTACATTTTTAAATTCCAAATTTAGCAAGGTGGCAGAAACGCGGCTCACGGGAAGCGACATTTCCGATGAAATCTGGTCGATAAAAAGTTCGCCGTTTTCGCGCAAAAGTGTGACGATTTTTTCTTCATCGGGATTTAACTCAATAAACAAACTCGATTGAACTATATTCTCTTTTCCATCGTTTTCCCAACCCATAAAATATTCCAGGTCGTCAATATTTTCAATCAATGCTGCACCGCTGTTCCGAATCAACTGGTTGCAGCCTTTTGAATAAGCATCACCCGATCTGCCCGGAAAAGCAAAAACATCGCGGTTATACGACGAAGCAATTTCCGCAGTAATCAATGCTCCCCCTTTTGCCGCCGACTCCACCACAATTGTAGCATCTGCCAATCCGGCAATAATTCGGTTTCTACGGATAAAATTCGAGGGGTCGATTTTAGTACTGCTTGGAAAATCGGAAACCAGTCCGCCGTTTTCTATCATTTTTCGTGCAGTTTCGGTGTGCAGCGAAGGATACAATTTATCCAAACCATGCGCCACCACGGCCGCTGTTGGAACATTATACTTCAATGCCGATTTGTGTGCCTGGATATCGATTCCATAAGCCAATCCGCTCACCACAATGATTTTATAAT
>CAZNEV010000128.1:0-6732 GCA_964572085.1 uncultured Maribellus sp. | reverse complement strand
TTAATATCTGAAAGAATAAGTACCACTTCCTGTTTCTGGCCCTTTAGATAGGTCAGTGCATCTTCGCCTGAAAAAGCAAAATCAAAACTAAATTCACCGTTTCTAATTTCTCTCCGGAAACGCTGTTCAAACAGTGTTTGAATATCTCTTTCGTCGTCAACAACCAAAATTTTCATCTTATTAAAATTGTTTATTTGCTATGGTATAAGATGTAACTCGCATGATTTTAATAATTGTAGTATTTGTCAAGTATTTTGTCATGCTCGTTTCATTGCCTTGAATTTTATTTTTTAATCGGTAAAATGACAGTAAACGTAACCCCTTCACCTTCTTTGTTTTCTACTTTCAGTTCACCGCCATGCCCTTTGGTAACGATTTCATAGCTCATGCTTAATCCTAGGCCTGTACCCTTTCCGCTGGGTTTTGTGGTAAAAAAGGGCTGAAAGATTTTATCCATTTCTGCCTGTGGAATGCCGCCTCCATTGTCGGAAACGCTAATCAAACAAGCCCCTCCCCGTCCGACCGGGTCATTCGGGCGGGTCGCTTTCTCCGATGGGGGGAGGTAGGACGTCTTCAAAATGACCATCGGCTCATACTGCTCCCCTCCGGGGGGGTGGGATGCTTTTTTCCGCTCGTTGACCGCATAAAACGCGTTGGTCAGTAAATTCAGGATTACCCTGCCCATGTCCTGGGGCACAACATTAATTTTTCCAAGTGATTCGTCAAACTCGGTTTTCAGCGTTGCATTAAATGATTTGTCTTTTGCTCGTAAGCCGTGGTAGGCCAGGCGCAAATATTCATCCGCCAGGGCATTCATATCGGTTGGCTCTTTAATCCCGCTGCTGCTGCGGCTGTGTTGAAGCATCGCCTTAACGATTCCGTCGGCCCGTTTTCCGTGATGAATAATTTTTTCAAGATTTTGTTTTATATCGCCTGCAAGTGCTATGGCCTCGCCGGTGTTTCTTTTTTCCAGTTCCTCTTGCATTTCATCTAATAGTTCGCTGCTCACTTCCGAGAAATTATTGACGAAGTTCAGCGGGTTTTGAATTTCGTGGGCAATCCCGGCGGTAAGCTCCCCAAGCGATGCCATTTTTTCGGAGTGAATTAACTGGCCTTGCGTGGCTTTAAGTTCTTCAAGTGTTTTTTCAAGTTCCTCCTTTTGTTTTGTAATTTCAACCGTCCGTTCGGCTACCAGACCTTCCAGTTCAACTTTCCGGATAGCTATTGCCCTGTTGATTTCATCTTCATGCTGCCTTTTTATGCGTTCTTTTTCTGCCGCTTTGCTCTGTCTGTAATGGCTGAACAGGATGGCCACCAACCAGATAGTTGAAAGCATTACTGCGTTACTGAAATAATTTTCCCACCGCTTATGGAAATCCGTTAAAACTACCTCCGTAAAATCACTCAAGAGCGATACGGCAACATACGGCGCAAATGCCATTAAAAACATTCGGAGTGTCCGCATTTCTTTCTGCTGAAAAGAATAAAGAAGGAGTGACACCAATAAAATATGGCACATCCACCGGGTAGAGTTTGGTGCTGACATAAAGATTCCGGCTATAAAAAGAAACACAGAAAAGAATCTGGCATAACCGAACCATCTTTCCCACTGTTTGTAGTTGTTTATTTTTGAGAAACGGAATAAACGTTGCGACAGCAGGAAGCTAAGAATAAAAGGAATAAAAGAAGATTTCATGTGTCAAATTTCTTTATTGTCAAGAGCAGCTTCCTGGGTATCGAATATCCTGAACAAATTTGAAAATCCTGATATTCTGAAAATTTCCTGAATGGCAGGCTGCATATTGCACAGCAAGAGTTTTCCTTTTAGCGCCATGGCCTTTTTTTGTGCAACCAGGAATACCCTTAATCCTGAACTGCTGATGTAATTCATTCCGCTGCAGTTAAAAATCAAATTTTTCTCTTCGTTGTCAAATAGCTGATTGACCTCATTTTCCAATACGGATGAGTGAATGGTATCAACCCTTCCGTTAATTTTCAGGACGGAAAAATCCCCGATTTTTTCTTTTATAATATTCATTTCAAATGCTTTTTTTTAATGTCAACCTATTTTCATTCCCTTTTCTGTTGTAGTGCATTTCATCCATAATCTGCGACATCAGAAAAATTCCGAGACCGCCAACGGGCCTGTCTTCGGTAGGTGCTGTAATGTCGGGTGGCTCGTGCTTTAAAGGATTGAATGGAATGCCGTCGTCTTTAATTTCAATCGCAAGTGTTTTGTTGCCAACAGATACTGATATTTTAATTTCATGTTTGTGTTGGTCTGTAAACGCATAAAAAATAATATTGGAAAGCGCCTCTTCCAAAACTAGGTTTATATTCATGGCCAATTCGGGCAATAAATCCCAGTCTTTGGCAATTTTTTCAATTTTTTCAGCCAAAGAAGAAATCTCCTCTATCTGGTTTTCAATTACGAATTGTTTAATTTTCCGGGTTCCCATTTTTTAAGAAACTATTAATGGTTTTATACTGAGCCGGTATTTCCAGCAATTTACGCAACCAGTTGTAATAAAGTGCAACGTATAAAATTGCAATCATCAACCCTATCACTCCCAGGTTAAAAGCAAAAGTTCCAACAGCATTACCAAACAGGTTTTTTTCTGAAGCCAGGAAATGTGCCCTTCCGTTTGAGAAATCGGGATCCTTAAAAACCGGGGCTATTTTTTGCATATAACCAAAAGGTGTTTCGCGGAAAAACTCTTTTGTTTCAGAATTGAGTACCAGCGCTTCAAGTGATTTGTTGTGAAATTTCATTTTCTGATCGTAAAGAAACTGATCGCCGTTTTCTTTGTTCAACCGGTCAATCAACTGGTCTTTCTTCGATTTGTTTCTTTGATATCGCTTGTTGTGAAAGTCTTTCAGGTGGTTTAGGTGCGTTTTTGCAAGCTCTGCAATTTCGGAATTGAATTTTCCGGGCACCAGGCTTTCTGTAAACTGAAATTCAGGCAGAACCTTTTCCTCGTCAAGTCTTTCGATTTCGTTTTTTATGATTACCAGTTTCCGTGCTATTTCATCTTCGGGTTGGTTGAGCCTCATCCAGCCATCCACAAGATCAAGCTGCCCGATCAATTCAGTGGTCAGAATATCGGAACGAAAGCGGGACTGCGCCATTTCTTTTTCCATGTCGAAAAAGCGGGCCATGTACCTGTTTTCTTTATACTGTTCCACGGCAAGTGCTTCAAAAGCCCAGCGCGAAGCCATAATTTCCCCGGCAAAAGGTACCGCATCTTTGGCGGCGGTTTTACTTTGCAAATCATCGAATTTTACAATTACCCCGCAAAGCAGAATTTGCGGTATCAGCAAAAGCGGAACCAGAATGTAGATGGCCACAACCGAATCGAATGCCGCTGAAATATTTAATCCCAAAAGGTTGGCAAATATCGCCATAGAAAAAAGAATGAGCCAGTAAGCCAGCGTCATTCCGTGGATTCCAAGAATAAGATTTCCGATTAAAACAAAACTGAAGGATTGAAATGCCGAGAGAAGAACAAGAAACAGAATTTTGGAATTCAGGTAACTGAACCGGCTCAGGTTCAGAAATGATTCGCGCTGCAATATTTTGCGATCTTTAATAATTTCCTCGGCACTTACGCTCATTCCCATAAATAAAATCACAACAATTGCCATGAAAATGTAAGAAATCAGACTTTTATTTTCGAAAAAGATGTATTCATCTCCCACTGAAAAACGGGTGAACCAGGCTACAATTACGGCAAGTACCGGGGCCTCAAGCAGGTTGATGAACAGGTACTGGCGGTCGGCAGTTTTTATCCTTAAATTCCTTTCGAAGAAAATGTTGAACTGTTTTACCAATCCCGGTTTTTTTGAATCTGTTGAAGGCAAAACGGAAGACGGTACGGTAATTTCTTCTTTTTTTATTTTAGCCTTTTTTCTGTATTGATCATACCAGTACTCAGGTGTAAAACGGCGTTCGGGCAAAAAGTTTCCGGCATTGTCTATTTTTTTTGTTTCCACAATTTCAAGTACCTGCTCGGGGTTTACATTTCCGCATAGCAAACATTCGCAAACTTCGGCATTCACATGGTTTACCTCTCTTTTGAAATAGATGATAGCGTCGAGCGGATTGCCGGTGTATATGGGGCGGCCTCCCGTATCCAGAATCCATAGCTTGTCGAACAGTTTAAAAATGGCTGATGAGGGCTGATGAATATTTATCACGATTAGCTTGCCTTTACGGGCCTGTTGTTTTAGCAGCAGCATCACTTTTTCAGAATCGGTGGAAGACAAACCAGAAGTAGGCTCATCCACAAAAAGAATGGCCGGTTCCCTAATCAGTTCAAGGGCTACATTCAATCTTTTTCGCTGGCCTCCGCTGATAACTTTTTTTAACGGGCTGCCAACTTTTAAATCTTTAAGCGAATGAAGTTCAAGTTCATGCAAAACCTTTTCCACCTTCTCTTCAATGGCAGATTGAGGAAGCTGATCGAAGCAAAGCGAGGCATTGTAATACAAATTTTCCCAAACCGTAAGGTCTTCAAACAACAGGTCATCCTGCGGAACATAACCTATTAAGCCTTCAATCTCCTTTTTTTGTTCAAATAGTTCAACCTGATTGATTTTTATTTTGCCGTGCTGAACCGGAATGTTTCCATTCAGGATATTAAGCAAGGTTGATTTTCCCACGCCGCTTCCACCCATTATGGCAATGAGCTGTCCTGATTTTTCAGCAAACGAAAACCGATGTAATCCGTTGCTGCTGTTTTTGAATTTGAATTCAATTTCTTCGCCTGAAAAAACAAATGAAGGGGTTTTGCCCTGATCAATAAAACCGGAAGCAATATCGGTGTAGTAAACCGGCGAGATTCGCGGTCCCCGAATTATACTTCCTTCCTTAAAAGCATAAAACCGGCCGGGTATTACAGGGTTTCCTTCAATGGTAAGGTATTCGTTGCCATAAAATACAAAAATATAGTGGCCGATTAATGAGCACCGTAAAAAAAGCAGCTCACCGTCTAAATTCTTTTCATAGATGTGCCGGTATTTATTTTGACCGGGTTTTTCATTGCGATTGATGAGCAAAAAATCCGGGTTGTTAACCTGTTCGGTAGAAGTGTAAAATATAAAGGCAAAAAATTTATCAACTTCGGCTTTACTAATTTCAAAAACCTCTGCAAGGGTTTCAAAAAGCAACTCTGCCTTCGATAGATTACCGCTTTTAACCAACTCCAGAAACCGCAAAAAAATCATGATTTGCTCATCTTTTTTGAGCCAGCTTCTGATGTTTGCACTGATTTTATAAGCCTCCTGAACCATATCCACAGCAATGACAGGTTCTCCGTTAACCCCGTATAAATCGAGCAACTCTTCAAAAAGTTTCAGGTAATCATTATCGTCAGAAATGCCAAAGTGCTGATGGAGGTATAATGAAAAATTCCGGATGGCTTCCTCTTTTTTCGATTCGCTTATGGCCGAGAATAATGCAAATAAATTGATTAAGGCATTTAAAGCAATCTCGTTCATAAGATATATGTTAACAAGGAATTAAAAAGGCCGGGAACCTTAACGTTGATTCTCGGTTTCACTGATTAATTCAATTTAATTCAATATGTTTTTTCTTACAGCCTCCATTAAAGGACCGATTTCGGCAAGTTCCTTTTCTGTAATGTTCCGGTTCTCTTCGAAAATGGTGACCACAGGTTTAAATTGTTCGTAATAAGGTTTAATGCTTTCATCACCCGACATCAATTCAAGCAATGTAAATACCAGCTTTACCCTTTCGGTTTGCTGGTTCATAATCTGGAGCATTTTTGCATTATTTTTGGCCAGCAAGGTAGTCTGGCTTAAAACATGCAAAGCTTCCACATTGGAACCAATAACCGACAGTGCATAAACATCCGGCTGATCGCCTGCTGACATTTGCTGATGGAAATGGTTGAGATCCTGGGTTACGAGGTAATCGAGGGAATCTTTGTTGTCTGCATTTTCTTTAATTCTTCCCAGGTAGTTTTTGGATGAAATTAGTTCATCCCTGAGGTCGAGATCATCGATTAACTGTTCGGATACATCGGTTATTCCAGCCGCTACATCGCCGCGGTTATAGACGCTGGCATAAAGTAAATCGAAAGAATAGAGGCCTAAGCCAAAACTTTGATCCGATTTGGTCATCAGCTTTTCAGCCTGCTCGGCCGGAACGGTTAAATCAAAAATATAGGAAGCTCCTGCTTCATTCAACAAAGTGACGATTTCCTTTTCGCTGGGCATTTTGTTAATTGTTTCAACAATTTGATCCTTGATTTTTACAGCATCAAAAGTTTCAACTTCTACGTAAGCCTCTTGCCCGCTTGATGTTGTACCTTTATTCTCTCTGGTTTTTGAAGAAAACTTACACGCAGAAAGCAGAACCAGTACCAAACCAAAAAGCAGAAGATGTTTTGTAAATAGATTTTTCATTTGCAGTTATTTTTTTGATGAATATTTGATGTAAATTTAATTACTGTAAAAGTTACGAATAATTCTTTTTAGTACCTAATTGTTTAGTTTGTTTAAAAACAAATGAAAATTAAAGTTGTTTTGAGAATATGATGGAAATTACAACGGGTCAGTAAAAACTGAAATAAAAAAAAATAAAATTTTTCTTATGAGCCAATCTTTACAAACCGCAGTTAAAATACTGGTAGTGGATGATGAAACCGACATGGTTGCGCCGTGCAAAATCCGTGAGGTGGGGATTTAAAGGCGAACAAATATAAATTG
>CAZNEV010000127.1:0-7032 GCA_964572085.1 uncultured Maribellus sp. | reverse complement strand
CGACCGGTTTGAAGAAAATGATCTTGTTTTTGTAGGTGCCGATATTCCCCATGAATGGCTTTGCGACAATGAATATTACCGGGATGAGGATGAATTTTTGGGTGAAGGTATCGTGGTTCAGTTTTCGCATGACTTTCTTGGTGATAAATTTTTTGAGATTCCTGAAAATAAACCCTTGAGAAACTTTTTATCAAATTCTTCCAGAGGTTTTGAAATTTATGGACAATGTAAAAACCAGATTATATCATTTATGCATAGCATGTTGAAAATAAATGATACGGAACAGCTTTATACTTTGTTTTCAATCTTTAAATTACTTTCGGCCTCAGACGAATTGCATCCGTTGGCAAGCCCTGCTTTCCCCGAAACATTCCGGCGAAATAACGACAGCCCCATGCAAAAAGCATTACAGTTTATTTTACAGAATTTTCAAAAGCAAATACAGGTCAGCGATTTACTGCGGATAACAAACATGTCGTACACCGCATTTTACAATACATTTAAATATTCATACCGGATGCCGTTTAAATCATACCTGATGAATATACGGGTTGGTTACGCATGCAGGTTATTGATAGATGCAACACTGGACATTTCAGAAATTGCTTATGATTCCGGGTTTGAGAACCTCTCCAACTTCAACCGGCAGTTTAAAAAGATTAAGGGTGTTACTCCGTCACAGTTCCAAAAACAGAATATGGTGATTCGTCATTAATAGGTTTTTCTGCATACTCCTATAAATCAATTGAAAATCAACCAACCCAAGTCAGCCGGATTATCACTTCCAAGAATTAACCGAGGTGTAAGTGGGCTATTAAGAAGCCAAGAGTAATTGTCTGTTCCATTTTTTTGCACAGTGACGTTAACACGCACAGGATCTGATTGTGCCGGATCTATCCTCAAAACACTAAATGGAATCCGGGAAACAACATACTTTTGACCTTGAAGTTCAACTTCTCTGAAACCTGCCGTATAAATTAATGAGTACCCCAGGTTTCGGACGGGATCACCTGCATTGTGTTCATTTCAGTTGAGCGTCATTTTTACCATCATTCAGTTTCTGCCATTGGAGTTCTGGAGGTATCTGAATATTACTATTCAGATTAACATCCGAAATTTTCACACAGTTTGCCACTGCTCCTTTGGGAGATTTGCCTGTGTATTCGGGAAATAATAATTCATCTTTTTTTGATGAGATCAGTTTGTCGGTAAGAGCGCTGCAACGATTGCAAATAATCCGATTGCCAAAAGTTGTTTCATTTTATTACGGTTGTTTGTAATTTTTTGTGATATGGTATAAGTTCAACCTTACGAAACAGAATTTCGGCGCCCTCGGACTGAATTTGGATGCGCCCTTTTTGTGGTTGGGCATCCACGGCATGATTAACAAGTTTTTTGTTCAGGTAGATAGAAATCTCCCCACCCTTTGCAATGCATTCAATCCTGTTCCATTTGCCTACCGGTTTTTCAATATCATTGGCGCCCCGGAATCCCTTCACGTCTTTCCACTCCGGATCGCGGCCGTACCAGTTTATCCGTCCGCCATAGATAGTCACCAGTTCGCCGCCGGGTTGAAATACGTACGACCTATTCTGTTTTTCAGGTGCTACAGGGCAGGTAACCGAAAATTCAGGAGTGCCGTCACCAACAACGATAAAATCACCCGTTCCGCCTTCAATGATCTGGCATTCAATGGAGTGCATCCAAACTCCGGAGGATGCGCCGTCTTCCCCAATGGAGTGCAGCAATATACCACTGTCCCTGGCTTTTTCAACCCTGGGTTCAGAGGTGCCACCTCCCCATTTGAACTCCACAACGAGTTTATAGTTTTCGTATTCGTTATTGGTGGTAATGCACCCATATTCTTCACCCGAAATGGTCAGCAGCCCCTTCTGCACCGTGAACACTTTATTGGGATCGTTGTCCCTCCCCTTCCCTTTTAAAAAAGTGTACCACCCGTCAAGGTTTTTACCATTGAACAATTGGACTTTGGACGGTTTTCCCCCGGTTACCGGAGTAGGTTCAGAAGGCCGCGCAAAGACGGGGTTTCCGTTGATGGCAATTAAAGTGATAAGGATTAAGAGAATATTGGATAATCGTTTCATAATTCAGTTTTTTTATTTTAGTTCTACTGTTATTTTAAGGTGATCGACGTGTTTACGTGTAAATATGTATAAAAAATTAAATATTTTGTTTGCACTCACCCTTTTTTCCCTCTCTACGCGTAGAGAGGGACGATTATTTTGCAAAAATAATCAGGGTGAGTAATTCTCGAAGAGTTTCACTTAACTTCAAATTTATGGTAGAATCATAACTATTATCAACCCATTTCCCAACCTTCTCTGACCGGTTCCCGGATAAACCGGTCGGCTTCAGGCAAACCAACTGCTTTCATGTTCCCGGCATCCCAAATAACTTTTTGTCCGCCCAACCGCAAGGAAAGGACACCAAGCAGAGTGATTTCTGTCAGCCTTGCCCCGTAATCAAAGTTTGACATGGCTGCCGGCCCGCCTTTGATGGCATCTGCCCATTCGCGGCAATGCCCCTTGGAAAGCGGAATGGAAGAAGGAGGCGGGGTAAAGGGATTTTGGAGGCTTTCCGGGAAAACCTGTGGATTGCCCACGGTGCCATTGTTCAGGATTATGCCTTTATCCCCGATGTACATACTTCCCCTGCCGCTCAGGGTAATGCCCTCGGGCAAACTTTCCGGAAGCTGCGGGCGCAACCCGCCGGAATACCACGTAAGATTTACCGCTTTTTGTTCCCCTTCGGCAGCAAATTTATAATGCCCGATTTCCCCGTAGGGGGCAATATCGGTGTTGCCTTTATTACCGGCAGGAAATACTTCCACACTTTCCGGGGAACGGAGGTTTAATGCCCAGGTTGCCGTATCCATGTCATGGCATCCGAAATCTCCCAAAGCGCCACAACCGAAAACCCAGAAATCCCTCCATTTTACCGGGGTATATAATTTATTATACGGGCGGTGGATTGTTGGTCCAAGCCAAAGATCCCAGTTAAACCCATTGGGAACAGGAGAAGTATCTTCGGGAAATCCATTCAATTGCGGCAACCATCGCGTTGCCCCAACCCATGAATGTGCTTCCCGTACCTGGCCAATTATTCCAGAACGAAGAAGCTCCACGGTTTGCCTAAGGCCATCAAAACTATGCAGTTGATTGCCCATTTGGGTAGCCATTCCGGTTTCATGGGCTACATCGCGCACCTTGCGGGCTTCCCAGATATTATGGGTCAACGGTTTTTCGCAATAAACATGTTTCCCGGCGCGCATGGCAGTTATGGAGATATAAGCATGGGTATTATCGGGGCTTGCACACACAATGGCATCCAGCGATTTTTCCTTTTCCAGCATTAGCCGAAAATCCTCATACTCAGCAATCTTATAATTAGGTGTCTTTTGCGAATAATGATCTTCTATGTGCTTCTTCACCGGCTTGCGACCCGTATCCGACCGGTATAAAATATCATTTTTCCAATGTTCAGACGGATCGGCAATCGCTGTTAACTGCACATCTTCAAGGGTGAAAAACTCATTGATTATACCAATCGATCTGCCGCCGGCTCCCACAATTCCAATGTTTATTTTATCGCTTGGGGCGATGTGCCCTTTGCCCCCTATAACGTATCGGGGAAGGATGGTTAAGCCTGCGGCTGACAATGATGTTGCCCGGATAAATTTTCGCCGGGATAGCTGGTCGGGATTGGTTTCGTTGATTTGCATCGGTTCCTTTTTAAAAATTCGACTTTAAAAGTAGTAAATGTTGAGAAGGGAGCAAGATTACTCGAAAAATATCTACGTCGTGCTTTTTACATGGTGATTTATTTCTTTATGGTTCGTATTCTGCTTCCCCACAGTGCATAATAGATTATAAACAGATAGGCCGGCAAAAAATGACATGAAAATCTGTGTTTATAAAAAATTAAAAACCATATGCGAAACTTGAGATGTTTAATATTTAAGCGCAACCCTGTTAAACGATCCTTCCAGCAAAACTGAATCGATATGATCGGCCCTAATATTATTGAAAAAAACGTAATTGTTTACCTGGTATTTTACCCGGTTAAAAAATTATGTCCTTCAAAAGTAGCATATAATTCTGAAAAGATACATTGGGGAGTTGAAGCCTGAAATGAAAAAATTACCAAAATTAAAGGTAGTGGTAACGCATTTGGAAAAATATTGGGGTAAAATATTTGCCAGTGGTATCCACGTCAACACAAAGAATTAACTTGAGCAACCGAATTTGGCGATAATGGAAAATAATTTGAAGATGTTATGTATTTATTGTATTCTTGTCAAGATATTAATAAGATATTAACAATAATTTAAACTAAGTATTATGAAACAGTTTTTTACTTTTTTAATGATTGGTTTCCTGATGTTTTTTAACCACCTGAACGCTCAGGAACCATACAGGCAATTGATTTTTACCGAAGCTTTTGTCCATTGGGACCAATCTTATGTTGAGATTACCAACATGGGCAACAAAGACATCAATCTGAATGAATTTAAACTGATAGGAGCTCGTAGTGATGCTGTCCCTGAAAATTTATTCGAAGACCCGTGGGGTGTTCGTTATAGTATGATATTGCCTGACTTTATTCTTAAGCCCGGTGATTCCTATGTAATGACAGGCGCTTTTGATTTTGGGCCAAGGAAGTACAAAGAGGATCCCTTTGCAGCCGGAGCGCTTGAGCGTCCAAAGAACCCGCAGTGGTATGATTTGGCCGATAAACTGATGCATTTCCCTGAACCAGGAGGAGATGAGACAGACAGTATTACTGAAAATCATGGAATTTTCACAATGTGGGGCGGGGATAATATGTTTTATCTTGAACATCACTTTGCTGAGAACGATTCTGCCGTTGTTGACCAGTTTAATGGCATAATAGATGAAACCCCCCAATACGAAGGGAGAGCGGTTGCTGGAGTTAATGAAGCAACCAGAAGAGGACCGATTATGCGTAAGTTTACAGTAAAAACAGGGAACATAGACTTTGCCGGTTCCATGGGTGTGGGAGCGGAAGATTCAGAATGGGTTCCCGTACCTTATTCTTCTACCAATACCTGGCGTGATGTATGGTGGACCGTTGGCAACCATGGAAACTATGTTATGGATGCCAATACATTGGAGTCAGATTTGATTAATGTGGATTTTGCCGGCAAAAAGCTGACCGTCCCATGGAGAGTTCGCCGCTTGGATGGCATCATGCACAACATGAAAAAGAAACCGGGCATTGCCTGGCATTACCATTTGAACGATATTCGTGAAGACTCCTTATACCGGTCGGTAAGAACAGGGGACAAACTAGAAATTATTGTAAGCGGAGATAAAAGGACAACAGCTACCTTTGATATTGTTGTAAGCCCGCCCACCGCTGATGCCAATATTGTAATTCCTTTAGATCGCGCAGACAACAGGCTCCCGGGCAGTGCTTTAGCTCCAATTACTCCCCGTACACAATACGGCATACTTAATTGGCCACGTGTCACAACATATGAAAGTGGTGTGGATACCATTTCCGGGGTTGACCATGGATTGCCTTTTGCACTCAGGACAGATTCACTATTGAAATACCTTGAAAAACCGGCCAATGCTAACTGGGAATTTGTTTGGGTTGATGGTACTGCAAGGCCTGAACTGAAAAACGGAGACAAACTAAAGGTAACCGCGGAAAACGGCGATGTAAAAGAATATTACCTTCAACTGCGATCTTATCGTCCAAGTACAAATGCTAATTTAGCCAGCATTACATGGCCGGATATTCCTGAGTATTTAAAAGGAATATATGGGTGGAAGGGCGATACCATTCCAAACTTTAGCAGCGCCTCAACAGAATACAAACTTCCAGTTCCTGCTGAGGCATCCGGAATTCCTCACCTGATGGCAAAACTCCAGGATTTAAACGCGACCGTTGAGGTTAAAAGGGCAAAATCGCTAAGCGGCAGTAAAGCAGACAGAACAGTTTCCTTTATTGTAACAGCAGCCGACAGGACTTCAACCACTACATACAATGTGGAATTGGTGCAGGAAAAAGATGATTCTAAAATTCAACCCTATGCAGCAGAACCTATCTTTTCTGAATATGTCGGAACAAATGACAGATTTTTTATTCTGGAAATTTACAACCCGGGCAACCAGCCACTTGATTTAAGTAATTATTTGATTACGGCGGCTGGTTGGAGCGGGAGCATAACAGGCGCAATTACAGGTTTTTCGAGTCAAGCTGAATATTATCGCCGGTACACAAAGTATGTACCCGGTTATAAATTTGGATCTGAGATGGATTGGTTGGTTAATCCTGGAATTCTGGAACCAGATTTGGCGGTAAATCCAATTTTAGGGCCGGGCGAATGTTTCGTTATGGCCTATTTACAGAACGCTCGTGCGATCCCACAGCACGCCCCTTGGCACTCTCTTGGCGTAGGTCCGGATGGTAGATCATCCGGTAAAGACTGGTTGAATATTGGCTTCCTTTACCGCCCTAATGATTTCACTTTCTCCAATCCCTGGGGCGAAGAATACTCCGAATCATATAATGACAATTTGATAGGTGCTGGGAGAAACAGGGGAATGCTTATGTTCAAAATATTGAACGACTCTATAAAACAAGGTTTAAAACCGGTTACCGATCCAAATGACTTCGAATTGATTGAGGCTTTACTCAATGAAGATGGTTCCCCGGTTACAATTGCCGGTGTAAGATTGTCCAATACGCACCAAACGCATGTCAGAAAACCGGAAATTCGGGTACCCAACCCTATACCGGGAGGTTCAAATGGAACCACACCGGAAGATAGTGAATGGATAATGTATGATCAAGCTTATTGGCAAAATAATCCCGATCTTAGTCCATTCCCAGGTGCACGAGCCAGAGATCTCGTCGTTATTGATTTAAATAAGCATTATATGCTTGAAGCTACGCACTATGTATCAACGGTTAATTCGGTAGTCTATAAAGTAAGCGATGGCTATTCAATGGAAGAGGAAATCAGGGGTATGAAAACCG
>CAZNEV010000126.1:0-7095 GCA_964572085.1 uncultured Maribellus sp. | reverse complement strand
TCTGTTTTTTTAAAGTGCTGTTATTGTTTAACTTATAAATTATTTACGGATGAAAAATGCTGTCCGATTAGTATAACTGACTTTCATTAGAGTTTTATTTTCCTAAACCGAGCGAGGAAGTCATCCCTTAGATATATTTTTTCTACAAAACCGCATCTCCTACAGTGAGATTTCCGCGTAGCGGATTTACGTATTGTAGTCCGCCCCATAAAAACAGGATACCAAAGGACAACACAACCAAACGCTTTTGCTAATTTGCACCAAAATTTGAAAATATTAAAAAATGACTGCACCTAAAAACATATTTACCGGGTTCTCCGAAACTCAGGAATTATTGAGATGGTATAAAAACCAAGCTAAAACAGATGTGCCGAATATCAATGGGCACATTCACACTCCGCACTCATTTAGCGCTTTTTCGAGTATCGAACAGGCATTTCAGTTAGCAAAAAATGAAGGTGTTTCCGTTTTGGGCATCAACGATTTCTACACCACCGACGGGTATAATGAGTTTGCCGAACTGGCTGTTAAAAACAAAATATTCCCGCTTTTCAATATCGAATTCATGGCTTTGCAGAATGATTTGCAGGCAGCCGGAATCCGTGTTAATGATCCGAGCAATCCGGGACGCACTTATTTTAGTGGAAAAGGATTGCGGCAACCCGTGGAAATGAGTAAATCTTCATTTAAAAAGATTGAAGATTTACAGGTGGAAAGTAACCACCAGACCTACGAAATGGTGGACAAGCTCAATGCTTTTTTTGCTGAAAAGGGAATCGATATTCAATTTGATGCCGCTGAAGTACAAAATCGATTGGCAAAAAACCTTTTTAGGGAAAGGCACATTGCGCAGGCCATTCGGATTGCAGTTTTTGAAAAGGTGGAAAGTGAGCAGGAAAGGAAAGAATTATTCGTGCAACTATTTTCAGGGAACGAACCAAAATCAGCAATAAATAATGTTGCCGGATTGGAAAACGAAATCCGTGGGAATCTATTAAAGGCTGGCGGATCAGCGTTTGTGCCTGAAGATCCAAAAGCTTTCCTTTCGTTGGAAGAGGTTATGGAAATAATTATCGATGCAGGTGGAATTCCTTGTTATCCGGTACTTCTCGACTTTGGCAACGGGAATTTCACGGACTATGAAGCCGATAAAGTTGCACTCTTAAAAACCTTGAAAAGCAAAAACGTATTCAGTGTAGAACTAATCCCGGGCAGAAACGAGTTCAATATTTTAAAGGATTTTGTGCAGTTTTTCAACAAAAACGGTTTTGTAATCACTTTTGGTACCGAACACAACACCCCGCAACTCGACCCGATGAAAATCAGTTGTGGTGGAATTGATTTAGACGATGAACTGAAACAAATCAATTATGAAGGAACAGCGGTGATTGCCGCACACCAATATTTAATTGCAAACGGGAAAGAAGGCTATTTGGAAAACGGAATTGCAAAAACAAGCGAAAAAGAATATTTTATTGAATTGGGTAAAGCGGTAATAGCTTACTTTTCTTAACTTTTTTATCTCTGACAGGGTTTAAAACCCTGTCAGAGATAAAAAAAAGCAAAACAAAAAACAACATGATTCAGGGAGTAAAAGATTTAATAGAAATATCACAGTATTACGGTCAGAAAAAAGAGTACGTGATTGCGGGCGGAGGTAACACTTCATTCAAAGATGACAAACACCTCTGGATAAAAGCCAGCGGAATAAACCTTGGCGATATTACAGAAGATGGGTTTTGCGTCATGGACAGGGGTAAGCTCGCTGAAATTCCCAACCAACAATTTTCTACTGATTCCGACAAACGCGAAGAGGAAGTGAAAAATGCACTTTTGAACAGTCGTGTTGACCCCGGTTCGGGTTTGCGCCCTTCCGTTGAAACTTCGTTGCACAATTTATTTGAATACAGTTTTGTTGTGCACACCCATTCAACCTTGGTAAACGGGTTGATGTGCAGTAACCATGTAGCCGAAAAAACAGCCGAGATTTTTGGTGAAGAAGTTTTATACGTTCCATACACCGACCCCGGCTATATTTTATTTATTGCCGTTGAAAAGGAAATCAAAAAATACACAGCAAAATACAACGCCGACCCAAAAGTGGTTTTGCTCCAGAATCACGGGATTTTTGTTGCCGCGAATTCAATCGAAGAAATCAAAACGATTTATGCCGACGTAAAAGCCAAATTAATGGCTGCTTTTGATGAATTCCCGGAAGAAAAAGAACTCCCTGTTTCAGAAAAAATGGTGGAGGTTTTGCCAGCGGTAAGAATGTTGCTTTCGGATGAAAAACTGAAAGTGGCAACTGCGTTTAACAGTTCTTGGGTAGCCAATTTCATAAGCGATAAAAATGCATTCGCAAGAGGAATTGAAAAACCATTCAATCCCGACCAAATGGTTTACTGCATGTCGGAATACCTTTTTATTGAAAACAGCACTTCGGTTGAAACCATTATTGAAGAGGTCAAAGTAAAAATTGCTGATTTTAAAAACCGGAAAGGAGTAGTTCCCAAAGTAATTTTCATTCAAAATGAAGGTGTAATTGTAGCTGAGGATTCCCCGGTTTCAGTCGGTTATTTAAAAGATATCGTGAATGATTTTTGCCAAATCAGCAAGCTTACTGAAAATTTTGGCGGACCACACCCACTCACGCCTGAACAAGCAGCTTTTATCGAAAATTGGGAAGTGGAAAACTACCGAAAAAAAGTTTCGCTTGGCGGCAAACCGTTGGGTCGGCTCGAAAATAAAATCGTAATAGTTACCGGTGCTGCACAAGGTTTTGGTGCCGGAATTGCCGAAATCCTTCATGCTGAAAGCGCAAATATTGTTGTAGCTGATTTAAACAAAGAAAAAGGGAATGAATTTGCCAATCAACTCAATGCAAGAGGAACAAAAAATAAAGCACATTTTATTTCGGTAAATGTTGCGGAATCTGCTTCTGTAAAAGAATTGGTCGATAAAACCGTGCTTCAATTTGGCGGATTGGACGTGATGATCTCCAACGCGGGAATTTTACGTGCGGGTAGTCTTGACGAAATGGACCAGCCAACCTTCGAATTGATGACAAAAGTAAATTATACAGGCTATTTCTTATGTGCAAAGTTCGCACAACGGGTTATGAAAATGCAAAATAAAATAACGCCGACCTATTTTACCGATATCATTCAAATCAATTCGAAATCGGGACTGAAAGGGAGCAATAAAAACTTTGCTTATGCCGGCGGTAAGTTTGGTGGAATTGGTTTGACCCAGTCGTTTGCATTGGAACTGATGCCGTTTAACATTAAAGTGAATAGCATTTGTCCGGGCAACTTCTTCGATGGGCCATTGTGGAGCGACCCTGAAAACGGGCTGTTCGTGCAATACCTGAAAGCAGGGAAAGTCCCTGGTGCCAAAACTATTGCCGATGTGAAAGCGTTCTATGAAGCACAGGTTCCTGCTGGCCGTGGCTGCACCGCCGAAGATGTTGCCAAGGCCATTTTCTACGTTATCGACCAACAATACGAAACGGGGCAGGCAGTGCCCGTAACCGGGGGGCAGGAGATGTTGAATTAAAAGCCTCCCCCCTGCCTACCGGCAGGCAGGCAACCCCTCCCAAGGAGGGGAGCTAAGAACCGGCTCCACAGGAGAGGGAATAATAAATAGAATATTAATATTAAACAGATAAATAATGAGTAAAATTAAAAGTGCTGGTAAATTCTCGTCCGCGGGAGGGGCTGTTTTAACTAAAGCAGTAAGACTTTATGGAAAAAACGATTTGCGATTGGAGGAGTTTGAGCTTCCCGCAATCAAAGACGATGAAATTTTAGCAAAAGTAGTGTGCGACAGCATTTGTATGTCAAGTTATAAAGCAGCCACACAAGGGGCTGATCACAAACGAGTTCCGAACGATGTAGCCCAAAACCCAATCATTATTGGGCACGAGTTTTCAGGCGAAATCATGGAAGTGGGTGCCAAATGGAAAAATAAGTTTAAACCTGGTCAGAAATATTCGATTCAACCTGCCATTTACTATGAGGATGGCCCGGTAGGCTTGTTAAGTGCGCCCGGCTATTCGTACCAACACATTGGCGGCGATGCAACGTATATAATCATCCCGAACGATGTGCTTGTTCAGGATTGTTTGTTGCCCTATGATGGCCCGGGATTTTATCCGGCTTCGCTCGCTGAACCGCTGAGTTGCGTGATTGGTGCTATGCACGCCAACTACCATACAACACCGGGTTCGTATGTCCATCAAATGGAAATAGTACAAGGCGGCAAAATGGCAATTCTCGCAGGGGTTGGTCCAATGGGACTGGCAGCGATTAATTACGTTGTGAACCGCGAAGACCGCAAACCTTCGCTTTTGGTAGTTACCGATATTGCACAGGATCGCTTGGATCGTGCGGCCGAAATTTTCCCTGTGGAATGGGCAAAAGAAAAAGGAATCGAACTAATCTATCTGAACACCGGGCGTACTGAAAAACCGGTAGAAGAGCTAAAAGAAGCTTCGGGTGGAACAGGTTACGATGATGTGTTCGTTTTTGCACCGGTTGCGTCGGTTATTGAGCAGGGCGATGCGATTCTCGCACACGACGGTTGCCTAAACTTTTTTGCCGGTCCTCCGAACACTGATTTTTCGGCAAGACTTAATTTTTATAACGTCCATTATGCCTACACCCATATTGTGGGAACTTCGGGCGGAAACAACGACGACATGAAGGAGGCGCTCGACTGCATGAGCAAGGGCCTTGATCCTGCAGGATTAATTACACACATAGGCGGTCTGAATTCGGTAATCGAAACCACTTTGAACCTTCCTGATATACCCGGCGGTAAGAAGTTGATTTACACGCACAAAAACCTTCCGTTAACTGCTATCACTGAGTTTGAGGAAATGGGCAAAACCGATCCCTTTTATAAGGAGTTAGCAAAACTTGTTGCTAAAACCAAGGGTTTGTGGAATGTGGAAGCGGAGGAGTATTTGTTGGAGAATGCACCGGAGAATCAGGCAGGCACAACCCGACGACAAACAAGCCCTGATGCTACCTGAAAAAAGGATAGATGCGGCACCTGAAAAAAGCAGGGGGCCCAAACCCGGGAAAGATTGGCAAAACACCATTCGGCACCAACTTAAAAAAGAAGGGGTGAACAGCCAATGGGCAGAAATTGTGCGTACAATGAACACACAGAAAGCAGTTACGACAACAGCCCGGAATAACCATGATGAAATTGTCAATATAAGGCGTTGCACCGAACCAAACGAGAAAGCAAAACGAATCTATGACATACTAAAATACAAACCGCAACCCTACAAAAAGAAAAAATTTATTGAATTAGGCACTTTGTCAATACACAAAAATATTTCAGAATGGGGTTAAAACCCCTGTTGCCATTGTATTTCCTTAATCGGCAATGTAAGAACTCAAATTCAGCAATGTTATGGTTTTATTGCCCCCGATTGCTTCGGGGCAGGCTGTCTGCTTTAGCTGACGGTTTCTGTAAGCTGCTGTTGAATTGGGCTTTAGCCACATTTCAATTTATATTGATTAAACGCCTAATTCAAAAATTTATAATACGCAAAATGGATTTCAACATAGTAGGTTGATTTTGCATTAAATATTTTACCATCCTAATGCATATTTGTTAACCTTTGTAATGGTTTCTATCGGAATTTTATCATTATCTATTTCAAAAGCAGTTTCAAGAGTGATATCTATAATGATGTCTGCTTCCTTTCTTGTCAATGTTAATGGTGGTTCAATGCGTATTACCCGTTGTCCCGGGCCAAAATAACCAAAGTATATTCCCTTTTCTAAACATCTGTAAGCAAATATTTTATTAGCAAGTTTATTTTTTGATGTATTAATCTCAAGTCCAATCATTAATCCTCGCCCCCTGGCTTCAACAAAAATGTCGGGATATTTTTTCACAACTTGCTTTAACCCCGACAATAAATAAGTTCCTACTGATTCTGAATTTTTTACGATACTTTGTTCCTGAATTATTTGTATTACCATTGATGCCACCGAGGCAGAAGGTCCATGCCCTGTATACGTGAAAATTTGTTGAGCAGTATCAAGCGAGTCTATTACTTCAGCTCGACCGATTACAGCTGATATTGGAGCATATCCGCCGGAGAGTCCTTTCCCTACAACTATAATGTCTGGGACTACACTTTCGTAGTCAATGGCCCACCATTTTCCACTACGTCCCATGCCGCTTTGCACTTCGTCGTCAATTAGCAGGACATTGTTTTCGTATAATATTTCCATTAGATGCGGAAAAAATCCTTCGTGTGGCAGTAAAATGCCAGCATCACCCTGTATTGGTTCAACCATAACAGCCCCAACGGTTCCCCATGCAAGAATAGCCTCAATATCTTTCAAAGCTTTATCCCGTTGTTTTAAAGTTACCGGGAAATCTATTTTTATAAAGTCAAGAGAATCCTGGTATATTCCTGCCTTAAGACTTTTAAACCCTGAAGCCTGTTGCGAAAGACCAGTTGAGCCATGGTAGGCATAGTTGAATGAGATAATCCCCATCTTCCCGGTATATTTACGTGCAGCCTCAATGGCACCCCCACAAGAATCAGAACCACTTACCCCTAACATAACCTTCTTGGGGAAGTCTCCGGGAGTAAGAGAAATTAATTTTTCTGCCAATTCTACCGATTCAATATTCGGAGTATAACCAAAAGCCGTGTTTTGTATTGCATTTGCAGTTTCAAAATATGCATTTGCGACCTTATCGTTATCGTATCCCAGAATATTTGTCGATGCAGCTGCAAGACAATCGATATAACTATTCCCATCCAGATCAATAATATAAACCCCTTTTCCGGCTGATGCGGCTACGCCATACAAACCTGTATAATTTGTTTTACCAACGGAATTCTTCATCCGTTCAATAAGTGCCAACGATTTAGGTCCTGGAGGTAAAGTTTTGATATCCACGCCTGTTGGTAGTAACTTGTTTTTATTAGTTACTATTGCACTTGCTAATGAGTAACTGGTTAGTTCCATGCCTAATGTTAATCCCGCAATTGATTTTACTGCCTTACGTCTTGAAATTTTACTTGTCATAGTAGTTTCGATTTTATAGATATTCTCG
>CAZNEV010000125.1:0-7867 GCA_964572085.1 uncultured Maribellus sp. | reverse complement strand
GTAGGCCGCTGCCAACTTTACAAGCCCGTGTTCTTAGGAGCACGGGCTTTTTGTTCCCTGTTATCCTGTTAATTATCGTGAAATGTTCTTCTATTATACCTGTTGATTTGTTGCTTTTATTAGTTTTGTGCAACAAAAATTGAAAACTTGATCGTTCGTCACAATGCACTGCGTAACCTCCGCCGGTAAATGGAATTTATAATGTGCTAATTGATAATTATAATGGCATTGTCATCAAAAATTATATTCTTTCTAATTTTGTTGTTTTCTCTAATCCCTGTTCTGTCTTTTTCACAAGAGTTTGAAGAATTGGAAACGAGAGGAGAGCCCAATGTCGATACCAAAGAAAAAATAGTTGAACCCAAAATTCAGGTTTGGCGCAATAAAGAATGGGGTGCATTTCAGGATTCTACGACTTTAGATACTTTAATTTCCACTTTTCATCTTTACCACCCGGTTTTTAAAAACTCCATTACATCTTCCTATGTAGGAAACTATGGAACCCCGGCGTTGAATAATAACTTCTTTAATCGGAGCACGGACGTTGCATTCTTTTTTCTTAAATCGAGAAGTGCATATATTCTCACCCCGGAAAACCTCGCCTTTTATAATACCCGAACACCCTACACCCGCCTTGACTTTAGTCAAAGTGAAAATAAAAGTGTTAAAAGCGAAACCCGTTTTAATGTTTTTCATTCTCAAAATGTCAATCCGTACTGGAATTTTTCTGCCCGCTTTGATATGGCAAAATCGGATGGGCAGTATATCTCGCAGCAGAGTAAAAACAATTCGATTTCCATTTATACAAGCTACAATAAAGAACACATAAACCTATATTCGGGCTTCGTGTCCAACTTGATGAAGAACAATGAAAACGGTGGCCTTTCAAGTGATGACTTACTGTTCAACGGAGCGAAAACGGAATTGTTAAATGTAAATCTGAATGCCAGCAAATCTCAGTTCAACAGCACTTACTTTTTTACGAATGGGGAATATCGGTTTGGGAAAACAGTAGAAACGGAAGGTGAGGCCGATCGCTTCAGACCTGTTTTTGGCGTAATGTACGACGGAAAGTACCAATTTAACAAACAGATTTTTACGGAGGAGGAAAATGAGGACAATGAATTTTTTAAAAACACGTATTATCCAAAGTCATATCATATCGATTCAATCCGTTTTAACATCCTGAGTAATGTATTTCAAATCAAACAGTACGAAAATGCAGCTCGCAAGTACAGTTTCGGTAAACGCGCATTTTTAGGATACGATTTTTCGAAAGCTTCCTCTCCGGGGGTTTTGGTGTTAGACAGTGTTACGCGGAAGGAAAAACAATATTCAAACTTGTATTTAGGAGGAGGTATTTACCGGGAAACCGGAAAATTCTGGAATTGGGATTTTAAAGGTAAAATTTATGTATTGGGCAGAAATGTAGGCCAAACTGAATTGTCGGGTGTAGTTTCCAAGCCTTTTACTATTTTGAAAGATTCTGCCGCATCGCTCGCGATATCAGGAACCATTGAGAATTTGGTGGCCGATTATTTTCAGGAGGAGTTCTACTCCAACCATTATCAGTGGAGCAATAAATTTAATATGGAACAACGTATGACCGTAAATGGGAGTTTCGCTGTTCCGGCACGCAAACTGAAGGTTTCGGCCAACTATGCGCTAATCAATAACTTTATTTATAATGACGAAAATGGTGTGCCGGCCCAAACCTCAAACGAATTATTGGTGTTGTCGGCTTTTATTGATAAAGATTTTAACTACCGAAACCTGCACTTCCAAACACGGATATTGTGGCAAAAAGTGTCGAACAGTTCGTACATTCACGTTCCCGACTTGTCGGCATTTGTTTCTGCGTACTACAAATTTGTAATTTCGAAGGTGATGTTTACCCAGTTAGGGATTGATACACGCTACAATACGAAATATTATGCCGATGCTTATTCCCCGGCAACTGGTTTATTCTATCTTCAGAACCAAAAAAAGTACGGTAATTATCCTTACATCGATGTTTACGCCAACCTAAGGTTGAAACGAACCACCGTGTTTTTTAAAATGTTGAATATCGGAACACGCTTTTTGGATAGCGAATACATTACCACTCCGGGATATCCCATGCCACGATCTTCGTTTCGCTTTGGTGTTTCCTGGTTGTTTTACGATTGATGAATTTTTTCTCGCCATATAAATTCAAATGTGTTGCATTTTGTATTCTCCTACTGACGATGATGGCCTTCGTTTCGTGCCAAAATCTCAAGAATAAAAGAGAGGATAGCGGTGATGCAGGACGACAAAATCTTGCCCGGATAAAAGAATCGGGCAAATTGAAGGTACTGGTCGATTACAATTCAACTAACTATTTCATTTATAAGGGGCAAGCTATGGGCTTCCAATATGAGTTGCTGAAGCTCCTTAGCGAAGACCTTGGAGTTTCGCTTGAAGTGGCAGTGAGCAATAACTTGGAAGATACATTTGAAGGGATCAAAAATGGTTCTTACGATTTAGTGGCAAAAAACCTCACGGTTACACGGAAGCGCACAAAGGACATTGATTTTACGGTACCTCTGTTACACACGCGTCAGGTTATAGTGCAACGAAGGAAAACCGGGAAATCAGCAGACAGCACCTATATAAACGGTGCGCGCCAGTTGGCAGGGAAAACGGTATATGTACAAAAAAGCACTTCATTTTCCAAACGTTTGTCGGCTCTTTCGTCTGAAATCGGTCAGAAAATTGAAATTGTGGAAGATACGGTTTATGGCGTGGAACAGTTGATTGAAAGAGTTTCAAAAGGTGAAATAGACTATACTGTGTCCGATGAAAACGTGGCGAAGCTAAATCAAACCTATTATCCTAATCTCGATGTTTCATTGCGCATCAGTTTTCCTCAAAAAATTGCCTGGGCAGTGCGAAAGGGTTCTCCCCGGTGGAAAAGTTATTTGAATATTTGGATTAGCGATTTCAAAAAAACTAAAAAATACCGGCAACTCTATTATAAATACTTTGAAAGTCCGCGGTCGACCATGCGCATGGAAAGTGAATTCCATAGTATTTATGGTGGCAAAATTTCGAAATACGATGCCACAATAAAACGTTTGGCAACTCAATACGGTTGGGATTGGCGCTTAATTTCTTCCATAATTTATCACGAGTCGCGCTTCAATCCCGATGCCGGTTCATGGGCGGGTGCTTATGGCTTAATGCAACTCATCCCAAATACAGCCGAAGCTTTAGGTATCGATAATTACCAAAACCCCACGCAAAACATCAAAGCGGGATTGCTGTTCCTCAATTGGCTGAACGGACAACTTAAAGAATCGGTAGCGGATTCAACCGAACGGATAAAATTTATTTTGGGAGCCTACAACGTCGGATTGGGGCATGTAGCCGATGCGCAGCGCCTCGCCGAAAAATATGGTCGTAACAGCGAGGTTTGGGACGATAATGTGGCCTATTTCCTGAAAATGAAATCGTTAAAAAAATATTACACCGACCCCGTTGTGCGTTCGGGTTATTGCCGGGGCGAAGAGGCTACCGAGTATGTTGAACGGGTAATGCACAACTTTGAACACTACGTAAATCTCATTCCGAAATAATTTTACTTCCGGGCCAATATTTGCACCTCGGCCCAAACTCCGTCGTCAACCGGTATTCCCAACCGCAGGTTTTCGTGACGGGTGTTCAGCGAACGTTCGCCCGGATAATATATTTTCCCGTCCTCACTTGCCGGTTCTGAAGCTCTTATTTGGCTGACCGTTTCCTCCACTACCTTATCGATAAAATCCTGACTGTTAATTTTTAACGGATCGATAGCAATAAATACTTGGTTGCAACGGCCACAGCTTCCTTTCCCGGCTTTATCGATACCGGCTGTGGAAAGTCCGCCGGAGAGCAATGCCGAAACCAGATCGAGCATTATTGCCAAACCCGAGCCTTTCCAATAGCCGGTGGGCAAAATCCGCATGGTCTCCTCAATCGGACCCGGCACGCTGGTGAGCTCACCGCCTTTGTCGAAGCCACCGGGAAAAGGTAAATTCTCGTTTTTCAGACGGGTGACTTGTAATTTTCCGTAAGAATATTGCGACATGGCCATATCAAAAACAAGGGGTGCATTTTTGTGCGGTACGGCCACAACAAATGGGTTGTTTCCGATCCCTATGGTTTTAGCTCCCCACGCGGGCATACATGATTCGGTGTTGGTCCAGCAAATTGCGATGTAACCTTTCTCCGCAGCTTGCCAGCCATAGCTTCCGCCACGCATCCAATGTGTTGTGTTATGCAAGGCCACTAAACCGATGCCATGGTCTTTCGCTATTTCAATCGTCCGATCCATTGAAAATACAGCGTTTAAAATGCCGGGCCCAAGATTTCCGTTGTATATTTCAAGCGAACCCAAATTTTTTTCCAATTCAGGGTTGGCATGGATGTTAACCCAACCTTTGTGGATGTATTCAACAAACCTTGCAACGCGGTTTAAACCGTGAGAATAAACCCCGTCGCAGCTCGATTCGGTGTGAATCCTTGCGCACGTTTCCGCCTTTTCGCCGGCCATACCTGCATTAAGAAATGCTTGTTGGATAACCGCCTTCATCTCTTCAAATTTTATCCGCTTCATTTTATCTTGTTTTTTTAAAATCCGTTTTTCTTTTATTACTTTTGCCGCTCACAAAAATCAATTGTCCTGTGGTGTAATTGGCAACACGTCTGATTCTGGATCAGAAGAGTCTAAGTTCGAGCCTTAGCAGGACAACTTAAAAATGAAAGAGTTATGACAAATTTGTGTAGCTCTTTTTTAACTCCTTACATACTATACTGCACATAACTTTGTTTCGATCCTAGTTTAAACGTGTGCGGCTAAATTCAATCTTCCAAAGCCCGCGGAAATCGTTCAGTTTATATCCGGTGGCTAAGTCGTTCGGGTAAAGCTGTTGTATTTTTTCAAGAGTTGCTAAATCGATTTCTGTTTCTGGATTGCCGTGGCATTTTAAACAGGCGGGCATTCCAACTTTTATGGGTTTGTAATAGACCAATCGGGAAGGTCTGGCAAGAAGGGTGTCGTTGGTTGCACCAGTTTTAAAAACTTCCCACAGTTCTTCTTCGGTTTGGCCTTTCAGTTTGTTTTCTGTGTTCCGGTTTTTATCCGTAATACGCGAAATGACGCAATCATTCTCGCGGTTGACACTGTCGATTATTGCCGAAGCTTGCAAATTGCAAAATTCTACGGCATATTCCGGCCCGCCGGCCTGTATAGCTTTTCCCACATTTCCCAACAAAGTTCTTTGCGCCAATTGGGCAATTTCATTTCCTTTTTGCTGAAATTCAGAATAGGTTTCAGCATCGATTTTTGGACTTGATGGAGTGCACGACCAAAACAGCAAAATTGCAAGTGCTGTTATAGAGTAGTTAAATGTTTTCATGATTTCTTTTCTTTAAATCGGCAAAACATGTTCTAAATTTTTCGTCAACAGAATATTTCCCATGCGGTTGCGGCGTTAAAAATAAGATTTTAATGCATGAATAACAAGAGTCGAAGGTTTGGGAACTGAGGACTTCAGTTTAACGCATTTTCATACAGGTTGTTGGTGAATACAGCGTTCGGGATATCGTTTTCGACTGTTTTTTTCACATCGGAAACAGCGACTGTTTCACCGGTGATGTAAAAAATATTGTTGTTGTAGATGTAGGAATGTGATTAACAATTTCTGAAATTGTTCGCGTTAATCTATCATATCCTTTAGTTATCTACCAATTCAATCTCAGCCAGTCTGCCTATTGTTTTATCTCCTTCCGTTGTTCAGTAGATAGTTTTTCTTGGGTCGCCTTGTGGATGGCCCCGGCGTGGGCGAAATACGCCTCGTTCGGGGTGGAGAAACCCCCCGGCGTCGTGAAGGGCGCGTCACCGTAATTGTTCGCCGGCGCATCCTCGGGATACCGCCCGTTGGCAGGGACGCGAGCGGGAAATAGCAGCTCGCTCGCCGCCATTGGTTGGTAGGTGCGCAGCCGATGGCTTTGTAGGAGGGGCTGGAGATCACCTGGTTGGCAAAGCAGTTGAAACCGAGCCGGGACAGGAACTTGTAGTCCAACAGCTGCTCGTAGATGAACCCTTGCGACACGGGATCTTACAAATCCCAATGCGGAACCACCTTTCCCGTCTGGCGGTTGATGCCCAACTCAACCCGCTGGTCCCTGCCCCCCAGACACTGATCAGAAACGGGATTGAATCACCGGTCCGGGGTCCACTTGGTCGTCGTCGTTTCCGACCCCGGTGAGTTTGATACTTGAGGGTGCATGGGGGATCGACGTTCCCGTACCGATCCGCAAGACCGTTGACCTGTCATCACAATCCAGCTTGCTTTCATCATCATCCTTTATCGCATGGGTGGTTCCGCTTGCTTGTCTTGGTTGTTCGCGACGACCAACGCCACCCAGTGCCCCTGCCCGGGTGCCTCCAGATCTCCAGCTTGCTTCCGCCGCTGGCGCGCTGCGGTTCCTGCCAGGCGCTGCGCGCGATATCCAACCAGCGTACCTCCAGCGTGCCCTTTGCCGCCGAGGCGTCGAGTTTCACCGCGCCGCCGTCGGGGAAATAGACGGCATACTGTCTGCCCGGCTCGGCCGTGCAGTAGGCCTCGTTCTGGCTCCGCTCGGACAACAAGTCGTTGCGCGGCCCGCAGACGAAGATGTTCATCGCGTCGGTGAGCAGGCGGCCGGATTTGATCGCAGCCTGCGCCTCCGCGTTCAGTCCAATGCCAACCCCCGGACGATGGAAGCGGGTGGCCGCCTGCCCACCGATGATCTGCATGAAGAACTTCGCCACCGCGTCGCTGGTGACGCCGCCGTACCAGTTCGGCCCACTTTCATCCGACGCGTAGATCTTCGTCGTGTTTATCGGCCAGGGACGCTTATGATCGAGCAGGTATTGGCGGACCCATTGCATGCGCGTCCAATGAATGTCCCCCAGACTCCCCGTCACGGTGTTCTGGGAGACATCGCAGAAGTCGTAAACGCCGGGGTAGTCTAGTACATTGCGGTGCTGGCTGCCACTCAGTTCGGGGTCGCGCCACATCTCCGTCAGGTACACCGCCTTGCCCGCGGCTGACGCTTTGGCCCGGATGTGCTTGGCCCAGTATTTACTCCACTCGGGGGAACCGGTGAACTCGTTGTCCATGAGGTAAAGCACATTGCCCCGGCGCAACGTGTAACTGAGCATCTTGTCCACGAACTTCTGCTGAAACGGCAGTACCACGGTGTTGTTGTTCAGCGCCGGCACTGTGTAAAAGAACGGCTGCTTGTTCGCGCTCGCGCCGTCCGGATAGTCGTTCGCCAGAGCGGACTCGGCGGCGGTGTAGTTCACGTTCATGTCCGGGTTCCAGGGATTGGGCGTCCAGTTCATGCGCACATGGTCGTGCGGATCCCAAGTTTCGATCCCGACGATGATCTCGCGCTCCTCCGCCCAACGCAGGAAGTCGTTGAACCGCTGCCAATAAACATCGTTCCACTGGTTGAGATCGTATTTCCCGTCGGCGAGTTGCCGGAACGCCCGCACGCCCTTGCGGTCGCTCATCGTGTTGCGGACGTAGTTGCCGCCGATGGAGCGGAGCAGGTCGAGTTCCTCGTGGACGCCCTGGCCCACGAGTACAAGTTTTTCCAGGGGATTGAAATCAACGTTAAAGGGTTCGCTGGGGTCGCTCACTCCCTGAAACAGGCAATCGTTGCTTGATCCGCCCAACAGCAACACGGGCTTCCCCCTGTACTGCCAGTAGAATGGGTTCTTCGGGTAAAGCCGGATGCGGTCCGCATCTCTCTCGAGCACGAGCACCCAGTCGTTCGTGCCCGTGCCGTTGTCGCCGGGGGTGGCGAACGCACG
>CAZNEV010000124.1:0-7934 GCA_964572085.1 uncultured Maribellus sp. | reverse complement strand
ATACGGATTTTGCCTTGGAAAATGACCTGTTGCATTATAGAAAAATCAAAGAAGGTAATGGTACAACCTTTTATGGTACCAAAGGTTGGATTTCATTAAGCAGATCGTCAGCACAATCAAACATACCGGAAATTGATGAAAAATTGAATAATTATCCTAAAAACGATAGGGGAGCAATTATAAATGAAAACACGATGGGGCAATATTTTGTGGATGTTGTAACAAACAAAATCCCGGAAATTTGTCCCTTAGATGATGCGATTCTTTCTGACTGTGTCAGTCACATGGGAAATATTGCCATTCGAAGCGGTCGGAAGATTACCTGGGATCCGGTAAAAGGTGAAGTGGTCGGTGATCCGGAAGCAAATAAATGGTTTATACGTGATATGAGAGAACCATATACTGTTTAAAGAAACAAAATCACGGAACTATTAATGTGTAGTTTCATTAGCCACTGCTCATGCGCGTAGTTAAAACCAACACATAACCAGTACATAGCGGGGGTTATAAATTTCATTTCATTTTCATAGTACGCATTTATAATGCGACAACAGATCATTTAACCATGAACATCCTTGCCCATAACTTATTTAGGCTTTTTGCTTTAGATTTGGAAAAATACCCGCATATATCCGACCAGTCATTATTCGACAAGTTCATCCTGAATACAGCAGACATTGAAATCGAAAACGATAAAATCAAGGTGTTGCTGAAAAAGAAAAGAAACCTACCCGTCATTCTTGAGGCCATGCAAAAATTTGCACAAAAAAATACGAATGGTTTGGCAACCTGAAAATGGAGTTTTATGGCGCATCCTATTCCCAAAATACGCATCGCAATTTACCGTGATAATCTATGTTTTATAAATTTTATTTCGATCCGGTACGATCGTCCAGGTTTTCGGTTAGCTTCTTTACGATTTTCATGTTGTCGAGAAATTCTTTTGCAATAACTCTTAAAATGGTATAAACCGGTATCGCCAGTATCATCCCAACAATACCGGCCATACTGCCGGCTGCGAGTATAACGATGAAAATTTCGAGTGGATGCGCTTTTACACTGCTGGAATATATAAACGGCTGGAAAAGGACATTGTCGATTATCTGTACCGAAGCAAATACGAGGGTCATAAATCCAAGAATGGGCAAGGTATGGCTCATAAAATCGGCATCAATGTTTAACGAAGCGCCGATCAACAATCCTACTATTGCTCCCATCCATGGCCCCAAATAGGGAATAACGTTAAACATGCCACACACTAATCCGATAACAGCAGCATGATTAAACCCGATACCGACAATGGTTAACCCAATCGTCACGAGTAACATCACCATAAAAATTTCAGCAAGCAGACCGATGAAATAACGCCTCAATAAATTGGAAATGGAATCTATGATATGGGCAACTTTGCTTTCTAAATTAGTAGGTACTAACAATATAATAATCTCCCGAAACATATTCTCTTCTTTCAAAAAGAAAAAAGTGATGAACGAAACCGAGAATGTACCAATCAAAATTTCTCCTACCGTACCGGTCACTAATCCCACCCAATCCGAAAGCTGGGAAAGGTCAATTCGTTTCGCCAGTTTATGAACAACCATATCCAAGAAGCTTTGATTTTCAACAACAACGGGTTTAGGGCTCACCGACTGTACAAAGCGAACAATAGGCTCTCCTACCGAATCGAGAACCCGTGCGAAATCGATTTTTGAAAATGTACCCAATTCGCCAATTAACAGTGGAATAACGAAACTGAAGAAAGAGACAAAAACAACCCAAAGGGCTACAAGAGTAATAAATGCAGCCAAGCCCTTCCCTATTCTGAATTTTTTATATCTGACTTTTATGAGCGAACGAACGAGCGGTTTCCCAATAAATGCCAACATTACCGAAATTATAACATAGGTGACGATAGAACTGAAATACCAAAGCAAAAAAATCACAAACAAAGAGCCGACTCCAAATAAAATTCCGCGGGTAGTATTTTTTAGTTGCATCACTTTTTCTTTAAGTTATAAACAAATATGGAAAGCATCCATGTAAAAGTCGAATGACTGAAGTTGTTTCAGTTAAACGAAAATAATAAAATCCACCACAATAAAAGCCAAAACAAAAACAACGCTATAAAACACAAACCAGCCAAGCGGGATGTAATCCCTTAAACTGGTTTTATATTTAGATTTTACCACCATCAACAAAACGATACGTTCCAAAAGGTTGGCAAGTACAGTTGCATAAGCGATTCCGAGCAATCCCCAACGATAGGCAAAAAGGATACTTAACGAAACATTCACTGAAATTTCCATTAGCGATACCGGCAAAAAAACCGTAGTGTATTTTTTTCCGATGAGAATTGTTTCGGGAAAAATTAATCGCAAAACAATTAACAGGGAATAAATATTGAAGATTTTTGCACTGAGACTAAAACTTGGAGTGAACACCAATGGGAACAATAAATTGCTACTAACTATAAGCACCAGTGTTAAAGGGAAAAGCAAATGCATTAATTTGAGGCTGCTGGTTTTCATTTTTTCAAGAGCCTGAGAGTAGGATAGTTTTGTAAATTCGGGAATCATGGCGTGGCTGAGTGCATTTGCCATGATAATAACTAAGGGAAATTCACGCGCCCCGTATCTGAATACTGCAAAATCAGCCGCATCAAACAATCTGGTAATAATAAACCCATCAACATATTGTCCCGACCCGCTTAAAAGCGAACTTCCAATAAGGGGGTAGGCAAGTTTTATATGCTCTTTTATAAATGGGAATGAAATGGTAAAATCGGCGTATTTGTAAAGAATAGTTATCAGGAAAATAAAACGCCCAAGGCTGACTAATACCAGCCCGATCAAGGCAATTTCGATGGGAAAACCCAGCAAGGTGGGCATCGTTAACGCCAGAAATTGCAAACCATACGAAATAAAACCATACCTGAAAATTGATTTGGGCTTGTTCAGTGCCAAATACAGGTATTCAATCAAAAACGAGGGAGTACTAAAAAAAAGATACAACACCAACCATTTGAAATAGGGAATGGGTTGGCTCTGTATTAAATGCCTTTCGATGCTTCCTTTAAATACAAACAGGAATATTACGGTTAGCGAGCTAAAAAATAACAGCAGAATAAATACATTGAAGTAAATATTCGACTTTCTTTCTTCTGATTGTGGATCGAGCAACGACAAAAATGTTTGCAGAATGCCCCTAAGCCAGAAAAAACTTACCGCACTGGCTACAAATAAAAGGGTTTCGTATTCGCCGATCTGAGATTTAGTATAATACCGTGTAAAAATAATACTAATTAAAAAAAGTACCGAAAACCTTAACAACTGTATAAATTGCAAGGCTGAAATATTGCTTATACGACTGGTTATTAATTTCATGCCGGCATACAATTATATATTGTAGATTTTCCTCCATTGCGAGAAAAATACGAACCGCAACAAACGGCTCGATTCGTGAGAGGTTGGATTACTAATTACTGAAATTATATCCTTCTTTAGTAATTCAGTATCGACAAACGGGTCAATATTAGATTCCAACAGGTTTGGCAATTCAGCAGCAAGCGATTTAAGCCATTCAGGTTCCGGGGTTTGAAACCCAATTTTATCCGTTCGGGCTCGAATTTGCGAGGGGAGAATATTTTTTGCAGCATCACGAAGTATGAATTTCCGGACACCATTTTTAATTTTGAAAGTTGCAGGTAAATTCAAGGCAAAATCAATCAACGCGGGGTCGTCTGAAAACGGAGTACGCGATTCCACCGAAAAATGCATCGACATACGGTCTTCGAGACGAAGCATTAACTGGAGTTTTTCGCCATAAGCATAATTTTTAAGTGTGGTGTTGAGATTGGAGCCAAATGGGAAAGTTAATTTACCAAATCGATGCAAAAACTCTTTTTTAAACTCCGGCCTCAAATATTTCAGCTCCGATATGGCTAGCTCGTAAAGCCTTTTGGAGATCGGCGCGGGCATCCGTTTAAGCATCATTTGGATATCCGTAACCACCCATTTTCTAAGCTGTAACCAAAACTTGCCCGATTCTTTAAGTTCTTTTAAAAGTTGAATAAATTTAAACCGAACCAAAAGCTCGTTGTAAAAAACGGGATAGAACACATCATACCCGGCAAAAAGTTCATCGGCACCCTGACCATCTAACAAAACTTTCACACCGTGCTGCGAAGCAAGCTTCATCACCCGAAATTGCGAGTAGGTACTTGTGGATGAAATGGGGCTATCGGCGGCATAAATTAAGTCCGACAAATCAAAAACCAACTCGGAACCGGTCGGGTTTGTTTTAAACCATTTAACCGAAGTTGCATCCACCACTTGTTTCGCCCAATGTTCTTCATCGATCTTGGAATTGGGGTAAACTGCCGTAAACACTTTGGGCAAGTATCCGACATGCATTTCCTTAAAATATTTGTCCAAAAGCATTACTATAACGGAACTATCAATCCCGCCACTCAAACATGAGCCTATTTCCACATCAGCACGTGTTCGGATGTTTACTGCATCTACAAGCAAGGTGCGCAGGTGTTCTACGCTATTGGCATACGAAAGTCTGCTATCCTCTTTTACTAGAAAAGGGCTATAATATTGATTTTCAGAATACTTGAAATTTGGAATGTCGAAAATAAAATTATGCCCTTGGTTTAACGCAAAAATGTTTAGAAAAAATCCCTCCGGTTCAGGTTCAGAATGACTTAAAGCCAAATGGTCGAACACAGCACGGGCATTTAAGCCGGTACTTACCCAGCGACTTTTGTAAAGAGCTTTTTGTTCCGAAGCAAAAACGAAAGAATCCTTAGCCATGGCATAATAGAGTGGTTTTACACCCAATCGGTCGCGCGAGCCAAATAAAATATTTTTCCGCACATCGTAAATCACAAAAGCCCACATGCCGTTGAAATGATGCACACAATCGCTTCCCCAATGCTCATAGGCGCTTAAGACTACTTCCGTATCGGATTCGGTATGGAATTTATAGCCAACATTCTGCAGCTCTTGTCGAAGTTCAATGTAGTTATAGATTTCTCCGTTAAGCGTAATCCAAAACTGCTTGTTTTTTGTACACATAGGCTGGTGCCCGTTGGCCGAAATGTCGATAACAGAAAGCCGGCGGTGCCCAAGAGCTAAAAAATAGTTATCGCTTGTTTGTGCAATGTGTTCTTTAGGACAATATGTATTTGTGCTGTTTAATACTTCGGTTGGGGTATCGCTGCCCGCAAAAGGATGTGCATTTTGGTTGTTAATTAAAACGTACCCTTCATCATCCGGTCCACGATGCTTGAGCCGGTTATTAATTTGCACAATGTCATCGGCAATGGCGGTGCAATGGTTTAATAAAATTCCTGAAATGCCACACATGTAAAGGTGTTCGTTTAATTTAGGCGGAAAAGTATGCAAAATAATGGCAAATGCAAACTGTTAGGCGGGGCAGTTACTGGTTGTTGTTGCCGGTTTCCAAGAGTCATCCGATGAATAGCTTGCCAAACGATCCAAACTCGAAACCTGCAGTCCGGTTGATTTACCGTTCATCGGATGACTAAATAAAGTATTGCTTATCTTTGCCATGTATTTTCAAGAAGGTCTTATTTGAAATATCTCAAATCAATTAACATGAATTTTATTCTTGACAATCCGGAAACGGAAAAGAAATTTCAGCAAATTCTTTCGCTCATAAAGATGCGTAAAAGCGGTGAAGTTTCGGACATGATGAAGCAAAAAGGCATCAACTACAAACTGAATTGGGGAGTTTCTATAATCGATTTACGCGATATTGCCCAACAATTTGAACCCGGGCATTTGTTGGCACTTAAACTTTGGAACAAGGAATGGCGCGAGACCATGATTCTCGCTACGCTTTTAGATGAACCAAAACTGGTCACTGAAGAGCAGATGGATTTCCGCACGAAAAGCTTCGAAAATACTGAAATTGCAGAACAGGCTTCGACCAATTTATATGTAAAAACAAAATTCGCTTTTATTAAAGCATTAGAATGGTGTCGCGGCAAAAAGCACATCATCCGTTTCACGGGTATCCATTTAATGGGCCGCCTCGCGATTTCCGAAAAAAAAGCCATTGACGAAATGTTTGAGCCTTTTTTCGAGGAACTGCCAACTTTGGCAAAAGACGAAAAATTATATACCGTTTTGTATCGTGCGGTTTTGGCCTTAGGTGCCCGTTCAAAATATTTGAATGAACACAGCGTTGAACTTAGCAGAACACTGCAATTGAGTGATTCAGAAACTGCAATAAAACTGGGACAGGAACTCTTTGAAGAGCTGACCAGCGAGTATATACAGGATGTTTTGAAGAAATAGTTACTGGTTGCTGGTTGCTGGTTGCTGGTTACCGGTTGACCTTCTGTGACCAGTCCAAAAGGAACCGTTCTTTTCTCAATTAAATTCCGACAGCAACGATGCGGCGGCTTGGTTTGCAAAAAGAGAACGGTTCCCTTTCTTCACTTTATCGTTCGACGTTCAATGGCCAATGACCTGTGTCCAACAACTTTCTTCTCCCTGCAAACTTGTCAGGTGAATCCTGGTGGCAGGTTTTTTGACCAAACGAAAACCCGGTTTAAAATTATTGGTTTATAAATTAATTGAAACGAATAGAATGAATTTGACAAAATCATCGAACCCTGTACTGAAAGAACAGGTATTTCATAGGGACTATACATACAATGCCGACGCAATGACGGTTAACGGCACGATAAATAAAACGGCTTTGATGCTTTTAATGGTTGTAGCAGCCGCAATTTACACGTGGAATAAGTTTTTTAATGCCATCGCCGTTAATCCCGAAGCGGGTAGCGCCGCAGTTATGCCGTGGTTAATTATTGGCGGAATAGGCGGTTTCATCACTGCGTTGGTCACTGTTTTCCGGCCACAGAGTTCTGGCATATCGGCACCTATTTACGCCGTTTTCGAAGGTCTTTTATTAGGCGGTTTGTCGGCTATTTTTGAGTCGATATATCCCGGAGTTGTTATGCGTGCCGTGGCGTTAACTCTTGCTGTTTTTATGGCAATGTTGTTTTTTTACCGCTCGGGGATTATTAAAGTCACGAACAAATTCAAAATGGGCATTTTTGCCGCAACAGCCGGAATTGCATTGATGTACCTTGTTAGTTTCGTGGCCGGTTTGTTCGGTGCCCAATTAGGTTTCCTCTACGGAAACAGCAATTTCAGTATCGGATTTAGCCTTGTTATAGTGGCTATAGCTGCATTGAATTTAGTGTTGGATTTTTCTTTTATCGATGAGGCAGCCCAGGCAGGTGCGCCAAAATATATGGAATGGTACGGCGCATTTGGCTTAATGGTCACGTTGATCTGGCTCTACCTGGAAATATTGCGTTTGCTTTCTAAATTGGCAAGCCGCGATTAGTTGCAAAAAAATAGTTGTTGCCAAGGGTTTATCAGAAACCTTCGGCAACAACTATTTTAACCACGCACTGTGCAATTTTTTCTACGAGGATTTTTATTCCTGATAAAATCCACGCTTCTATTGAAATACCTGGTTCATTTTTTTTTACTCTCATTCCTGTCTGCTTTTGACATAGGAAAGACTGTCATTCATGAAGAAAGCGAATAAGGTTAACAGCCTAAAGAACTCTCTGGTTACTGAGGTTGAAAAACCGAGATAAGGTTTTAGAATTCATTTTCTTATGTGTTGCCTATGTTTCCATAGTTTTACGCTGAGTAGAGAAATCACTTCCCCACTTTCAAACAACCGCTTTTCTTTATTGCTACCAATAGTCCCATAAAGAAAAATCCCGGTGCCTCTGCACCGGGATTAAAACTTAACCTAACTAAACCAAACTTATGAAAAAAAACAGCTTACTGCTGTGAAGTATCTTTTTGTTTTCTCTATTAACGGATTTTACTTATACAACCTTCTGTCTGTCAGCCCGAAGCTTCATATTTTTC
>CAZNEV010000123.1:0-8867 GCA_964572085.1 uncultured Maribellus sp. | reverse complement strand
TCGTTCCCGTATTACGGGGCGGCAAAGGTAACAATAATTCCCGTTGCGGCAAACCTTATCTGAAAAAATTATCAAAATAAACCTGCCCCAATCCTAAAAGGCCCAAACAAGACAAAATGTCCTGAACAGATAAACCAACTAAAACATGACCGGAAAATTGTAATGAACTTCGCTGTAAAAGCGGGTGCAAAAGTAATAGCGTTTTCTTTCCTGCCAAACTTTCATCATGAATTTTTACCTAATAGATTCAATTATTTTCACAACTAATTGAAAGTCAATATCTCAAATTATGTTAACATTAATTTAAGAAAAGCTCAATTACAGGTATTTCCATGTTTGGCTTTGCAACGGGCAAGCTCAAATCCAAATCACCTGCACTTTGATTATCGCCTCCACGATTATGAGAACGGGGTTCAGACATCTTAATTTCGGAGGCATCGTGTAAGAATTGGGCGTATTTAATTTTTCCCCGATAGCTCGGCAGCCTTAATTTTTGCAAAGGATAATCGAGCAGATGGATATAAAGACGATTGGTTTTGGGGTTAAATGTTAATATTGTGTTATTAGGCGCCACAAAAATTTCAGGTGCTTGTGTACAACCATAGATGGAACGATCATTAAATTTCATCCAATCCCCCATTCCACTTAATGCTTTGTCAGCCCGCTCATCAAACATTCCGCGGGCGGTTGGACCGACATTCAACAGCACATTGCCACCTTTGCTAACCGATTCTATTAAAAGTACAAGTAATTGTTTGTTGTCCTTCCATGTATATTCATCGCGGTAATACCCCCAGGAGCCAGAGAAAGTCTGGCAAGTTTCCCAAGGAATTCTTTTACCGTCAATTTCGGGCCATTTGTCCACCTTATATTGTTCTGGGGTCATAAAGTCCCAACCGCCGGCATAATCCTGAAGATCTGCGCGGTCATCAATTAGGATATTCGGCTGGAGTTGGCGTACCATTTTTATTAATTCGACCGATCCCCAATCCTCTCTGCCCTTTCCAAATTCGCCCGGGAAGGAGTAGTCAAGCCAAAGAATATCGATTTTGCCGTAATTAGTAAGTAGTTCTCGAACCTGGTTTTTTAGATATTCGCGATAAACATCCATGTTACGGTTCTTATTTAATTTGTCGTACTCCTCTTTTGTTTTTGCACTTTGCGGATGAACACGATCAACCGTGTAATCGGGATGGTGCCAGTCAATCAGCGAATAATAAAAGCCGATACCCAGACCTTCAGCCCGAAAAGCATCTACCCACTGCTTTATAATATCTTTACCATAAGGGGTATTCATTACACTATAATCTGTATAGTCCGATTTGAACATATTAAACCCGTCGTGGTGTTTCGTGGTGATCACCGCATATTTCATTCCCGCAGCCTTTGCCTTTTTTGCCCATTCTACCGGATCAAACAAATCGGGATTGAAAACTTCGAAGTATTTCCGGTAATCTTCGTCGGAAATCCGTTCATTCTTCTTTACCCATTCGTGGCGTGCCGCCTGTGCGTATATTCCCCAGTGGATAAACATCCCGAAACGGGCATCTGTCCACCATTCGAGGCGTTCTTTTTTTTGAGCATCGGATTCTTCCCAGATTTTGTTCTGAGCCAACGTGGGTTGAAGTGTAAAAACAATCAGTGCAAATACAATTAATAAGAATTTCATTTTTTTTCAATTTTTAGTTGTACGTAATATTATAGCATCAAAATTTGATCTTGTCGAGTCAAAACCAACATCTGTTATGGGGTAATGATTCCGAGTTCAGCAATCCCCACACGGGCATTATCTTCGGCAGCGCTTATGGCACGCAACTTAACATATCTGCCCGAAACAGCCTTAAATTTCTTTTCTTGCAGAACCGGGTTGTTTTTAATATTCGAAAACTCACCCTGTGAAACGGGGCTTCCCCAACGTTTGCCATCGCTGCTCACGTAAAATTCATATTTATAGATGATGCCGGGGTTCCATCGTCCCTGATCCGGAAGGTAGGTAAACCCGTCTATATGAATTTTTTCACCCAGATCAACGATAAAATCAACAGGAGGCTTTGCGTTCAGGGTCCATGCCGTTTCAGGATCCCCATCAAATATAGATTCGGAGACGTCCGGTGATTCTAATTCCCCTAAAATTTTCCAATTGTTTTTAGAAACGTCAAAACTTGAAGTGCCAACTAAGCTTTGCCCGCCGGCAGTAGTATCCACCACAATAGCCTTTACCGTTGCTTTCTGATTTAATAGAAAAGGTTCAGAATATTTTAAAGATTGAGTTGTAGGATTTGTACCATCGAGAGTGTAATATATTCCGAGACCGCTGTCGAATCCCCGGATAGTGACCATCCCCGCTTTATCCCTACGGATTTGTGGTTCGATTATGACTTTAGGCGCCAGGTAAATACCCACATTGCTAATTGTCGGGCAAGCTTTTGAATCGAGAAGGGTTAATCGGAGCTTTGATGCTGTAACATTGGGAAAACGTAAAATTCGTTTTCTGCCGATAGTTGTTCCCTTTGCAATTTCCTTCCATTCTTCGTCCATATAAGCTTCCAGAGTGAATGATTTGACTCTTTGACCGAGCCGGATATTTTCTTGCATCAAAAAACGGTTGAACTCTGTTGGTTTTCCAAAATCGAAGGCTATTGAAGCTGATTTTACGCCATCATCTGTTGCCCAATAGCTTTCAGCATTGCCGTCAATAACATTTCCTGCTTTGTATGTGGATGAATTTCCGCGCGTATTGGTGGCAGAGACTGTTACCCCATCTATTAAATTAAGGGCAAAGTCGGTTTTAATGGCATCGGCTAATTTCATGATTTGTTCTGCATCCTTCTCATGAATGAGGCCTCTTTTATCGACCGGAAAATTAATGAGCAGCGAAGCATTTCTACCAATTGAATGGTAATAAATATCGAGCAATTCGGGTAAAGTTTTCACCTTGTGATCTTCGCTGGGATGGTAATACCAACCCGGTCGGATAGAAACGTCCACTTCGGCGGGAATCCAATCACTCCCATTTTCTTGCCCCGTGCGCAACCATTCGATGTCGGGGACCACACCCGGGGCAACACTATCTTTATTCAACAAACTCCAATTTGTTTCACGCACCCACCCTTCCTCAGTTCCGCACCAGCGAATATCCGGTCCGGCATCGCTGAACATACAGGCATCAGGCTGAAGTTCGCGCACAATTGCCCGCACACTTTCCCATTCGTAGTAGGTTTTGTTGTCAATTTTACGGATTTCGTTTGCACCGCCATACCAGCCATCCCCCCCGTTTGCACCGTCGAACCAAACTTCAAAAACATCACCGTAATTGGTTAATAGCTCCCGAAGCTGATCTTTGAAATAGGTGATGTATTCCGGCTTTCCATAGTCGGCATGATTTCGGTCCCAAGGCGAAAGATAAACTCCGAATTTCAGTCCATATTCTCTACATGCGTCGGCCAATTCGCGCACCACATCACCATTTCCGTTTTTCCAGGGTGAATTTTTGACGGAATGTTCGGTATATTCCGATGGCCACAAACAGAAACCATCGTGGTGCTTTGCGGTCAGAATTATTCCTTTCATCCCGGCATCCTTGCACACCTGTGCCCATTGCCGGCAATCCAATTCAGTGGGATTGAACATGGTCGGATCCTCATCGCCTAAGCCCCATTCCATATTCGAAAAGGTATTCATATTGAAGTGCACAAAAGCATAGTATTCCAATTCGTGCCATGCCAACTGCCGGGCGCTTGGCAAAGGCAAAACAGGCTCTGGTGGTGAAATCTGTGAGCAGGAATAGAATATGGTTACAAACAGTAAGAGCAAATACTTTTTCATAAAAAATTTATTTATCATAATGCCTCCGAATCAGTCTGGATAAAGATACAATTATTCAAATTAAAGATTCAGTTTCCTGACAAAAATGATTTTTAGAAATAAAAATCCTTTAATAGAATTTTTATAAGAAAAATAATATTTTCTATTTACTGGGATTGATTGTCCCATTATGAAACTTAGGTTGCGCTTGAAAAGTACATGTAGTAGCATATCAACCAAGGCATTAGGACTGATGGCATACATGTTGGATTAGAACATCCACGCTAAATACAATTTGAATGATACAGGAGGTCGCGACAATACAAAAAAATTTATTCGATAGGAAACTTTAAGAAGAGAATTGAAAAAAGGGATTAGAAAACCAGAATAGAACATTTATTCTAAACACAACTCTAAAACTTCCAATTCTCCTCACGTTTCCACCCTGCGTTTTTAAGCTGAGCTTAGCGGTAAATGATAAAACGGACTTTAAAGAACAAACGATATGAAAAACTTTTACTCGAACAAGATGAATTCAAATCGGCAGATTGGATTAGGTGAAAGAAACAAAAAAAAACTACAGCCTTACTTAAATATGTTTTTGCTTCTTTTCGCTTTTTTCCTTGCACTTGGGCATCAGAACGTGAATGCTCAGGTTCTGACTGATACCGACGGTGAAGTAACTATCACGGTAACAGCTATGCAAGGCGTGTTGCCGGAAGGCACAAAGCTCCATGCTCAATTACTAAACAATGAGGAAAATCGAATCTATGCGAACTCTTTAGAGGATTTTAACGGAGTTATTTTGAACCAATCGCTTGCATTTGATATAACCCTATGGGATAAAAACAATCAAGAGATTCAGCCCAATGGTGCAGTTACGGTGTCTTTTAGTGGGATTACATTTGATGACAACGATGGAAGCATCGTTGTTTTCCATGCCGAAAACTCAGTTAACGCATATAATAGTGAATATAACTTTGCAAAAAAATATCAAGACAACAATACAAGTCCTGCACAGGAGGCATTATTAAAAAAAGCCAGTATCCGAACTAAGTCGGCAACGATTAGCCAAAAAGATATAACGTTCACAACGTCACACTTTTCGGTATATTTAGTGGGTACAACTAAAACAGCCACCTATAATTTTTATTTAGGCGGAAGTTTAACCGAGACTCAAATCGTTCTGAACGGTGAAAGTTTAATTGAGCCGGTAACACCGGCCGAACAGGCCGGCAAAAAATTTACCGGATGGTACGTTCAAGGAGAAACCACGCCAATTGATTTTAGCCAGCCAATTGCAGTTACCTCCAACGTAAGCGAGACCGTAGATGCAATTTTTAAAGACATATGGTATGTATATTTCACCTTTGCCGGTGAGATTGCAGGCACAAAAGAAGTTGCACCAAATTCAACAACCAACGCTTCGGGCGTTCCATTGATTATAACTGAAAGCGGAAAAGTATTTTCCCGTTGGTCAACCACACCAAATGGTGCAGCTTTTGATTTTAATACTCCAATAACAGCCAACACAACCTTACATGCGGTTTTGGCTGACTTGTGGATAGTTACTTTCAATTCGCAGGGAGGTTCACCTATTTTGCCCGAATATGTAATTGATGGGAATATGGCAAGTGCGCCTGCGTCTCCAACAAGAGTTGGATACACTTTTGCACGGTGGTCGGAAACACAGGTGGGGGCTGCATTTAATTTTAACACTCCAATAAGCAGCAATAAAACCCTCTATGCCGTCTGGACACCAAAAACCGTAAGCTACAAAGTGGTTTATTGGCAGCAGAACGCTGAAGACAATGATTATACGTATTTTGAGATAAAAACACTAACGGGCCAGACAGGAACTAATGCGACTTATTCTACTTCACCTTATACTGGGTTTACGTTAAATGCTACTAAAACAAATGCGCCGGCCAATAATGCAATTATAAAAGGAGATGGAACTACCGTTAAAAATGTTTATTACGACCGGAATGTATGGACATTTAAAATTGAATGGAAAAGTAACCCTGGTAGTACCTGGACAACCTTCAGTACCACCCAGGTTAAATATGGCCAGAGTACTAAACCTTGGTATAATACAGCCGTCGCAGCACATTTTGGTTATCGCTGGTTGATCGCCCGCGGATCAAGCACCAGCTATTCTGAAGCTCCTGATATGCCCAACAAAAACCTGACAGTTTCAGGAGAATATTCAGGAAATACAGCATTTACCGTTCGCTATTATGAGAAAAATACAGCAATAAGTATTCACGATAATTTTGTATTTTATGCCAATGGTAGTCAGAACTTCTCTTTTACTATAGAAGACGGAATTGCAATCGAAGGCTATACAGTAACACCTGTAGCAGAATGGGAACCGTTGAATAGTGGCACACCTGCACGTCAAGGGACTATTTATTATACTCGGAACAGCTATACTGTAACTTTTAATACAAACAATGGGGTTCCACCAGTTGTATCGTCATCTATCCCCTATCAATCAAGTATTGCCAACAAAGCACTTGCAGGTTATATTGAAGGAGTGACTACCTATACCGTAGATAACATTACCTATACATTTGGTGGCTGGTATGTATCACCGGGAATGTCTGCCGGAACCGAGTTCACTTTTGCAGGCAAAACAATGCCAGCAGAAAACCTCGTCCTATATGCAAAATGGACACCACCTACGTACACGGTTCTTAATCACAAAGTATTGGAAACCCCAGGAACGAGCCCTAATACAATTACAATTTCTGTTTCACACGGTTCTACAATAGATGAAGCCGATATGGAATATGACATTCCTGCCGGATTGACGCAAAACGACTTTGTAGGATGGTATTGGTATGTAGGGGAATCATTGGTACCATTCGATTTTAATATGAATATTTATTCCGACTTGGAATTGTTCCCGGTCTGGAGTGAGGAAACTTATAACGTTACCTATAATTTGAATGGATCAGGTGGCACTGTTCCAATAGATGCAAGCAATTATCTATTAGGTGCGGCAGCCTCTGTATTACCATTGCCTATAAATGTAAATCCACCTGCGGAAAAAGTTTTTGTTGGCTGGAAAGCCCAGAATGGGAATATATATTACCCAAACAACTATCTTACTATTATCGGTAACATGAGTTTAACCGCACAATGGGGAACGATAGCCCAGGAAACGCAGTTAACCTATAAAGCCAATGGGGGAAACGGAAGTGACATTGTTATTCCTAACCTCAATAATAATGAGACGCACACGCTACAAAACAATAGTTTTACCCGCACAGGTTATACATTTGCAGGATGGAATACAGTAGAAGATGGATCCGGCAGCTTTTTGGCTCCGGGTGCAGATGTTATAGTTGACACCAAACCAGATGCATCTAACACGCTTTTTGCGCAATGGACAAAGATTTCTTTGACCAAGGCAGGTGTTTTCAACGACTTGAATTCAAATGGCAAAGCTGATGTTGGTGAAACAATTACGTATAATTTTACGGTTACAAATGATGGGTTTATTCCTCTAACCAACATTACCATAAGTGATCCTTTAATAACCGTTAATGGCAGCCCGACAACCTTGGTTCCAGGTGCCACCAGCACCGACCACTTTATCGGCACTTACACCCTTGTACAGGCCGACATAGATGCCGGGAAAGTTGATAATACCGCTACGGTTACTGGTTACACGCCGATTTTGAGCATACCTGTCATGGAGAGCGACTCAGAAACTGTTGTTTTTGAGGTTTGCTCTTTGGACATAACTTGTCCTGTCAGTTTTACTGAAACCGTAGATTGTAAAAGCGAGATTTCAACTGCTGCAACAACTCAAAGTGAACTGGAAACATTGGGCGTTATTTTCAATGATGTTTGCGGAACCATAGTTATATCACACAAGGATGTTTCAGATGGCAACACTTGTCCGGAAACAATCACGAGAACTTATACCCTATTAGATGATCTAAATGGTAATGGAACTAAAGATGTCAATGAAGAAGAAGGTAGCTGTATTCTGACGATTCTGGTTGATGACAAAACTGCACCGGTTGCCCCCGTTATTGCCGATGCAATAGGCGAATGTTCGGTAACGGTAACTGCATCGACCGCGGAAGACAATTGCGTTGGAACGGTTACAGGGACAACTGCCGATCCTTTGAATTACGATGCACAAGGAACTTATTCCATTACCTGGAATTTTGACGACGGAAACGGAAACAGCAGCACGGCCGAGCAAACCGTAATTGTTGATGATGTTACAAATCCAACGATTACTTGTCCTGGCGACGTGACTGTAAATACAGATGCAGGTTCAATTTTTGCTTCGAATGTGAATTTGGGAAGCCCTGTAACTGATGACAATTGCGGTGTAGAAAGTGTAACAAATAATGCACTCACCAGTTATCCAATAGGACAAACTTCAGTTATCTGGACAGTAACCGATATTGCAGGCAACACCGCTTCCTGTACCCAGATTGTTACTGTTAATGATGACGGGGCTCCTGAGATAAACTGTCCGCCTGCCATTGCAGTAAGCTGCGATACTGAAATCCCTGCCGCTTATACCGATTATGCAGCCTTCATTGTTGCCGGTGGTTCAGCAAGTGACCAAAGCGGAATCAACGAAAGCAGCTTTACTTTGGTAAGCGAAACCAGTGACTACAATACCTGTCCTGAAACTATTACCCGGACTTACAGCATTGAAGATAATGTAGGCAATGCTTCAACTTGTTCACAACTGATTATCGTGAATGATGAGATTGCCCCGGTATTTACCTTCGTTCCAGAAAATGTAACAGTAGAATGCGATGCAGTTCCTGCTGTTGGCACACCAACTGCTTCGGACAATTGCGATACGGATGTAAGCATAGCTTACAACGGAGAAACCCGCACCGAAGGTACATGTGCCGACAGCTATACCCTAACCCGCACCTGGACAGCTACCGACAACTGTGGAAACAGTGTTGACGCCACTCAGGTTATTACGGTTCAGGATACACAGGCTCCGGCCCTCACAGCAGAAGCTGCTGACCTTACCGTTGAATGTGACGGTACTGGCAACAGTGATGCACTGA
>CAZNEV010000122.1:0-9312 GCA_964572085.1 uncultured Maribellus sp. | reverse complement strand
TGTACCAAGGTCTGGTTTTAGCTAAATATCATAAAGATGTGTATAAAGAGTAGCTACGCGTAGAGAGGGAGAAGAGGGAGAGTACAAACAAAATATTTAACTTTTTGCACATATTTAATTGCACATAACAGTCATATCCATTAAAATAACAGTAGAACCTTTAACAGAACCGTTCTGCCTTTTCTCCAACTCAGAAAGAACGGTTCTTTGGTCCCGCCCGGGAACCGTTCTTTTTCTTCCAGAACGGTTCCCTTTAAATTAACACTGCCAGAACCTCCCGAAATAAATTCGGGACAAGTCGTTCCGATATATCGGAATCTGCGACGCTGACAGGTGGGGTGTTAAAAATCGCCATTTCATTAAATGTTTTTTCACCCCGTCTTTTTTAGGACTTCCTTTCTACGGCTCAAATTTGTCTGCCCTATATTTGTTTTGGACCATTCCTTGACCTCCCGGTTCTTGACATTTTCCATCGCTTTTTTTGTCCCCCCTATCTCCATGTTGCTTGTGAAAGCAGCTAAACACAGCGCCAAATCCGTGATCCCGACCATGGGGTTGTTGCTTATATAGTTCTTGTATTTACCAAAAGATGATTCGATGATATCCGATGTGCACAGTACTGTTTCTTGTCGTGGCAACATTTTTTGGGTGGCGCACAGGAACGCCTTTATATCTGTCTTCAATTTACCTGCCCGCCGGCTTTTTGATTGGTTCGCGCCGATGATTTCCTTTGCCCTCTTTAAGCTTGTGCGCGAAAGGCCATTCGTTTTTAACACATGCATGATCCCGCCCAACATGTGGTTTATTTCCGATAATTCCTCAATCAGGGGGGCATAGCCCCCGACCCATTCCAGTTCCGCGTGTTCCCTTGAGGATGTGTTTTCCCGGGCCAGGCAACCCAATGCGGTACTTCCCCAATCGGACAATATCTTTAGGTTCATAAACCGGGAGTTCACCCGTTGGTTTGGTGGCAATATGTGCGAAACGCTGCTCAATGATAAGGACCCCCTCATTTTTGCCATTCTTTGGGTATAAGATTGGAAGTCCGGGTCGTCTTTGTATGCCCCTTTTAAGAACCAGGCAAACTTGTGCGTGATATCGTAAATATGTGGGATGTTTTCAAGCCGGAGTGCTTTTTTAATGGCATTCCCCCCATCAGCCACGGCATATATTATTTTCCCGTATCTTTCTTGTACCTCTTTCAGCCTTTCGGCAATCAGGCTGCCAGTCCATTGCTGGCCGGAAATAATGGCAAAGGGGGCTAGGTCCGTATATTCAAGGGCCCGTGTAAAATCGATTTTTGATGACCGGACGCCGTAAATGACAAGCAACTTGTTATGGCCAAATTCAATGCTTTCATCCAGTATTATGGCCCAGTCGTCCCATTTTCCATAATCGGCTGTCAACTGGCTATACCCCATTTTTTTTGTCCAGCCCAATATAGCGGTGTAAGAGGGCGCCCTTGTGGAAAGCTCCGTGTAAAGCACGAATATGGCGAGGATTTTTTGGATAGCCCGGAACCCCGAAGAAGTGGACAATTTGATTGTCAACGCCATTTGAATCATAAACAAAGGATATGAATGGTTTTTAGGACGGATATTTATCTCATTTTTCACAACAGTTTCTCTATCTTTTTTTTTATATCCCCGATTTCTTTTTCATACTTGGCGGCCAAAGCTGATTTGACTTTATATTTGTTTTTCCAGTTGTCCCTGCTCCCCTTAAGTTCTTCGATCCTCTTTTTCAGCTCTTTGTTCTCCGCATTTCTAACAACAGATTTGCTCTTCCAATATTTAGCATTATAATCAGTTTGCATGGCAATATAATTTTCATGCAAAATACACAAAAAACAATACATTCAAACATATTTGGGGTGTGTTTTTATTAATAATTACAACACATTTTTAACACCCCAGCTGACAGGTTTTGTGACATGAGACAGGCAGACTTCCCAGAGCCACCATTCCCACCTGCCTACCACCATTCCCACGAAAGTGGGAATCCCAGTTTAGGGGGAAGGTACTACCGATTTTCGCCTGCCTGTAAGCAGGCGGGAATCCCAGCCTCCGATATTGAGATTCCCGCTTTCGCGGGAATGACGAGTGGTTTTTACAGAACCATTCTATCTTTCTCCAAATCAAAAAGAACGGTTCTTTGGCTGTCCCCGGAACCGTTCTCTTTCTTCCAGAGCGGTTCCCTTTAAATTAACGCTGCCAGAACCTCCCGAAATAAATTCGGGACAAGTCGTTCCGATATATCGGAATCTGCGACGCTGACAGCTTGTGTGGATATGGGGCAGACAGACTCCCCGAAACCACCACTCCCACCTGCCTACCACCATTCCCACGAAATGAAACACTTCTTGTATTACTCACCCTGACTGTTTCTGCGAAACAATCGTCCCTCTCTACGCGTAGAGAGGGAGAAGAGGGAGAGTGCAAACAAAATATTTAACTTTTTGCACATATTTAATTGCACATAACAGTCATATCCATTAAAATAGCAGTAGAACCTTTTAAAGAACTGTCTCTTTCTTCCAGAACGGTTCCTTTTCAGAAATTCAGAAAAAAAACCAACAACAAGGTTGGTAAAAGCAACCCTCCGGTTGTACTATAATTATACACGACGAATTTTAACCAAAGCATGGACAAAAAAGAACTCCATAAATATACCACCTACTTCATAGAAGGAAAGCTCAGCGAAGAAAACGAGCTGAAGTTGCTGCGCTGGATAAAGTCCAGCAAAGCAAACAAAATGCTTTTTCTAAAAGAACAAGACTATATCACCAAAATTATTGCAGAACGGCACGACAAAAGCTTGGAGCGCAAATGGCAAAATTTCAGGCAGCGGATAGAAAAACCTAAACCAACTCAAGCAAAAACCATTTTCCTTAGGGTGGCTTCCATTGCCGCCGCTTTTTTGCTTGGCGCACTGCTAACGGTGGCTCTGATCAAAACGCTCGTCCCCGAAACGTTGCAGACCGTGCAAATGCAGAAGGTGATTACCCCGCATGGCGCGAAAACAAATTTTCAATTACCCGATGGGTCCATAGTTTGGTTAAATTCCGGGTCGGAGCTTTCATTTCCGTCGGCATTCGGCGAAACAAGGCCGGTTACCTTAACAGGCGAAGCTTTTTTTGAGGTAGGAAAAAGCGCAGAACCGTTCATCGTTTCCACCCTTTACGGCAAAGTGGAAGTGCAGGGCACCTCGTTCGATGTTAAAGCTTTCCCCGACGAAGGGCTCCAGGCCACTTTGGTGGATGGCGCCGTAAAGGTGAAAGGAATAAACAGCGGCAAGGAGGTAGCTCTGCGGCCCGGGCAGCAAGCCAACTTCTCGGGGGGCAAAATGGCAGTAAGTAAAGTACAAACTGACCTGTTCACCTCGTGGAAAGAAGGGAAACTTATTTTCAGGGACGAGCAACTGCCCTTGGTGGCCAAACGTTTAGAACGCTGGTACAACGTGAAAATCGAATTGGCGGGAGATTCCCGGCTTAGCGAAATCCGCTACAACGGCACCCTCGAAATGGAATCGTTCAGCGAAGTATTGCAACTACTGAAAGTTACCGCCCCCATCGATTACACTTACAACGAAAAAACCCGGACAATCAAAATCACGTACAAACAGCAGCGCACTTATAAATAATAAATAATAAATAATCATTAATAAATTAAAAACTTACCGCCTATGAACTAAATTACCCTTCTCCGCAAAAAGCAAAAAGAGGCAGAAATTGCAGTTCCACCTCTTTAAAAAAAAATTTAAGATTAAAAACTATTCGAGTTATTAACCAAAAAACAAAAATATGAAAAATATTTGGTTGTACCGCGGCATTAGCCCGGCGGTACATGAAATGCTAACAAAAATGAAACTGACAATCTTTATTCTCTGTGTATCGGTGCTTGGTAGTTTCGCTACCGGGAGTTACGCTCAAACGACGAGGCTGACCTTAGACGTGGAAAACGCGACGATCAAAACCATTCTAACAAAAATCGAAAGTCAGAGTGAGTTTAAGTTTTTCTACAGCAGCAACGTGGATGTGGGGCAAACGGCCTCCATTTCGCAGAAAAACAAAAAAGTGTTCGACATCCTCGACGAGCTTTTCGAAGGCACGGGGATAAAATACGAAGTATATGGCCGTCAAATTGCTTTGATGAAACAAAGCGAAACCTTCACATTTGCCCCGGAAGAAACCCTTGCACAGCAAAAATCCGTTTCGGGCACCGTGACCGACGACACCGGCCAGCCGCTCCCCGGCGTTACCGTAGTAATAAAAGGAACTACCCAAGGCACGGTTACCAACGTTGACGGGGAATATATCCTCCCAAGCATCCCGGAAAATGCAACCTTGCAGTTTTCGTTTGTGGGGATGCGGACGCAGGAGATAACCGTCGGCAATCAAACCCGAATTGATGTGAGAATGGTGGTGGATGCGATTGGGATTGAAGAGGTTGTGGCTGTGGGGTATGGAACTAGGAAGGTGGCAGATATAACAGGATCTATTTCTACCGTGAATTCTGAACAAATTCAAGACATAACCGCGGTAAATGTTGCCGATGTATTGAAAGGAACAGTAGCTGGGATTACGGCAACAAGACGTATGACCCCTGGCGAAGATGCAATTATACGCATTCGTGGGCTTGGAACGATTAATAACAATGATCCACTTTGGGTAGTTGATGGAGCTCCGGGAGGAGCTGTAAATCCCAATAATATTGAGACTATCACAATATTAAAGGATGCTTCAGCACAAGCTATTTATGGTGCGCGAGCCGCCAATGGAGTGATTCTTGTTACTACAAAATCAGGCAGCAAAAATCAAGAGATTCAAATCAATGTCAAAGTTAAGAATGGTTTTTCACACAATGTCACTTCCTATAGCCAACTTTCAACACAGGAGTACGGAGAAATGCTTTGGTTAAGTGCCAAAAATGAAGGGATAACAAATTATAGTCACCCAACTTTTGGTAGTGGGAGCGTACCGGACATTCCCGAATATCTTTTTCCTGCAAGAGCAACCAATGTGGATCACTCTTTATATGATGATCTAATGATCCATGAAGACGGTACTGATACCTATTTTATTACAAAAACTAACAAAGATGGAACAGATTGGTTAAAAGAAATTTCCCGATTAGCACACTATCAGGAGTATAGTTTGGATATTACGGGTGGAGGAGAAAAGTCCAATTATTCATTAATGGCGAATTACTTGGATGAAGAAGGAATATTAAAATGGACTAACTTTAATCGGATTAACTTAATGCCAAACTTAAGTTTTGAACCTACAAAATGGTTGAAAATTGGAGAAAATGTGGGAATTACCTATAGTGAGGATTGGGGTAACCAAACCAATAACCGGAGAACCGGACCTATTGGTTCTTCATATCGGATGTTACCCTTCATTCCCGTGCACGATATTGCTGGCAACTATGCAGGTTCAATAGTTCCTGGCGGCGGAAATGTTTCTAATCCTATGTCCCAGCTTGATTTTAACCAACATGACGTACGGAAAAGGTTGGAAGTTGGAGGTAATGTTTTTGTTGAAATTATACCTATAGAGGAGTTGAGATTCAAAAGCCTTTTCGGTTTTAACTATAACACATTAGACGGCAGAGATATCAACTATGTTGAAAAAGCATTTGCAGAAAGGGGGAGATACGACCAACTAACAGAAAGCGCCTCATTTGGAACCCAGTGGAGCTGGACTAACACGGTTGAATACACCAAAAAATTAGGGGAAATACATAATTTTACAATGTTAGCTGGTACGGAAGCAGTGAAGAGCAATTACGTTTCAAAAAGTGGCTCAATATCGGAATTTTTTTCCAGAAATCCTGATTACATTACATTGAGCTCAGGAGTTTCTAGCATATCCGTTGCTCAAAATTTGAGTGATTGGAGTTTATTTTCTTATTTCGCCCGGTTAAACTATGATCTATACGACAAATATTTATTGGCATTGACTGTACGGCGCGATGGATCATCCCGGTTCGGTAAAGAAAATCGTTTCGGTAATTTTCCTGCGATCTCATTGGGATGGAGAATATCTGAAGAGAGTTTTCTGGAATCTACAAGTAACTGGCTTAGTTATCTTAAGTTACGCGTTGGTTGGGGGCAAAGCGGTAACGATCAAATTGGAAATTATAATAGTTTTACCACTTTTAGCTCACGAAATGGAGGAACTTATGACAATTCCTATTACCCTATTACAGGGATAAATGAGGGGACTCCAACTCCGGGATTCCAAAGTGCAACCTTTGGAAATCCCAATGTAAAGTGGGAAACTACTACTACCACCAACTTGGGTTTTGATATCATGCTGTTTAATACTATTGATATTGTTTTAGATTTATGGCAACGAAGCACAACAGATATGCTTTTTCCCAAGCAAATACCTCACGTGCAAGGTACTGCTACAGCACCTTCAATCAATATAGGCGAAATGAACAATACTGGATTTGACTTGAATTTTGGTTATAGTGGAAACGCATTTGGTAAGGAACTATCATATAACATTTCTTTAAATATATCGCATTATAAAAATGAGATTATTAAGTTGAGCGATGTTGAAACTGAGTTCATATCAGGGGGAATTGATTACGCAGTCGTTGGAAGAGCAGAAATTGGCACCGCTTTCCCTGAAATATACGGATATGTGATGGAAGGGATTTTTCAAACTGAAGAAGAGGCTGCCAATCATCCCCCTGCATTCGGCAAAACAGGAACTTATAATGCACCCGGACATATCAAATACAAAGATGTCAATAAAGATGGCGTTATCAACACAGACGACAGAACTTATATAGGTAATCCACATCCGGATTTTACAGCAGGTCTTCTTTTGAGATTGCAATATAAAAGATTGGAACTATCCGGTCGTTTTTATACAAGTTATGGTAACGATATATATAATGCAACCAGAACTCATAGGGATTACAACCGTGATACCGCACAGCGAAGCAGAGAAAGATTGTATAAATCATGGGGAAGTCCATATTTAGATAATAATGCGAATGCCACCTTAGCAAAAGCAGAATTTAATGATGCAGGCAGTTATGAGCATTCCAGCCAGTTTATCGAAGATGGTTCATATTTACGTTTAGAAAACTTGAGGATTGGCTACAAGTTGGAAAAACTATTTAAGAATGTAAAAATTCGAAATTTGGAAATTTATGGACAAGTCAACAATTTATTTACAATTACTAATTATAGCGGTTTAGATCCTGAAATAGCTGGTACTGGTTTAAATTTGGGGATTGATTACGGCTCTTGGCCTCAATCAAGACAGTATCTTTTTGGAATCAACATCGGATTATAGCAAATAAGTTTTAAATTAAAAATATTAAATCATGAAAAGAATAATTTATTTAGTTATAGCGATTTGGGCAGTATTACTCTTTTTTTCTTGTGGAGATAATTTTTTAGATACTGAACCGAAAGGCACAGCCTCGGAAACGGTAATGTCTGAAGCCAAGGGGGTTGAAGCACTATTGATAGCTGCTTATGATGTTTTAAATGGAACTGGTGCATGGAATCCTGGCTGGGAGATGATAATGGGTTCAATATACTCAGATGATTGTTATTGGGGAGGTGAATTTCTTCCGAGAGAAGTGGGTATCTATCAAATGACGCCAAATATTGGCTATACAATAAGAAGATGGCAAAACAAATATGATGGCGTTGCCCGTGCTAATGACGTACTTAGATTTCTTCAAGAGAATCAGAAGTTAGAGGGGAAAAATAAAATACCTCAACAACGTGCTTTGCAAATTGAAGCAGAAGCAAAATTTTTAAGAGCTCATTATCATTTTTTCTTGCAAAGATCCTATTGGCAAATTCCATACATAAAAACAAGTGAAGAAATGGGAGGCTTAACTTCAGAACAAATTCCAAATGATTCAGATGTTTGGGACGAAATTGAAGCAGATTTTCAATTTGCAATCGATAATTTACCAGAAGAGCCTATAAAGGGCGAAGTTGGAAGGGTTACCAAATTTGCTGCAATGACTGCAAAAGTCCATGCGCATATGGAACAAATGGAATTAAATGAAGCTAAACCATTACTGGATGCGATTATTGTCAGCAATAAATTTGAATTGGTTGATAATTATATGGATAACTATCTGTCATCTACCGAGCATAATATAGAATCTATCTTTGAACTGGAAGGTAGTGTTGGAGATGCTTCTAATGGCGGAAATGCGATTTGGGAATTAAATTTAGCAGGACACCAAAAGGGGCCTGCCGCTGTGGGTTGGGGACAATATCAGCCAACAATTAATTTGTTTAATGCTTTTCAGGTTACTTCAAACGGCCTTCCAGTTTTAAATGTGTCAGAAAGAGATTCATTGGGTCATGACAATGGCATTGAAAGTTTTGAAGAGTTCATTCCTACTGATCATCCAATTGATCCCAGATGTGACTGGACTATATCCAGAAGAGGAATTCCATTTTTAGACTGGGGAATTTGTGAAGGCAAGAGCTGGATTCGTGAACAGGATTATGGAGGACCATTTATGACAAAAAAACTGATGCACTATAAGTGGGAACCATCAAATTCCAACGGGAGTAGAAATGCTCGAAACATCAGATTTTACCGTTATGCGCATGTGTTGCTTTGGAGAGCAGAAATTCACGTGGAAGATGGAGAATTTGAACAGGCCAGACAGCTTGTCAATAAGATACGAATCCGTGCAAAAAACGAAGTTGTTATGGGGAAATGTAATACTTATGTTTTTGATGGAAGAGACATTGAAGTTGATTGGGATCAACCTGCTGCAAATTATTCCGTAGAGCCTTATCCAGTCAGTCATGTGGCTTTTAACTCAAAGGAATTGGCACGAGAGACAGTACGGCATGAATTCCGTATGGAATTTGCAACTGAAGGTTTACGTTTCTTCCAACTAAGACGTTGGGGAATTGAAGGGGAAGTACTTAATAATTTTATGAAAGATGATTTAACACATAAAAGAAGAAACCGCTATAAAGGTATTACTTATGATCCTGTACGAGATAATTATTGGCCTTTGCCTCAGCCTCAGCTCGATCTTCAGCCTGAAGTTTTACAACAAGATCCTGATTGGAAATAAATATTGGACAATCAATTGATAATAAACCGACTCTCATTATTTAATTGCAGGAGAGTCGGTTTATTATTAGAAAGCAAACGAGATAGCTGTAGTTTCTAAAATTTATCTACAGTAGAACGAAGAGTATTTTGCAATCAATTTATTTTAACCTTATGAATTTATTTTAACCTTATGAAACACCCATGATAGTGCCCAAGCACAAACACGCATGAAAATTGAGAGC
>CAZNEV010000121.1:0-9896 GCA_964572085.1 uncultured Maribellus sp. | reverse complement strand
CGGTTTTCATACCCCTGATTTCCTCTTCCATTGAATAGCCATCGCTTACTTTATAAACCATGGAGCTCACAGTGGATTTATAAAATGTTGGTTCTATCATATAATGTTTCCCGATATCCTGTACAACACCTTTTTTCCAGTGTCCCCATGGGAAACCCCATTCCAGCCAGTCACCGGCATTCCACTGCACCCATTCAGCATCGTCCCAGCTTGTACCGAATGAAGCTTCAGGTATTGGGTTTGGCTTATGTACGTCAGGTTTCCTCCTCCAACTGGTTTGTGCTTCAAATTGAGTATCCCCAATTTTCCAGCGTCCGCTCATATTACCCACCATCTCAATAACCTGAAAGTCATTTGGATCGGTTGCAGGCTTCAGCCCTAACTTCACTGAGTCATTCAACATCCTGAAAATTAACAAAGTGAAATCATGGGGATTGGTCAAAGGAGACTGTCCAAACGCGATATTTTCTCCCCACGGATTTTGAAGATCAAGAGCATCGAGCACTGGGTCTCCCGGCAAAAGACTGAAGTTTATACCCTGTCTTTGAATGGCCGGATAGGGAGGATGCACATAACCATCAATACCTACAGTACCAGCAGTTCTGCGGATATGACCCATTGTAAAAACTTCACCTGGTTGTAAGATAGGATTAACGCTTAAATCTAGCTGAAGCTTACCCGGAGATACAGGCCATTCGCTTTCACTGGGCCACTTATAACCAGGCACATATTTCCGGTAACGGTTAGCAAAGTTATCTATTCCCGATTGCTGGGTGATATGAGCACTCAAATCCAGGCCGACTGCTGTAGTAATCATATAGTCACTCAAATCTATGGGCTGGTTTCCGGGATTATAAATTTCAATGTAACTATTCCTGTAATCTTCCTGCCACACCCTTTCTGAAACCAGGGGCTCTGCAAAGAAAGGCTGAATCTTTTCACGATCTTTCTCTTTTATCAGTTCAACATTATAAGTGTTTTGCACACTGTCATCTTCGGCAGTAACGATGAAGGTTATGGTACGTGCTTCTGGGCCCCCTGACAGAGACGTAGCTCTTACTACATCAATTTTTGTATTGAGAGACTGGGCTTTGGCTATCAAAGCAGGGATGCCACTAACCTCAAGTGGAACTTCAATACGGTAATTATAAGTGGAACTTGCAAAACCGGGTATGGTATCACCCTTCCATCCAAAAATACCTTTCAGTTCAATCGGCACATCGGGCCAAGTGATTGCACTCAACAAAGCATTATGGCTGGGAGCATGTGGCTGAACTTCAATATAGTACTCCTTCAAATCTCCATTTTGTGCAGTTACTTTCAGCTTATCGCCATCTTTAATATCCGGTCTTGGATTTCCATCCACCCAAACAAATTCCCAGCTTGCAGCTTCAGGCTTTTCAAGACGCTTCAACAATGAATCGGTACGTATGGCATAAGGTAAACCATGGTTTATACCAGTAATGGTATCCATGCCATGTTCGTTTTTAGTAACAACAGGCCAGTCAAAAATTCCTCTTTGGGTACGTGTGGTAAGGGGACCTGTTAAACCAGGGATCCTTAATGTTTTATAGTCTTTCGGAAGAACCAGATTTGCATCATTGGCAGGCGGGCTGACAACAATATCAAAAATGGCAGAAGTTTTTTCATTTCCGCAAACTATTACTTCCAGTTTATCTCCCGTTCGTGCTGAACTGAAAAGAGAATCTTCAGGATTTGGATTCAGATGATAATACCAGGCAACACCGGGTTTCTGTTTCATATACCGCATAATATCATCCAGTCTGCGGACTCCCCACGGAACGGTTAATTTTTTATTTGCAAAATCAACTTCTATGACATCCGATTCCAGGGTATTTCCATCAAGCACATAATTACCGTGGCTACCGGTTACCCACCAAAGATCACGGAAAGTTACATTTCCGTTGTTCCAGGTACTGGACCCTGGTGGAAGAGGAAGAACAATCCACTCAGAATCATCATATCCTAATCCTCTGGAGTTTGCAAAATTTAAATTTCCTGTTTTGTATTTAAATTTCCTGACAAAATTGGAATTCACTGTTGCATTCACAACACCGGCCACATCGTAAGCCTGTGAAAAATTAACGCCGTCATTGTCAAAAACACCGTTAAACTGGTCAATGACGGCAGAATCTTCTGCAGTATAATGATGCTCAATAAATATACAATCGCGGCCATCCCATAAATTAAAGGGCTCGTAATGATAAGGTGTTGTTGTTACACTATCGGTATCATCTCCATGCTCTTCAGGCATGTGCAACAATAAGTCAGCAACATCATAAAACTGTTTCGGTTTTGAGCTCGGGTTTGCACCAATTCCCGGAGGTCTTTTTGCATACTGCCTTGGACCAAAGTCATATGCACCAGTAATTGTATACGATTTTCCAGGTTCAAGTTCAACCTCGGGCAACCGAAAGGTTGACGTTGGATTGGATGGAATCCATGGATCATTCAATACATCCAGTATGGGTGCGTGAGATCCCAATTTCCCGTATTTGAATTCACCCAGATTGACTGTTTTATCTCCCATGTTGGTAATTTCCACGTACGACAAGTAGGGATTCATCACATTACACTCAGTGATAATCAATTGCCTGTATGGTTCCTGAGCGTTCAGGTGGTTAAAAAACATCAGGAAACAAATCATTAAAAAAGTAAAAAACTGTTTCATAATACTTAGTTTAAATTATTATTAATATTTTGATTTATCTTGACAATAATACAATGAATAAATAACATTTTCAAATTATTTTCTATTACCGCCAAATTCGGTTGCTCAAGTTAATTCCTTGTTTTTCACAAGCAACTTCAGTGGGGTGAAACTTTCCAATTGTTTTTTTATTCTAACAGGCATAACCAACTTCAAATCCTGCTTCTCATAAGGCAATTGCTTACCCTCTATATTTAATTTTGCAAATTCCCCGGCAAGCTTTGATTCATCCCTCAGCAAGTTGCTGACATAGGCTTGATTCGACAGGTTCTCTATCAGCACAATCTCTTCCGGTAAACATATTAAATCTTTGTTCACTTTTGAGTTCCCATGTAACCGCCTCAAAATTTGTTTCAACCGCCTGTAAAACTGTTCCGATCCCCGATGTATCTTTTCAGATTGGTTTCCACCTGTAAAAGTTCGTTTTGGTCCTTTATTTTCCCTTGGTCATTCAGCCCGTTTTTGTTACCAGGTATGGCTATCCGCAAAAACCTTGAGGAAAGCGAGCAAGTCATCAAATCGAAAATAGTTGGGCAAAAGGTGGCACATGCCGATGAAACAGGGATACGCATATATTAAGGGAAGGAACCTTGTGGAACGTTTAATCAGCAAAAAAAGAAGCAGTACTGGCATTTGCTTCCAACCCGGAAGTGCCATTTACAAACAACCTTGCAGAAAGGGACATCAGGCCTGTAAAGGTCAAACAAAAAGTATCAAACTGTTTTCGAATTTTCAAAGGCGCCGAAATATATGCAAGGATTGAAGGGTTCATATCTACTGCCAGGAAAAATCAGCGCAATGTCTTTTCAGAATTATGTGCTACTTTTGAAGGACATAATTTTTTAACCGGGTGAAATACCAGGTAAACAATTACGATATAGATATAATAAATGAAGCTACCGGATCCGATATTAAGGACAAAGAAGGAAACCTGTATTTCGCAGGTAGAAAACGTGCTACGAGTAGTGCTACTACCGCTTCTGAAGATGGCCAGTCACGTCCGTTTATGATAAAATTTAACCCTGAAAAAGAAGTAATAAAATGATAAGATTCAACCGACATTATTTCATCCTGATCATGCTGTCACTTTGGTCCGGATCATTATTTTCACAGTATAAGTTTTTTAGTCCGAAAGATGCGTTCGCTATAGAAGCATCTTTACCCAACTCGGAGTTGTTAAGGATGCCTATGCACCGCAACTCCATTGCGTCTCTGGCAGTTATTGGAGACTTCATTGTAGGGGGCACAGTAGCCAATGAAGAGCTGGCGCCATATATTTTCACGGCATCCCTGAGCCAGAAAACCATGGTCGATGTGAAAGATATGACGCATGTAATTAATGGGCAACGAAGCATTCAGTCTGGATTCAGTCGGGGAAAAGGCGATTTGCTTTTTGCAGGTACAATTGCCCACAAGAAAGCTGATGGTTCCAATGGCGACGGCCATCTTATTAAGGTTTCTATTACTCCTAAAGGTACAGCCAACATCGAGGATCTGGGCGTACCTGTAGAGAACGAAGGAGTTTTTTCCTTATTGTGTAATACTGACGGAACTATGCTTTTTGGTATAACTTTTCCCTCAGGAAAGTTTTTTAGTTACGACATTAAGAATAAGCAAACGAAAGTATATGAAGACATTGCTCCTACGAAAACGGATGTAATAACTTTAGAAGCAGAATACTCATTAACCCCCGAAGATTTTCTCGGAAAATCACTTGTTCAAGACGACAGGGGATTTATTTATGGGAGCATGCCTATCAATAAACTATTCCGCTTTGACCCCAAAAATGAAACCTTTCAAATATTGGATACTGAGTTGCCCGAAGTGTGGGGGCGTCGCACTTTAGGTCGTGTCGAGACTTGGGCTAAGGCAAAGGATGGGACCTTATACGGGGGCAATTCAGGTGATGGACAGCTTTTTTCATTAGACCCTGAGTCCCTGAGAGTAAAAAACATAGGGAAGCCAATCATGATGAACCGGCTTCGTGGGCTGACTTTTGGCCAAAATGGCAAATTGTATGGCATTGCAGGTGCACTCCCTGGTTACGCTCACCTGTTCAGTTATGATAAGGATGACAAAGGTTTCTTAGATCTTGGCAATCCAGAATTTAGAATGAAAGCTCCGGGTATTGAACAAGGTATTCTTTGGAGAGGATTCCAGTTGGCTACCATCACTGCATCGGAAGATGGGAAATATATAGTGATGGGGGAAGATGAGGCCTTAAGTCAATTGCTAATATTTGTCGCAGACAAGGTAAATTAGTTAAGTGTTGGGTTTTAGATAAAATGAATAAAATAAATGAAATATGAAGAATCTTATGCTGATTTTTTCCTTTCTAACAGGATTAGTAATAGCTCACGCGCAAACCTCCGAAGAGAAAGCAGATGCTCTGGTATCTCCCCGCTATGCGGAAAAAACAATAACGGTAGGTGGAACTGAAGCCGATATTTCCGGATTCAACAACCAATCGATTCAATGGGCGATTGACGCTGTGGCCAAAACAGGCGGAACGGTGAAATTGAATCCGGGGCTATACGAAATTTCGGCTCCCGTTCGGATGAAATCGAATGTGAAATTAATTGGATCAGGAAAGGTAAACACCGTGCTGAAACGGAGTAAGGGTGTACAAACTCGCTATGTTGTGGACGCCGATTACGGGGAGCTGAAACTCACGGTAAAGAATTCAGACGGTTTTGAACCCGGGATGAAAATTCAGGTGACAGACGATGATAACAACTCCTGCTGGAATGTTTCAACCGCCTATGTTACCGATGTTCAGGATAATACGATTTACATCGATAGCTACCTCATTCGCGACTATCGGTCCGATCGCAACGGACTCATTTCCAATGCATCGTCGGTTATTGAAGTGATTGAAGCCGAGAATGTGCTTGTGTCGAACCTCACTGCCGATGGAAACGGCTCCGAAAACTTTTTTGCCAGCGGATGCACCAGTGCAGGAATTGTTATCCTGAAATCGAAAAAGGTGACGGTGCACCAAGTGCATGTAAAAGATTTTAATGGCGAAGGAATCAGTTGGCAGATAACCGAAAATGTGACCATTCGTAACAGCGAAATCTCCGGCAGCGGCAATACCGGCTTGCACCCGGGCTCCGGTTCCCCTTTCACGCTTATCGAAAACAACAATGTTCACCACAACTTGAACGACGGACTTTTTGTTTGTTGGAGAGTTTACCAAAGCACCGTAACAAACAACCGTTTTCACCACAACGGAAGATTTGGCATTTGCACCGGGCATAAAGATGTAGATGTAGTTTTTTCCGGCAACCATATTTTTGATAATGGCGATGATGGCGTCCACCTCAGAGGCGAGCGGGAATCGAATGCACCACATCGCAATACCTTTGTCAAAAATGTGATTGAAAACAACGGTACAAAAAATGGCGGTTACGGGTTTTCCATTAACTCACGTGCACGTGATTTAGTGTTGAAAGAGAATGTTTTTAGAAGTACCGGACAGAAAACGCAAAAAGCAGCGGTGAATATACAAACCAACGGACTTGAACCTGAACTGATTAATAATCAAATGGAAGGTCATCCGGAAGGAGAAGTTATCAAAAACAAATAAACATAATTTCAAAATAAAGATATGACGAATCTATTATCTTACACGAACCACCATAAATTAAAAAATATGAAAATTTCAGCATTTATGCTACTTTGCTCTGTTATATTTATTGCCTACACTGGGAAAAATAATATTGTAGAGGAACAAATGTCAACAAAAACTGCAATTACAGCGAAAGGAACTCTATATGAAGTAGGGCCCTCGAAGACGTATACTTCATTGCACCAAGTACCTTGGGGGAAACTTATGCCAGGAGATAAAGTGTTAATACATTGGAAGAAAGAACCATATAAAGAGAAATTTGCACTTTCACGGATGGGAACTGAAAACGCTCCAATTGTTGTCAGCGGAGTGCCCGGACCTGAAGGGCAGCTTCCGGTTCTTGATGGCAAGGGAGCTACTGTTGTTTCAGAGTATAGTTTTTCAAATGATACTCGCTGTGTGATAAAAGTAGGTAGTGCAAGGTTTGAAGGAAGCCAGCCGGCTGGAAAAGTCGGCCACATAATCATTGAAAAATTGGAAATAAGGAGTGCACATGAAGATCATACTTATTTTGACCGGGGAACTGAAAGAAGATATTCAAAAAATGCTTCTCCTATTTATGTAGAGTATGCTGACAATATTATTATCCGGAATAACATTTTCACTGATTGCGGTAACGGGCTTTTTACAACAAGCAACTGTAACAATGTACTGGTTGAGGGAAATTATCTATATGACAATGGAGTTTTAAACAGCATTTATGAACACAATGTATACATGGCTGGCAACGGTTTGATTTTCCAGTATAACCATTTTGGCCCATTAAAGAAAGGGAGCAGAAGCATTGGCAACAATATTAAAACCAGGGGTGCCGGCGAAGTGATTCGGTATAATTTTATTGAAGGGGGTAACCGTGCTTTAGATCTTGTTGATGGCGGCAGTTTTGCAAATAACCCTGCATACCACGAGACACATGTTTATGGAAACATCATAGTAGATATTGGCCAGGGAACCAATCCAGCGATGGTACATTATGGAGGTGACAGTGGTAATTATGATCGTTACAGGAGAGGTACTTTGTATTTTTATAACAATACGGTAGTAAATATGAGATCGCCGGAATCTAATCAGGCAGTTTTTCAATTGGATAAAATTGATCAAAAAATAGATGCCCGAAACAATATATTTTATTTTACAGGAGATAATGCATTTCTGAAAGGAAGTGGGAACGGGACTTTTGAGCTTACCAACAATTGGCTTGTATCACATTGGAAGTTGAGTAGGGATGAAAGTGAATCAGCAGAAACGAAGGTATCTATTCAGGGGATGATTACAGGAAAAACGCCGGGCTTTGTCAATTTTGACGAAAAGGATTTTCGTTTGACATCTGGCTCCGCATGTATCAATGCCGGTTCTTCCTTGCATCCGAAAGTTCAGTCGAAGCATGATGTTCTTTTTCAGTATGTCAAACACCTGTCGGCTGAGAAACGGCCGCAAGATGAGAAACTTGATCTTGGAGCGTATGAGGCTCCGAAATAAATTAAGAAAACAAAGATTACTCCTTTGAGCGGTTGTGAAAATTATAATGAGAGGGCAGAACAATTTTAAAAAATATAAAAATTAACTAAATATGATATTGGCTATAAAAATCACCTGGCTGTTCTTTTTGGGAATAGTTGGTTTATTCATTCAACAGGAAACAGAAATTATCTCGAATGTTCAACAGGTAACAGAAATTACGGTTGGAAATATTTATGAAGTAGGCCCTGAGAAGCAATATAGTTCATTGCATCAGGTTCCCTGGGGAGGGTTGATGCCTGGAGATAAGGTGTTAATACTTTGGAGGGAAGAATCATACAAGGAAAAGTTTGCATTATCAAGAATGGGAACCAAAGAAGCACCGATAATAGTAAGCGGAGTAACAGGTCCGAATGGCCAACTTCCTGTGATTGACGGAAACGGTGCTACTATTGTATCGCAGTATAGCTTCTATAATGATAACCGATGTGTTATAAAAGTGGGAGGTGCCAGGTTCTCAGGAAGCCAGGGAAAAGGAGGAGTTGGGAATCTAATTATCGAGAATCTCGAAATTCGCAGTGCACATGAGAATTATACTTATTTTGACAGGGGAGAAGAAAAAAGATATTTAAAAAATGCATCTCCCATATATGTAGAGCATGGAGATAATATAATCATTCGCAACAATATATTAACAGATTGTGGAAACGGTCTCTTTACGGCTAGTGGTTCAAGCAATGTGACCGTTGAAGGAAATTATCTCTACAATAACGGTGTAATAAACAGTATTTATGAACATGGCGTATACATGGCCGGTGATGGCCTGCTTTTTCAGTTTAATTATTTTGGCCCCCTTAAGGAAAACCATTCTACTATCGGAAATAATATTAAAACCAGAGGTGCGGGAGAAATTTTCAGATATAATTTTATCGTAGGGGGAAACCGTGCCTTTGATTTGGTAGATGGAGGGGGGTTCGTTCAATTACCTTCTTACCATAAAACATATATATATGGTAATGTTATTGTAGATAACGGCCAGAGCACCAACTCATCGATGGTGCATTACGGGGGCGACAGTGGAGACACCAGTATATATCGAAAGGGCACCCTACATTTTTTCAACAATACTGTTTTGAATATAAGACCACAAAGCGTTAATCAATATATTTTTCAGCTTGAAACCAACCGTCAGAAACTGATAGCATATAATAATATTTTTTATTTTTCAAGCAACAACGCTTTTTTAAGGTCTGGAGGCAGACAAAATGGAGTATTTGAACTTAAAAATAATTGGTTGGTATCAAATTGGAAAATTGGTATAGATGCTACTGAATCGGCATATACTGATATTACGGTTGAAAATACGGTTACAGGTCAATCGCCGGGCTTTGTCAATATGGCAGAAATGGATTTTAGACTTTTACCGGAGTCGGCATGCATTGATGCAGGCACATCACTTCATCTGCATGTTCTCCCTGCGTACAATGTATTATACCAGTATGTGAAGCATCAGTCGGGTGAGAAAAGGCCTGTAGATGATGTTCCGGATATTGGCGCCTATGAGTTTGAGGATGATGTGTCAGCATTTGACATTAAGACGATTGAAAATATACAATGCAGCGTATTTCCAAATCCGGCATTTGATGCTGTTACGTTAAAGTTAGAGGGAGCTCAGAATTCAAAGTATTTTTTTCAACTTTTTGATTTCAACGGAAAAATTGTACAGAACAGAATTTTTGAAGAAAAGGAGATAATTGTTCATGTAGGACATCTAAAACCTGCGGTCTATTTTTTTAAAGTATATATTCTTGAGCAGGATGCAGAATACAGAGTTAATACAATTAATGAAATTCAGCCCCGACATATTAACACAGTTAAAATTATAAAAAGTAATTGAATATTTTCCTTCGACAAAATGGCTGCCAGCCAGGCCCAGCATGCAGTGGATTATATTTTGGCACAAAGTTATTGATCGCTTTCTGAAACACACAAGGGTATATAAACCCCGAATACCCGGGGGCCCCTTGCATTTATTCAGAACAGCTCAATGGTGCCGGCAGCGTAATTTATGGGTGA
>CAZNEV010000120.1:0-9931 GCA_964572085.1 uncultured Maribellus sp. | reverse complement strand
GAAAATTTCCGATCTCATCAATTATCCGACCAATTGGAATTGGTGGGGGTCATGACGGAAAAAGAAAAAATAATTCAAATCAAAAATTTAATGACATGCACTTTTCAAGAAGAAGGTTTATGCACATTACTTCTGCCGGCCTTTGCGGGCTTGGGCTGACAGGCGTATCGGCTTCTAATCCAATTGTAGGCCCTCTGGCCCCTTATGGTTTTGGGGAATCAGGAGCTGGGGGGAACACCAACCTTATTGGCGCATATGGTGACTGGGCTTCCAAATCCATGGAAAAAAACCTGCCCTCCCATTCGTTCCGAAGAAAAGAATGGACGGCTGTTGAACCTTGGCGGAAAGCTGCAAAAGAAAGGTTCCAGGAGCGGATTGCCATGCCAGATATTGGAGGAATGCCTAAAGTGACGGTTCATAAAGAATACCGTTACGACGGGTTACAGGTGGAGGAAATCAGTTGGGAGTTGCCTTATGGTAGGCCAGCGGAAGCAATCGTTTTGAAACCTGCAAACGCAACCGGGCCATTGCCCGGCATACTTGCTTTTCATCATCATGGGGCGGATAAATATTTTGGAAAACGGAAGATAACCCGTACCAGCGATTCACAGCACCCCCATGTTGAAGATTCGCAACAGCAATATTATGATGGTTTTGCATGGGCAAACGAGATAGCTAAAAGAGGCTACGTAGTCCTTGTGCCCGATGCTTTCCCCTTTGCCAGCCGCCGGGTAATGTTACAGGATGTACCAGGGCATTTACAGCGGGGACTAAACGACGATGATCCTGAAGCTATGGAAAATATAGAGGCGTACAACCATTGGGCCGCCAGGCATGAGGACATTATGGCCAAATCCCTTTTTTGTGCGGGAACAACATGGCCGGGCGTTTGGGTAGCGGAAGATTTGAAGGCGCTCGATATTTTGTGTTCGCGCAAAGATGTGGATGCCGATAAAATAGGTTGTGGCGGCCTGTCGGGCGGCGGGATGAGAACGGTATTTATCGGCGGGTTGGATTCAAGGATTAAATGTTCTGTTTGCGTTGGCCTAATGACTACCTGGGAAGATTTTATGCTCAATAAGTCATACACCCATACGTGGATGAGTTTTGTCCCGGTACTGCCCAGTGAACTGGACTTCCCCGAAATCCTGGGAATGAATGTCCCATCCCCGACTTTAGTATTAAACGCAGAGCAGGACGGGCTGTTTACCCTTCCCGGAATGAAACGCGCAGATGAAATCCTGAAAGAGGTCTATAAAAAAGCAAATGCCGCCGACCGTTACAAAGGCTCATTTTATCCGGGTGGGCACAGGTTCAGCAGGGAGATGCAGGCCGAAGCGTTCGAATGGTTTGATAAGTGGTTGAAATAAAATATAATTCTAACAACTATGGATAAAAAATTAAAATTGACGGACAGGCGCCAATTTATTGGTGATGCTGCCGCCATGAGTTTAATGGGTGCATTAGGTGCGGGATATTTACTCTCTTCGTGTAAAAATCAAAAAACGGAATATAAACCTCCGGTTTTCTCCGATCGGGCCCCTGACGGCCCTGTGTTAAAGGCAGGCCTCATTGGATGCGGGGGAAGAGGGACCGGTGCTGCCATCAATTTTCTTAATGCAGGACCAAATCTGCAGATAACAGCTTTGGCAGATGTATTTCAGGACCGCATTGACAGGTGCAGGGAGGTGATAAAGAAAAACCATACTGTTGAAATTCCTGATGAAAACTGCTTTGTTGGATTTGATGCATACAAGCGCGTTATAGATTCAGGTGTGGATGTAATTATAGAAGCTTCTGCCACTCATTTCCGGCCAAGGCATTTCGAGGCAGCGGTGCAGGCAAGGAAACACTGTTTTATTGAAAAACCTGCCGCTGTTGACCCTGTTGGGGTCCGATCGGTAATTTCTTCCGGCAAAATGGCCGAAGCAGCCGGATTGTCGGTTGTTGCAGGAACGCAGAGAAGGCATCAGCACGATTATGTTACAACCTTCGGCATGATAAAAAACGGGGCCATAGGCGATCTTGTGTCGGCTAATTGCTATTACAACAGGGGAGGGGCAGGTTACTTTACACGGCAGGAAGGCTGGAGCGATATGGAAGCGATGATACGGAACCGGGCAAACTGGCGCTGGCTTACAGGCGACTCAATAGTTAATTTGCTCGTCCATAATCTTGATGGATTAAATTGGTTTTTTGAAAAACATCCTGTGAGGGCTTCCGGGGTTGGTGCCCGGTATCACCGCCCTACGGGGGATATGTACGATTTTTTTAGTGTGGATTTTGTTTTTGATGACGAAAGGCGTTTTCAGGGAACGTGCCGTGAGATGGACGGATGTACTAACAATGTTAGCGATATTATTTTCGGCACCACTGGCTATACAAATTGTCAGAATAAAATATTTGATTACGGGGGCAATGTCATTTGGGAGTATGAATATCCTATCGGCAGCGATGGCAAACCAACCGGTACCGTTGCTACTTCACCTTATGATCAGGAAATGATCGATCTGGTAACTTCAATCCGCACGAATAAGCCAATCAATGAAGCAGAGCAACTTGCGCACTCAACTATGACGGGCATAATGGGCAGAGAATCGGCTTATACGGGCAAAGATGTCAGTTGGGAAGAAATGATGAACTCAAATTTAAGACTGGGACCTGAAGAGTATAAATGGGGACCTGTTGATATTCTACCCGTTTCCCCCGTTCCCGGGAAGGCACCATCAGCATAACTTCATAGACAATCCTTCGGTACAAATAAATAAGCAAATAAGAATGAAAAATTGGAAAATCGGTATTGTTGGTACCGGCATGATTGCAGATTTCCATGCCCAGGCCATTGAATCATTGCCCAATGCTACCTTGGTTGGCTTCTGCAATATCAGAAAGGAAAAAGCGGTGGCGATGGCGAAGAAATACGCGGTTAAAAGCTGGGATACAATAAGTGGCATGCTACAGTCGGACGAAATTGAAATAGCAATGATTGCCACCCCAAGCGGCGCCCATATGGAGCCTGCAATTGAGGCTGCCAAATATGGCAAGCATGTATTGTGCGAAAAACCACTCGAAATAAAACTCGAACGGATTGATAGCATGATTGAAGCCCATAAGAAAGCAGGGACTTATCTTGGGGGTATCTTTAATTTAAGGTATAACGAAACGACTCAGATTATAAAAAACGCAATTGATTCAAAGCGTCTTGGTGTGATAACTTACGCTTCAGTGCACATTCCCTGGTGGCGAACGGATGCCTACTACGAAGGCTGGCATGGAACCCGGGATTTGGATGGCGGCGGTGCTATGATGAACCAATCCATTCATATGGTGGACCTGCTGCAATACTTAGTAGGGCCGGTGGAGTATCTCGGTGCATTTACTTCTAAGCTGGGCCATCCTCAAATTGAGACCGAAGACACCGCAGTTAGTATAGTTCAATTTAAAAATAAGGCACTGGGAGTGATTTACGGAACAACCGCTTCCTATCCGGGGCAATTCCGGCGTATGGAAATTACCGGGACCAAAGGGACTATTGTTTTGGTGGAAAACAGTTTACAAACTTGGCAATTTGACGAAATGAACGAAGGGGATGCTGAAATAATACAAAAACATGGAAAAATTGAAGGCGGTGGAGGAGTTGCCGATCCTGCCGCAATTTCATTTGTAAACCATGCAAAAAATATTGCTGACTTTATTGATGCCATAGAAAAAAGGAGGCCATTTGGAATTGACGGGGTCGAAGCCCGAAAGGCGGTAGCATTGATCCTGGATATGTACAGTGCTGCTGATAAAAGGGTTTTAATCAAAAACAAGTAAGTAAGTAAGTTTGCCGATTTAGTTAATAAATTGATACATCTGAAAAGTTCCATAACCGCATCTTTGTTCTTTTTGGTAACCCTGTTTGCCGTGGGTTTCAATGCCTACGGACAAAGAACAGTAGACTATAGTCAGTTTTCACCCGCCTATTTTGATTCTATCAGGGTATTGGTAAATGACACTGCTAAAGAAAATTATACCCTTAATGCCTACCGTTTGTCCTCGTTAGACGAGAAAATTATTATTGATGGCCAATTAAACGAACCTGCATGGGGAAAGGCTGAACACGGCGGAGGGCTTCTTGAAAAAGAACCCTTCCCCTTAGTACCCATGAGCGAAAAAACCGAATTTGCCATTTTGTATGACGATGAAAACCTTTATATAGGGGTTTGGTGTTGGGATTCGGAACCAGACAAAATTATCCGGCAGCTATCACCCAGGGGTACTTCTGCACCGGACCACTTGATGTTGTTTTTTGACAGCTACCACGATCACCGCACTGGCTATAAGTTTGTGGTGTCCCCAACAGGTGTTCAGGCTGACGAACTTCGGTACGATGACATTAAGCGGGATGCCAATTGGAACGGGATATGGTATTCCGAAGGATCTGTTGATGAAAACGGTTGGTACGCGGAAGTCAAAATCCCATTTTTTAATTTCAGATATTCTGGCAAATCACAGCAGACCTGGGGTTTTAACATTATGCGGAACATCTCAAAAGATGCTTCCCGGGGACAATGGAAACCTCATTTGCCGGAATGGGACAATACAACCCGTATGTCTCAAATGGGGCATATTGAAAATATCAACAACATCAGTTCAGGCCGAACTTTTGAATTTAGGCCGTATGGGGTAACGGGCACAACCAAAACAATGGATATCAGCTCTTCCAATACATTCAGTATTGGAGGGGATATCCGGTATAGCCCAACTCCCAACCTTACCGCTGATTTCACCTTGAACCCTGATTTCGCCCAAGTGGATGCCGATGTTTTCGAAATTAACCTGACCCGTTTTCCAACGCGTTTTAAAGAACTCCGCCCTTTTTTTACCGAGCGGATAAATATTTTCAATACCCCGATAGAACTGTTTTATAGCCGTCGGATTGGTGCTAAGGGCGATATTCTTGGAGGTGTAAAAATGACCGGGAAATTGCCTCATGGAATTGAATTTGGAGTGCTTGGAAACCTGACCGGGGAATCTGTTTTTTCCAGCTCCCTGCAAAATATGGAAAAAGCCACGTTTGGAGTGCTAAGGGTCAAAAAAGACATTATGGGCTCCAGTAGCGTAGGGATTTTAGCGGCAACAAAAGAAGAATCTGATAATTATAACCGAATTGTTGGCGTTGACGGATACTTTATGCTCAACGATAAAGGCATTGTCGATTTCCAGGCGGCCTCGGGTTATACTGAACAGGAATACAATCAAAATATGGCGTATGACCTATCGTACACCCGCACCGGTGATCTCTGGGGGGCCAAATTTAATTTCGCCCGGGTGGAACCTGCATTTGAAATCAACCGGATCGGGTATATCCAAAAAGAACCCGATCGCGGCTGGAACAAAGGAATTGCCCTTGTACGAGCAAGTCCTCGCATAAATAAATACCATATCCGCAGAATAATTGCCAACCTGGAATATGAATACATCCGGGATTTATTTACATCTCGCTACATTGATACATGGCTTGAAAGGTATCCGGAATTTATTCCCGATTCAAAGTTTGGGACAATCATTCAAAGCACTAACGAAAAACGAACCACAAGTGGTGGGATAAGAGAAGCTGATAACTTCCAAGTCGGTGCGGATGTAACGGTAAACCTTATCAATGAGATGTCAATTGCCACCCAATATAAATACTTTTCTGCCACCGAGTTGACCGGGAACTATACCGGAGATTTTTTTGAGGTGGCATATTCTACCAGACCACTTAGCTTAGGTGCTTTATTTGCTGGAAAATTCCTGGCTTCGGGTGGAACATTCTACAATTTTGACCAAAAGTATGTGGGCAGCCAGAGAAGCCTTTCTGTTGATGGTGAAGGCCGCCTGAGCCATAATGTTTTAATCAATTTACAGGGCGGCTATACAAAAACCTATGATGATGATAATGAGACCGATGGGCGACACTTTAAATTGTCCTCCAATTCCACATGGATGTTCACAAAAGACTTTTTTGTGAGGTTACATGCCCAGGGAATATTCGGAAAGACAGATTACAATCAAAAACAAACCCATAATGATTATTTGCTGAGCTGCCTTGTAAGTTGGCAATACCGCCCCGGGAGTTTTCTTTATTTGGCCTATAATGAAGGCCGTTTCGATAATATAAACCCGGCTGAATCGAGCCGGCTGAAATTTAATAACCGCACGCTAATTCTTAAGGTATCCTACTTTTTTAGTGTCTGATCTATAATTTTGAATTCGAAGGGCCAAACACAATTTCACCTTCTGCAATTGTCTTTTTTATATTTGCTGTGAAATCATCCAACGTGAACAAGATCAGGTCGGCTCTCATGTCGGGCTTTAGCTCCCCCCTGTCATCAAGACCATATATATCCGGGCGGAATTGGTGCTGGCCATTTCCAAGTAGGCTATAAGTCGTAATGCAAGGCACGATCCCCAAATAAGATTTGTATTTCTGTATCGAACCTTTTTCATAAATAGTTATTTACCAATGCAATAAAGGTGTTTTTCCCCTCGTAAAAATATTTTTCCATTGCTTATGGCAGGCGAAGCATACATTTTTTCACCAATGGGGTTTTTTGCAATGGTTTCGAATACCGGTCCCGGCTTTATTACAGTAATTACGCCCTCGTCATTGGGCATATATAACAGGCCGTCGGCTATAACGGGCGACGAATATTGCAACCCGAGTTCTTCAATCCAGATTACTTCCCCTGTTGCCACATCCATACAATGGACTTTGCCGTTTGTCATTGTTGTAAAAAGGTAATCGCCCGTAGTAATTGGTGAAGGAACATATACACCCCCCACCGTCGATCTCCACACAACATGGCTTTCCGTAAGGTTACCTTGCCCGTCGGGCCTGATGGCCAACAAAACACGTCTTGGCCAGGCGCTGCTCACTATCACTAAATCATTTTTTTCATTGTAAACCGGGCTGGAACAAAAATCTGAAGCAGGGCCGTCCACCACCCAATTACGGGAGCCATCATCCGGGTTTAAAGAAGCGATATCTTGATTCCCGCAAAAAATCATTTGGGTTTTTCCGGCCATTTCTTTAATAATTGGGGTACTGAAATTATTGGCCGGCTTGTCGTGGGCCACTTTCCAAAGTATTTTCCCGTCCGTTTTACTCATGGCGGCAACAAAAGGTGATTTTCCGGGGCTGTTGCCGTTAATGATCACCTTGTCCTTATAAATCCTTGGTGAGCAACTGTACCCCCATCCGCTATAAAATGTTCCAGGGCGTTGGATCCAAACCCTGTTCCCCGAAAAATCATAGGCGGCCACAACGGCATCCTCACCGTCCAGAAATGAAACATAAACCAGGGCGCCATCTGTAGCCGGCGTCCCCGAGGCATAGCTGTTGTCCTTGTGTTTATCTTCCAAGGGTGCAGTAAGCACAGTTTCCTGCCATAACAAATTACCCGTGTTACAATCATAGCAAAGGAGAACCCTCTCCCGGGTTTCGGGGATTGCAGTAAAAGTAAAAAGCCTGTCTTCCCATATAATTGGTGAAGAATAACCAATCCCCGGCACTTTGGTTTTCCACAGTACATTCGTTACCGAATCCCATTTAGTGGGCAAATTGGTTTCAATACTAGTTCCATCCTGGCTGGGGCCACGCCAGCACGGCCAGTTTTGTGCCTGCACAACAGATATAGAACCTATAATCAAAAAAACAGGAATAAAATTGATTAATCTCAAATTGATCATATAGAAAATGTTTTCACGTTAAATTATTCACAATTTTATGGCCGCAGAAACTCTATGATATCTTGGTTTTGTTGACCCTTTTCCGATTTGCTATCGTTTATTCTCCGAAGGTGAACCTTCACTCCCGAATCTGAAAGGTACCCTGCCAGGTCAATCAGGTCGTAATGCAGCAAACTACCGGGAGCAACGGTAAACGCTTCGGCGGGATTGTAATATTCGTTTTTTATGAGGCTTATGTTTGGCTCAGGAAATTCCATAAATACTACTTTCCCGAAAGGTTTTTTCAGTACTGCAAAATGTAAAAATGCAGAAGCTGCCAAACCCTGGGCCAGTGCATATTTTTCTTTTCGGAGAAACCGGGTATCCTTTTCAATAAATTGCATCAGCAAATCAATCGCTTCGGCCCGGATGCCCGGGATGCTTTTCCCAATTAGGTTCGCGCCAAAAGTATAATTGAACGGTATTCCCTGAACAACACCGTCCCCGGTAAATTCCGGATCATGGAGCTCGCCAATGCCGGGCAAGTCGGCAGAAACAACGGTATAGCCCAGATTAATAAGTTCGGTTAAAAGCGGGTCGTCCAGCACTTTTTCTTTGCCTTCGGGATGAATCCAAACCACTATGTTTCCCCGACCATGGCCTTCTTTTTTTAACACATATACTGGGAGCGCAAAATCATTCCGGTTGTTTTCCATAAAGTATTTTTCCACTTCCACGCCATTTTTTGAAAATTTGCCCGTATAAACGGCGGCTGTCAGTTTCCTTTCAAAGGCTATTCCGGCTGTTCGGGCTACCTTTTCTTCCAATCCTGTTAAGATACTTTCTTTGCCGGGGAAATACTTTTGGTTCAGACTGAAAACCGTTTCACATTTGTACGACGTGCCTACTTGCCCGGTGGGCGTAACCCGGAGTTCTTCCATAGTGAAAGGCGTGGTTTCATCATCGGTGGGGTTACCAGCCAGGTCCAGATGTTTTTGAAAAAACGCGTAAAGTGCTTCACGGTTATTTTTTGTCGATTCATGAATTCCGAGATCCTCTACCATTTGGACGTTTCCTGGCTTTCCCAAAGCCACATACGATTTTTGCACTTCGGCAAAGGTTTCACGTGCCCCCTGTATGCTGAAGAAGTCGTTTGTGGTGGTTATTATCAACGTGGGTTTTGGTGCCCGGATGTGAAGATAGTCCGGATGGTCGAACCCTTTGGCAATAGCCTTGTAGGGATTTTGCTCGGCATCTTGCGGACCGATGGATTGCAGTAGCCGCTTAAAGTTGGTGATGTAACATTCGGGTGCGGCGGCATAAATGCGGTCATCGCAGGCAGCAATCTGTGCCGTTTGGGTACCACCTCCTGAGCGGCCGGTTATACCAATGCGTTTCATATCCACTTCCGGACGTGTTTCCAGATAGTCGAGTGCCCGTACGCCGTCCCAAATAAAATAATCGGTAAGCGAAGTACCGGTGAGCAATGTTTGTACGCCGGCATAGGAATGCTCCGCTGTTGGACCTCCTGCTTTCGATTTTCCGGATTCAGCATCGGGATACTGCAATCGTTCGCCCTGCCCGATGGGGTCGAAGGCAAAAACAATGAATCCTTTGCTGACCAGATTGATGAGGATGTGTTGGTAGGTTTCACTGCGGAAGCCCAAATCGGTGTGCCCGGAACAGTAAATAACCGCCGGTGCTGGGTTTTGCCGCTCTTTGGGAAGGAACAGAGCACCCGTAACATAAAAGCCGGGATGCGATTCAAATATGACTTTTTCCACCGTAAACGTTTCACGTTCTAATGTTCCGGTCGTTTGGGCATTTAACGGTGCTTTTTCAAATTTATCAAGAGGAACGCAAAAGGCAGATTTTCCTTTTTTTTGGTAATCTTCCCAGTCTGCCTTCGTCGTTAAACCTGAAATATTCTCTGTTCGTTCGCCCAGTTGTTTAAACGCTTCGTCACAAATGATTTTGTACAGGGCCCTTTGGTTGTCTTGCCAAGCGAGCCATTGTTTGTTCCCGCCCTCATTACGGTAAAAAACCGATGTGGGGGTTCTCTGGGCAAATCCATTGCTATTCAATAAATTTAGCAAAAGAAACAGATAGAAGAATTGCGTTGCATTCATTTTAAACTCAAACTTTATCCGGTACAATAAAAGGAGGCCGGTAATTCCGGGTAAGCATTTTGTCGGCTTCCCGGTCGTTCACAAATTTTTCGGAATTGGGGTCAAAA
>CAZNEV010000119.1:0-10019 GCA_964572085.1 uncultured Maribellus sp. | reverse complement strand
CCCAACCATGCGCCGGTGATGCTCCCGATGGCAAGAAATATTCCGGCTAAAACATTAACCTGCCCGTGCCACATAAATATTCCAATAGAAAACACGGTAAACACAAGCGTGATGAAAACTTTTACAGCATTGGCCTTTACCAGATTTTGTCCGGAACCCAGCACCAAACCGGCCAGCAGAAAAAATCCCACTCCCATTTGGATAAATCCGCCGTAAAAACCAATAAACAGGAAAATAATGTACTGTAGGATCGTCGGTTTCGCTTCTGCTTTCCCGTGCTCTTTTAACCACATTTCGGGTTTGAGAATCACCATCAACAACATCACTATCATTAATGCGCCAATTACTTTGCGAAGAATTGCTTCATCAATCTCAACGGCAAACAATGCTCCTATAAGCGAACCAATAATAACCGGAATAGCCAGTTTATAATCGGTTTTGTAGTCGAACACGTTTTTCTTATGAAAAACATGAACGCCGGCGAGGCTTTGTGTTAAAATTGCAATACGATTAGTACCGTTGGCCACGTTGGCGGGCAGGCCTAAAAACATTAGCAGCGGCAATGTCAGCACAGAACCGCCTCCGGCCATCATATTAATAAATCCGGTAGCCGCACCAATTCCAACTAATGCCAAAGCCATGTACCATTCCATTCCATAATAGATTTGAGATTTTGAGTAACCAGTAACCAGTAACCAGTAACCAGTAACCAGTAACCAGTAACCAGTAACCAGTAATCAGTAACCAGTAATCAGTAACCAGTAACCAGTAATCAGTAACCAGTAACCAGTAATCAGTATCAAGAATGAAGAAAGACAAGATTTTTAGCAGCTAATCTTCCTGCTCATCTCTCAATTCTGATTTCTCATCTCTCATCTCTCATCTCTTCTGTCTTGATACTCAATACTTTTTCGCTCAATAAGCAAACAACGGAAAGTCCTTCATTAGAGAATGAACTTTTTTGCCGATGGATTTCATGGTCGTGTCGTTATCGATGTTGGAAATAACGTCGTCGATTAATTGCACGATAACGGGCATTAAATCTTCTTTCACGCCACGGGTAGTGATTGCCGGCGTCCCTACACGTAAGCCCGAGGTCTGGAAAGGTGAGCGGCTATCGAAGGGCACCATGTTTTTATTTACTGTGATTTCGGCTTTCACCAAGGCATTTTCCACCATTTTACCGGTTATCTCCGAAAATTTAGTGCGTAAATCAATCAACATCGAATGGTTGTCGGTGCCGCCTGAAATCACTTTGTAACCCAAATCAACAAAAGCCTGCGCCATCACATTGGCATTCTTTTTCACTTGTTGCTGGTAGATTTTGAACTCCGGTGTGAGTGCTTCGCCAAACGCAACGGCTTTGGCAGCAATGATATGTTCCAAGGGTCCACCCTGGTGCCCCGGAAATACAGACGAATCGAACAGCGACGACATCATCCGGATTACACCTTTGTTGGTAGCAATACCCCAGGGATTTTCAAAATCTTTGCCCATGAGGATGATTCCACCACGTGGGCCACGAAGCGTTTTATGAGTGGTTGAAGTCACCACGTGAGCATATTCCAGCGGGTTTTCCAACAAGTCTGCGGCGATCAATCCGGCAGGATGTGCCATATCGATCATCAGCATTGCTCCGATTTTATCGGCAATTTCGCGCATTCGTTTGTAGTCCCAGTCGCGGCTGTAAGCCGATGCTCCGCCGATGATGAGTTTTGGTTTGTGCTCGTGTGCCAGTGCTTCCATTTCATCGTAATCAACCAGATTGCTGTCTTTTTTCACTTTATAAGCCACCGGGTTATAGAGTATTCCCGACGAATTAACCGTTGAGCCATGCGAAAGGTGCCCGCCGTGCGAGAGATCCAGACCAAGAAAAGTATCTCCGGGATTGAGGATGACACTCAACACGGCAGCGTTGGCCTGTGCGCCCGAGTGTGGCTGAACATTAGCCCACTCAGCACCAAATATTTCTTTTAAGCGATCGATCGCCAGTTGTTCGGTTTGGTCAACAAACTGGCAGCCGCCGTAGTACCTGCGCCCCGGATAACCTTCGGCGTATTTATTGGTCATCACCGAACCCGTAGCTTCCATCACTTGATCGCTCACAAAATTCTCGGAAGCAATCAACTCAATGCCCCCCAATTGCCGTTCGCGCTCTTTGCGGATGATATCAAAAACCAGCGTATCTCGTTTCATTTCGTTCGTTTTAAAAATTAAGTTTCAAAGGTAATACAATTTAACTTTTGGCTTAAAAGGACACCCGACGAGTTGCCTACATTTTTTGAACATTTAAAATTGAGCCCACTCCGAAAAGTAAGAAATAAAGATTCAACACGAAGGCACGAAGGCACGAAGACACAAATAAACACAAAGTGTTTATTATTAGCAACTTAAATTTTTCAAGAACTTTGTGACTTAGTGTCTTTGTGTTAAAATGTTGTTTTCGGAGTAGACTCAAAATTGATTATTTTTCTTCCTGAATGATTATGGATCGTGTACTGGATGTCCAGGCGGAGAAAAAGCCCAATGCACCGTTGTTAAAATTGGTAATCGGGTTGGCGGGTGCAGCTGAACCGGGGTTGTTAAACATGAGGTTCTCGAAGGTGGTATAAAAATCATAAGCTGCTTTATCAATTGAAACCAGTTGAACAACAACGGTATCAGATGGGACAATTTTAACGTTGCGGATATCCACTTCCAGGCGTTTACCATCGGTAAAGCGGTCGTTAAAAACATAGAAATTGCCCGTAGAGATATATAACTCACGGTTCACAAAAACCCGGAAACGATAGTAGTTTTCAATTTTGGCCGGATCGGTGAAAAATGTTTGCAATACATACCCGTCATCGAAAAAAACATAACTGTCTTCATAAAAATAGCCGAGCGAATCGAGGTAAACCGGTGGAGGCAAAGTTGATTCAGCAGTATATATTTCACCTTCTGTCTCAACCGTTAGTTTGTAGCTTGAATTAATTTGCAACGCGACTTTTTCCGAAGTGTAAACCCCACCTTCCTCTTCTTTTAACAGATAGCTCTCCCCTTTTTCACTTTCAATCATCACTCTGGCTCCGGTTACAACGGGGCTTTTCGAAGCATCAAAATAGCTGGATGTTTTGGTGATCTTCACTGAGGCAAAGTCCGGATATCCGGTAAGACTTCCTTCTATGACGATAGCCGGTGCAGCATCATTCAAATCCACATCGATCACCTTTTCACATGCGCAGAGAAACAGAATAAAAAGGAATATGTAAAATGGTCGTTTCATCATTTGTTGCTTGTTCCCTAAAACTTAAACTTATAACTCACCGATGGTATCAGTCTAAAAATTGCAAATTGAACGGCTTCTGTAATTTCGGGCCGATCTTCGTTTTGCCTGAATTGGATAAAATAAGCATTTTCGCGGGCATAGGCATTATACACCGAAAAATTCCAACTGGATTCAAACTTATCTGTTTTTTTCCGTTGCCAGGTTAAACCTAAATCCAGACGGTGATAGGGCGGCATCCTATAGCTGTTACGTTCCGTATAATAGCCCACATTTTGACCTTCGATTTCATATTTTCCGCTGGGAAAGGTAACGGCATTTCCGGTGTAATAAATCCATGTAGCCGACAAACTGAGTCTTTTAGTCATTTCGAAAATACCCACCAAAGCAAGGTCATGAATGCGATCTTGCCTGGCCGGGTAAGCATTGCCATTGTTGATTTCGTCAAACTGCCGCATGGTGCGGCTTAAGGTGTAACTCACCCAGCCATTCAATCGTCCGTAATTGCGCTTAAACATCAGTTCGGCGCCATAAGTCCAGCCCCGTCCAAACACCAGCTCAGCTTCCACCGTGGAATTAAAAATTAGATTGGCACCGTTTTTATAATCGATCTGATTTTTCAAATCCTTGTAATATACCTCCAGCGACGATTCAAATTCATTGTCTTTAAAATTCCGGAAGTAGCCTAAGGAAACCTGATCGGAGATTTGAGGTTTTACGTTGTTGCTGCTCGGCAACCACAAATCGGTAGGTGTGCTGGTAGTTGAGTTGGAGAGCAAATGCAAAAACTGATAGATTCGGTTGTAGGAGGTTTTCATTGAGCTACGGCTGTTCAAGGTGTAATTCAGTGCCAGGCGGGGTTCCAGGCCACCTTGTGTTTTTACGAATTCAAAACCGGTGATCGAATCCGTACTTGTTAATTCTCCCAAATCGTTGAATTCATAGTAATCGCCGGGGCCAATGCTGCTGAACAAGGCCAAACGTAATCCGTAATAAAGCTTTAAACGGTTCGTGATCGTCTGGGTGTTCGACCCATAAGCCGCCCATTCGATGGTCCTGCGCCGCGAAATTTGCTCGGGGTTGATCACGGAACCCGGAGATACCCGAATTTCGCCGGGCAATATGTTATGGTGAATTACATTTCCGCCAAACTGAACCGTGTTGCGTAGGTTGGGATACCAGGTAAAGTTCTGTTTTAGGTTCACATCGTTGATTTCGGAGCCGATAACCACTTCCACCTCGCCCATTATGTTAATGTCGTACGAATAGTTGCTAACGATGAACGAAGTATTGGAAAATAATTTTTCGCTGAAATTGTGGTTCCAGCGCAATGTTCCGGTAATGCTTCCCCAGTCGAAACCAAATTCATCGGAAAAACCAAACACATCGCGTCCAAAATAACCCGAAAGGTAAACCCGGTTATTATTATTGATTTTATAGTTTGCTTTCAAATTTAGGTCGTAGAAATAGAGTTTGGTACTATTCAGGTCTTCTTTCTTCGAAAGTTTCAGAAATAAATCGGCATACGTCCGACGGGCGCTCACAATAAACGAACCTTTGTCTTTCACAATGGGGCCTTCTACAGCCAAATTCGACGAAATGAGTCCAACACTACCGGCAACACCATATTTTTTCAGGTTTCCTTCTTTCATTTTTATATCGAAAACCGAAGAGGCACGGCCGCCAAATTCTGCAGGAATGGAGCCTTTCATCAGGTTGGCATCGCGAATGGCTTCTGAATTGAAAATTGAAAAGAAACCTAACAAGTGCGAGGCATTGTAGATTGGAGCCTCGTCTAACAAAATCAAATTTTGGTCGATACCACCGCCGCGCACATAAAAGCCGGAATTCCCTTCGCCGGCTGATTTCACTCCGGGCGTAAGCTGCATGGTTTTCATAATGTCCTGTTCGCCAAAAAACACCGGTATTTTTTCGATTTGCCGCGGCACCATTTTCACGCTGCCCATGTCGAGCGACGAAACGTTACGGTCGGCACGTTCTCCGGTTACCACAACGCTCCCAATTTCATAATTTTTTTCGCGGAGTTCCACATTCAGTTCTCTGTTCTTTTTCAACTGTACATCAACGGTCTCCGACTGATACCCAATAAACTGAAAACGGACCGCATACCGATCTTCGGGAAGCGAAAGCGAAAAAAAACCATAAGCGTTAGATGTTGCGCCGAGGTCTGTATTGCCTTCCACAAAAATAGTTGCGCCTACCAAGTCTTCGCCCGTTGCTGCATCGGTAACATGCCCGCTAATCACAAAGTTTTTTTGTGCATCCGCTCCAAGAACCTGTATAATCAGTAGAAAGACAAATAGGATATCCCTGAACATAAATTTTTCAAAACGTTAAAAATAGGAATAATATGCCACCATCATTTCATTTTACGAATAATCTGTTAAAACTTGTTGAATGCGGATTTCGGTTGTGTTTCCAATTTTGCGTTTAGCACGAATTCGATTTAAAATAGTGTATATTTGAATGACTGGAAAAGTTGCCGTATGGCGGAATGAAAGTAACAAGCCATTTTTACTCGAAAAAAATATATTATAACCCAAAAAACAACAAATTATGAAGTTAGGAGCATTCTCTATGAGTTTAAGCGTGAAGGACCTTCGCGTTTCACAACAGTTTTATGAAAAACTTGGTTTTACCGTACTTGCCGGTGAAATTGAGAAGAATTATCTCATTATGAAAAACGAAGATACCTTATTAGGCTTGTTCCAAGGAATGTTTGATAAGAACATTTTAACTTTTAATCCGGGTTGGGATTCGAATGCGAGTACACTTGAAAACTTTGATGACATTAGAGAAATTCAACGTAAATTAAAAGCTAAGGGAATAGCGTTAGAACGCGAAGCAGACGAAAAAGCAAGTGGCCCTGCGAGCATCACCTTTCTTGATCCTGATGGTAACGCTATTCTAATCGATCAGCATGTTTAACATGAACTTTCAATACACATCCATTTGAAACCGTCTTTCCCGTTTCAGTTTTTTCACGTAGTCTTTGGCTTTGTCTTCGCTCATGCCGCCTTGCTCCTGAATGATTTGAAGCAGGGTTTTGTTCACGTCCTTGGCCATGTATTTCATGTTGCCGCACAAATAGAAATAAGCACCATTTTTCAGCCAGTCATACACTTCCGCCTTGTTTTCCAAAAGTTTGTGCTGCACGTAAATTTTCTCTTGCTGGTCGCGTGAAAACGCCACATCCATTTTTTCCAGGTGTTTTGTCTCTATGAGTTTTTGCCATTCGGTTTGATACAGAAAATCGGAGCCAACGCGACGGTCGCCAAAAAACAGCCAAGTGCCTTCTTTCATGCCGAGGCTTTCACGTTGTTGCATAAAAGCCCTGTAGGGTGCTATGCCCGTGCCGGCACCTACCATAATCATTTTAGAACCGTTCGCCGGAAGTTTAAAGCCGGGGTTTTTGTCGATATAAATGGACAGTTGATCTTCGATTTCAATGTTCTCAATCAAATGCGACGAACAAGCGCCCAGACGCAAACGATTTTTACGTTCGTAACGAACCACCGAAACCGTGGCATGAATCTCTTCCCCAACACTATCCATGCTCGAGGAGATGGAATACAAGCGCGGGGGCAGTTGGCGCAAAATTTCCACCAACTTATTGGCATGCCATTCAAACGGAAAATCTTCCAATAAGTCCAACAAATCATGTCCATATAAATAGTCATCCAGCTTTTTATCGTCTGCAAGCAGCTTTTTCAGATCTTCATTTTTCGTTTTGTTCAAATATTTTTGAAGCATATCGTAACTGAGGATCGTAATCTCTAAATGATGTTTCAACGCGTCTTTAATGGTGTATTCTTCGTTGTTCAGATCCACAATTTGTTCCGGATCGAAGCCCGTATTTTCCAAGATTTTCTCCACCAGCGAGTCCGGGTTTTTAGCAAATATCCCAACCGAATCACCCGGTTCGTAGGTAATCCCTGAACCTTCTATCGAAATTTCGAGGTGATATACCTCTTTGTCGGAATCGGGACCGGAAAGTTTCAACTTTTCAAGTACCGTTGCCTGATAAGGGTTCTTTTTTGAAAACTCCGAAAATAACTTTTCGGCTGCTTTTCCATTGTGCGATGCCACGTCAGGCAGTTTCTCAACCTTTTCTACTGACGATACCAAGGGTTCCGCTACTTTTGCAGGTGCCAGATTAATCAATACGTTGTTCATCCAAATGTCCGCACTGTTTTCGTAATCCACATCGCATTTCACCAACGACGCCATACGGAAAGCACCCAGATCTTTGCAGGCCGCATCAATGTCCTCGCCCGTTTTGCAGAAATATTTGTAGGATTTATCGCCCAATGCCAATACTGAAAAGTTGAGGTTATCTAATTTTGGTGCGCGCTTGCCGGTTAAATATTTATGGAAATCATCCGCCATGTCGGGCGGATCGCCTTCGCCGTGTGTGCTGACGATGATGGCTACATTTTCCTCCTCATTCAGCTTTTTGCAGTCGTAATCGTACATGCTCACTACCGTGGCAGCGATACTTTTAAAACCGGCTTTTTCGGCCAGCCGGTCGGCCAGTTCTTTGCTGTTGCCCGTTTCGGTGCCATACAGAATGGTGAGGTAAGCTTTTGCAATCTGCGGCGTTTCAACCGTTTTCGCGGCTGTAATAATGGGTTCAGTTCCTGCGGTTGACGGTAAGCCCGACAGTTTTCCTTCCATAAATCCGCTCAACCAGATTAGCTGTTCGGGTGTAATTTCTTTTATCAACTCGTTTAATGCCGAGATTTGTTTATCCGATAAAGGATTTGATCGTAAAACCATGTATCAATACTATTTTTCTTCCAATTTGAAAATAAATCAAGCTAAGCCGGGCTAACCGTAATAAGCGGTTGTTGCATTCGTCAGCTTGAAAATTAATAAAGGAAAATAGCGCAAAATAGTTCAATGCTACGCCTGAAAATGTAGAATCGACTTGCATTTTCCTCCTTGCTAAAACATTTTTGAAACTGTTAAAGTTCGCAAGGCCTGACAAAAGGAACGGGAAAAGGATACATCCGTCAAGCGGCTTTGAGCCGATAGGCGGGTTTGGGACCAATCAATAACGTGTTTTTCGAGTCAATTAAGGAACCTACTCCCGCAGTTTGCCGTTAAAGGAATTAAGCATGAAGCCAATTTTTACGATAGTGTTTGTTTTGTCTGTGGTCTGTTCCTACGCGCAGCAACAGGAAGAATTTCTGCTGCAAGGCCGTTTGGTTGACGTTCACAAGAATCCCATTTCGGATGCCTATATTGTTAATTTGCGGAGCTTCGCTAAAAGCACGAGCCGGAACAGCGGTGTTTTTGATGCACGGGTGCTGTCCGGCGACTCGTTGGTGATTTCGCACGTTTCGTATTTCAGAAAAGTAGTCCCGGTATTCGAGATTATAGCCCATCCCATGATAGTTTTACTGCCCGATACGGTGAATATTTCACAAATCGATATTTCGCCCAACCGAAAAACCGATGCCGAAAGGGCTGCCGAAAACATCAAGAGAATTGAGTTTGATTTCCGTCCGCAACCAAACGACCACTTTACCGAAAGTGAACGGATGCAAGAGCTGCTGAACGAAAATGACCGGATACAACGCAGCAGGGCCTCATCGCTGAAGTACCAATTTTCCCCTTCGGAAGTTATCGGCAAATGGTTTGGAAAAAGAAAACAACGGAAAAAATCAAAAGAATTTGAATCAACAAGGAAAAAGAAATTGGATTGAAAATATTTTTGGACAAGCCGGAGCAGCTACCTGCCAACTGCTTGAAAGGTACGCAGGGCTGGCATTTTAAAACCTTAATTTGCGGTCAACTTTTTTGTTTGATGCCAGGTCTTATTTGAATAAGCACGCTGAAAGGTACACCGATGACTATAACCAAAGGTAACTATCCTAAAAAAGCAGTGGGGTTACGAATTCATTGCCTTTTCTAACCGAACAAGTGTGCCTTAATGCTTACTATGTTGGCATATGACTTTCTATCCGTTTTAGTATTTATTTATCAATCGAAACTAAAACCTTTTCAATTCCGAGTTTTTGCCATTTGCCGTTTCTAAATTGTGGTCTTGATCTTAAATTTCCTATAACTCCTGAACTTTCTCTAAATCTGTGTGCGTTCCAAATTTTTTGTTCAGTCGTTCCGTTTTTATAGAATATTGTAATGTAAGCTGTTTTTGTAAGCAATAACCTGCGTTTAAATTCTTCCTCTGTATTTGGGTTCAGTCCGATTTGTAAAACTCCGCTCGAGTTTTCAATATCAGCTTGTTGACAATATTGTCTTTGCGATAATTCAGTCGGGGGAATGTTTTTTGTTTTTTCTTTAATCTCAATATTCAGTTTACCTAAAACAGCCTCAATCAGTTCACCGTTGTACTCGTTTAGAAAATCTTGCTTGATTAACTCCTTTATTTTTTCTTGGTAACTGTCGGAAAGAATTCTTTCGGTTAGTTTTTTGAGGTCTTCTTTACGATTTATTTTTTTCAAAGAATTTAATGTGAACGATTTTAGTAATTCCGTACTGTAGCTTTCTTTACTGAATAATTCTACAAATTTTTGTCCTTTTTCACTATCTGCTGTAAACGGGATGGTTTCGAGTAAAATCGGGTCTTCTTGATTAATTAGATTCCCGTCATAAAAATTTTGAATCCCTTGTCCGATTAAAATTCCGTAGTCAAGCTTTAATTGTCGCATATAACCTGAATAATTCATAAACACTAATTGTGTTCAAATTTAGCCTGATTTTTAAG
>CAZNEV010000118.1:0-10104 GCA_964572085.1 uncultured Maribellus sp. | reverse complement strand
AATATCATCATAAATTTTGACAGATAATTACAGCGCGACAGAATTTTTGACATTTAAAGCATGAGTAACTCAAAAATATCCCTACGTTTTTTTGACGACCGCGAAGTGCGAGCCGTTTGGGACGATCACAACGCCAAGTGGTGGTTTAGCGTGTTGGATATTGTAGCTTTGCTTACCGACCAAGACGACTACGCCAAAACCCGCAACTATTGGAAATATCTTAAAGCCCAACTAAAAGTAGTGTTCTAAAAACGCTTTTGAAAAATGCGCTCACAACCAAAATAAACGACCGCGAAATGTTTATGAAAGGGATTGACTGCTCCTATTACTACGAAGAAAATGACTAATCGCCCTCCTTCTTTTAAGAATAATGCAGAATCATTAATAATCTGTTACCCCGCCACATTATTCTTGTTCCTGAAATGCGAAGGGGTTACGCCTTCTTTCTCCGACCAATTTTTCAACAAAAAATCGATATTCTCGAAATAATCAATTTTAGCCAGTTGATTCCAGTTTATTATTCTCATTCAAATTTAAATTTAAATTTAAGTTTAGGAAACTTTTTCTTGGCCTCGTTCACAACATTTTCATGACTTACAATATTTCCTTTTTCACGTTCCTCCAAAGCTTCCTCAATGGCTTTTTTTTCGAATTTATTCAGTTTGTAACGTGAAGTAGCATCCAATAAAGCTTTAACCTTATTGTAAATATTTTCCAGGTCCGCATCAGGCAATTTATCTATCCCTCTAAACAATTCAAGTTTTATTTCTGCAGTATTCATAGTTTTCTATTTTGTAATTCCTCAAAAAAGTTAACTATTCCATTTGTAATTTTTACCGCATAACATTCTCCGGAAATCGGGTTGCAGGTAATGTGGAAATTTTGGCATCGCTTAGTTTTGAAGGCGAAAGATAGCAATTTGATCGATAAGTTCTTTTATTTTCACAAAAGGGCGTCATCTTAAAAAACTCCAAAAATGGCGTGCTTTTCCGAATTGAAATAGATGGTGGAATAAATGTTGAAATTTTCTTTGTTGGTGGTCAGTTTCCGCTCGATGTACAACACCGGCTGTCCGCTTTTCATCCGCAACAGTTCTTTGATTCTTGGGCTTGGCTTCAGGGCTTTCAGTTTTTGCTCACCGCCCAAAATTTCGATCTGATAGTGTTTTCGCAAAATCTCAAACAAAGATTTGTTTTCGAACGAACGACTTGTAATTCGTGGAAGGTAGATGTTTGGCAAATGGTTGATGTCGTAAAAAACCGGTCCGTCGCCAACATAGCGCAGGCGTTCCATATAAATACACCCCGCTTCTTTTTCCAGTTCCGAAAGCTCGAAAGGAAAAACTTCGGGCCAGATTTTTATCTCAGGTTTTTGAAGGATGTCCGTTTTCAGGTAGCGCACCCCCACCGCGGATGCCGTGCCTGAAATGGATAAAATACCGATGTTTTGGGGTGCTTTCCTCACAATGCTGCCTTTTCCCTGCCTTTTCAGAATTAATCCGTCTTTCACCAAAGCATCTAAGGCTTGTCGAACAGTTGGGCGCGTTATATTGTGTAGGGTGCAAAGTTCATTTTCCGACGGCAACAGGCTCCCCTCTTCGTAAACCCCTGAGATGATGTGTTTCCGAAGCAATTCGTATAACTTTCTGTATTGTGGAATTTGTTCCATATCGGCTTCAAAGTTAAAATAATTTTAAAACTTTCACTACAACTTGTAAATACAAGTTAAAAAATATACTTTTACCGAATCAAATGTTTATTGTTTAATAATCATTCATAACCAGTGGATTAAATATTAAGTAAATAAATAGTTGTATTGACAAGTTGAAACAAAATTACAAAACTAATAAGAATATGGCAGTACCTGTTTTAATGCCTCGTCAGGGTCAATCCGTTGAATCCTGCATTTTGGGGCAGTGGCACAAATCAGTTGGAGAAGCAGTGAGCGAAGGCGACATTCTGTTTTCTTACGAAACCGACAAAGCTTCTTTCGAAGAAGAGGCAAAAGCAGAGGGTATTCTGCTGGCAACTTTTTTTGAAGAAGGCGATGAAGTACCTGTTTTGGTCAACGTGGCAGTGATTGGAGAACAAGGCGAATCGTTTGAAGAGTTTAATCCAAGTGGTGCTTCAACAAGTTCAGCAACAAAGGAGACGGCTGCTGAGCCTGTGGATGTAGAAGAAACCCCAAAAATCATCGAATTTGAGGTAGAAGATGAATCGCCAAACAAACGAATCCGCATTTCGCCACTGGCGAGAAACATGGCAGAAAAGTTAGGCGTTAATATGCAGTCGCTTAAAGGCACGGGCCCCTACGGACGAATTATTGCCCGCGATGTGAAGTCGGCTGAAAGAATTGTTGAGAAACCAGTAACTCAATCGAAAATTGAAGCAAAACCGAAAGCAGAGGCACCAAAAAAATCCGTTGCACCGACAATGATTTTGGAATCGGGCGACGATTTTGAAGTAAAATCCATCCCCAACATCCGCAAACTGATTGCTACGGCAATGCACCAATCCTTGCAAAATTCGGCACAGCTCACCCACCACATGAGTGCTGACGCCCGACAGTTGATGAAACTTCGCAAAAAATTCAAACAGCAATTGGCCGACGGCGAAATCAAACAAAACATCACGATTAACGATTTAGTCTGTTTTGCCGCTATCCGTGCGTTGGAAAAATTTCCGCAAGTGAATACGCATTACCATGGCGATAAAATGAAGTGGTTCAAAAAAGTGCACCTCGGCCTGGCGGTTGATACCGATCGTGGCCTGATGGTCCCGGCACTGAAAAATGCTGATGATCTTTCCATTACCGGACTTTCAAGTCAGTTGAAACAATTGTCGGTTGCAGCCCGAAACGGAAATGTGAATCCCGATTTATTAAACCCGGCTGCAGCAACGTTTACGGTTTCAAACCTCGGAAATTATGGGGTTGAAATGTTTACGCCTGTAATTAATCTACCACAAACCGCCATTTTGGGAGTTTGCACGATTGTGCCCCGCCCAAAGGAAATTGAAGAAGGAGTTTACGGCTTTGTTCCCATGATTGGCCTTTCGCTAACCTATGACCACCAAGCTTTAGACGGCGGAGAAGCAACGCTTTTCCTTGCGGAGGTGCGGAACCAGATAGAGAAACTTTCAGTTTAAAGTTTCGAGTTTAAAGTTTCGAGTTCAGAGTTTAAAAAATTGAGTTATGGCGACGATTCAGCGTTTTGAAGACATAATTGCCTGGCAAAGTTCAATTTCGATGTTGAACCCACTTCGGGGTTCTTTCTCCCATAAATTGTTCAACCACGGGTTTCACCCGCGGCTATTATTGTTCAATCCGCATTGCGGATTGGAAGAATGTCCAACGAACTTAAACATTAATAGGCCGACCAATTCAACTGTCAAAAAACATTCATCTTCTGAATGTCCTACGGACATTAACAATAATAGCCCCGTGCAAAGCTCGGGGGCAGAAACATCAATTTCCTCAACAACCCCGAAGTGGGTTGAACAACTGAATAATTCATTTTTCGATTTGCCCGAAACTCAGAACTATTCTAAATTCAATTAAAAAAAACAATTTAAAACAAAATACAATGCCAAAAGTACAATACATCAACCCGGACGAATTAAGGAAACCTGATCTATTGGAGTTTACACCGATTCCGATCAACCAGTACAACAGAACCGTTGAAGAGGAAAAAGGGAATTTCTCGAAGGAGGATTTCGTACGGATTTATCACGACATGGTCGTTATCCGCGAGTTTGAAACCATGCTGGACAGGATTAAAACCCAGGGGGCATACAATGGCGTGGAATACAACCACCCCGGCCCTGCTCACCTCTCCATCGGGCAGGAAGCCGCAGCTGTGGGCATGGCCTACACGCTGGATGTAGAAGATTTTATTTTCGGTTCGCACCGCAGCCACGGCGAAATCCTGGCCAAAGGCTTATCGGCCATCGACAAGCTCAACGACGAGCAGCTGATTGAAATCATGGATAATCACTTCAATGGAATTACCCTAGCTCCAGTTAAAGCCGGGCATACCGGAACCACCAAAGAACTGGCGGTTAAATTCCTGCTGTATGGAACACTGGCTGAAATTTTCGCCCGGGAAACCGGCTTCAACAAAGGACTGGGTGGATCAATGCACGCATTTTTCACTCCCTTTGGCGTTTATCCAAACAATGCCATCGTTGGTGGTTCGGGCGATATTTCCGTAGGAGCCGCGCTGTATAAAAAGGTAAACCGTAAAAAAGGGATTGTAGTGGCCAACATTGGCGATGCATCGTTGGCATGTGGCCCCGTTTGGGAAGGGCTTACTTTCGCCACCATGGACCAATTTACCCAGCTTTGGGAAGGCGACATGAAAGGCGGATTGCCGCTCATCGTCAACATCATGAACAATCAGTACGGGATGGGCGGACAAACCAGCGGAGAAACCATGGGTTATTCGATTGCCGCGCGGGTCGGTGCGGGTTTAAACCGCGACCAAATGCATGCTGAGCGTGTGGACGGCTATAATCCATTGGCCGTAATCGATGCCTACAAACGGAAACGGAAAATCCTGAAAGAAAAACGCGGTCCGGTTTTGTTAGATGTATTGACTTATCGCTACAGCGGGCATTCCCCGTCCGATGCTTCCTCCTATCGTTCAAAAGAAGAAGTGGAAGCTTGGGAAGCACATGATTCAATCATTTGGTTTGGAAAAGAATTGTTAAAAACGAATGTTGCTACCGCAGAAGAGTTAGAAGCGATTAAGGCAGAAACAACCGACATTGTAACGTTTGCCCTTAAATTGGCCATCGACGATGAAGTTTCGCCGCTCATGGACACGAAAAAACACCCAAACCTGATTGGCGAAATGATGTTCAGCAACCAAAGCATGGACAAAATGGAAGACCGCCCCGTAGAAGTGAATCATCCGATGGAAGAGAATCCGCGCGTGATTCAACTGAAAAACAAAGAGCGGTTTATGTTCGACGAAAACGGGAAACCCCATTCAAAAATAAAAACCTTTGGTTTAAAGGATGCGCTTTTCGAAGCCATAATCGACCGATTTTATAAAGACCCCACGTTGATTGCCTATGGCGAAGAAAACCGCGATTGGGGGGGCGCATTTGCCGTTTACCGCGGATTGACAGAAGCTCTTCCCTACAACCGTTTGTTTAACTCGCCCATTGCCGAGGCGGCCATTGTTGGAACTGCCATTGGTTATGCCATGTGTGGAGGCCGTGTGATTCCTGAAATCATGTACTGCGATTTCCTGGGCCGTGCCGGCGATGAAGTCTTCAACCAATTGCCCAAATGGCAGGCAATGAGCGGTAACGTGCTGAAAATGCCCGTGGTACTCCGCGTTTCTGTTGGTTCCAAATATGGGGCACAACACTCGCAGGACTGGACGGCTCTGGCAGCCCATATTCCAGGGTTAAAAGTAGTTTTCCCGGTCTCACCTTATGATGCAAAAGGATTGATGAACACGGCTTTGCAAGGTACCGACCCGGTGGTTTTCTTTGAAAGCCAACGTCTGTACGACATTGGCGAGCAATTCCACAAAGGCGGAGTGCCGGAAGGTTATTATGAAATACCAATGGGCGAACCGGATGTAAAAAAAGAAGGTAGCGACGTGACCATTTTAACGATTGGCGCGACCTTGTACCGCGCTTTGGATGCTGCGAAAACACTGGAAGAAAAATACAATATTTCGGCTGAAGTTATTGATGCCCGCTCCTTGGTACCCTTCAACTACGAACTGGTAATCGAATCGTTGAAAAAAACGGGACGGATTGTAATTTCTGGCGATGCCTCGGCGCGTGGCTCTTTCTTGCGCGATTTAGCGTCGAACATCACCGAATTGGCTTTCGACTATTTGGATGCTCCGCCCGTTGTGATAGGTTCGCGCAACTGGATTACTCCGGCCTACGAACTGGAAGACGCGTTCTTCCCGCAAGCGGATTGGATTATTGATGCCATTCACGAACGGATTCTTCCGTTAGAAGGGCATGTATCTTCTTCTGACTTTACGGAAGCCGAACAGTTGGATAGAAACGCAAGAGGAATATAGGGTGATGCGTCTGCTTTTTCGGCAGACAGAATTTATAACCGCATTATGGAAGACAGGGGAATAATTCTCCTGCCTTTTTTAAAACCATTATTTTAAATTATTGTCCCTTTGGATTTTCCCGCGGCTAAAGGAGAAATATATTCCTGCAACACTAATAAATGCTGAAGTTATAAAGCCCATTTTTAACGCTTTCAGGAACAATACATTTGCTACTTGATCCACCGACTGTTTCTGAAAAAGTATGGAAAAGAAAAAGGTGGCGATGGTCATGCTCACAATTTGCCCTACCACGCGCATGGTTGATGCCGAGCCGGAAGCTAGCCCCAATTGGTTTTTTTGCACCGAACTCATTATGGTGTTCATATTTGGCGAAGAGAAAAGCGCAAACCCCAACCCAACCCAAAAAAGTAAGAATACAATAATCGCGATAGGGGTTGATTCACTTAAAAATATAAAAGCCACAAGACCTAAAGCACAAACTGTCATTCCGATGGTGGCGAGATAACGGGGCTGAATGCGGTCGGAAAGCCGGCCTGCAAATGGTGAAAGGAGGGACATCACAATGGGTTGTGCCACCAAAATTGTACCTGCATCACGTGGTAACAAACCTTTAACTTTCTGCAAATAAAGACTCAGCAGAAATATGATAGAGAATGTAGCACTATAATTAATGAGTGCAGCAAGGTTTGAAAAAGCAAACAAACGGTTGCGCGTAAAAAGTTTGGTTTCGAGCACAGGCTTTGAGGAATTGCTTTCGAACAGCCAAAAAACAATTAGCATAATAATTCCTCCGCCCATAATCATCCATCCCTGCGACGATGGAATCCGCGAGGAACCATAGGTGAGGGCAACCAGTCCCAGCATAAAGAAAACAGTCCCTCTTAAATCCATCTTCCTGCCGGATACTTTTCCTACCGCGTCTTTTCCCAAAAATATAATGGAAACGATTGTAACAATTACCCCAAGGCCCGTTGAAATAAAGAATATAGACCTCCAGCCTAAATACTGCGTTAAAACACCTCCGAAAAACGGACCAAAAGCGAGCCCCAGATATACTGCTGAAACAGACATCCCCAAAACTCTGCCACGGAATTGCGGCAAAAAAGCAGCAACAAGTATCGCCTGACCGGTGGTACTGCTGAATGCCGCTCCTATCCCCTGCAGAAACCTGAAAACAATCAGCCAGTATCCCGAACCGGCCAATCCGCTAAAAAGTGAAGAAACAGTAAAAATCACCATCCCGATTTTGAAAATACGTTTAATGCCCGTTAAGTCGCCCAAACGCCCAATTGGCAGCAAAAACATGGCGGTAGATAACAGGAAAGCAGTGACCACCCAGCTTAAAGTAACCGCATCGAGACTAAATTCCTTTTCGATGGCGGGCAGGGCAATATTTATCGATGAGATGAGAAAAGTGGACATAAAAGAACTGAACGCCACAATTGCAATCAAAGAAATTTGTTTCTTGTTCCAGTTCATTCTATTCATGTTAGTGCGTTCATAACTCTTGTTTTTGCAAAACTATTCAAAATAGACCGATCTTTTTTTACGATATAATATTCTTTGCTGCCTTTTTTATCAAAAATCGGGAAAGTTTCAAACGGGAGCCTACACTTCACTTGCCATAAACGGCGTGTTGTTCGGATTGGAGTTGATGAGATAGTGAAGATATTCCAACAGAATAGCTACGAAGGAAAGTCAGTTTCCCGCTAAAAAACCCTGATTACCTGTCCTACTTGCAGAATGGTGCTTTCCGAAAGTTCGTTGAGTTGGCAAAGCGATTGAATGGATGTCCTGGCCCGTTTTGATATTTTCCACAACGAATCACCCGAGCGGACGATATAATCTTGTGTTACGAAATATCTCTGTTCTGAAGGTTTGCTTTCCGAATGGCTTTTTGGTTTTATTTTAGAAGGGAACAATGCTGCAAGCGATTCTGTATTGCCAATTTCGCTACGCACCTTACCGCTTTCAAAATCAAAAACTAATTCTGCATCGTAAGGCTTATCGTTTTCCCTGATTTCAAAATGAAGGTGGCTCGTGGATGCCCTACCCGTGGCGCCTGCTAAACCCACAGGTTCGCCTTTTTTTACCCAATCTCCATTCTCAACAAGTAATTTGGAAAGATGGGCATAATAAGTTTCAAGATTTTTTTCATGTTGTAAAACCACCATATTCCCGTAGCCATAGTAATAGCGTGCACGGCTGACTTCACCGTTAAAGGCAGCATAAATGGTGTCGCCCCTCTGCATTTTCAAGTCGGTACCGGTGTGCATTCTGCCCGAGCGCGAACCGAAACGGCTGATAACTTTTCCGTCACTTGGAATTGCAAATTGCATTAACAAATTCCCCCCCGACAAGTTATCATCATAATTAGTGCTTGATGAGTTAATTTGAAATTCCACAGCATCTTTTAGAAACACAACAAACTCTAACCCTGGAGCAATTATAATGGAATCTGTGTTGATATATTGAGCGCGGAGCGAACTTCCAACTATGGTAAAAAGGAAAGCGATTACTATTTTATATTTCATATCCAACAAATAAGCCCGTGTGAATACAAACTTTTTAAACACAAAAACGCGGCAATAATAATCAAAATTAAGAATTTAAAAAAACAATGAAACTGGGTTTTGCCTAATGCTAACATTTCATGAGAAAGGTGCGCTTTCAATCCATGTGCACCAAAGGCACCGATTGCCACAGCGATGGCAAGTAAGATGGAGGCAGTCATTAAAATTGATTTGCTCATGTTGTTGATTATTTAAGCAAGTCTTTCAATTGATTTATAAAGAGAGGCAATTCATTTTGGATAATTTGCCAAATCAAATCCACATTGATTCCAAAATAATGGTGAGCAATGATATTATGTAGTCCATAAATTTTTGTCCAGTTAATATCACCATTGCTAGACTTAAAATCTTCGGATAGTTTTCCAACCACTTCGCCAAGAACTATAAAATTCATCATTGCGGCATCAAAGTCCCTGTCGTTCTCATAAAACTCTTCGGCATTCTGATACACAGCGGTGTATTTTAGGATTTTCTCCACTGCATCAAGCGCGGAGAGTAGTATGTAATAATCATTGTTATGCATATCTGGCTTCTTGCAAAACAAGCGGTTTAAAAATCGGCTTTATCCATTTTTTAGAACAAATGTCAATATTTCGTCCAAACTTTTGTTTTAAAAAGGTTTTTAATCGAATCTCAGTTTCATATAAATCGGGTGTATCCTTTTCGAATTCGACCAAAATATCAATATCGCTTTCGCTGTTTTGTTCATTTCTAGCAAACGAACCGAACAAGCCAATCTCAACACAATGAAACTGTTCTCTCAAATAGGTTCGATTCTCTTTCAAAAACAATAAAATATTTTCTGCCGATAGCATTTTGGAGCACTTAGAAATTATAAATGTAAAAGTAACGAAAAAAAATATAGAGTCAGAATAAACGAAGTATGATTCTAAAATTGGGATAGATTTAGCACGTGAAAACCTACAATCTGCTATAAATTCTCAATCATTTCGTTTTAAAAAGGCTCGATGCGCCGAAATATTTGAGTTCTCATTGTGCCGATCTGCCGAATACGCTGACTGCAACTTGTTACAATTTAGATGCTTTGTTTTCTGCCCAACTCAAGATTTCTTTTATTTACTATTTTTGTTAAAACAAATTTGTACTAAAATGACAGAAAGCGAGAAGAATAAGATTAAATTCCAATTGAAAGAAGTTCTTTCCAATGAAAAAAAAATTTCAAAAATTGTCATTTTTGGTTCCTTCCTTAAAACAAATAGCCCGAATGACATCGACGTAGCTATATTTCAGGATAGCAAAGAAATATACCTCAAACTTGCAATGAAATACAGAAAATTAACCCGTGAAATAGCTAAAGTATTACCCATTGATATTATCCCATTAAAAAGCAATTCAACGGGTGTTTTTCTTGATGAAATTATTATATATGAAACACCCATGATAGTGCCCAAGCACAAACACGGATGAAAATTGAGAGCGAACTATGTACCTTAGCATCAAAAAGATTACATGGAAAAG
>CAZNEV010000117.1:0-10629 GCA_964572085.1 uncultured Maribellus sp. | reverse complement strand
AATATTTTCCTTTGAAGAAGCGGTATAATATTTCGGGTTGAATAACCATTCAGTTAATTTCTTCGTTTTTATGTTGTTATAAAGCTAATAGGGTGGAATGGGGAAAATCCCCTAGTGGGGGATGAAAAAAATATAAAATTATATTTGGTTTAATAAAATTCGCCAGTTTTGTCATTTCGAGTCCCAACCAAATTTTTTTATGCGGCATAATGAGTGAATGACAGTTCAATCGGAGTTGTCATTTCGAATGAGGGATCCCGAATCCTCGGGAAGAAATCTACCACAAATTGTGCGGGATTTCTCCTCCTACGTCGTCGAAATGACAACAAAACACAATCTGTCATTAGGAGTGGGAACCCATTTCTCGAATGGGCATAATGAGAAAATGACAGACTACTCGAAGCCACCATTCCCGCGTAGGCGGGAATCCCTACCTCTAATACCGAGATTCCCGCCTACGCGGGAATGAAGTACATTTAGAATCTGTCATTCGTATAGCATCTGATATACAGGCAATGATATAAATCTGTCATCGTCACGATGCATTGCCTGCCACGTGCAACGGGAAGGAGAAATCCCTCACCAAATTGGAACGGATTCCCTGCTTACCGGCAGGCAGGCTCCTCGTTTCTCTTCGGAATGACAGCATCCATTAACTGTCAATTTATCATGATTTTGCAAAAAGCAGAAAAAACAACAAACCCGATATCTCTTCTTCACACAAACCCTTTCTTAGGCTTTTAAGGGCTTCGGTGAGGTGGTTTTCAACGGTTTTTGTAGAAATTCCCAGTTCGGCAGCAATTTCTTTTACTGGTATTCCTTCTTTTCTGCGTTTCAGTAGGATTTCTTTTTGGCGAGGCGGCAATTTTTGGATGAGGGCTTCCACCTTTTCCAGCAGCAATTGATAATTCAAACGTTCGTTGGTTTCATCGGTAAAAACAATGGCTTCCTCAATAATTTTATGCTGATAAGCTTGTCGCTGGTTGGTTTTCTCAAAAAGTTCAAGAATTTGGTGGTAGGCAATTTTAAACACGTAGGCTTTAAACGACAAATCGGGGTTCAATTGTTTGTGGTTCCGCCAAATCTTCAAAAAAACTTCCTGCACCACTCCCTCGGCCTCTTCTCTTGATTTCAGGTATCCAAGCGCAAAATGAAACAAACGCTTTCCGTACAATGCGAATAGCTGATCGAATGCACCGGCATCTCCGTTTTTTAGTGCACGGACAAGGATTGCGTCTTTGTTTCGATGTTCTTTTTTCAATTTGTCGGTTCGATTTCGGAATGTTTTATTCGCTTCAAAGATATATTTTGTTTTCGTTTGGTGCAAAAAATAAGATTTTGGTTCTATAACGAATATAGTAACTCCAAAACGCATTGGTTAGTTTTTCGCATTAAGCGCGTAAAAGTTCTCAATCTACTGTATAACTAAATCGAAATTTTATAATTTGCGCACCGCAAATCCTACACAAAACTGTTCGTAAAAATGACCAAAATAATTGACTTTTTTTCTAACTGCAGAATTAGATCGAAACTGATCGCGTTGATCACGATATTCCTGATCAGCCTTATTATACTGGGTTTGGTGGTGGACCTGCTGTTAAAATCAAGCCAAACCATTACCATAGTAGCCAGCGAACACCGGGTATTTAACGAAAACCGGAGCCTCGGCATCGAGCACTTCTACAGCTATAAAATTGGCGGCGACCAGCAAGAACTTGAAAAAGCACAAGCCTACTTTGCCAAAGCCTTCAGCATTTCCAACACGTTTGCCGTAATCGACAGCATTCTTGCAAACTCTACGCACGACGAATGGATCGGCCCCATGTTTGATATTTTTAAGGAAGGTGTGGGCAACGACATTAAGAAAGTGGAATTGATGGCCGACCAGATTCAATTTTTTTCGACGATAAGCCCCAAGATGATGGATCAGGCGCAGATGGTTTCGTGGCAGGCAGCACAAAAAGTGAAAAGAATTATGGAGCTGATCGATGCTTTGGGAAATGACATTAGCGACGAAGAATTTGCCGGCCTGCAGCAGGAGTTTGAAAACGTTAATGAATTGAGCGAAGTGTTTACAAGCAAAATATTCGCTCTTGGCAATCTGCTTCTAAAGGTTTATTTCCTGATTATTGCCATCCTGGTAATTGTGTTGGGCGCAGTGGTGACCTTCATCAGCATGAAAATCGCCAATTCCATCGCGCACCCGATCAACAAATTGGCCGACAATTTCAAGCAAATCGCAAGCGGAAACCTTCAGTCTTCGGTAAACATCCAATCGAACAACGAAATTGGCGACTTGTCGAAAGCGTTTTCAAAAATCCAACTCGGCCTGTTAGACATTGTCGAATATTCAAAAAAGGTAGCCAATGGCGACTTCAGCACTAAGCTGACGCCCAAATCGGACGCCGACGAATTAACGTTGGCGTTGAACCGGATGGCCGATGAATTAAAGCAGGCAAAACAAAAGACAGAAAAAGAAACCTGGATACAGCAAGGTAAAAACCGGTTAGAAGACGAGATTCGCGGCAACCTCTCCGTGCGCGAACTTTCGGAAAAAATAATCGGCTACCTAAGTCAATTCCTGGGCTTCGAAATGGGTGCTGTTTATGTTTATGACGATGTTCTGGGACATTTGGAATTCACCGGCTCCATTGGCTTGAACAAAGATGAGGTGCAAAAATTCGTGAAACCTGGCGAAGGAGGGCTGATTGGCAAAGCTGCCGTACAAAAAACATTGCAAATTATCGATACCGCCGGCAAGTACCAAAAAATCAACAGTGCCACAGGCGAAATAAACCCCAAAAAACTCTACCTGCTTCCGTTGCACACTCAAGGCGGTTTGAAAGCGGTGATCGAATTTGCAGCCATAAAACCTCTGGACGAATTACAAGTTGAATTCCTCGCTGCTGTTGCCGAACAGATTTCGGTGAATTTAAAAGCTGCTGTTGCCCGTTTCAGAAACAACGAATTGCTCGACAAGACCCTGGAACAGTCGGAAATACTAAAGCAGCGCGAAGAAGAGTTAAAAAGCACCAACGAAGAGTTGAAGTCGCAGGAAGAAGAATTGCGCGTGGCCAACGAAGAACTGGCCGAGCAAACCAAGATTTTACGCCAGAGCGAAAAAAGCCTTCAGGTACAGCAGGAAGAATTACAGGTGACCAACGAAGAGCTGGAGGTGAAAACCAAACTGTTGGGGCAGCAAAAGAACGACATCGCGGAAAAAAACGAATACCTCGAAAAAACACAGCAAGAGCTGGTGCAAAAAGCCAACGAATTGCAACAGGCAAGCCAATACAAATCAGAATTTCTGGCCAACATGTCGCACGAGCTGCGCACCCCGCTCAACAGTTTGCTCATTCTCTCGAAGCTACTGGGCGATAACAAAGACGGAAATTTAACCGCCGACCAAGTGAAATCGGCAAAGGTTATTCAAAAAAGTGGCAAAGAGCTCTTAGAATTGATCAACGAAATCCTCGACCTCTCAAAAATTGAAGCGGGAAAAATGAGCTTCGATTTTGACGATGTCCCCAGCGAAAGCATCAAAAACGAGCTGGCTCAGGGTTTTATGCCGGTAGCCGAAAACAAAGGCCTTTCGCTGACGATGAAAATGGCTCCCGAATTTCCGGAAATGCTGTTTACTGACCAACAACGGCTGTTGCAAATTTTAAAAAACATCCTTTCCAATGCCTTCAAATTCACCTTTTCGGGCGGAATCGAAATCAACTTTGGCATTCCGGATTCCGGCACTTTGTTCTCCAAACCTTTCCTGAACAGCAACAATTCTTGTTTTATTGCCGTGAAAGATACGGGAGTGGGAATCCCCCAGAACAAATTGGATTTTATTTTTGAAGCCTTTCAGCAGGCGGATGGCAGCATTTCGCGCAAGTTTGGCGGCACCGGCTTAGGCCTCTCTATATCGCGCGAACTCATCCGGGTTTTGGGTGGTGAAATTAAAGTTGAAAGCACCGAGAACAAAGGGTCCACGTTTACTATTTTTCTTCCCACCGACCATCGTTTGGTGGGTTATGCCAGGGAAAAACAACCGGGGCAAACAGAAATGAAAGCTCCCGGGAATACCCAAAGCGTGGAGATTTCAAAACACGAGAAAAAGGAACAAAATGAAAATCCCTTGCCTGATCAAGCGGAAACCCCTTATTTCATTGCCGACGACCGCGGAAACACTGACCTGAAAACTTTAGTTTTAATTATTCATCCCGAAAAAAATACAGCAGAAGAATTGCTGGCACAATGCCGAAAAATAAATTTTAAAGCAGTGGTGGCCAAAACCATCGCCGACGGCATTATCCTGGCCGAAAAGTATGCGCCAAAGGCCATTATTGTTTCCGCTGCATTGAAATCTCCCGAAGAATACGATAAGCTGAAAAACAGCAAAAGCACCGCAAAACTTCCGGTTCACCAAGTTAGCGTTATCCAAGAAAACATGTTGGACGAACTGGAAGAACTGGTAACACCCGAAACGGATGACACCGAAAATTATGCAGGCAGTGTGGAAAGGAAATTGACCACCGAGTTCAGGCATGTGCTGGTGGTGGAAGATGATCCCATCGCACAACACTCCATCCATCAGCTTTTCAGGAACAAAGACATTATTGTGCACGAAGCCAAAACCGGGATGCAGGCCTATGGACTAATTGCTGCAAAACCGTTCGACTGTGTTATACTTGATCTCGGCTTGCCCGATTTTTCGGGCTACGAACTGCTGGAAAAACTGAAATCGGACGGGATAATCATCCCCAATGTAATCATCCATACCGCCCGCGAACTCATGCCTTCCGAGATAAGGGAACTGAGTAACTACTCCGATTCCATTGTGATTAAAGGCCTAAAATCGGACGAAAGATTGATGGACGAGGTTTCACTTTTTCTTCACCAGGTGGCAAAAAAAATACCCGCGGACCCTATTCCTCCCGCCGTTCAAACGAATTTAAAAACTTCCGTTTTCAAAGGGAAAAAAATATTGTTGGTGGACGATGACATCCGAAACATTTTTGCCCTGGCACAAATCCTCGAAGAAAAGGAAATTGAAATACTTGAGGCCGAAAATGGCGAGGTTGCCCTCCAGGTGCTGGAGGAAAATCCAGATATCGATTTAGTGCTGATGGACATTATGATGCCCGTTATGGATGGGTATAAGGCCATGAAAAACATCCGAAAAACATCCGCAATAGCACATATACCCATTATTACACTCACCGCAAAAGCAATGAAGGAAGATTTCCAAAAAGCAATCGATAGCGGTGCAAACGATTACATATCGAAACCGGTGGACATTGACAAACTTTTTGAACTGTTGAAAATTTGGCTTTTCAGATGATAGAAGAAACAAAAATATTGATTGTTGACGATTTGCCCGCTAACCTCATTAGCTTAGAGCTGCTGCTCAAGGATTTTCAGGTTGACGTGGTGAAGGCAACATCGGGCGAAGAGGCTTTGCGCAAGACTTTGCAACACGAGTTTGCCCTGGCCATTCTCGACGTGCAAATGCCCGGCATGGACGGCTACGAAACCTTACAGTTGATACGCAAACGCAGAAAAACAAAATACCTTCCCGTGATTTTCGTTTCGGCCATTCACCAAAGCGAAATGCACGTGATTAAAGGCATTGAAACCGGTGCCGTTGATTTTATTGCAAAACCGGTTATCCCGGAGATACTGGTCGGGAAAGTGAAAGTTTTTCTCGACCTGTACAACCAAAAACGAAAATTGGACAGCTTGCTGGTTCATTTAGAAGAAAATAACCGGGAACTTGCCATTCAAAAAGAAAAGGCTGAAAAAGCGAGCAAAGCAAAAGCCATGTTTTTGGCCAATATGTCGCACGAAATCCGTACGCCGTTAAACGGCATAATCGGTGTTTCAAAAGTGTTGGAAGACACCGAGCTTACTGAAAAACAGCGCGAAATGGTAGAGATCATTTCGGCTTCGGGCGAAAATTTATCGAACATCATCAACGACATTCTCGATTTTTCCAAAATTGAATCGGGCCAGGTGAATCTCGAAAACATTCCTTTCGTGCCGGCAAAAACAATCCAGCGTGTTGCACAACTCCTACGCTTTCAATCCAACAAAAAAGGACTAAAGCTGAAGGTGGAAATCGATGAAACTATCCCGTCGATACTTTTGGGCGATCCGTTCCGGATTAACCAGATTCTGACTAACTTAGTGAGCAATGCCATAAAATTCACCCAAAACGGAAGCGTCAGCATCACGGTAGAGAACATGAAGCAGAATGACAAGCGTGTAGAATTGTTGTTCAAGGTTATTGACACCGGGATCGGTATTTCGGAAGAGGGGAAACAACTGTTGTTCAAAGAATTTTCGCAAACCGACAGTTCGACCACGCGAAAATTTGGCGGCACCGGTTTGGGGCTCGCCATTTCAAGCAACCTCGTTGCCCTGATGAAAGGCGAAATTGGGGTGAACAGCACAATTGGAAAAGGGTCCGAGTTTTGGTTTAAAATCGAATTTGAATACTCCGATAAGCCAGCCCAAACAGAAAAGGCCATTGAAACGCCGAACGCTGTTCTATTGCCGGCCAACCTTAAAATTCTATCTGCCGAAGACAACTTGGTCAATCAAAAAATTACTGAAATATTGCTCCAGAAAATGGGCTTGACCTGCGACATTGCGCACGATGGCCAGCAAGCGATTGAAATGCACAAAGCCGGAAATTACGACGTTATTCTGATGGACATGCAAATGCCACGTATCGATGGCTTGGATGCAACAAAAACAATCCGGGAATGGGAGCGTAACAAAAAAGACAAAACATGCGTTTACATCGTCGCCATCACCGCCAACAATTTCGAAACCGACCGGCAATTGTGTTTCGACGCGGGCATGGACAACTTTTTAAGTAAACCGTTTAGCCAGCAACAACTTGAAAATATCTTGCAACTTGCCGTCACAAAATTTAAATCCTAAGCTATGTCCGTTTACAACAAGAATAGTATTGAAAACCTGGACATCGAACTTAGTTTGCTGTTGCAAGCCGTGCATTTAAAATATGGTTACAACTTCAGCAACTACAGCAAAGCGCATTTGAAGCGACGCATTTTGCACCGCCTGAACCTTTCGGGCTTGCAGACCATAAGTGAACTTCAAAATAAAATACTTTGGGACAAAACATTCTATAAAACCTTTCTTCAGGATCTGTCAATTAACGTAACCGAAATGTTTCGCGACCCCCAATTTTACCTCAATTTCAGGTTAAAAGTAATTCCCGAATTATCTACCTATGCCCACATAAAAGTTTGGCATGCAGGCTGCTCTACCGGTGAAGAAGTGTATTCGTTGGCCATTATGTTGCAGGAGGAGGGCATTTTGCACAAAACCCGCATTTATGCCACCGATTTTAACAAGCAGGTGTTGAAAACCGCAAAACAGGGGATATATGACAGAAAAGAGATGGACTTGTATTCCAATAATTATCTCGAATCGGGCGGCAAAGGTCAGTTGTCCGATTATTATACCTCGAAATACGGCCTTGTGTTGTTGGACCAGGCACTGGCAAAAAACATTGTATTCGCCGATCATAACTTGGTGACCGACGGTATTTTTGCGGAAGTACACTTGGTGTTCTGCCGAAACGTACTGATCTATTTCGATAAAACGCTGCAAAGTCATGTGCTGGGATTATTCACCAAAAGCCTGACCAAACGTGGGTTTCTGTGCCTCGGGACCAAAGAAAGCCTTCAGTTTTCAAAGGTTGAAAACGAATACGAAATAGTGGATAAAGCATGCAAAATTTATAAAAAAATCCGGCTGCAGAAATGATAAAACTAATAACAATAGGGGCTTCATATGGCGGCATGGACGCTTTGAAAACGGTGATCGGGCAACTCCCGCCAACGTTCAAAACACCTGTGCTTGTGGTGTTGCACATTGGCAACAATCAAATCAAAACCTTGATTTCCATTTTGAACAACAACAAAAATTTCGTGGTGAAGGAAGCAGAAGAAAAGGAACCGATCCGGCCCGGAACGATCTATTTTGCCCCGCCAAACTATCATTTGCAGGTAGAAGACAAACTCTCGCTCAGTCTTTCTACCGACGACAAGGTGAATTTTTCGCGCCCGTCCATCGATGTGCTTTTCGAGACTGCGGCCTGGAATTTTGGCGCAGAAGTGCTTGGCGTTTTATTGACCGGCTCCAACAACGACGGTGCTGAAGGCCTGGAAACCATACAAACATACGGCGGCCTCACCTTGGTCGAAAACCCGGAAACGGCCTGTGCGGAAACGATGCCTGGTGCGGCAATTAACAGATTCACGCCTGACTATGTGGTGAATTTGGATGAAATAGCGACAACCATTGTTGAAATTTTATCGAAATAATCGTTCGTCGAAATCAAATTTTTCTATACTAATAATTTTGATTTTTTCAAAGTCGGGATGTGATGGGTTTATAAAGATTTTTCATTTGCCAAGCGATATACAATCATGCCAAAATTCCGTGTTCAATCCTGATCAATTCGTCTTTTACTAAGTCAATCCCAAACGAATTGTCAAGCAAGCTTGTAGGTTTTAATCCACCGAGAGCGATATTTTTTGAATCAATCCAGGTAAAAAAATTGGATGTGTTCCCAAAAACTTCAATTCCTTTTCTGAAAAGCAATACGATCAAAAGCAGCCTTTCCGAATGAATGGCATCAAAACGTCTCTTTTCGCTCTTGTTCCGTTGGATGGTCCTTTCGGAAACATTCAAGATTCTCGACCAATCTGAAACAGATAAAGGAAAGGAAGAGGTTAATTTATCAAAAGTCCGATAATCCAGCCCGGCCCTTGTTGTATCGATCAGCTTAAATACATCGTTGTTGTCCAGCGATTTGAATGTCAAAATATCCGTATCCATAATCATGTTTTTTTCAAAAATACGACAATTTTCTGAAACTGAGCGACAAATGTCGGAAATACCACGCTTTAATCCTTGATCACCCGGCTGCCCCACCAGTCGTTATTGGGATCGAAATCTTTCGAAAGAAACTCCATGCGCTGCTTTTCCAGCCGTGGCCAGACGTTGTTTTTAACGTGCTGCAGATAGGCTTTTTCTTTTTCGGCATCATACAGCGGGTCTTTCACCGGGAAGCGTGCCCCCATTTCGTCCAACAGCGTAAAAAGCCTTTTACTGAGTTGTTTTGCAAGCTTTCCGTTTTCGGCAGCAAGGTTGTTTTTTTCTTCCAAATCCGATTTCAGGTTGTACAATTCTTCGTGGCCATCTTCATAATAGTGAATGAGTTTCCAATCGCCCAAACGGATGATCGACGAGGGTTCGCCGCCCTGGTTGCCATAGTGCGGATAGTGCCAGATTAAGGGACGCTCGGCAATTTCTCCGCCTTTCAGCAACGGGACTAAGCTAACGCCGTCGATATGCTCCTGAGGTTTTAAATCCGCACCTGCCAATTCTAAAATGGTAGGGTAGAAATCGGTTCCCGAAACCGGTACGTTGGATTTTTGTCCTTGCCCCATTCCGGGCACTTTGATAAAGTAGGGTTCGCGTATCCCGCCCTCAAACTGATACCCTTTTCCGCCGCGCAAAGGCAGATTTGAGGTTGCAAAGGCATCTCCCGCCGATACGCCACCATTGTCGGAAGTGAAAACCACAACCGTTTTTTCGGATAGACTCAATTCGTCCAAAGCTTTCAGCACTTCGCCAACGGCATCGTCCATGGCTTCCACTAAGCCCGCGTAAACCGGATTGTCCTGCACTTGCCGGATCGGCAGAAAATGGCCCATTTCAAAACCTTGTTCGGCAATGCCCAACTCTTCCGCTTTTTGGCGGTATTTGGCCCATTTTTCCTGAGTAGTCTGAATGGGGCCATGCACGGCATAAAACGATAGATAGGCAAAAAAGGCAGTGTCGCGGTTTTCTTTGATGAAATTGACCGTTTCTTTTGCCAACCTCATCGACAGGTTTTCACCGTCGGGGCCACTTTTGAGGTTCGGGTTTTCCCAAGGCGCAAAATACCCGCCTTTGGGACTGCCCACGTCCCAACCTCCTTTATTGATGTCGAAACCGTGATCTTCGGGCCACGAACCTTTCCCGCCAAGGTGCCATTTCCCCGCAAAAAATGTTTTGTATCCGGCCTCCTTCATTGCTTCGGGCAAGGTGATGTATTCTTTCTCCAACGAATGAACATACTCGGGCGGCAGCAACTGAGTGTTCCGCCCCGCATTTCGCCATTTTTCCCCGGTCGGGGCACCAATCCAGTCGGTAATTCCGTGGCGCGCCGGGAATTTACCGCTCATGATGCTGGCCCGCGAGGGACTGCAAACCTGACACGCGGCGTAACCGTCGGTAAAAATCATGCCTTCGTTGGCAATCCGGTCGATGTTGGGCGTTTCGTAATACTTACTCCCCGAAGCCCCTACATCATGATAACCATAATCATCGGCAAGAATAAATAGGAAGTTGGGCTTCCCTTCGACTCCGCCCAGGGCGGCATTCTTTTTTTCCGCCGTTTTGGGTTGGCAAGCACTTAACGCCAATACCAAAGAGGCAACAATTAAGATTGAAAAATTATTCATGTTACTTGGTTTTTCGATTGAGTTTCAAACTTAACCCACATTGCAGGGCCACCCCTGTAACTTTCTGATATTAAGAAGTATCAAT
>CAZNEV010000116.1:0-10968 GCA_964572085.1 uncultured Maribellus sp. | reverse complement strand
AGAATTAGCCCCTTACAATGCTTTTCACATTCCCGAAAAACCGAGAGCCCTTATGATCTCGGGTGAAATTGTTTTATTGTACTCCGCAAATAATCATTGTCTAAATGGGTGTAAATTTCGGTAGTTAAAATGGATTCATGGCCCAACATTTCCTGTACCGCACGCAAATCGGCCCCGCCATTAATCAAATGGGTGGCAAAAGAATGCCTGAAAGTGTGAGGGCTAATCTTTTTGCCTAAGCCCACTTTCTCCGACAAATTTTTGATTATGGTAAAAATCATCACGCGGCTCAGTTTGCGTCCTCTCCGGTTGAGAAACAAAATATTCTCACTGCCTTTGTCCACGTTCAACATCCGCCGGTATTCTGATAAATATCTGTTAATTTCGTCCACAGCCCTGCCACTCACCGGGACCAATCTTTCTTTTCCGGCTTTGCCTTCCACTTTTATGAATCCCTGGTCAAAAAACAAGTTGGTAATTTTCAGGTTTACCAGTTCGGAAACCCGCAGGCCACAACTGTATAGAGTTTCTAACATTGCTTTATTCCGTTGCCCTTCGGGTTTACTCACATCCACCGATTCAATCAAATTGTCAATCTCCTCCATGGACAGAATATCAGGGAGCTTCCGGCCAATTTTCGGAGATTCCAGTAGCGCAGTAGGATCCGAATTGATTAGCCCTTCAATCAAAAGATATTTGTAAAACGATCGGATGCCCGATATAGTCCTCGCCTGTGTGCGTGGACTAACCCCCCGCCCGTTTAACCAGGCAAGGAAGCTTTTAAGATGCCCCAACTTAACGTTTAATGGAGCTAATTCCTTATAATTATCATCCAAAAAATGTATGAGTTTGTTAATATCATTTACATAAGCCGCAATTGAGTTTTGCGACAACGATTTCTCAAGCTTCAAAAAATCCTCGAAGCCTTTTTTCGCTTCATCCCAATTCATAACTGTATTTTTTTATAATTTTACTTTTTACTCTTCGTTTAAATTTAAAATAGAACAACTGAAATTAATAACTTAATTATCGTATTGTTCCATTACGGTTAGAAGCACATAAAGTTACCATAAAAAATATTAATTATGAAACTAATTATTATAAACGGCCCAAATTTAAATTTATTGGGAAAGCGCGAAACAAACATTTATGGTTCAGAGGATTTTGGGGTATATTTTGAAAGTTTAAAGAAAATGTTCCCTGAAGCAGAATTGAGTTATTGCCAGTCGAATGTGGAGGGTGAAATTGTGAACAAAATTCATGAGCACGGTTTTTCCGGCGACGGAATAATCCTGAACGCCGGAGCCTATACCCATACTTCTGTGGCTATTCGCGATGCAATTTCCGGGGTGAAAACAACCGTGGTTGAGGTTCACATTTCCAATACATTAACACGCGAAAAATTTCGGCACAAATCCATCATTGGCCCGGTATGTAAAGGTTGTATCATGGGTTTTGGGCTTGATTCCTATCGCCTGGCAGTTCAATATTTCTTAAACTTGACTTGAACCTGGCACCAAAGCAAGATTATAGTTTTACATTTGCGATCACAAAAATTTAAGCAAAATGAGGCAAACAAAAATCGTTGCTACCATTTCGGACAAAAGGTGCGACAAAGCATTTATACAATCACTCTACAACGCTGGCATGAATGTGGCACGAATTAACACGGCCCACATTACCCAGGAGAGCGGCTTGAAAATGATTCATAATATCCGTGCAGTTTCGCACTCCATAGCCATTTTAATCGACACCAAAGGGCCTGAGATCAGAACGTGCCGTACGCAAAACGAGGTGGAAGTTATAAAAGGGCAGGAAGTTCTCTTTTCGCACAAAAAAGTAAAATCAAAGCGGACAACCGTTTGTGTTAATTACGAGAAATTCATTGACGATTTAAGTGAAGGCGATAGCATATTAATCGATGACGGCGACATAAAATTCACCGTGTTAAAAAAACATCACGGCTATCTTTCGTGCAGGGTGGAAAATAGCGGATGGATTAAAAACAATAAAAGCATCAACGTTCCCGGGGTGGAAATTCAACTGCCATCGATTTCGGAAAAAGACAAAGAATTTATTGATTTTGCCATCGAACACGACCTCGATTTTGTTGCCCATTCCTTTGTTCGTAACCGCCGCGATGTGCAAGAGGTGCAAAAGCTACTGGATGCAAAAAACAGCACGATCAAGATTATAGCTAAGATCGAAAACCTTGATGGGGTTAAAAATATTGACGAAATATTGACAGAAGCGTATGGGATAATGGTTGCCCGCGGCGATTTGGGCATCGAACTTCCGGAGGAGCAAATCCCCACTGTACAACGAAACTTAATACGAAGAGCAATCCTACAGAAAAAACCGGTGATTATTGCCACACAAATGCTTCATAGCATGATTGAACACCCGCGCCCCACACGTGCCGAGGTGAGCGACGTGGCAGGCGCCATTTATTCCCGCACCGACGCTGTGATGCTCAGCGGCGAAACCGCGTATGGAGCTTATCCGATAGAAGCCGTTGAAACGATGGTTCGGATTGCAAAAGAAGTGGAGCCCGACCGTGACAAACGCTACGATATCATTTTCCCTCCCATAAAAAATGAGATTCCCGCTTATTTGGCACAATCGGCCATCCGGGCATCCAAAGAGCTCACCAATTGTATTATCGTGACCTCCACCACCACCGGAAGAACGGCCCGGTATATTGCATCCTACCGGGCCTATGTGCCGGTATTTGCCATCTGCCATTCTCACCGTGTGATGCGACAACTGGCCTTGTCGTTCGGAATTACTCCGTCCTATATGGGAGTCAAAAAGAACAAAATGAAAATTCAGATTGCCGCCATAAAATCCTTGTTAAAAAGCAATACAATAACGTTGAGCGACCAGCTTATTTATGTGGGCGGGAGATTTGGTGAAGATAGTGGAGCATCGTTTATCGAAATTTCAACTACCGACAAATTACTATCAAGCACAAAATAACCGGAGACTACCGGAAATCGATAACTTCAACATCAGGGTATTTTGAGGCATTGAAGTTAAAAGTGGCGTCTGGAAGATCTTTATTGGTTTCCATTTTCTTCACATCAATACCATAGGTGTTGCCGTCGGTGCTATACAAGTGTGCGGAATGGATGTTCATGGTGGCCTTTTCGATAAACAAGGATACTTTTGTTACGTCATGAACCGTCTCATCGGGGAACAAATCAATGTGGTAGAGTGTTTTTCCGGCTTCATTTTTTTCGGCTATAAACTTCGAGTTGAAACCTTTTTCATAGATACTGAACAGTGAGGCAGGATCCATTAGGTCACTGCCTTCATCATCGATGTTTGAAACGGTTACCTGATTTCCGGCTTTCATGTAATGCCAAATCGTATTCCCGTCGGAAAAAACCTGAACGCCTAAGCCCGGCAATTCTACCACATATTTTTGGCCTTTGAGTTTTATATTGCCCTGGTTTTTCTCATCGATTCCCATTTCTGCATTGTGCATTGAAAATGTGAAATCGGCAGAAAGGGTTTTATATGTGCGGTTGGTAGTACTCACTTTATCCAATATACTTTTAGCTTTTTCGTCTTGTGCCTGCACGACTACAGTTAGAATCAAAACAAGAGATATCATCAAAATTTTTTTCATGTTTTTAAAAGTTTAGCTTAGGCTGTTCAACAATTGTTCCAAACTATATTCGTCTTGCAACAACACCTGTCGTGCTTTGCTCCCTTCGCTGGGGCCAACAATGCCGGCAGCTTCCAGTTGGTCCATAATGCGTCCTGCACGGTTATAGCCGATTGAAAACCTCCGTTGGATCATGGAGGTAGAACCTATCTGACTGGAAACCACCACACGAGCAGCATCCTCGAACATTTCGTCTTTATTGTTTAAATCAACTTGTCCGGAGCCTGCTTCTTCCTCGTCAGCATATTCGGGAAGCAGAAAGGCAGTTGGGTAACCCCGTTGTCCGGCGATAAACGCACAAATTCTTTCCACTTCGGGCGTATCGACAAAAGCGCATTGCACACGGGCAACCTCATTGCTGGCCGAAATCAACATGTCGCCTTTCCCGATCAATTGGTTGGCGCCCGGTTGGTCGAGGATGGTCCGTGAGTCAATCATCGAAGCAACTTTGTAAGCAATCCGGGCCGGGAAGTTGGCTTTTATCACCCCGGTAATAATAGTTACCGACGGACGTTGCGTGGCAATAACCATGTGCATTCCAACCGCCCGTGCCAATTGTGCTATACGGGCAATAGGCAGTTCAATTTCCTTACCCGCAGTCATTATCAAATCGGCAAACTCGTCGATGATAATCACAATGTAGGGCATGTATTTGTGTCCTTTGTTTGGGTTCAGTTTCCGGGTTACGAATTTCTTATTGTATTCCTTCACGTTCCGTGAATGGGCCTTTTTCAACAGATCGTAGCGATTATCCATTTCAACGTTAAGTGAGTTAAGGGTATGCTTCACCTTTTGAATGTCGGTGATAACCGGCTCTTCTTCGTCGGGCAGTTTGGCGAGGTAATGTTTCTCAATAATGGAGTACAGGTTTAACTCCACTTTTTTAGGATCAATAAAAACAAACTTCAATTGCGACGGATGCTTTTTATAGAGCAGCGAAGTGATAATAACATTCACACCAACCGATTTGCCCTGTCCCGTTGCTCCTGCCATCAAAATATGAGGCATTTTGGCAAGGTCGAACATGTAGGTTTCATTCGAGATGGTTTTTCCGAGCGCTATGGGAAGTTCGGCATTGGATTCCTGGAATTTTTTTGATCCCATAATCGAACGCATCGAAACTATTTCGGGATTCATGTTGGGTACTTCTATCCCGATTGTGCCACGGCCCGGGATTGGCGCAATAATACGAATTCCCAGCGCCGAAAGGCTCAAAGCAATATCGTCTTCCAAGTTTTTAATTTTTGAAATGCGGATACCCGGAGCAGGAACGATTTCGTACAGGGTTATTGTGGGTCCAATAGTTGCCCGTATTTTGGTAATTTCAATTTTATAGTGGCGCAGGGTTTCTACAATTTTGTTTTTATTGGCAATCAGCTCGTCGTTGGTTACTTCTGCGTTTCCCGACTTGTGGTCTTCCAATAATTCAAGTGTGGGAAATTTGAAACTTGATAAGTCAAGAGTCGGATCATAGTCCGCCATCCCTTCGGTTCCAAAGTTTTCGTCCCCTTCTTCTTCCTTTACTTTAGGTCGAACAATCAGCTCCATTTCTTGTTCTTCGGGTTCGTAGCGGGATTCCTCAACTTCTTCCCGTTCAATTTCAAAATCGCCATCAATGATAGCCTTATTTACCTCGTCCGGGTCAAAAATCGCCCTCACTACATCGTCCTCCTCGATAACTTTTGATATGGGGGTGTCATATAAAAGCGTTTCCTCAAGTTTTGTACCTTCCTCCTCTTTTCTCTTTCGGGGTTTTGCCTTGAATAAGTTTTTGATTACAGGCAATGAATTCTCAAACCGCACTACCAATAAGGCTAAACCGATAATGAATAAAAGCAGGACTAACCCAAACGTGCCAATCATAGCGTTCAACCAATCGCTCATTACAAAACCATAATGGCCTCCCCAATAAATAGCCGAACCCGGTTTAGGGCTGTTGAAAATGAGACCAAGTGTTACCGAAACCCATACTAACAGGATTAAACTATAGACAAAAGTATTTCCCAAGCTTACTTTTTTTCTGCCCAAAATGCGAAGGCCAACAATAATCATTAAGTAAATAAATGCGAAGGAGGCAATCCCAAACCCTTTGTTGATAATTGTTTCTGAAAGAAAAGCACCCGTTTTTCCGGCTTTGTTTTCTACTTTTATTTCTGAATTAAAAATCAGTTCCGACCATTTTAAGTCGAGCTTACTTTGGTCGGATCCGCCAAAAAACAAGAAAGACACAAAGGCAACCAACAAGTAGGCTGTAACAAGCAAAATCAAAACCCCAAGAATAAATTTGAATTTCTCATTCCTGAAAAAATATTTTCTTGCTTTCTTGGGTTTTCGTTTCGTTTCAATAGGTTTTTTACTTTTCCTTTTAACTGCCATTTAATCCCTCATTTTTCAAATTGAACGCAAATTTAACTAAAATAACGAACCCGACTGTGGAATATTCTTTTCCCTAAAAATAATCCTATAGATTTGCGTAAAATGTAAAATTAGCAAATGAAGAAATTAGCTGTCGTTGCATTTGGCGGAAATGCCATTTTAAGAGGATGCCAGGAAGGAACGATTGAACAGCAGGAGGAAAATGTTGCGGAAGCCTTAGAGAATCTGGTGTACTTGATAAAATCGGGCTATGAACTGGTAATTACACACGGGAACGGACCTCAGGTGGGTAATATTTTAATGCGTAACGATGCCGGCGAAGAGCTCTACAACATCCCGCCCATGCCCTTAGATGTTTGCGTGGCCGATTCTCAGGGAGGCATTGGTTATATAATTGAGCGGATACTGCGTAACCTTTTAAACAAGCACGGCATCCGAAAAAATATCATCACACTAATCACCTTGGTGGAAGTGGATCCAAACGACCCGGCATTTAAAAACCCCACAAAACGTGTGGGTAAAATTTACAATGCTGAACAAGCACAAAAGCTGGCAGAAGAAAAAAACTGGGTATTTAAAGCCTCATCCAAGAAAAGAGAGGGATTCCGGAGAGTTGTTCCATCTCCGGTACCGCTGAAAATCATCAACGAGGAAACCATTCAACCTTTAGTGCTAAGCGGAAACATTGTTATTGCAGCCGGTGGCGGTGGCATACCGGTTTTTTATGATAAGGACAATAATATCCAATCTGTTGATGCAGTAATCGACAAGGACATGGCCTCCAGCCTGCTGGCAACAACTATTGGCGCCCACGAGCTTTATGTGCTCACCGATGTTCCTTTTATTTACAAGGATTATGGAAAAAAGAACCAGGAAAAACTCGAATTTTTGAATTACCACGATGCGCTGAAATATCTGGAAACGGGTACTTTTGGGGAAGGAACCATGGAACCCAAAATCAGGGCTTGCCTTAATTTCGTTAAAAACGGCGGAAAAAAAAGCATAATTACCGAAGCCGGAAGACTGGAAGATAAATCATGGGGATCGCAGATTACGCTAGAGTATGAGAGGGTAGGGAGAGCGTAAGGCGGAGGAAGAGGAAAGACAGAGGCAAAGGACTTTTGGCACGTAGATATTTGATACTGAAGCTTATTTGGGTTACAGTATTTTTAGTGTTCATTCTCAGACGTTCAAGCAAATCATATAGAAGGTGTTTAAATTCACAATTAAATTATGAGGTATTTATTTATTATAATCATTATCGCATTTTCGATTTCAAATAGTTTCTCACAAGATCGTTTACCCGTAGGTACACATCCGCAAGCATTAGAGTTTGATCATTTTCCGAGTCGTCTTCATGCATTTGTTTGGCGAAACTGGAATTTAGTGGATGTGGGGAGAATGGCTAAAGTGTTAAACTGTAGTGATAAAGAGGTAGAGTCGATAGCGTCGTCTATGGGCTTAGACGAACGCCGGGAAGTTCCTGCTTCCTATAAGAAACTGATGTATATTACTGTAATTCGTCGAAATTGGCATTTGCTTCCGTATGAACAGTTATTGGTACTGTTGGATATGGAGGAAGAGGAATTAGAAATAGCCCTGAAAGAAGATGATTTTTTATTTCATAAGTTGGGCCGGTTGAAACCCGACTGTGAACTTTTAAAATATAAGAAGCCGGGGGCGAGTCAGAGAAAAGAGGCTGCGAACATCAGAAAGATAATTAAAAGCCAATTTGGAGAAGCAATGAAAAAAGAGCCTGAGCCAAGGTTTTCATTTATTGAAGATTTAACGAAGCCCGGAGACAGGTCGTACAAGTCTTCGGATAACCAAGAAGGCTTAAAATATATTTATTCATACTTTGGTCTGTTTGGAGACCCACTATTGAATCCCGAATTAGACCCGTATCCGGATGGTTTGTTAGAGAAACTGGCCATCCAGGGTGTAAACGGAATTTGGCTGCATGTAGTCCTTAATCAGCTATACCCTGCCGATGCACAGTTTCCTGAATTTGGAGAAGGAAGTGATATTCGATTAATGAATTTGCAAAAAATTGTAGATCAAGCAGAAAACTATGGAATTAAGGTGTACTTGTACATAAATGAGCCCCGGGCCATGCCTCATTCCTTTTTCGCGAATCGACCTGAAATAGCTGGTGCTACTCAGGGAGATTATACCACTATGTGCACAAGCACAGAATTGGTTTCAAACTGGATTTCTGATGGAATGGCCCATGTATTCAAGGAGGTAAAGGGTCTGGGAGGTGTATTTACCATTACTGCTTCAGAAAACCTGAGCAATTGTGCCTCACACAATCTGCAGGGCCAATGTCCACGGTGCAGTAAAAGACCCTATGCAGACATCATTGCTGGTGTAAACAGGTCTATTGCCGAAGGAGTTCATCGCAGTGCGCCGGATGCAAAGGTGATTGTATGGGATTGGGGATGGAATGGTCACGGTGACGGAACAGAAGTCATCAAGAAGCTTCCCGACGATGTATGGTTTCAATCAGTAAGTGAATGGGATGCGCCTCTTTCAAGGGGCGGGGTAGAGACCAAGGTGGGTGAGTATTCCATTTCAGTGATGGGACCTGGGCCACGTGCTTTGAGCCATTGGAAGACAGCGCAAGAAAAAGGCTTAAAAACAGTTGCCAAGGTTCAGTTCAACAATACCTGGGAACTTTCGGCTGTTCCCTGGCTGCCAGTAATGAATTTAATTGCCGGGCATGCACATGGATTGTCACAAGCCGGATTGGATGGGTATATGCTTAGTTGGTCTTTGGGAGGCTATCCTTCCCCCAATTTAGAGATTGCAGATCGCTTTAGTCGAAACCCGGAAGTGTCCATAAATGAGGTGCTGAATGACCTGTCACGCGAACGATATGGTGAGGCAGGCACGGTATGGGCGCGAAAAGCATGGACTGCATTTAGTACAGCTTTTCAGCATTTTCCGTATGGAGCGGGTGTGGTGTATAATGCCCCACAGCAATATGGCCCTTCCAATCTGCTGTTCGGTAAGCCTACAGGATATGCTTCTACCATGGTTGGATTTCCGTACGATGATTTGGACGGCTGGCGAGGTCCTTATTCCCGATTACAGTTTGCCCGTCAGTTTGAAAAAATAGCAGAGGGATGGAAAGAAGGGTTAAATCATTTCGAGAGATTATTACAAAATGTATCTGAAGAGTACAAAGCCACTGCACAATCTGATTATGGATTGGCCAAGGCGGCTTATTTGCATTTTCATTCAGTAGCCAATCAATGTGATTTTGTGATTGCGAGGGATAAATACCTGAACGAAAAGGGAAAAGAGTCTGTTGAAAATCTGCAGCGGATTCTGGATCGGGAAATTCAAGCTGCTGTGCAATTATTTGAATTGGTGCGGAAAGATTCCAGGATCGGCTTTGAAGCCAGCAACCAATACTATTATGTATCACAGGATCTTATGGAAAAGGTAATCAATGCAGAGTATCTGAAAAACTTATGGAGATAGTCAGACATCGTTATATAACTGTAAAATGCCAATCAGCTTAAAAAATAGGAGTTTTTTGAAATTATTAGATTTCACTCCGGAAGAGATAATCTATCTGTTTGGGTGTCGATGGGTGAACCCGAAGAGGTTTGGGCCGAGCGGATTGAGTTGCTCTACCAGGTCAATAAAAAGACAATGAAACTAACAGGTAATCCAAAGATCAAATTCTTGCATTGCCTGCCTGCTTTTCACAACCGCGACACCAAGATTGGTGAAGATATTTACCGGAATTGGCACTTCTTGCGATATCACACTGAAAAACTTCAATGCGGCACATACTCAACAGCAAGTCGGGTCGCTATTCATTCGTCCTAATGAGAGATTTAGGAGCCTCGAAATAGTGGACATTTCAAATGTGAGAGATGGACAACCACGGATAATTTCTAAGAAGAACACCTACCAGCACATTCCTTTAACTCTTAAGTATTGTTTTATCGATAAACGAAAAATTGACTTTTATTTAAAGACCTCGGGGATAAATCAATTTAGAGAGAATATAATTTCTGTTTATACCTATAACAATTCAACACAAACAAATAAGCAAAACGAACATAGTGTGCTTTTGGTTTTGGTGTGGGATTTGATTTTACTGTTTGTCAGAAAAGTAAGGTCGGTTTAGAAACCTATTTCAAAAACGGGAAGAATCTTTATTCTGAAATTTTTGGAATAAATCTTAATTATATGTTTAAAATGATTTCCTACGTCGATGTTCCTTACTCCTTTAGTTACAAGGATATTAGTGTAAGGCTTTATAACACCTGTGGCCCCAGCCAGTGGTACACCGAACGTTTTTATCCATTCGAAGGGTATTACCTGGCATTTTCTCCCAATCCTTCCATCGGCGAAACAAATATAACCATCGAATCATATTCTGAAGACGGTTTCTACGAAACCGCCCAATGGGATTTGGAAGTATATTCAGAAACACAATTGTTAAAAACCAAACAAACCAGCCTGCGCGGGCAAAGCACCAGAATCCAAACTGCCGGCTGGAAAGAAGGGGTTTACTTGGTGCGCGTAAATTACAAGGATGAAGTTTTAACCGGCAAGCTGATGGTAAAAGAATAGTCTTACTTTTTTTTGAAAAAGGCAACTTGGATAATCAAACCAACCAAAAGCGAAAAAAATCATGAACCCAAAAACGAAAAATCTTTTCGACGCGCTGGAAGGGTGCAAATTTTTCAATCTTTTGCCAGATTCTGGTATAATGAAGGTAAGTTGTGGTACTAAAGCAGGTCAATCAAAATTATATGTTACAAAATATCTTATCCTTTTTTAATTGTTTTGTTAACATTCGATGTTATAATTCATGCCCAGAAACATTACAGATATTCATTATTCAAGAATTATTGTCCGGGAATAGTTTTTTGCAGCTTCTTCAACTTTTACAA
>CAZNEV010000115.1:0-11623 GCA_964572085.1 uncultured Maribellus sp. | reverse complement strand
GGTGAGTACTCCAAAATATCATGAAAATAAGGTTCGTTCTTTTTCTATTGCTAAATGTGCTACTAAGGTTTAAGAATTTAGGATAAGGTTTATAATGAAGTAAAATTAGGGTTTATCTTCCAACCTTATTTCCAGTTTCTCAACCTTAGTAGCCAAAGCAGCACCCCGCACACCAACCTTATTTGGTTTTAAGTTGTTTGTTTTATAAGTTGTGATTACTCCGTGGTTATGTGACTCTCCCTCTTCTCCCTCTCTACGCGTAGAGAGGGACGATAATGTCGCAGACGTTATCGGGGTGAGTATTCCGAAATGTCATAGAAAATAAGGTTCGTTCGTTTTCTATCAATCAATTGACTACTAAGGTTTAAAACTTTGGATAAGGTTTTTTAATGAAGTGAAATTAGGTTTTATCTTCCAACCTTATTGTGCCTTTGCGGTCTGACTTGAACTCGCGCCGTGCATTAAATTAAAATCAGTGAATCTGTGGCTGAAAGTTCTGTTTTAAATTGCCACTGAAACTCAGGTTAAATCAATTGAAAAAATAATTTTTATTGACCTTGTACAAAAATGTCTTCATCTTATCAATTCGATATGATCCTCTTCGCTTAATTCAAGCTTTTTCAACATCTAAAACTCTCCTAATTGTTCGATAACGTCAATAGCTGAAATACAATGTCCACCTCCACCGATAAGAATTATAGGCTGCTTCATATTTTATAGATCGCTTATTTTCCAATGCCCGCCTTTTTCAGGTCCAACTCTTTTTAATTGATTCATTTTCTTTAGTTTTTCAATGTCTCTTCTTATGGTTCGGGTAGAAACCTGTAGCGTTATGGCCAAATCTTTTAAAAGAATCTGGTTATTTTCTTTAATTAACTCAAGTACTACCGCTTGTCTTTTATCGGGGACATTATCGGGGACACTATCGGGGACACTAGTTCCATTCACACAAACAACTGCTTTTTTTGCTCCGGTATATTTTGCAACTTCTTCTTCAAACTTATCGACATATTCGCCCACACTTGAAACAAAAGTGGAGTCGATACATTCGTTGAGGTATTTTTTTTCATTTCCCCAAAAACGGGGTTCATGCAAAGGAATAAAACCTTTGGGTTGCTTAAACGTATCGCGCACAAATGAAATTACTTGTTCAAAATCTTTCATGTTTTTTACATTTTAGCATCAAGATACTTTCCCTTTTCTACATAATCAAAATTGGGGATCATTTCAAAAAACAGTTCAACCAATTCTTTTTTTCTCCAATTTGCTGAAGATTTTATGGATTTGATTGTTCTGGTGAAATGAGTGAGTTTTTCGTGGTCAAAATCTTTGAGACTTTTAACAACTCCCAGGTTTTCAAATCGTTTTAAATCCAATATTTCATTTGTGGTATAGAATTCTTCAAAATCCTTTTCTCCGGTAGTGTCGCTGGCTGTAAATAGGCAGGGCCATTTTCCTTTTTTAGGTAAAACATGAACCAACTCGCGCGCTTCGTCCTCAGATCTGCAAAGATAAGGTTCGTAACCTATATCTTTCAAATATCGCACAGCAATGTCGGAAAAAGTAATCATGTGCAGGTCTTCGCTGAGTTTGGGGAAAAATATATCCCGATTTTCTCCAAATATACACGACATCAAACAAAGTTCACCTGATTCCTGTGGTGTCACAAAATAGCGCTTAACATCATTTGGAGCAACAATAGGCTGGCGCTTTTGGATTCGTTGGTTAAAGCCATGAAGTAAGGAACCGTCGGAAAATGCTACGTTGGCAAATCGAGCTGTTGAGATGCTTATTTGCTCGCTTTTTTGCATCAAATACATTTCCATAATGCGTTTAGATGCTCCCATCATGTTGGCCGGGTTTGCGGCTTTATCTGTAGAAACACAGAAGTATTTTTTTACGTCTTTATCAATGGCCTGTTGGATTGTTTTAACGGTGTTGAAGATGTTCACATCAATCATCCTCATTAAAGTATAGGGATCTTTTTCAGACCGTACATGTTTTAAAGCTGACAGGTTCAATAGATAATCATATTCCCCATCCGCATTAAAGAAAGCATCGTATTCAATGGAGCCAATATCAAGTGCATAGGTTTGAAAATCGCCATTGATGTAGCCGAATGAACTGCGTATGTCGCGAACCAGTTCCACCATATTGTTTTCGCTAATGTCAACAACATGAAGTTTTTGAGGGTTGCGTTTGAATATTTCTTTAGTAACGGCTTGCCCAATAGAACCAGCTCCCCCAATAACTAAAAAGCGGGAAGAGCTGACCCTCTCTTTTAACTTTTTTTCATGCTTGGCAATGTCCACGGAAAAAAGTTCATTTTTCCGGCCTATTAATTCGAGGATGTTCATGGGTGGATGGATGTATTGTTTTTACTTAATTTTATAGTGCAACAACGGATAATAAAAAATGCATTGTTGAAAAATATATTGAAAAACTCTGTTGCACGGTCATTTCAAAATAGGGTTTGTTCTTTTTCTATTGCTAAATGTGCTACTAAGGTTAAGAGCTTAGGGTAGGGGTTTTAAAGCGTTTTGTTTTTATAGTTGTGCCTTGAATTATAATCAGTGAATCTGTGGCTAAAAATTCCGTTTTAAAATTGCCACAGATTCACAGATTAAATCAATCTGAAGATTGATTTTCATAGTCCTTGCACAAAAATGCCTTTATTCAAATTTTCTGGTTCACCTCTGTTGCATAAAAAATGGATTATGGATAATATTTGTAAATATCTTTTCTGTGCATGATTCGTTCAAAGGTCATAGTGTTGTTTTCAAATTTTAAACCTGCCCGGTAATTCCCAAATCGGATTCGGTAAAAATTGTTATACCCTTTGAGTTTTACGCAATTGGGAATGTCTTGGATGTTTTTATATTCGGAGGCATCTGTGAAGATGAATTGTTCAATTTTTTCTCTCTGATTTAGCGGTATTTGAGACAGCTCTTTCAGGAAAGTTTTGTTTATACTGATTTCCATTATCGTTTTAATTTCCGATAATACTCTTGAGCTTCGTTTAACGAAAGATTTTCGGCGGGGTCATTTTCTTTTATAAGTTGAGCTAAGGCATAATCTTCGAGCAACTGTTCCATTTTTTCAAATGTTTTGATATCGATCTGCACTGCAACCGGACGTTTTTGCTCGTCAGTAAGGTATGTTTTTTTTATGTCTAACATTCTGCGCGTTTTTTTATGTTTCTATATAACGATTTTCAGCAGGAATAGTGAAGGTGACCACCCCACTCATTTCTTATTCGTTTTTGGTATTCCAAAGGTTCTTCACCCCAATTGATTTTTCCAAAATGCTTTTTAGCATCAAAACGTTTAACCGGCTTTACTTTGTTTAAAGCAGCAGTTAAAGATTTTGCCGATCGGATTTTGTTCACCTTGATTGTCATTGCTGTAATTATTATTGTTATCAAAGATAACATTATTTCAAATTATCCCAGTACCAACAACAAGCTTCTTCCAGACCTTGTTTTACGGAATATTCTGGCATGTAGTTTAAAATGGTTTTCCCTTTTTCAATGCTTGCTAAAGAATACCGATTGGAGAAGTGTAATTGTCCAATCTTCAACTATTCTATTGTCCAAACACTTCTATCCATCGGCATTATACCAGTATATTATTTAGATGTAGTAATAATTTGTTTTGGTATAATGGGGTACATCGCCTGCGCGGGTGTCGCCGTATTTAAAAACAACATCGGCTATTTTAGTATCGAATTTTGCCAAGTTGTCTTTTAATATTTGTGCCAGTTCGTTAAGGGAAGTGCGTTCGCCAAAAGCAACATTGAAGATTTGGGAGATTGCAGATTGTGTATTAACCACCTCCCCCTTTTTGACAATCTTCGCAATTCCGTATGTCGCCTTCAATCAAAATAAAATTTGGATGTTTTAAAGCCGTTTCCAGGTTCTCTCGTTTCCCGGTAGCGAAGTTGTCGAGGCAAATTACGGTGTTGTTTTGTTCCAATAACTTGTCCACGAGGTTGGAACCGATAAATCCGGCACCTCCGGTAATTAGAATTTTTGAGTATTGTATGGTTTTCATTTTTGTTTTTTAAGTGTGGGTTTACTCTCCCTCTTCTCCCTCTCTACGCGTAGAGAGGGACGATTGTGACGAAGTCGCACTCGGGGTGAGTATTCCGAAATCTCATAAAAATAAGGTTGTTTCGTTCTTTATTCCTCTATCACTCAATGTGTTACTAAGGTTAAGAACTTGGGATAAGGTTTTTAAAGCGTTTTGTTTTTATAGTTGTGCATAGAATTAAAATCAGTAAACCTGTGGCTGAAAATTCCGTATTAAATTGCCACTGAATCTCAGGTTAAGTCAATTGAAAAATTGATTTTTATTGACCTTGCACAAAAATGCCTTCATCCGGGTTTTTCGGTTCACCTATTCTAACTCGTTTAAATCGTTTTTGATTTTGATCAAAACAGTCCAAAACAATGTAATATCTTCTTTTTCTATATTTTCGATGATTAAACAAACGAGGTGATGTACCAAATCTTTATCAAACATTGATACTGTCATTTAAAATTCTTTTTTTGGAAGTCGGATAATAGGTGTATGTATTTTTCTTTTGTTTTCATTGCATCGCCCCAAAGCTCGCAAAGTCCCGCTATAAAGTTTGTTTTGTGCTGGAATATCCGAGCACAAAATATTATTAGATGCAGGATTCCGCGATCCGTCAGAAGCCGGGCTGGTTCCGCCAAGTATATGCCCATAGTTTTTAGTGTGCAGTTCGGTAAAACCTCCGCTAAACTCAAACTCATTTACATCAACTGTTATGGAGCGGAAGGTGCGCAGTCCTTTTTCTCTTACGGCATCGGGTATTGGTGTAAACGCAATTGCAGGATGTTGTAAATGTTCTTTCCCGTTTCTTTTTCAATTTCTTTTAATGCTTCCACGTTCCAGTACCGTGCTGTAAACGAGTTTGGATTCCTAAGTTTGTTTGGTGCAAGATTTCGCGAGACGATGCAGGAGGCGCGGCGGTCTTATGCGCGAACTACCCATCAATTTTAAGAACCTTCCCTTCTTTAAGTTGATACTTCTCATTTGATTCGGTACACACCGCAATCCCTTCCTCATCAAATTCAAGTCGATGACCGAATTCGCTCATTCAACCTATTTATTTAGCAGGGTTGCCAACCCAAAGCGAGTAATCCGGTAATTCTTTGGTGATAACCGCACCTACACCTATAAAGGCAAATTTTCCGATGTTGTTTCCACAAACAATAGTTGCGTTGGCACCAATTGTTGCGCCTTTTCCAACTCTTGTGCGTGAATACTCATTTTTGCGGTTAATGGTCGAGCGCGGATTGATTACATTGGTAAAAACCATAGATGGCCCAAGGAAAACATCCCTTATCTATAACCGCTGTTCCGTGTGCAAGGTAGTTCGGTTTTTCCATTTAGTAAAAGCTTTTTATAGTATCAGTGATTTTGTCTTGTATATCGGTGGTCAATTCCGTGTGCATGGGAATCGACAATACCGAATTGCATAATTCTTCCGTAATGGGCAATTCAAAGCCCGGTTCGCAATATGTTTTAAATGCTTCTTGTTTGTAAAGTGGCAGTGGGTAATAAATAATGGAAGGTATCTCATTTTCTTTTAAAAAAGCTTGCAGTTTGTCCCGTTTTCCATTTTTTACTTTCAATGTAAACTGGTTAAAAGTATGGGCGGCATAATTCATGGTTTTTGGCAATTCAATTTCGACTAAACCTTTAAGCTTTGTGAAGTAGTAGTTTGCAGCATCGCGGCGTGCCGAAATGTAGTCGTCCAAGTATTTCAATTTAACATTCAATACTGCCGCGTGCAAAGTGTCGAGGCGGGAGTTGCACCCAATAACGGAATGTTCGTATTTCTTTTTTTGTCCATGGCTTGCAATCATTCTACATCTTTCTGCAAGTGTGGAATCATTCGAGGTAATTGCCCCTCCGTCGCCAAAACACCCCAGATTTTTTGTAGGAAAAAAAGAGTGGCAGCCGATGTGTCCAATAGATCCGGTTTTACGTGTGCCATTTTCAGGAGAAATATATTCAGCTCCCAATGCCTGTGCATTGTCTTCAATAACATATAAACCGTGTTTTTCAGCCAGTTGCATAATCGGTTCCATGTTGGCACTTTGACCATACAAATGAACAGGCACAATGGCTTTTGTTAAAGGCGTGATGGCTTTTTCAATTTCTTCCGACGAGGTATTAAAACTGTCGGAATCCACATCTACCATAACCGGTGTTAAACCCAAAAGTGCGATTGCCTCTGCTGTTGCCACATAAGTAAATGCCGGGACAATTATTTCGTCGCCCGCTTTTAATTGGAGTGCCATTAAAGCGATTTGAAGCGCATCGGTTCCATTGCCGCAACCAATGGCATACTTTACTCCTAAGTAGTCACAAAATGATTTTTCAAAGGTGCCAACTTCGGGACCTTTAATATATCGGGCCGATTCAACACATTCTATAAGTGCAGTATCAACTTCTGTTTTTATTTTGAGGTATTGACTTTTCAGGTCAACCATTTTGATTTTCATTTGATAGATATTTTTTTGCTGAAATTTTGGGTGTTTTAATGCATTTTACAGGGTTTCGCGTTTTCCTGTGGCGGATTTTTCGAGACTTATGCTTAAGTGCAATTTTAATTTCGAAAATAAGGTTTATAAGGTTTGTACTTTCTCTATCAATCAATTGGCCACTAAGGTTAAGAACTTTGGATAAGGTTTTTAATGAATTCTGAATTTGTTTGTTTTTCAGTTGTGCATAGAATTGAAATCAACAAATCTGTGGCCAGCAATTCTGTTTTTAATTATCATTCAATCATCCCAAATGTGTTATCCGGAAATTTTTGCATTTCGAGCAATCTTTTTTCAATGGGTTTCCAATTCAAGGGCTTTTTCCCGACCATTGAAACAGGCTCGTTAAAATTTATATCATTGAAATATCCTATTGCTTTTAAGGGCATAACCGGGTTGCTTGCGTATTTTTGTTCATACGCTTTCAGCATCTGTTTAAAAGAAATATAGGAAGACAAAAAGGCAATATCGATGAAATCTTTCACCCGTGTACCGTTCCCGGAAATGGCATTGAGTTTCATCGCCGCTATATCGCGCAGGTTTGCCAAACGGATTTCACCAACTAATGTAGGCTTTTCAATCCATGGATATTGGTGAGCGATACAATCGATCTGCACGTGGTTGATTTCACCTTTGAGCGTGTTCGCAGAAATAAAATCAAGTTCAAAACCGTAGTTAGTCCTTAAGTGGTCGCCCAGTTTTTCGGCATCGAAGGATTGGGATGAAAACAAATCGAGATCGATGCTGCTGCGATGACCTATTTGAAGTGTCAAGGCAGTTCCGCCTACCAAAACAAAGTTGGACAAGGAAACATCTGCCATCAAGGTGTTCAGGAGTTCCAGTGTTGATTTTTCAACGGTTTGTTCGTATAGCATTTTAGCTGTTCTTTTTGGATTTCGAATATGTTGCATACAAAAGAAAGGTCTTTCTCGTTCAGGAACGGTAGTTGCTTTATTGCCTGTTTAACTCCTTCAGGCCCATACAAATTGAGCATGGCATAAAAATCGTCCATCCGTCCGCGTTCGATTACCCTTTGCACCACGAGGTTTCTCATCTGTTGCCAGTCTATTTTTTCAAAATCATATTCCCAGAAAAGTGATTTTCTTATTTTGGCATTTTTATGCAAGTGATAGTCATCGAAAAACATATGTTGAAAAGTTTAAAACAAATATATCAAATAATAATGGTTATGTGGGACAGTAGAAACATAGCTGCTTCATTAGAGCGTTGGCTTATGCCATAAGGGTTATAATTGGTGAATCTGTGGCTGAAAATTCTGTTTTTAATTGCGACGTATTTACAGATTCAATACTCAATACTCAATACTCCTGCTTGATACTCACTGCAATAATTATAATTTATACACCTTATCGCTTGCTTCCTTCACCATGTTCCGCATACCCCCAACCCCCAAGGGGGCGTTCGACTGTATTACTGAGATAGGTTAGGTTCAATTGGATTTTTTAATTGTAAAATATTGATTGATTTTTTAATTCTTCTGTCATGTGTAGGACGTTCCCCCTTGGGGGTTAGGGGGTAGATTGACGGCCAACCGGCTATTTACTTTGTTTTCAATTTCAAGTAGTACATTGTCGATATCCGTCCTGATTTCCGAATTTAAAAATCGAATTACCTCAATTCCGAATTCTTTTAATATCCCGGTTCTTTCTTCATCGTACCCCTTTTGTTGAAAGTGAATTCCTCCATCCAACTCCGCAACAAGTTTTGCGGCATGACAGTAAAAATCTGCTATGAACCTATTTACGGGATGTTGTCTTCTAAAACGGGTATTGCAAATTTGTTTTCCTTTTAGTCTTTCCCAAAGCAACCCTTCTTCTGGTGTCATTTTATTCCGTAGCAGCGTTGCCTTCCTAAACGTGGATGGAACGGCCCCGTAATACATCGATTTATTTAGTTCTTCGGTCATGAGTGTTGGACTTTCCCTTGTTTTCAACTGCTATCCCGTTTCCCTTATATGGACAATCATTTTGGGATGTTACTTACCCCCAGCCCCAAGGGGGCGTTCGACTGTATTACTGAGATAGGTTAGGTTCAATTGGATTTTTTAATTGTAAAATATTGATTGATTTTTTAATTCTTCTGTCATGTGTAGGACGTTCCCCCTTGGGGGTTAGGGGGTGGGTGAGCTTATAGTTTATACACCTTATCGCTTGCTTCCTTCACCATATTACGCATATCGACAATCATTTTGGAATGTTTTTGTATGAAATCCATGTCGAAGGCGTCGTGGTTGGTGGTGAGCACGACGCAGTCGGCAGCTTCCAGGGTTTCGGCCGTTAATTGTACAGATTGTAGAGACGCACGGCCTTCCGTCTTGATCTGTGGAATATGCGGATCGTTATAGGAAACAATGCCTCCTTTGTGGGTAACAATGTCCATGATTTCCAATGCTGGTGATTCGCGTTCGTCGTCGATATTGGGCTTGTAGGCCACGCCGAGAAACAAAACGTTGCTTCCATTCACGGCTTTTTTGTGGCGGTTCAGGGCAGTGGCAATTTTGATATACATATAGTGCGGCATCCGCATGTTGATGTGTCCTGCGGTGTGAATCATACTCAAATCGAAATCAAACCGTTTGGCAATGTGTTCCAGATAGAATGGATCTAAAGGGATGCAATGTCCGCCAATTCCCGGGCCCGGATAAAATGCCTGGAAGCCGAAAGGTTTGGTTTTGGCAGCATCGATTACTTCCCAGATGTTAATGTGCATTTTTCCGGCCAAAAGTGCCAATTCGTTAATCAGGCTGATGTTGACCAGGCGGTAAGTATTTTCCAGGATTTTTACCATTTCTGCTACGCGTGGCGAACTTACTTTGTGAATGGTATCGATTGCTTTGGTATAAAGTGCTTCGCCAATGGTCAACCCGTCTTCGGTCATGGCACCCAATACCTTTGGAGTATTTTTCGTGTGAAAGGCCTTGTTCCCGGGGTCAACACGCTCGGGGGAATAGGCGAGCCAGAAGGCCTCCGAAGCCCCCATCTGTCCCCCCGTGGGGAAGCCCCCCTCTAATCCTCCCGTAGGGGGGGAGGGAGACCCTTCGACTTCGCTCAGGGTGACAGCTTGAAAGTTGGGGTTGTTTTTTATTCCTTCGTTAATGATTGGCAGCATGAAGTCTTCGGTGGTAGTGGGGTAGGTGGTGCTTTCCAAACTAATGAAAGTCCCCGGTTTCATGTATTTCCCGATAGCGATGCACGAGTCTTCGATGTAACTCATGTCGGGTTTCTTGAATTTGTCTAGCGGTGTAGGTACGCAAATAATCAAGGCATCGCATTCCCTCATCCGGCTGAAGTCGGTGGTGGCGGTGAGCGCAATTTTATCGACTACTTCGCGCAAAATGGCATCGCGGATGTCTTTGATGTAGTTTTCGCCGGAGTTGATTTTATTCACTTTCTCTTTCGATTTGTCGAAACCGATTACTTTCACGCCAGCTTCGGCAAAATTAACCGCCAGCGGCAAACCTACATATCCGAGGCCGATGACGCCGACGACTTCGGTGTTGTTTTCTATTTTTTTTAGGATTTCCTGTGTATAGTTCATTGTATGAAATTGTTAGAATTTGTTGCTTGTTATTTTCCGCCTGGCTGATGCCACTTGGACGGGGGTGCTTGTTGCTTGTTACTTGTTGCTTGTTGCTTGTTGCTTGTTGCTTGTTGCTTGTTGCTTGTTGCTTGTTGCTCGTTACTTGTTGCTCGTTACTCGTTACTCGTTCCTTGGCATTAATCATCTGGTCATTAGTTGCCATCTTCCGTCTTCCTCTAAAGAGTTGCTATTGGTGCATTTTATGACTTTTATCTTCCCACTTCCGTCTCCCGTCTTCTGTCTTCCCACTTCCCACTTCCTACTTCTGTCCTTCTTCCATATTCCATTTTCCCTTTACGGTTGCGAGGAACTGTTTTCCGAATATCCATCCGATACCGATGATACCGCCCAGAAAGGTCCAGATTATCAAAATCATTGGCCGGTTGGGTTTCGATTTTTCCAGTGGGACCACCACCGGTTTTACGATCGAAAAAACCGGAGTGTCTTCTTTCACCGTAATCCGGGCTTGTTCCAATTGTTTCGCCAATTCAGAATATACATCGAAGGCCAGTTTATATTCGTTTTGAAGGCGTTCTTCTTCGGTACGCGCCATGGCCGAGGTCACGTTTTTATTACGGTCGCGGAAAGCGGCAAGACTGGACTGCGCCTGCCGGAATTCTTTTTTCTTTTCGTTGAATCGTTCCTCAATAAATTGAAGTTGGGCATTGGCTTTTTCGATTTTAAACTCGGTGATGTATTTCTGCAACAACTCTTGCCCTTTTTGTGCGACTTCGGCAGCCAGGCGGGCTTCCCCGAAACGTGCCGTCAAGGTCACATACCCTTCTTTGTCGTTGGTTTCCAATGTCACATTATCGGCAATCATCTTGCGAATAACTTCCTGTTCTTCAGTCAGTTCAATGGTTTTTTTTGCGATGGTGTCGTTGAATATTTCCATCTCTTTCTTCCCGCGGATGCTGCCAATTATCACTCCGGGTAATCCTAATGTGTATTTTTTAAAGTTCAAAAAGAATCCCGGTTCATAATATTCGGTGTAGTATTCCTCTATAGAAACGGGTTGTGCAACATCGGAGAAATGATATTTGCTTTGCATGATTTCCAATTGAAACGGTACACTTTCCACGATCTGCGGATAAACGTACGGCGATAACTGGCTGGTTTCCATGTTCATGTCGAGGTTGAACCCTGCTATGGCCGCAAGCGACGACAAACCGCCTAGCCTTGAGTTTTTGTTTGATATCTGCGGCACCATAGTAGTGGATGCAGAAAACTGTTTTGGGGAAAATAAGGCCACCATTAAGCCAATGATCATAAAGATCAAAACGGTTAGAATAATAGTTTTTTTCCCGTCCCACATGGTTTTTGCCAAGGCAATGAGATCGATTTCGTCGTCTTCGGTCGTTGTTTGTTTTGTTTTGTTGTCGGCCATATTTGTTGCTTGTTGCTTGTTGCTTGTTGCTTGTTGCTTGTTGCTTGTTGCTTGTTGCT
>CAZNEV010000114.1:0-11952 GCA_964572085.1 uncultured Maribellus sp. | reverse complement strand
CCGTAACACCGCCCAATTGATTTGAATGAAAATGATACTCGCCGAATTAATGACAACTTCTACCCCGTTTAGAAGCATTGAATATTTTGTTATTTTTGCAACGTGAAAGATCGCGTAAATAAAATAGTGAGCCTATTGCTTCTGGTCGCATTGTATCTCAATGCAACAGGTGTAGTTGATAATGCAATTTCACAATCTTTTTTGCTTTCAACAACTACTGAAAAATCAGTTCTTCTCACGCAGCAATCCGCCATTTTAACCACTTCTGCAAATTTACCGTCGGCAAGCAAAGTGGTGAAGGAATCCTCAACAAGCTGCTTGAATTTTGTGTTTAGCGGATTCTCGGCAGTCTTGAAAATTAGCCAACGTCTTTCTACTTCAAAGTTTTGCCGGTATTTTAGCAAGCTGCAAAATTTCCCCATACAATTTCAACAATACGACATCCCGTTTCCTTTTCATGTTTTCTGGTAACTCGCCCTATCCCTGATCTTACCCTTGAATACAGCGATTTTTTTAAGATTATCATAAACATTTAAAGAAAATTAAAATGGATTTAGGAATAGCCGTTGTGGGCATAGTTATGCTGCTATTGCTCGTTGTACCTATTGTACTGTTAAGCAAGAACGGAAAGAAAAAAAGCAACAAAGAAGCGTGAATAACAGGTTAGCCCGGGTTAACGAAAACTCTAATAAAGGCCATTCTTCGGGATGGCCTTTTTTTGCTTTCTTCGACTTTGAATAAATTGGCTATTAATTTTTGGACAGAACACGAAAAAGAAACGGAGTGTGGCACAATGCACAAACAATTTAGTATTTTAGGGCACTTTAAAAACCCTGATAATTGATAACAATAAATTATAAACACATGAAAGTACTGATAATTTTCAACCGTGAGCCTTACGACAACACTGATGTAACCTGGAACGGACTGCGGCTTGCAGAAACCCTGAGAACTAAAGGACAGGAAGTAAGAATATTTTTAATGAACGATTCCGTTGACCTCGCAAGGGATGTATGCAAACCGCCAGCCGGTTACGATCAGGATTTGTCGCAGATGTTAAAGGATTTAATAGTAAAAGGAGTTGAAGTGCAGGTATGCGGAACCTGTATGTCTCGTTGTGGTATTTATAAAAACCATCCTTATTTCGAAGGAGCCGAAAAATCAACCATGGGGTTTCTTGCCGATTGGGTAATTGATAGTGATAGGGTTATAACGTTTTAAATCTCTTCGCCTTGTGTACTCAAACTCTCACCTCTCATTTCTCACTTCTAATCTATAGGAACTCACACCCTCTTCAGCATCATCAACCTAAAGTCCATCACTTGCGAACCCGGCATTTCCAATGCTTTCAAGGTTAATGTTCCAATTCCTTTCTTTAGATGAATTGTTCCAATTTTAAGTGGTTTGAAATCTTTAACATAGGATTCTGTGCGCTGGTCGCGGTCGTTTTCCATACCCGTTAACTGGTATTTGGGTGAACGGAAAGTCGGGATGGCCAATAGTAAAAGTTCGTTCGTCGGTCTTGGGCAATTCAGCATAAACCGTGTTTATCCATTTCTCCTTTGCACGAACAAGTTCATTGTACAGTTCTGCATTTTCGGCAGAAACGTCGGTATATTGCCCCGGATCATTTTCCATGTCGAAGAGTTTATTCTCGGCATCGAGGCGGTATTTCTGATTGCGCAGGCTAACTCTCCGGTTCCATAAACTAAAGATGTTCCGGCTGGGCCATTCGGGGTTTTCTTTTAATAACAAAGGCTTTAAACTTTTGCCGTCCAAAGGTTTGTCGGGGGCAAAATCAATTCCTGTTAAGTCAGTCAATGTGGGCAGCAAATCAATTGTCCCGGCAATTTGGGTCACTTGCGTTCCCTTTCTAATGTGCTTGTCCCACTTTATAAACAGGGGTGATCGAACGCCGCCTTCATCGGTGGATCCTTTTCGTCCTTTCATTCCTCCGTTCCAACGGATTCCGTTCGGGCCATTGTCCGAAAAATAGATCACGATTGTGTTCTCGGCAAGGCCTAATTCTTCGATTTTTGCATTGATCCGGCCCACGTTCCAATCGATATTTTCGCACATGGCCAATGCTGCACGTGTGTGTTGAATATTTTCAGCCTCCGGATTTCGGTTGCGCAGCCCCAGTTCCATGTTCTCAAATTTCGTCCACCACCGTTTGGGAACCTGCATGGGACTGTGCGGAGTGTTAAAGGGCAAATAGAGCAGAAAGGGCTTGTCGTGGTTTTTCTCCATAAAGTTAATTCCGTGGTTTGTCAGGTCGTCGATGATAAACCCGTTTCCTTTTACAATTTCGCCGTTGTGTTCGAGCATGGGTGAAAAATAGTTGCCCCAATGTCCGGAACAAAAGCCATAGAAATCGTCGAATCCGCGGGCGTTGGGGTGGTAGGGCGGCTGCATTCCGTTGTGCCATTTGCCGTAGGCTGCAGTTTGGTAACCGGCACGTTTAAACACTTCTGCAATGGTGGTTTCGTCCAGATCCAAACGTTCGCCACCACCCGATGTGGAATACACCCCACCACGCGCAAAGTATCTGCCTGTGAGCAGTTCGGCGCGGGTAGGGGAGCAGACGGGACAAACAAAAAAACGGTCGAACATAGCACCCGACTGGGCCAGTTTGTCGATGTTAGGCGTTTCAAGATTGGTGTTTCCGTTGATGCTCAAATCACCCCAGCCCTGATCGTCGGAAAGAATGATGACGATGTTAGGTGGGTTTTCCACTGTCTTTTTTGTTGAGCACGAGAAAACTGACAGCGCAATAAAACAGGGAATTAATATTTTTTTCATTTTCTCAATTATCCAAATACGATTTCAGGAATTTCTGGTCGTTTTCGTCGCTGTCGCCATAATAGGTACGCAGTTCAGCCAATCTTTCATGCATGTTTTTTTGAACCTCGGCATAATCCGGGTTGTCGTAAACGTTGTTCATTTCATGCGGATCAGTTTGCCGATCGTACATTTCCCACTCGTCAATATCGTAGTAGAAGTGCATCAGTTTATAGCGGTCGGTTGCAACGCCATAATGCCGTTTCACCATGTGTACCGATGGGTATTCGTAGTAGGTGTAATACACGGCATCACGCCATTCCCCTGTTTTTCCGGCAACCAGTTCGCGGAACGAAATGCCTTGCATATCTTCGGGGATTTCCACACCGCAATAGTCCAGGAAAGTGGGCGCGAAATCTAAGTTCTGAACCAGTTTGTCGATTTTGGTGCCCGGCTTTATTTCTTTCGGAAATCGAATAAGGAACGGCGTACGGAACGACTCTTCGTACATAAAGCGTTTATCGAACCAGCCGTGTTCGCCCAAATAAAAGCCCTGGTCGGAAGTATAAATCACGATGGTGTTTTCATCTAATCCGGCTTCTTCCAAGTAATCCAAGAGTTCGCCCACGCCATCGTCAACCGATTTAATGGTGCGCAAATAATCTTTAATGTAGCGGTTGAATTTCCACAGCGCCAGTTCTTTTCCGGTGGGCATGTTGGCCAAAAACTCCTGATTTTCGCTTTCGTAGGCAGCCATCCAGTTGGCGCGTTGTTCCGGGTTCATCCGCTTGATATCGTTATAGAAATTTGTGGTGTCACCGTTGGGGTCCACAATCAGTTTAAAATCGTGCCCCCACATGGCATCGCCATCAATTTTCATTTCCTGTTCTTTCGCTGCCCTACCCCGGTTGGAATAATCATCGAAGAAATTATCGGGAGGCGTGAAGGTTCTGTCGTCGTACAAATTAACATATTTTGGCGCGGGAAGCCAGTTGCGGTGTGGCGCTTTTTGGTGGTACAGCAAACAAAAAGGTTTACTTGGGTCGCGTTTGTTTTTAAGCCAATCGAGTGCAGTTTCTGTGATAATTTCGGTGCAGTAGCCCTCTTTGCGCACTTTCTCCCCTTCAATCAGAAAGTCAGGATTGTAGTATTGCCCCTGACCGGGCAAGACCATCGAAAAATCAAAACCTTGTGGAATTCCGTCTAAATGGATTTTCCCGATCATGGCCGTTTGGTAGCCGTTTGCCTGTAATATTTTCGGAAAATTGTCCTGGTCCCAGTTGAAGGGTTGTTTGTTATCTACTTTTCCGTTAATAAAACTGTGCTTGCCGGTGAGCAGCACTGCACGACTGGGCGCACAGATTGAATTGGTAACACAAGCACGGGTGAAAATAGCGCCTTCGTCGGCCAGGCGATCGATGTTTGGAGTTTCGTTTAACCCGAAACCGTAAGCACTAATGGCCTGGTAGGCATGGTCGTCACTCATGATGTAGATGATGTTCGGACGCGTAGCCTCCTCTTTTTTTGAAGTGCTGCAACCTAAAATGGCGATGGTCGCAACAATGCACAAAATAAAATAAATACGATTTTGATTCATGATGCTGTTTTTTTAATGATTTCAGTTTGAATTTCAATTTTACAAAAAAAAAGATCATCAAACAATAATTCCTTCCACGAATTCTCTTCATTACTACAATAAAACCATTAAATATGTCAATTTGAAACATTCCAACCACTTCCTACTCCAATTTGAAATATTAATTGATTTTTAGATTTTAATTAAACAAAAATTTAAAACTTATTAAAATATTTTAATAATTATCGTGCTCATGTTAAAAATATACTGTATTATTGCAACCTGTTTCATTTGAAAAGTAAAGTTCCAATAAAAAGAACTATGAACGATAAGGCTTCCATAAAACTAAGTAGTACTGAACTCAAAAAGTACCGACAAAAAAAGAAGGTTCTGAGTTTGCTCTATAAACATGGATCAATGGCGGGGACTTCCATTGGCAGCCGCATTGGGGTGAGTTTGCCCACAGCCATAGCCTTAATCAATGAATTGCTTGAAAAAAAGCTGATCGAATCGTGCGGTCATGGTGTGTCGCGCGGCGGTCGTAAACCTGTTATATACCGACTGGCTGCCGGTTCTTTTAATGTTATTGCCTGCGAATTGGGCCGTTACAAAGCGAGAATCGTGCTTTACGATGCGCACAACAAAGCCGTGAGTTCTGTTTCCACCATTGAAACCCATATTGATGACAAGGAACTGGCCGACAAAATTTATAAGGCATCGCAGGATTTAATCCTTGAAAATAACATTGACGAACAACGAATTTTCGGTGTCGGTGTAACCATGCCTGGCCTGATTGACGAAGTAAACGGGATCAACTACACGATTAAAGCTCCGAAGTTCAGAAATATAAGGGAACGGCTGGAACAAAAATTTCAAAAGTGGCTGTACGTGAACAACGATGCACGCATGCAGGCTTATGGCGAATACGTTTTCGGAAAAGCCAAAGGACACCCCAACGCGTTAATAATTAATTGGAGTTGGGGAATAGGATTGGGGATGATTTTTGATGGAAAACTGTACAACGGCGCTACCGGCTTTGCGGGCGAATTATCGCATACAAAATTTGTAGAAGACGGCGATTTGTGCATCTGCGGGAAAAGAGGCTGTTTAGAAACTATTGCTTCGTCCAATTACTTAGTTAAAATGGGGAAATCTGCCATTAACCAGGGAACAGTTTCCCAACTAACCCAACGTTTCAAAGGAAGGGCCGATGAATTGAGGCCGGAAGATGTTATCGAAGCCGCAAAATTGGGCGACGAGTTTTCTATTTCCTTATTGAGCGAGGTTGGCAAAGCACTCGGTGCCGGTCTTGCATTTTCCATTCAATTGCTCAATCCGGAAATTATTGTTCTGGGCGGAGTTATATCCGAAGCCGGACGTTTTATTTTGGCGCCGATTCAGCAATCGCTGAATAAGCATTGTATCGAACAAATTTCTTCTAATGTAAAAATAGTAATCTCTGAAAACTGGCAACAGTCGGGCTTGTTGGGAGTAACAGCCACACTGTTTCAACAGTTGCTCAGCGATACGAACAGTGAGTTTAATGTAGAATTTGTCTAATAATTTAAATTGAAATTTATGCGAAAAATTCTTTTAATTTTTGCGATGTGTTTTGGCCTGCTTGGCAGCGCATATGCACAGCAAAGGGTAACCGGAACGGTTACCGGAGATGATGGCCTCGGGATTCCCGGGACCACAGTACTTGAACGCGGGACCAGCAATGGGACGATCACCAACATCGACGGTGAATATACCATCACGGCCTCTTCGGGCACTGCGACCCTGGTTTTTTCATTTGTGGGGATGGCCACAGTGGAAGAACCCATAAACAACCGCACAACAATTGATGTGCTAATGAAAGCAGATGCTATTGGCATAGATGAAGTAGTGGTTACGGCATTGGGCATTACCCGCGAGCGTAAATCGCTGGGTTATGCCGTGCAGAAAATTGATGGTGATATGCTGGTTGAAGCAAGAGAGGCAAACGTTGCAAATGCGCTTTCCGGAAAAGTGAGCGGGCTGCAGGTTATCCGCTCAAGCAATGGCCCCGCAGGATCCTCAAAAATCGTACTTCGTGGATATAGTTCATTAACAGGTGATAATCAGCCGCTTATTGTGGTAGATGGTATTCCGATTGACAACTTCACGGGAGCTTCAAACAACGACTATTGGAACCCTTCTCCTGACATGGGGAACGGACTGGGGGATATTAACCCCGAAGACATTGAAAGTATGTCGGTATTGAAAGGTGCGTCCGCAGCCGCTCTTTATGGTTCGCGGGCAGGTAACGGGGTTATCCTCATTACCACCAAATCAGGGAAAAAACGTCCGGGTTTGGGAATTACCGTGTCCTCTTCGGTTGGGATTGAATCGATTTTCACGAATCCGAAAATGCAAAGTGAATTCGGACAAGGCTCGCAAGGGGTTTACGACAACCGCTCAGGGGCCAGTTGGGGGCCAAAAATCACTGGTCAATCGGTGGAACGTTGGGACGGAAAAAGCGTGCCTATGCAAGCCTACGATAACGTAGAAAATTATTTTGGCACAGGAATCAATTTCAACAACAACGTGTCATTCCAACAACAATTTGAAAACACGTCAATTTATTCTTCGTTCACCCAAATGAACGACAAGAGTTTGATCCCCGGGGCCGACCTGGATCGTCTCAATCTGTTGACGCGCGCGGTCTCTAATTTCGGAGAAAATAAAAACTGGACCATTGATACTAAAATCCAGTATGTTAACTCATCCGCTACCAACCGCCCCTTGCTTGGAGTAAACACTTCCAATACATTTTATACCATGTATTTGTTGCCCCGCTCCATGGATATCAGAGGATTTAAAAACCCGGTGAACGAAACGGGCCAAATGTTATGGTATGGTGGTGGAAACCAGATGAACCCCTACTGGATGTCGGAAAACAACATCAATACAGATAGTCGTGACCGGTTTATTTTCCACGGTTCGGTGAAATATAAATTTACGGATTGGTTAAATGCTGAAGTTCGTGCAGGATCGGACATGTACACAACCAACACCGAAAATAAACTTTACGCTGGCAGCCCGCTTGCAGCAACCGGACGTTACAGCATGGGGAAACAAACCCACTTTGAAAACAATTACAGCACCTTGATTACCGCTTCAGGGGATAACCTTTTTGGAAAATTCGGTGGTTCTGCCTCGGTGGGCGGCAACCTTATGGAACAGAAAAGCAGTGGCCTTAGCGGTAGTGCCGGCGAACTGGAAGTGCCAAACTTGTTTGCCTTAAACAACGGCATCAGCAATCCTTCGATTGACGAATCGTTCAGCAACAAGAAAATCAATTCGGTTTACGGAACGATGCAAATCAACTACGATGGTTATTTATTCCTGGACGGTACTTTCAGAAACGACTGGTCTTCGACACTGCACAGCAGCAACCGTTCGTACTTTTATCCTTCGGTTAATTTAGCTTGGGTCGCCTCCGATATGATTTCGAAAAATGGAGAATTGCCGTCGTGGATCTCTTTTGCTAAAGCCAGAGTTTCGTATGCCGAAGTTGGTAACGACCTTTCACCCTACCAGTTGTACAACACCTATTGGATTGATAAAGACCCGAATGGCAACACTACGGCAGGATTGGGCAAGACTTTGTTCGATTCGAGCGTGAGAAGCGAGTTGATCAAATCCTACGAAGCCGGTGTGGAAGCCAAATTTTTCAATAACCGTTTAGGTTTCGATTTGGCATGGTACAAATCCAACGCTACGAGGCAGTTGATTAACTTGCCGATGGACCCTATGAGCGGTTATGAAAGCAAAAAAATTAACGCCGGAAACATTCAAAACACCGGTTTAGAATTAGAAATGTATGCCTCCATCCTACAGGGCAATAACACGGGCCTGACCTGGGATGTACTATTCAATTACTCCTTCAACCGAAACACCATTGAAGAATTGGCTGAAAATGTGAATGAATATCAGATTGGAGGTTTCGACGACCTTCGCATCCTGGCCGAGGTTGGCGGGAAATACGGTGAGATTTATGGTACTTCTTTCAGAAGAGTAAGCGACGAGTCGAGCCCCTATTTTGGCCAAATGCTGCTGGATGCCAACGGGTTGCCACAATGGAACAGCGAAAGGGAAAAATTGGGAAATCAACAGCCTGTTGCTCTAATGGGGATAACCAATACCTTATCCTACAAAGGGGTTTCATTGAGCTTTTTAATTGACGGTCGGTTTGGAGGTCAAATCTTCTCCGGAACCAACCTTGCCATGCAATTGGCCGGTACGTCCAATGTTACCGTGGTGAATGGCGAAAGGCCCGATATGGTAGTTGAAGGCGCAGTTGCCGACGGCACCGGATTTAAGAAAAATGAGAATTTGATAACTACGCAGCAATACTGGGAAAGAGTAGCAGCCGGTTCAGGAAACATGGGAATTGTGGAAGCTAATATTTACGATGCCACAAACATCCGCCTGAGGACGATTCAGTTAAATTACGATCTTCCAAAAAAGATGCTGACCAACGTGCCGCTCACGCGTGCTAAATTTGGTTTTTCTGCCAACAACGTTTGGCTAATCACAAGTCACCTGAACGGTGTAGATCCGGAATCGGTGTATGCAACCGGAACCAATGCTGTTGGATTCGAGAATGCTGCTCCTCCCACCTCACGTACCTTCTTATTCAATATTACACTGGGATTCTAAAAAACAGATATTTATGAAGACTATATTAAAATACGCATTTATTCTCATGTTGGGCAGCTTAATCCTCCCGGCATGTAACGATTTCGACGAAATCAATGTCGATCCAAAAGCCGCAAGCATCGAGCAGGTGCAGGTTGAATATATTCTCAACCAATCGATTATCGGAGCTCAACAAAATCCGCATGTGGCAGAACGTGCTTTTGTTTTATACTGGAAAACGGCCTCGCGCCAACACCGTGCTAATGGTTCTCTGGCTTTAGGCAGCTACAACGAAGGTTGGACCGGTGATTATTATTCATCGCTTTCGGGCTGGCTGAAATCGGCTAATTTGGCCGTTACGGTTGCCGATGAGAAGATTGCCGAAGGAACATCGGAGGTTTACACCGATAACCTCAAACAGGTCGCCCGCATTTGGAGGGTTTACCTGATGAGTGAATTTACCGATAATTTCGGACCGATGCCCATTGATGCATTCAGTGGCGTGAACCCGCAATTTAGCGAAGTAAAAGATGTTTATTACTACATGTTGGCCGAACTGAAAGATGCAGTTGCAAAACTGGATGTATCAGTAGAAAACCCGTCGGGTATCGCTAAATATGATGCGGCTTATGAATTTGATTACCTGCAATGGAAAAAGTACGGTAACTCCATGCGCCTTCGTTTGGCCATGCGTTTAAGCGAGGTGGATGCGGCCAAAGCCAAAGAAGAATTTGAGGATGCCGCCAAAGGCGAGCTGATTTTGGCTTCCGACGACAATTTTAAAGTAAAAGAGAAACCGGGTTGGGACGATTTAACAGGAGTAATGAGCCGCGAATGGAACACACAACCCTTATCGGCTACACTCAACAATTTGTATCTCGGCCTTGGTGGTGTAAAATCAGAAGATCAATTGGCTGGAAAATTCCAGGATAAAATCAAACCTGCCGATTATATTGGTTTGAAATGGGAAAATCATTTAACCAGCATGACCAACGATCCCTCTGCCGGATATTGGTTAGACGGACTGCCCGCGGTTATTGACCCTCGCGCCTATAAATCATTCATTATACCGGGCGATTTTGATAATCCTGACTTTTCAATTTACCCTTCCTATACAAGCGATGCTAAAACCGTGAAAAGGAAATTGGTTGACGCGGACGGAAACACTGTGCTTGAATTTGACGGAACTTCTACCTGGAATGCAGCAGCTTTAGGCAATTGGGGCGAAAAATCGGCAAAAAACCAAATTTCGTTTTACACCGGTACCATCCCTCGTTTGAGCCAACGCTTCAGGGAAAGTACGTCAGAACGTATATTTTTTGCTGACTGGGAAACCTATTTCCTTTTGGCAGAAGGATCTGTGAGAGGTTGGGCCACTCCCGTAACCGGGAAAGTTGCCTATGAAAATGGCGTAAAAGCAAGTTTTGAATACTGGGAAGTAGATGATTTTGCAGATGAATACTTGCTGTCAGAAAGCTATAACCGCGCTGGTACTTCGGTAAAATGGGACCATACCACGGAACCGCCGGCCACAAAAACCATGAATTATGTTAACGGTTATACCGACGAACCTGGTACCATGACGTTTACCTATCCTGTAAACCAGTTGTATAAAAACGGTTCGGTAAAAAACGACCTGCTGACCAAGGTGATTACACAAAAATACATTGCACAATTGCCATGGGCTCCGTTAGAAGCATGGAATGACCAACGCAGGCTGGGATTACCGTTTTTCGATAACCCTGCCGTTGATTTACCTTTGACCGATTTGCCCAATCTCACCCAGTCGAATTACATGACGGCAAGTGTTAAAAACTTCCCGCAACGACTGAAATATCCGGCAGGATTGGTCAATAGCAACCCGGCAGGTTACGACCAGGCAGTAAAATTCCTTGGCGGCCCCGATGCAGTTTTGACCCCGCTATGGTGGGCGAAAAAGCAATAGTTCTGCAAAAAGAAACCATATAACGAAATAAAAAAAGCGGCAATTGCCGCTTTTTTTTTGCCCCAATTCATGGTATGACTTCAAGTCATGCTATGAATGATAAAAGAACCGTTCTTTCTCTTCACAGTTGAGATAGAACGGTTCTTTCGTGACAACGAAATAATTTCTACATTTGAAACATATAAACCATTTAAGCCGAAACAGATGTTCAAAGTATTTCAACAAAAAATCGTAAATTATATTCTGGCAATTAAAAAATACCCGCCAAACAGCGGGTATACATACGTGTATGCAAAAACCAATAAAAAATAAAACAACTATGAAAACAAAACGGATCATCTTATTTTTTGCTGCAATTTTAATGATTACATGTAATTCAGAGAAAAAAATTGCTATTGAAGACGCAAATTTTGACGAATACTTTTTTAATGAAAAAAACAAACCAGTTGTAAAGGGAAAAGTATTGGATCTTACCAATGAAGAAATTGAAAGTATAAAATTGGAATATTCAATTGTAACCCCTTTTGCCCAAAACCAATCTCAAACTGCAAAGAATGGAAAACTTAACTCAGATGGGACCTTTGAATTGGATATTGACTATGCATTTCCCTATCAACAGATATGGCTGCATGTTGGCAAACTTTTTTATGCAGGTATTTATGCCAATTCTGATTTGTATATTGAGCTTGATGCCGATAGTATGAGGGAAAGGCGTGCCTACATGAACGGTGCCGGCGTAAAATATTTAGGAAGCGATGGAGAATTAAACACATTATTAAATAACCATGTGCTTTATGAAAAGAAACACCAACCAAATACCTATAAAGCAATAAACTCATTACGGAGAGATCAAAATATTGACTATGGAACTTTTTTAACCCAATATGATAGTCTCTATACGATTCTCCACAACATGGATGATGAATTTATTGATTGAATTAGGTACTTAACCAATAACGATAAAAGTAGTATATTCGGGGAAACA
>CAZNEV010000113.1:0-12284 GCA_964572085.1 uncultured Maribellus sp. | reverse complement strand
CTGCTTTAGCTGACGGTTTATGTAAGCCATTGTTAAACTGGGCTTTAGCCACATTTCGATTTATATTGATTAAACGCCTAATTCAAAAAATTTATTACCCACACTATTCATTATAGAACCTTTTTCCTTGAATGTAAACGGGCATTTGATTTTCCTTTTCGATAAATCTCGGAGTGGTATTGTTTATTTCTCGTCCATTCAAAATCTTTTCATAAAGGAGCAAATAATTTTCAGCCATGATTTTTGAATTAAAATTATCTGCTGCATATTCATGGCAAATTTTGGGTTTAAATTCATCGATATTTTGAAATTCATCGATTAATTCCTGTTGCTTATTCGAAAGGAAACCAACTTCATCCCTTATTAACTCAGGCAGCGAACCACATTGAGTTCCTAAAACAGGGCAACCAAAAAACAGGCTTTCAATGATGGCCAATCCAAAAGGTTCGTGCCAAAGTACAGGAAAAATCAGTGCCCGTGAATGTGAGAGCAGTTCCAATTTTCTTTCGCCACCAACCATTCCATAAAATTTTGCCCAGGGCGAAGTTGTAAATCTCAAGCCCATTTTAATATTGAAACGTGTTCCGCCAAGGATTTTAATTTCAGTTTTGTTACTGTGCGCTATTTTTATTGCACCGCTTACATTTTTCAGCCGCCAGGCCGCCTTTCCCAGAAAATGGACATAATTCCCTTTTGAAGTCAAATCAGGCGTTCCATAATCTTTCCAATCAAGGCCATTGTAAACAAAAGCATCGGCACCAAAGCGCCGGGCATGATTTTTCGAAACAAAGTTGGTATTTGGGGAGAAAACAGTGCCGCTTGGTAAATTGCCATGAACAGTAATAAGGTGGGGATATTCAATCATCTCATCGGGTATAAAATGAAGGTGGACAAAATCGGTATTCACAGGAATTTGATCATTTAGGGAAAGGGAAGGATTAATAGTTTTCACCGCTGCAAACGGGCATTCCGATCCTTGTTTCACAAGAAAAGTAACGTTGTGGTTCTTTTTTACCAACTCAGCTCCGAGATACCAAATTACCCTTTCAATGCCGCCATATTCAGCAACAGGGATTATGCTATTATGTACTATTGCGATATTCATAAGAAAAAAAACTTCCCGAATTTAGAATAAAACTTTGTTTCTGTAATTTTTACACTTCGATTTGTTCATTTCGATTCAATAGTTTGATAAATAGCAAATTATTTCTACTTTTGCGCGTCCAAAAAATGTTGGATAAATAGTATTAATAATTAAAAATTAGATGATTATGTTGAATCAGTACGAAACCGTCTTCATTTGTACTCCCGTTTTATCTGAGCCACAGGTAAAGGAGGCGGTAAACAAATTCAAGGATCTCATCACCTCACACGGAGGCGAGATGCTCCATGAAGAGAATTGGGGAATGAAAAAACTGGCTTACCCCATTCAAAAGAAATCTTCAGGCTTTTATAATTTATTTGAATTCAAAGCCGACCCTGCATTTATTGCGAAATTTGAGACCGATTTACGCCGCGAAGAGAGGATTATGCGGTTTATGACCGTGAAGCTCGACAAATATGCAATTGCGTACAGCGACAAGAGAAAGAGACTTCAGAAAGAACGAACCGAAAAAAAGGAGGCTTAAATTATGGCACAAGGAAAAGGAAGTGAAATCAGGTACCTGACACCCCCGTCAGTTGAAATTAAAAAGAAAAAATATTGCCGTTTCAAGAAAAACGGGATTAAATATGTGGATTACAAAGATCCGGAATTTTTGAAAAAATTCCTGAACGAACAAGGCAAAATCCTGCCTCGCCGGATTACCGGGACATCGTTGAAATATCAGCGCAAAGTTGGCCAGGCCGTGAAACGTGCACGCATTGTTGCTTTGTTGCCATTTGTAACCGATTTGATGAAATAAAAGGAGGAAAAGAAATGGAAATTATATTGATACAAGACGTTGCCCGCTTAGGAGTTGTTGACGACGTGGTTAACGTGAAAGACGGTTATGCACAGAATTATTTGATCCCACGGAAAAAAGCGGTTGCAGCCTCTCCTTCGGCAAAAAAAGTTTTGGCTGAAAACACAAAACAACGTGCGCACAAAGAGGCCAAATTGAAAGATGAAGCCTTGAAAATTGCGGAAAAACTCGAAAACAAAAAAATTAGCGTTGGTGCTAAAACCAGTTCGCTCGGTAAAATTTTTGGTTCAGTTAATACCATTCAATTGGCCGAAGCCATCAACAAAAAAGGCTTCGAAATTGACCGCAAACAAATTACCTTGCCCGAAGACAGCATTAAAGAAGTGGGCACTTACACGATGAAAATAAAATTGCACAAAGAAGTGATCATCGACTTAGAATTTGAAGTGGTTGCCGAATAAGCAATAAAGTTGAAAAGTTATTAGAAAAGGGTTCCGAAATTTTGGAACCCTTTTTTGTGCTTATTTCACCGCTACGGTTTCAATTTCGATTAAAACACCAAGTGGCAATTCTTTTACCGCAAACGCTGCCCTTGCCGGTTGGTTCTCGGTATAAAATTGGGCATATACTTCGTTCATCGCCTTAAAGTTTGCCATGTCGCTCAACAGGCAGGTCGATTTCACCACATCCGAAAAAGCATAACCGGCGGCATCGAGTATGGCACCGATGTTTTTCATCACTTGCAGGGTCTGTTCTTTTATCCCACCTTCGGCCACCTGCATCGTTTCGGGGTTCAAAGGCACCTGCCCCGAAATGTACAAGGTTCCGTTCACTTCTACCGCCTGGCTATAAGGGCCAATGGCAGCAGGCGCATTTTTTGTCGCAATAATCCGTTTCATTATTTATTCATTTTTAAAGGTTGTCGTAGAAACTTTGCCGTTTTTGCACTTTCAAATCCCTCAACATCGACGACTTGGCGTTGATGGTGAAGCTATAACTTTTCATGTAGCCAAAAGGAACGAAGTTAAAGGCCATTTGCCAGCAATGCAAATCGCGGCTCACACTGAACGTAGTATAGGCAAATTCCTTGGCCTCAATATCAAAATTGGTGTTCATGTTCATCTTCCATTTTGGGGTGATGCTGATGTTGCCCCTCAAGCCAAGTGCCTGAGTAATTTTTCCTTTAGGGAATGCTTTTGTTGGTCCGCCGTAATTAAAATTGTAGTCAAATCCAAAAGTCCAGGGCATGGAAAAATCAACATATTCGGCAAAAATATCCGGTTTTGCGGGCATTTGCACATCCTCGTTGCCTTCAGTGCCTTCAGGTACGTTTGATTTTTTCTTATCGGCTTTTTTATCTTTTGAATTGAAATTCATCCCAAACGAAAGGTTAGCCCGCGTTAAACGCCCCAGTTTTTTAAACCCCGATCTTTCTTTCCAAACGTATTTATGGTACTTTTGATAGTCTTCGTTCACCATGTACGGATCGAGCGTGCCCCCCATGTTGATGCTCACCCCGGCAACTGTTGTACGCGCGCGGATGCTGAAAGGAGCTAAGTTCATCGAGTCGGCGATTAAGTTATAGGAGGACGAGATACTCAGGTTGTCGATGAGCTTTACTTTTTTGTATTTTTGCTGATCATCCGTTTTTGTAGTGTCTTTTGAATCCAAAACCTTCATTTCCAAATTATTATTCAACGAAAAACTGATTGCCCCCGAAGCTCCCCGCGACGGAGACCCGCCATAAACTCCGCCTTCGTTCACATCAAAGTACCCCAGCCTGCCTGTTGAATCAATTTGTACTTCCTGCCAATAATTAAAGCGTGGAGCTCCGAAATCAGGGCTATAGCTAAAACTGACCGAAGGAGTCATTTTATGGCGTATCGCACTGATCCTGGAATTGGGGTTGCGCGGGTTAAAGGTTCCGTAAATGTTGGTAGAACTACTTAAACTATAACTATAATCATACACCCGGCTGAGCCCTGTAATCGTATCTTTTCGAATATGGCTCTCCACTCCGCGTTCGTCAATAAAAACCTCATCTTCCACATATTCATAATTATACTTTTTGAAATACCACGATTCGTTATAGCTGATGCTTGGGCTTACATTGATGTAGTTTAACAGATTGAAGCTGGGCAAAGCAATTGGTATATTGTGTTTGATTCCGTTTTTCCATTCGGAAGGAAATTTTTTATGGAGTAAATCATATTCTTTAGCCGTTATGGTATTGCGGATGTTGGCGGTATAATTGATTCCGAATTTCTCATAAAGCTTCACCGGTCCCGATCGGTTTTTGGGGCGAAAGGGGTAAACTTTGGCCATGCTGAAGGTCATTTCGGGCAAAGAAAGCGAAATGGTGGTATCAATGGAGTTTTGTGAATGCCTTAAGTTGGCCGACAAGTTAAAGGGGGAGTTTTCAAATTTACGCGTATAGGAGATGCTCGATGATTTTTGAGAACGCAAATAATTGTTTCCGCCGGCCATCCCTTCGTAGGAGTTCTGCTTGTCGTAGCCGCTGGTAGAAAAGTTTACGCTGGCCGAAAAGGTACGGTTCGGATTGGCTTTTGGATCCTGGCTGTGCGACCAGGTAACCTGAAATTGTGGCGATTCTGTATATTCCGGCTGCCCTGAAATGCCATATTTATTCAGGGTGTATTTAAAATCGAAACCGCCGCTGAATTTATAGCGTTTCCGGTAATTAGTGTGAAGTTGCGTGCCCCACGAGCCTTTTGAATAAATATCACCTTTCACAGCAAGATCAAAATATTCACTGGCCGCCCAATAATATCCGCCATCGCGCAAAAAGAAACCGCGGTTTTGTTCTTCGCCATACGTCGGGATTAAGATACCAGATGTATAGGTGGTAGAATTGGGGAAATAACCAAAAGGAAGGAAGGGAAAATAAATTGGAAAATCTTCCAAAACCATATAAGCCATGCCTGTAATTATCTTATCGTTGGAGATGACTTTTGCTTTAGACAATTGCAAATAGAAATGCGGATGTTCGGCATCGCACGTGGTGTATTTTGCGTCTTTGGTAATAAACACATCCTTGCCGATCTTTTTAGTACGATCGCTCAAAATAAAGCCTTCGCCCTGTTCTGAAACAACTTTGGTAATAAATGCCTTTTCCGTATCGAAGTTATAGCGCATAGTTTCCGATTCGTATTCCTCGGAACCCTGTTTAAATATTGGTTTTTGAACTAACGTTTCCGTACTATCCATAATCCCTTCGGCATAAATCTCCTTCGTTTCCAGGTCCAATTCAATGAAATAAGCCGTAAGTTCGATTTGCTGGTAAGTAACTTTTGCATTGTTGTAGAGAAAAACCTTTTGCCCGTCGAACGACACAATGATTGAATCTTCAGCGTTGTACACAATCGGTGCTTCGATAAACGGTTTTTCGACCGCACGTGCATCAAGGGTGTCAACACGTGCGGAATCCACGACAAGGGTATCGGTGACAATACCGGTAAGTAAACCATCAACTGGCACAACCACAGCAGTATCGATGGGTGGAACGGTATCTGACTTCATTTTTTCCGATTCCTGGCTGAATAAAAAAATGGGAATAACGAGAAACAGGTATGTAAGTATATTTCTGTACAAGATGTTTTCTGAATTACAAGCTGCAATATGGCTCGACAAAAATAAAAATAAGGGTTACACTACCACACGAATCAATGTAAAATAATATTAATATTTCTATTTTTGCCTATAAACAGAGAACAGAATGAAAAAGACATTGACAAACCTCACTTTAGTGTGTGCCGCGTTTCTTGTTTTTACCGGGACTTCTGCAATCAATCTTTCTTGCACGGCACAGGGAAAAGGCAATCGTATATCCGTTGTAGTGATCGATGCTGGGCACGGTGGAAAAGATTCCGGTGCAGCCGTAGGCCAGGCAAAAGAGAAAGACATTGTCTTGGACCTCGCGTTTCGCCTGGGCAAATCCATTCAGGCCACTTATCCCGACATTAAAGTGGTTTATACCCGCACCAAAGATGTTTTTATTCCGCTGCACGAAAGGGCCGAAATTGCCAACCGCAATAAAGCCGACCTTTTTATATCCATACACGTTAACGCTACGGACAAAAAGAGTGTACAGGGAACAGAAACCTTTGTGCTGGGGCAACACCGCAGCCAGGAAAACTTGGAAGTGGCAAAAAAAGAAAACTCCGTGATTCTGCTTGAAGACGACTACAACACCACCTACGAGGGTTTCGACCCTAATTCGCCCGAATCGTACATCATGTTTGAGTTAGTGCAAGACGAATACTTAGAACAAAGTGTCATGTTCGCATCCGATATTCAAAACCGTTTCCGAGAAGGCGCAAGGCGAATCGATCGTAGCGTTAAACAGGCCGGATTTCTGGTCCTTCGCCGAACCACCATGCCAAGTGTGCTCGTAGAGGTAGGGTTTATCAGTCATGCAGGCGAGCGTGATTTCATGATGGGCGAACCTGGGAAAGCCAAACTTGCTACTTCCATTTTCGAAGCATTCCGGGAGTATAAACGAAAAATTGAGGATAAAAGCAGTTTCAACGTTCGCACACATACAGCTAACGTTCCAACTGAAAAGAAAGAAGCGATTCCTCATGCAGCGCAAAAAACACCTGGAAGTCAACCGGCCAAAACTGCGGATGCCGGCACCAATTGGTATTCTGTGCAAATAGCTGCATCCCAACGTTTGCTTAAAACTATCCCCTCCAATTTTATGGGCGAAAAAAACATTTTCTGTAAAAGCAGTGGAAATATGCATCGTTACTATTCAGGAATGTTTGAAAACCAACAAGATGCAGTGGCTGAGAAAAAACGCATTGAGAAAAAATTCCCAAGCGCGTTTGTGGTGAGCTTCGAAAACGACAAACTAATTCCACTCAAAAGTGTTACCGATAAAGGTGAATGAGCATTGAAATGCTTAGTTTTACGAAGAATATTTAAAAGAAATCAAATACCATGGGCTTAAAACTGTCGAAATATGTGAAATTAGGAATGCTGATCGTAGTTTCGTTGACTATTTTAGTATGGGGACTTAGCTACCTGAAAGGAAACGACATTTTCAAGAAAAACAGCTATTATCATGTGGTGTACGAACGGGTTGACGGCCTGCTTGAATCAAACAAGATAACCATGAATGGCTATCAAATCGGGCAGGTTGAAAAAATTCAGTTTGCCCCCGATAAAAGCGGCAGGTTAATCGTTTCCTTAATGATTGATTCCGACTTTAGCATTCCGGTGAATTCAGTGGCACAAATTATCAGCAGTGACATCATGGGCACACGCTCCGTGCGCCTGATTTTAAGTGACGAAGAAGAACTGTACAGATCAAATGACACCATACCCGGCTCAATCGAAGGTGACCTGAAAGAACAGGTGAGCATGCAGGTGCTGCCGCTAAAAAATAAAGCAGAACAACTCTTAGGCACCTTAGATTCGGCTATTACGGTTTTAACGGTTATTTTCAATGAAGATGCCCGTCAGGATTTGTCGGAAAGTTTTGCAAACATCAACAAGACCATCGAAAATATTGAATTGACAACGAATGACCTCCAGGAAATTGTAGCTACGGGAAAAGGCAGTATTCAGCGCACCATTCTGAATATCGATGAGTTAACATCAGCCTTGAGAAACAATACCGGCGAACTGGAAACTATCATTCAGAATTTCGCAAGTTTCAGCGATACCCTTGCCAACTTCGCACTCTCTCCTATTGTTAGTAATATTTCGGCTGCCTCACAAGAAGTTCTAACTATGTTAGAAAAGCTGAACAGCACGGAAGGCACCGCCGGTTTATTGCTGAATGACGACGTGCTTTATTTGTCCATCGCAGCTTTGTCCAACAACCTTAGTTTTTTGATCAACGACATTCAGGCCAATCCCAAGCGGTATGTGCAACTTTCAGCGCTTAATTTCGGGAAAGAATATTACATCACGACATCGGGTGATGTTGCATCGAAAAGTATTATATTCAAAGTGCACCTCATCTCCACAGAAACTAAAATTCCGCTAGATGACGAAATTTTTAAAGGTTTGGACAAAGTGGAAGAGTTCGAGGCAAGCGGTGCCTATTCATATCTTTTGGGCTCAACGTCATCGTACACCGAAATCAAAAAATTACAAGACGAAACGAAGGGAGTTTTTCCGGAATCCACAATCGTGGCGTTTAAGAATGGGAGGATGATAAAATTAGAAAAAGCCCTGAAAACTTTACGCTAAACCGACCGTTTAATCTGGTAATAATTGATATGTCCGAAATATACCAACTACTACCCACCAGTTAGGGCTCTATCATTCAACCCATTAAAAATAAAGCATTGAATACCAGACACTTATCAAATAAATAAAAATTTCAACTTTTAATCACTTGATAGCGAAAGTGATATAAAACATATCAAATTTGCAATAGCATTTTCATTTTTTTTTTAACTTTTTTTTTACAAATTTTGCTGTTGGGAATAAAATTGAGAATTAAATCATTGCTCTTAAAAAGCCAATAATTATAATGAATATAGACTTTAAAACTGCCTGGGAAAAGTGTCTGGATATAATTAAGGATAACGTTCCGAGCAGCAGTTATAAGACTTGGTTTGAACCTATAAAACCAGTTAAACTCCACGACAATGTGTTGACAATTCAAGTTCCAAGTGCTTTTTTCTACGAGTATTTAGAAGAACAGTTTATCGATATTTTGCGCCGCACCTTACGTATGGTGTTGGGAAACGGTGCAAAATTGGAGTATAATGTGGTGATGGGCAATAAAAATAGCGACGAACCTTACACAGTCAGCTATCCTACCAACAGCAATGTAAAATTGCAGAATAAAGCCGTAACAATCCCCCTCAAATCGGACGACAAAACCAGCATTAAAAATCCTTTTATCATTCCGGGAATACAAAAATTGCAAATCGATCCGCAATTGAAATCCGACAATACCTTTGAAAACTTTATTGAAGGTGACTGCAACCGCCTTGCCCGAAGTGCAGGTTATGCCGTGGCACAAAACCCCGGCGGCACTGCATTCAACCCGCTGATGATTTATGGCAACTCCGGTTTGGGTAAAACGCATCTGGCTCAGGCAATAGGAATTGAGGTGAAAGAATGCTTCCCCGACAAGATTGTACTCTACGTAAACGCCAATAAATTTCAGACCCAATTCACCGAAGCAACACGGAACAACAACCGCAACGATTTCCTTCATTTCTATCAAATGATTGATGTGCTGATACTGGATGATGTTCACGAATTTGCGGGGAAAGAAAAAACACAGGAAACTTTCTTTCACATTTTCAACCATTTACACCAAACCGGCAAGCAACTCATACTGACTTCCGATAAACCCCCCATTGAACTGAAAGGAATGGAACAAAGGCTTTTGTCGAGGTTTAAATGGGGTTTAACTGCGGATTTACAGATACCCGACTTTGAAACTCGTATGGAAATCTTGCGCCGTAAAATTTATAAAGACGGCATTACGCTTTCTGACGAAGTGTTGGAATACATTGCCTCACATGTGTCGAACAATGTGCGGGAGTTGGAAGGAGCACTGGTGTCTCTGTTGGCCCAATCGATGCTGAACAAGCGGGAAATTACACTCGAACTGGCTGCCAAACTCATTAACAAATTGGTAAAAAACTCTAAACGTGAGCTTTCCATCGAATACATATCCAAAGTAGTATCCGATTATTTTGACATGCACGTGGATACGCTTCAGGCCAAAACACGGAAGCGCGAAATTGTCCAGGCCCGCCAAATCGCCATGTTTTTTTCTAAAAGCCTCACAAAACATTCCCTGGCAAGCATTGGCGCTCAAATTGGCAGTAAGGATCACGCAACAGTTTTACATGCCTGCAAAACAGTAACGAACTTAAAAGATACCGATAAAAACTTCCGGCAATACGTGGAAGACATCGAAAAGAAACTTAAAATGTAACAAAAAGCATTCGTCGTTTGGCGAATGCTTTTTTTATGCAATGACTGACGTTTACAAAACCATAGAAGAAGAGGCCCGGGGCTATTTTAAGGACAAAGGCAGTAAGTTTCATTCCTTTGCTTTTCCGGTGGAAAACGAAGATGAAATAAAAGAAATTTTAGAACGGCTTAAAAAGGACCACCACAGTGCCCGGCACCATTGCTACGCCTGGCGTTTAGGTACCGATGAAATCCGCTATAGGGCCAACGACGACGGAGAACCCTCCTCCACGGCGGGAAAACCAATTCTGGGGCAACTTCTTAGCTTTGATGTTACTAATATTTTAATCGTGGTGGTCCGTTACTTTGGCGGTACGCTCCTCGGTGTAGGCGGGCTAATTAATGCCTATCGGGAAGCTGCGGCCAATGCTCTCAAAAACTCCGGGATAGTTGAGAAGACAATTGAGAGCCGGTTCTTAGCGAAATTCACCTATAACGAACTGAACGATGTGATGCAAATTGTGAAACAGGAAAACCTGAACGTACTGAAAACTCGATTCGAAGAAACCTGCCAATTGTATTTTTCGGTACGAAACTCGGAGGTAGAAAAGGTGAGCCAGATTTTCGAGCAATTGTATGCAGTTGAACTCATCCGGGAGAACGAATAAGTAGATTGCATTTAAACAGAAATAAACAATAAAATGAAGAAGGATTTAATTTCAATTACTGATTACTCGAAAGAAGAATATTTGCGGATAATGGAACTCGCAGCGGATTTTGAGCAAAATCCAAATCAGGAATTACTGAAAGGGAAAGTGGTTGCTTCACTTTTTTTTGAGCCATCAACCCGGACCCGACTGAGTTTTGAAACTGCAATCAGCCGGATGGGCGGTCGCATTGTTGGCTTTGCCGACCCCGAAAGTTCGAGCGCCACCAAAGGCGAAACGCTGCACGATACCATTAGAATGGTAAGCAACTATGCCGATTTAATTGTCATGCGGCACCCCTTGGAAGGAGCAGCACGCTATGCAGCCGAAATTTCATCTGTGCCCGTAATCAATGCCGGAGATGGCGCTAACCAGCACCCCACGCAAACCCTGCTCGATATGTATTCGATTCTGAAAACACAGGGACGCTTAGACAATATTAACCTGTTTCTGGTGGGCGACCTAAAATACGGACGCACCGTGCATTCCTTGCTGATGGCCATGTCGGAATTTGAAAACCCGATTTTCAACTTTATTGCTCCCACAGTTTTGGAAATACCCGAGGAATATAAAATGTTCCTTCGCGATAAAGGAATCCGTTTTTTCGAGCATAAAGAGTTTACCGACATTATCAGCGAAGCCGATATAATTTACATGACCCGCGTTCAAAAAGAACGCTTCTCCGACCCTATTGAATATGAAACGGTGAAAAACGTGTACATCCTCCGGAACAGTATGTTGAAAAACACCAAACCAACCATGAAAATCCTGCATCCGCTGCCCCGGGTAAAAGAAATTCATCCGGATGTTGACAGCAGTGAAAAGGCCTATTATTTCACTCAGGCATTAAATGGCGTATTCGCCCGCGAAGCAATAATTGCGCACACCATGAACCTTAAATAGAGCACATTATGAAAAGAATAAAGAAAAAACTTAAACTGAAAGTTAGCGCTATTAGAGAAGGTACAGTTATCGACCATATTCCTGCCGAGAGCCTTTTTAAAGTCATCACTATTTTAGGCCTTGATGTGATCGACAATCAAATCACCTTCGGTACCAACCTCGAAAGTGAAAAATTAGGGGCAAAAGCAATCATCAAAGTATCCAACAAGTTTTTTGAAGACGACGAAATCAATAAAATTGCTTTAATTGCCCCCCACGCGAAATTGAATATCATCCGAGACTACGAAGTGGTGGAAAAGAAGGTAGTGGAAACACCCGAAACGATTGCCGGCATTGTGAAGTGCGTTAACCCAAAATGCATCACCAATAACGAACGTGTAACAACTTGGTTTCGAGTAGTTTCTTCCGATCCGATTTCGTTAAAATGTAAATATTGCGAGAAAAATACGGGCAAAGATCAAATCACCATGTGTTAATTCAATCGTGCATTTATTTTATAAAATGAACTGGGAAAATCAGGTTCCCGGATCACCGGAAGGTAGATTTTTTATATATTTGCCCCCGAAAGCCCAGGTGGTGGAATTGGTAGACACGCTAGTTTCAGGGACTAGTGTCCGCAAGGATGTGCAAGTTCGAGTCTTGTTCTGGGCACAACTAAGAAAACAAACATGAACAAAAGCGCTTAAATTCAATGATTTAAGTGCTTTTTTATTGGTGTGGAATAGCATAAAAAGCCATAAGAAAGCCTGTTTTAAGGGACAAAAACGAGACCACAAGTTTTTGTCTGCTTATGGTCTCGATAAACTCTATAATTATTTGATTTTTAGCATTTTATTTGGTTCACTTTGGTGCCATT
>CAZNEV010000112.1:0-12322 GCA_964572085.1 uncultured Maribellus sp. | reverse complement strand
ATCATGCTTAAATGATTGAAAATCAGTAACGAGGTTTCTTTACCGAATTAATGGTTAATGCCTTTATTACACGTGAACCTGTGCCGCCAATTCCGAAAATATATAATTTTCTTGCCATTGTTTTATGATTTAAAAAGGTAAATGAGTTTGAACTTTACTAAATTTAAATTGCTTTAAAATCAAGCTTCCTATAAAACCAACAATAAGAGCTAGAAATGCATTTGCTTTTGCGTATTCTATTGGGAGTCCTTTAATATAATCTGAGCACTCCGGAACATTATAGCAGGTTATCATTTCTTGGGCATCGGAGCCAATTATAAAATGATTAGCATATCCAAATGTCCCTCCCAAAACCAATAATGTTGTAATAGCGCACCATATCAACCAATGCCACCATTTCCCATATGGGTATTTCCACCAAAAATAAAATATTGCCATAAGTGCCAAAGGAACGAGAGTAAAAATCACTCCAAGCGCAATGTAAAACCCACTATCAAAAAAATATTGAAAAACAGGTTCTTGAAAATCATTGTTGAAGATATTAAATACTCTGTCATAGATGGTAGCAAACCAGTCGGAAAAAATATCTTTCATGTTCTAGTTTTTTAGGTTAATATTAAATTTAACAATCTCGTTGCCACTATTAAAGTTCTGATAAGCTTCAATAATTCCTTTATTAAGCACTTCAAAACCAAACGTTTGTGTAGTATTGTTCATTATATTGCAATCATTATTCAGATTTGTAGCACTTATCCAGTCATATCCTTTATTTAAAAGGGATATAGATAGTTGACCTATGGGATTTCCTGTTTTTTTAACCACTATCAAGTGAGTTTGGTTAGGAAGCCCAAGTTTTGTAACTTCTGTAGGCGGTTCAATTGATACTATTTCAAATCCGTTGGAACATTCGTAATTATTGCGATTTTTCAAATAATTGTCATTTAATGGTAACTTTGAGAAATCAACGGCAATTGAAAATTGTAAAACATTTGAAGAGTTGGTTTTAACTTTTTCCAAAGTGTAATTATCACTCCTTGATGGATAAAAGTTGCCAATTTTTTTATATGAATTTGGTTTAAAACTAATTTGCGATGAATTGTATTTAAAATATCTGGCTGAATTTTCGTAACCATTTAAATATTTTAAATATTCATCGGGAAAATATTTTTTTAAGATTTCTGTTTTCCCAAAAATCCAGATATAATATGGTCTTTGTTGGTTTATGTTGTATGCACTACAACAGTTGCCTGGGTAATACCTTCCATTAAATCTTGATTGTAATTTCACCAATATAGTTTGAAAGTCGGAATTTTGTAACTTTCTAATAAAAATAGTTCTTAGCTCATGTCCTAAAATTTGCAAAGAACTTAACGGATTTGGATTTGGACACATATCATATATTCCATCTGAAATTAATATGGTAATGCTATTCCTTTTTGAGCTGTCAAGACTTGTTTTAAATAATTGATTTAAATCACTTCTTGGTTGACCAAAATTAGCAGGAACTAAGTTTGTACGAAGGTTTGAAATTTTGACTATAGAGGAAATCCCACTATAAAAATAATAAGATCTAATAAAGCTATTACTTATTAAATCTGGATGATTTGCAATATTTGTAAGTACATCAACGTATTCCGCGCCTCCTGTGGTATAACCTTTCATACTGCCTGAATTTTCAATGAAGAACGTAACCTTAGATATTGTGCCCTGTTGGTTAGAATTAGTGACTTGAGAATTTCCGGAATATGATTTTCCATATCCACCATTGATTTTCCCAATGTTTAATACTGAATCTTCATATTGTAGGTTGTTAATTACTTTTACAGTCCCTGTATCTCGGCTACCACAACAGCACAATATCAATATCAATATCATTAGACAAGAAACAGATGAAATTAAAAATATTTGTAGCAGTTTTTGTGCAGCTTTTTGCCAGAATATTTTGTTCATATTATTTTGTTCAATTTGGTTATGTTTCTCAAAAGTAAAAATTATTCGCTTATTAAATCATTTGCTTACAATTTAATTTGCCAAGTTGGCTTTTTATTTGGGAGGAACTCATGTTGTTACCGCTCAAGTAAGCTATAATCACTGTGTTATTAAGCTATAATAGATGTATATAACCAATTTTCAACATTTTCTTGATGAACAAGGAAACATCCCCAAAGATATACCAAAGGATGCAAGGGAGCTGGCGAATTTTCTTGCTTTACTTATTGATGATGCAACTTCAGGTGATTATGATTCTGAACCTCAGGTTCGATGTATTGAAAAGAACTGTTCGGGTTTAATTGTGCCATGTTTAATTGAAGAAGATGATGAGATTTATTGGGTCTGTATCAAATGTAAAATGAAAGGTATTATTACAGACTGGCATAAAACCAAATGGGATAACGGTTAAAACTAAAAAAAGACGCCACATCGCTGTTACGTCTTTATATTCAACGTGGGCTGTAATGGATTCGAACCAGTGACCCCTACCCTGTCATCCCGAGTCACCACCCATTTTTTTGAATGGGCATAATGAGGAAATGACAGGTTGTTCGAAGCAACCATTCCCACGCAGGTGGGAATCCCTTCCTTTGATGCTGGGATTCCCGCCTTCGCGGGAATGAAGTACATTTAGAATCTGTCATTCGTATTGCATCTAATAAACAGGTAATGATATAAACTTGTCATAGGTAGGCCCTCGGGACTAAACCAACTGAGCTAACAGCCCCAAAACAAAAATAAAAGTATAGCGATAGAAATGTCGAAGTCAAGAGACGCTACATCGTAGTAACGTTTTGATAATCTAAGTGGGACATACTGGATTCGAACCAGTGACTTCTACCCTGTCAAGGTAACACTCTAAACCAACTGAGTTAATGTCCCCAAAAACTTGCGCAAAAATAACAAAAACAAAAAAAGGCACTACAAAGTACCCCTATTTATTCTTAAAAATGTTCATTTAGTTACAATCCACGTTGTTACCTTGCTTATCCCAGCAGTGCCAGTTGGTATCGTTAAAGAAGTCAACGGCTTTAACCCGACCGTTGTAGTCCGTGCGGCTCCATTCAATGTTGGTTTCCATCATCTCCTTGCTGCCTGAACCTTTAGCACTCACGATAACATACGCATCCAATTCACCTTCTTGCAATCCGTAGGTAAGTGTGCTGCCCAACAATGGGTCGGGAAGACGCTGTTCGTTTTCTTCACGGACATAGGTATATTTAATCTCTCCCACCTTTTCATTTTCCCTCTTCCAATCAATTTGAACCGTTTCAACCGGGGGCTTGGCGTTATGGTACAATATCCATTGACCATCGCGTCCGTTCGTGTTCGATGTGCCTTCAAACCAAAGAAATTCTTCAAAAGGATCGATCTCGGTTTTGCTGATGTGCATTTCCCATTTTATTTTTTTTGCCGATTCCAATTGAGCTACCAACCGGGCTTTAAATTGACCTGCAAAAGCTTCAAAGGGATATTCCCATTGCCAGGTTAAATCTTTTATTAACACAGGCTGATGGCTGGCTGCAAGGGAAAATGCATTTACTGGCACGGCGAAGGTAGTTCCGATGATTAAGTTCCAAACACCGACCGTTGTAACAGAATACATCCAATTGGCCTTTTCAATTTCAGCCGATATGGTGGCATCGCCCAATGTGCCAAAATCAATCGCCATAGTTTCAACCGGAGGAATTTTAGGCGCAGTTTTCGGAGAATCATCATTGTCGCACGAAACAAAAATCAAGGCCGCGATAAGAAAGGCAAAAAGATGTTTCATATTTCTTTAGGTTTAACCATTACTTGTGAATAAGGAAAAACGGCAACGACATAGATTTATTTCATCCCGGTACCGTTTTTTATAACGTAGGATTTCCAGAAGTTGTTACTCTTTTACATAAAAAACTTCAAAATAAACAACACCGACAATACAACAATATTTTACAAGCATGATTTCTGAATTTAGAAGGTATATTTTACGCCAAGAGTAGGGCACACGGCAAATTCTGCCCCGATAAAATTGTTGCTCAATTCAATTTCGCTCCCGAGCGACAGATTTTTGGTAGCATTAAACCACAATTGTGGCTCAGCTAAGAACCTGTAATCCGTTCCCCAGAACATTTTCTCTTTCCAGAAATCAGCAAAACCCGCAAAAGTCAGCTTCCCTTCCATCATTTGTACCGTCCAAACTACTGTTAACTGAAAGGAGGCATCTTCCTTATTTTTGATGTATTTATAGTTTCCCTGCAGCATTAGAATTTTTGAGAAATCGGCCGAAGCCCAGGTATGTTCAATGCCCGCCAACCAGCAATTTTCAATGGGTATAAATGGGGCATCGTCACCGTCCAATTTAAATACACCTCCGTTGTATTCAACGCGAGGCATAATCATTTGGGTTTCGTTCCATTTGAAGGCACGTGCTATTTCCCAATAGGCCAACGAAACACCGTTGTCCACATTGCGCGCATCGGAACTGTAATCCATATCGATGAAAAAGAAGGTTGAACCATATTTGTCGGGCCTAAACATCTCGACGGTGGTGGTCAAAAACTTCCTATCTTTGCCAAAATCGTAATGGGCCTGAATGTTTTGGCCACTTGCGGATACAGCAAACGCAGCCACCATAAATAATAGGAGAACTTTTTTCATAGAACTTTTGTATAAATTAAGGCCATAAAAATAAAAATTCTTATTGGGTGCAGGTATGTACTATTTTTAGAATGATTTCAAATAAAAGAGCGCCTTAATTTTGGAAATGTATCACTTAAAAAAAATATTTGAAATAGGCACATAGTTAATATTCGAAGTTTTTTGCACCGTTCTTTAGAGCGGTGATCTCAAATTCAATGTAAACACAGGCTTCAGCCTTTAATCTTTAACGAATTAAACAACTATTAAAGGCTAAAGCCCATGCTCGATTACCTAATTATTAACACCCAGCTAAAGCAGGGTGTAAAAAGAAAAACACTTGACAAAAAAAGATGAGAAGTTTTGGAAATATCAATAAAGTTCCTAATTCAAAAAAATTATTTGATAAGTTTGTTCCTTAAGCCTATTGATGGATGAAACATCAGATGAATTTAAATAAGGTGCTTGCAGAATTGGCACAAGACCAGGATTCCGCCTTGGAAGAACTGTTCAATCACTATTATCCGCGGTTGTACAATTTCTCCAAATCGTTTTTAAAGATGGAAGACAGGATCGATGATCTCCTTCAGGAAGTTTTTGTGAAACTATGGCAAAACCGGAAAAACATCAGCTCTTCTGCAACTTTTAATTCCTACATCTTCACCATCACCCGGAACCTTCTGCTCAACGAACTGCGCAGCCGGCTGAACAACCAAAAAATGAAAGATAAACTGCAAGAACTGTCGGTTGCCGAAGAATATCCCTTATTCAAACAAATTGAATACAACGATTTAAAAGAAAAAATAGACCTCGCCATTGCCGAACTGCCCGCCCGGGGGAAAGAGATTTTTATGCTCAGCCGGAACGATTGCCTCTCCCATAAAGAAATTGCAGAAAAACTCCAAATTTCCACCAAAACCGTAGAATACCATATTACACAGTCAATTAGCTATTTAAGACAAAAGCTCCGCGGCCTGGGCTTGATCTCTATCTTCTATTTTCATGTGTTTTTATAAATTTTCTTTCTTTTGATTAGGGATGCCTGTGCTTGCTGTGTATTACTATTATTGAAACACAACAATGAAACATCTATTCAAAAAATATTACCATTCGATCCTTAAGCCGGGAGAATTCGGGGAATTTATTAAGCTCATTCAGAATAAACGAAATGAAGCTGCCGTTTTTAGCGCAATGAAACCCTTGTGGGATCAATCCATTCGGGGCGAAGAAGCATTGCCGGAACCGAATCCTGATTTGCTGCAAAAATTAAAAGTTGCCATTCTGAAAGAAGAAGGTAAGGCTGCCCAACGGAAAATCCGGATCTATTCCACCGCATTGGCAATTGCGGCTGTTTTAATAATCGGGCTGATCATCAGCAACATTTTCTTTTACGGGCAACCCCTTCAAAATCAGCTTGCGGAACAAATTCAAACGATTTCAACCCCTTATGGCGCCCGCACCAAAACGCAATTGCCCGACGGCTCCACGGTGTGGCTAAACTCGGGATCGGAGCTTTCATTCCCTTCCCGTTTCAATGAACAAAGACCGGTTACTTTAAGCGGAGAAGCCTTTTTTGAAGTAGAAAAAAGCGACAAACCGTTTGTCGTTTCCACTACCTATGGAGAAGTAAAAGTTCAAGGCACCTCATTTAACGTAAAAGCTTTCCCAGACGATGCTTATTTCGAAACCACGCTGGTAGAAGGGAAAGTGACCTTATCGGATAAAAAAACGGGAAACGAGACGGCCCTGCAACCCGGACAACAAGCCATCCTTATCAAAAACAGCTTTGACGTGAAACCGGTTGAGGTGAAGTTTTTCACCTCCTGGAAAGAAGGGAAACTGATATTTTCGCGTGAACCGTTCCCCCAATTCATTAAGAAACTTGAACGCTGGTACAACGTAAAAATTGAATATTCGGACCCAAGGCTTGATGATCTTTGGTACACCGGCACCATCGAAATGGAAAGCATCAGCGAAGTGATGGAGATGATTAGTAAAGCCGCCCCGGTAAAAACCCGTTTCGACAACAAAACCCGGATATTTACGATTAAAATGATTTAGAATGAGAGGGGAAAAGCAGATAAGATAAAAAGAAAAGAAGCAGAAACTTGCACTTTCCGCTTCTTTAGAATAGTTCAATAAATAATAGTATTCATGAATTAAACCGTTTAAAAGTATGGAAAAAAATCGAAACGCCCATCGGTTAAGCCGGTGCGGCACTAAAATTTTAAGAATTATGAAACTGACATTTCTTTTGATGTTGATTTCGTTGACCACAGTTTTTGCCAACGACAGTTATTCCCAAAGCACGCGGCTTACCTTGTCGGTGAAGGGGCTCAGCCTGGAAAACTTTTTGGCAAAAATTGAGGAACAGAGTGAATTCCGTTTTTTCTACACCGGGAACATCGATGTGGACCGGAAAGTAACGGGCAATTTCAGAAATGAAAAAATTACTGAAATTCTCGAGAAAGTAAGCAAAGCTGCCGGAATCCGGTATGAAGTTATGGGACGGCAAATTGTACTTTCGCCTGCTGTTGCAGAAAAGGATTATTTAATTTCAGTACAGCAGCAAAAGACCGTTTCGGGAAAAGTGACTGACAGTGGTGGGCAACCCCTTCCGGGAGTTACCGTTCTCGTTAAGGGTACTACCCAAGGCACGGTTACGAATGTTGATGGCGAATATAATATCCCCAATGTTCCCGAAAATGCCACCCTGCAGTTTTCTTTTGTGGGGATGCGGACGCAGGAGGTTGTGGTTGGAAGCCAAAGCACCATAAATGTTAGTATGGTGGAGGATGCGATTGGGATTGAGGAGGTGGTGGCGATTGGGTATGGGATTCAAAAAAAGGAAAACGTAATTGGGTCTGTAACTACAATTAGAACAGAAGAACTGGGTGCAGCTCCTGTAAGCACAGTTTCAACTGCACTTGCGGGACGACTTCCCGGTGCTGTAATTCAACAAGGAAGCGGTGCTCCTGGAGATAATGCGAGTATTTTAATCAGGACTAATGCTACCCTTGGAACTACTTCTCCGTTAATAGTTGTTGATGGTATTCCAGGACGTGATTTGAATTCTATTTCAGCCCAGGATATTGAAAGTATAACGGTGTTAAAGGATGCATCAGCAGCCATTTATGGAGCTCGGGCAGCAAACGGAGTAATTCTTGTTAATACGAATAGGGGTAAAGCAGGCGAACCTTCAATAAGGTTTGACTCGTATGTGGGATTTCAAACACCTGCAATTTTGCCAAAAATGGCAGATGCCCCTACTTATGCCCAATTAATAAGGGAAACTCAAATATATAGGGATGTTAGTGAGGAAAATATGACTTATTCGTTAGAGGATGTTGAAAAATACAAAAGCGGACAATATCCATGGACACACCCTAATAGTGACTATTTTGACGAAACTTTAAAAAATTATTCCGTTTCAAGTAATTACAATCTCTCGGTTAGGGGAGGAGCCAACAAGGTAAATTATTATATATCTTTAGGAGTAACATCTGACAACGGATTATATAAAGCAAATTCATCTGAGTACGACAGATACAATCTGAGATCAAATATAGATATCAGATTAAATGAGTATTTTAATATTGGACTTCAGTTAAGTGGTTCAAAGGAAGACAGAATGAACCCAGCTGTTCCCACCAATACTATATGGCAGAATATGGTTAGAGGGAAACCAACTGAGCACGCTGTCTTTCCAAATGGATTACCTGGCCCTCCCTATTCAGAAGGTTCTGTACAATCCATAAGAACAAGTTCTTTCGATAGTGGTTTTGATGATGACAAACGATATCGAAGTCAGAATTTGGTAACTGCGACGTTAAAAGTACCTAAAGTGCAAGGATTAGAGCTTTCTGGTTACTTTGCCTATGATATGTACTTTAGAAATCGAAAGCTTTTTGAGACACCATATACACTTTATGATATTGACAGAGCAGCATATTATGCTGCAGGAAATACGGGTAAAGAGGACGGATCAGCCTTTTTGAAAGGAATGAAAGTACCTATCGCTGAACCAAGATTAAATGATTACTCTAACGAATACAGAACAACAACCTTCAACTTAAAGGCCGATTATACGAAATCAATCAATAATATTCATAATATTGAGGCATTTATCGCTTTTGAAGGATCTGATTATAAAAGTCAGGGGATTAGCGCGTTCCGTAGGTATTTTATTTCGAAAGAACTCCCATATCTGTTTGCCGGAGGAACCGATGAAATGAGCAATGATTCTGAAGTCGGTATAGATTCCAGACTTAATTACTTTGGTAGGCTAAGTTATAATTATAAGGAAACATATTTATTCCAGTTTTCTTTACGAAGGGATGGTTCATTAAGATTTGCGGAAGAGAGTGGTCGTTGGGGAACATTTCCCAGTGTACTTGCAGGATGGAGAGTTCCTGTGGATAAAATCAACTTTTTGGACTATTTAAAACTTAGAGCTTCCTGGGGACAACTTGGAAACGATGCGGTAAATCCCTTTCAATATTTAACCAGTTTTGGTTTTAATACTGGAATGGTTCTTGGGAGTAACAAAGTTTATCAATCTGGGTTAATGCAAACCAATACCCCTAACCCGTATATTACATGGGAGGTAGCTAACGTAACGAATGTTGGTTTTGAATCTTTCTTGTTCAATAATAAACTTCAGTTAGATGCGGAAGTATTTTACCAAAGACGTAGTGATATCCTTGTTCAAAGGAATGCTTCCGTGCCAAGATTTACGGGAATTTCTTTGCCGGATGAGAATTTCGGTATTGTCGATAGTAGAGGGTTAGAAATGGTGGTGGGATATAATGATAGAGTAGGAGATTTTGCCTATTCAATAAATGTCAATTTTGCATTTGCCCGGAACGAAATTGTCGAGTATGATGAACCTAAAAGGAAAGAGCCCTGGCAAATAAGAACAGGACATCCAATCGGGGCTCAGTTACTTTATAAGAATATTGGTGTTTTTAGGGATGAAGAACATGTCCAATCGTATCCGCATGTTAGCGGAGCAAGGCCCGGGGATCTTATTATTGAGGATTATAATAACGACGGTGTAATTGACGATTCGGATAGAATATTATTTGACAAAACCGGGACACCTGAGGTAACTTATGGCGTGCCTTTTTCTTTCAACTATAAAAATTTTCAACTAAGTGGTTTAGTTCAGGGAGTAAGTGATACATATAGGAATGTGGCACACATTAACATGGGGCAGGATGGAAATTATTATGCTTTCTATGCAGATGGCAGATGGACCCCTGATAACATAGATGCAACTAAACCAAGAATTTTTCTAAGGGATCAAGAATACTGGAGAGATGCATACAGAACAGATTATAGTTTTCAAAATAGAGCTTTTGCCAGAATGAAAAATCTGCAAATTTCTTATACATTGCCTCAAAATGTAATTGATCATATCTGGATAAAAAAGGCAAAAATTTATCTTTCCGGTCAAAATTTATTCTTTATATATAATGGAATGAAAATGGGGATGGACCCTGAGCTTAATAATATTTATAGTTATCCTTTAATGAGAGTTTATGCTGTCGGGATACAAATTGATTTATAATTAATAAATAAAAAAAATTCAGTTATGAATATGAATAAAATAAATATAAGAATTTTGGCAATACTGGTATTCTTACTATCAGCTTGTAACCAAGAATTATTGGACAAAACCCCTTTGGATAGATATTCTGATGCTACTGTTTGGACTGATATTGATTTAGCAACCAGTTATTTAAATTATTGCTACAATAGTGCGAGGGTAGGTGATTTTTGGGATCGAATAAGTTGGTCGCAAAAAGGTATCATGAAAGGTGCTGTTGCTGATGAGATGGTTTATAGAAGGGGAGCAGAGAACAGTCCATATAATCTTGGACAAATGTCTCCTGATAATACCGGCGGAAGATATGGTCCAAACTGGTTTATTAATTCTACCTGGGATCAATTTGCTAATATCCAACGGATTAATATATTTATTTCAAAGATTGACGAGGTAGCTGAAGCCTATGATGGATCAGTAAAAGCGGAAATTAAAAAAAGGTCAGATATTTTGAAAGGAGAAGCTCTTTTTTTAAGAGCATTTCTTTATACGGAAATGTGCCGAACTTATGGAGGGCTTCCAATTTTAGATAGGCCAAGTAAATTGGGTGATGATTATCTGAGCATTACCCGGGCGACCTTCGAAAAAACAGTTTCCTTTATTGTAAAAGATTGTGATGATGCAGCACAATTGCTTCCTTTGAAAAGTGACACTGAATTGGGACGGGCAACAAGAGAAGCCGCCCTTGCAGTTAAATCAAGGATGTTGCTATTTGCTGCAAGTGATCTTACAGCAGATGGAACTGCGCAAAATGAACTCGTTGGTTATGCTTCACCAAATCGAACTGCACTTTGGACTGCAGCGCGAGATGCAGCAAAAGCGGTTATGGATATTGGGACAAACCAACTTGCCGATTTCGGTGCACCTGATAAGGACGCTGTAGCTCAAAATTATTTCGATTTTTTTAAAGTGTATGACCTCTCTAACAAAGAAATAATTTGGGGTGTGCAGTATGATTTAAGTTTAGGATCACCTTCTAACGTAAACGAGATGAACGGTCCTAATGGAAATTTGTGCTTTGGTAATAATGGTACACTCCAGGGGATGGTTGATGAATATGAAATGGAGGATGGTTCAAAATTTAGTGACCATTTCACTTTAGATGATAACAATTTCATTAAAAATACCTCAACAAAATATCAAACTGAAAACCCATATTATAATCGTGAGCCGCGATTTTACGCATCAATACTTCACGATAGTGCTGTTTGGCAACCTCGCTTTCCCAGTTTGATTGTAAGGGACCCGCTTGGAATTTATGAAGTAAGGACACGGATAATAATTGGGGCTGATGGAACAGAGACCATAATTCCCGGTATTGATACTCAACAAGGTCCGCTAACACCAGGAAATGGAGCAAGAAGTGGATATATAACAAAAAAATTCATGGATCCTGCTATCATTGGCTCCATATCTAACAATGAAAATGTCTGGATAGAATTTCGTTATGCAGAAATTCTTTTAAACTTTGCTGAAGCAAGTTTAGAGTTAAATGATATTCCAACAGCCACCACCTATATTAATATGATAAGGAACCGGGCAGGCCTCCCTGACTTCACTGGAGATATCACAGAAGCGTTACGACACGAAAGAAAAGTAGAACTTTTTGCAGAAGGCAAAAGGTGGTATGATATAAGAAGATGGAAAATTATGCCAAAAGTATTTGTGCCTGGTGGTATGGGGATCAAAATTGTGGAAACATATTATGAAGCTACAAATCAACGGTCAACCACTTGGCAGGTTCAAAGTATTCAGCCGGCAAATGTATTTAAAGAAAATATGTACTGGATACCAATTGCCAGAGATGAAATGAACCGGGCACCTCAGTTAGTACAAAATCCCGGTTATTAAAATTAATTATCTAATTTAAAACAAATTAAAATATATAGTTGAATTAGACTAAGGTCTAATTCAACTATATAAAATGTGTAGATTATGAAAAAAAAGGAAACGAGACGTATATTTTTGCAAAAAAGTGTTACTGCAAGTATTGGATTGGCAACAATTGGTCATTTTTCAGCATTTTCAAATCCCGTATATTCAGAAATGAAATTTGGGCTTGTCACCTACCAGTGGGGAAAAGATTGGGATTTGCCAACT
>CAZNEV010000111.1:0-12593 GCA_964572085.1 uncultured Maribellus sp. | reverse complement strand
AATAATATATCCGTAGTAGTTTTTTTATATAAATCCGCCTGGATGTATATTCGGTCTTTATATAAACTTATATCTGCACCTGCATTATGGGAAGTAATGGTTTCCCACCTCAGATTAATTAATTGAGGGCTGGTTGGAGCAATAGCCGGGTTAAAGATGTAACTACCTGTACCCGTAGTTTCATAGGTGGCAAACCTGGCATATACATCGCTTGGTTGACGTCCGGAAACCCCCCAACTGTAGCGTAATTTGCTTTCACCTAAAAAGTCCAGTCCCTCAAGAAAATGTTCATCGGAAAATCTCCAGCCAACAGACACTCCTTTAAAAAGCCCCCAACGCCTGTTTGCCCCAAAGGAAGAATGGGCATCCGCACGTAAAATTGTCTGGATCATGTACCTATCGAGGAATTTGTAGTTTATATTTCCTAAACCACTCAACATCCTGCGCTGGTTTGAACTGGAGCTGAGCCAGTTAATTTGAGCATCAACTGCCGGGTCCTGTATATCCACAGTAGGAGTTTTACTCGCTGATGTATACATGGATTCTGACCACGCATCGTCCGTTATCCAGGTAAAAGCTCCTGACAAAACATGGTCTTGGTTTTTAATTGGCGATCCAAATGTTAATTGTGATTCAGTATGGAATCCCTGGTTAATCCCATTGCTTTCTGTAGCCAAATTTACGTTCGATGACAACCAATCAACCCCAATGGAGTTATGTGGTAAGAAGGTATTTTGTTTCGATCCTTGATATTGAAATGATACCGTCTCCCGGAAGGTCATCCAATCAGCAAGACGATACTGCAGTACAAATGTGTTTTCAAGTTGATTGTTCAATCGGTTGTTTTTACCAAGCCTTCCTACTGCAACCGGATTGTAATAGGTAGATCCACTTCCTTGATAACTATTAATTGGAGTGAAATATTCACTTGTTAGATTGCCATTTGCATCGTACTCCCAAATACTCATATTAGGAGCTTTTATGTATGCCATTTCCCGGATGTTCCGCCCGCCAACAGTGACATTCCCAAGAGTCGAGTTGTTTACAAAATTAAATTTGATTTGAAACAATAATTTTTGTGAAAGAAAATAATCCAAATTAATACGGGTGGACAATCTTCTTGAATTTGTATTAATAGTTGTACCGCCTTCATCGATGTATCCAAATGAAGTAAAATACCTGGTTTTTTCACCGCCACCCGAAATGCTAAAATAATGATCATTTGTTTGAGCATCCTTTGTAATTTGAGAAATCCAGTCGGTATTGGCCGAATAGTTATAAAAATCTTTAAAACTCCTGTCATAGGCAATTTCAGGAGGAACATTAAACACACCTCTGCTGTTGTGCCATTCTTCCAATTGCAACATAATATACTCATCACCATTTAACATGGGAATCGGTGGTGGTTGCCTGTTTAAATTATATTTGTATTGGTAATCAAACCTTACCTCCCCTTTTCTTCCTTTTTGCGTTTCAATAAGTAAAACCCCATCTGCACCACTTGAGCCATAAATGGCGGTAGAAGCGGCGTCTTTCAATACTTCAATTGATTTAATATCCTGCAATGCAATATTAATAAGGTTACTGATATCTTCCGTGTCCGCTGAACTTAAATCAAAGCTATCGGAAATTCTGAATTGTGGAATTCCATCAATCACAATTAACGGTCTGCTGTTTCCCATTGAGCTAAGTCCCCTGATTACAAGTTGAGAACCAGAGCCGGGATCACCGGATGCGCTGATAATATCCAGCCCACTGACTTTACCTTGCAATGCATCAGCAGCAGAAACAACTCCCACGTCCTGCATATCCAATAAATCAATCTTAACGGAAGAAGATGCCCTGTCCCGGTCTTCTATATTGGTTAAGGATCCGGTACTGCGTGCTTCAGCGGTTATGGTAATTTCCTCCAATGCAACTTCTGATGTTTCTAATTCAACCATTATTGTTTTTGATGGATCTACTTTAATCTCCTGTGAAGTGTATCCTATCATGCTCACCTTTACAGTATTGGCAGGATTCACCATCTGAAGCACAAAGTCACCGTTTACATTGGTTATTGTGCCATTTATGACCCTTTCTTCATTATCAAACTCTATGATATTTACACCAATCATAGTTGTCTTATCCGATTTGTCAATGACCCTTCCCCTGATAATGGTTTTTTCCTGGCCTAATGCCAAAAAATTACTAAATAATATTATAAAAAATAGAACAGTCCTAATTCTTTTCATTTCGTTTTCAATCCTTGATTTAAATTATTCGAAAAGCTTTACAAGTTTATGGTGTAATTAATTCCTGGATATTTAACACTTTATCAATCTCATGAATCACAGCATTATTAAAGGTATTGGGAAATGCCTCCGTCCCGGTTCCCTGAATGATCCCCGTCAGCAAATTTGATTTATTGGACTCAACCACACTGGCATAAACATAACCGTCTTTATCCTTAAATTGAATAACATCAATTCCTGGCTCAACATATACACTTGAGTAAACAGTAGAAAAAGGAGTTGATTTTTCGTCAACTCTGGCGGTCTGATAGTAACCTGCGTTTACATTTCCATCCGTAAATATGAGATCGCCCTGTACAAAATGGAACAACAGAACTTTTCTCAACTCCTCTACGGGAAGCGAATTTAATCCTGCATCATCTATAGCAGCAGTGCTTGGTATGAAAATAGTGTAAAACTCACTGTTAGAAATAAAATTATAGCGCGATTCTTTTTCGATAGCGTATCCGGCTTTTTTCAATAAAGCATGAAAAGCAGGGAACTGTGAGGAAATCCGTGAATAAAGACTGGGACTGCCAAAACTAAACCAATTGTTGATTTCATAGGTTGTTCCATTATCCGTTTCAGCTAATTGCCTGGGCGTTTCAGGTGCAGGAACTGTTCCATTATATCCAACAGTTGTTAAAGAAGTGCCGGATACTTCACCTGTTTCATTATCCACTATTATATAATTACCTGCCAAATTAGCAATAAATTCTTTTCTTGCGAGACGTTTTGGGTTGTCAACCGCAATGTGGTTTAACAAAAGTGTACGAAGATCGTTTTTTGATAAAACCCGCTGAGTGAATACGCTGCTGTTTTCCTGAATTTCAAATACAGAAAACCTGTTACGTTCAAGATCATAAATCAATGAAGAGTCAATTGATGTGTTCATGTCAGATTCTACATAAAGCATGTAATTTCTATTTTCCCGTTTCAGTAAGGGGAGCAAGTCAGAAGCTTCAATGGCATACATAATTTTTGCAAATCCCTGCCTGAGGTAAACCGGACCAGTTACACTACTGAAAGCCCGGGGTACAATTGCATCACTCAATCCGACAAATGTACTGTTACTTCCATATTCTTTATAAACTACACGCTCTGGCTCCATGCGTACAATATCATTTTCCCCATTATAAAATCCCTTTTCCATATCACTGGCATAAACCGGATTTACGGATAAATGAGTGTTTGCAATAATCCGTCTTATATGTTGAGGTGCCCCCTGAAGTGTTCCCCAACCATTTGGGATTTTAATATAATCATCAACCAATTTATTAAAGGCATCGTTTGTAGGAGCCAATACCCCATGATGATACCTAATGGTGACATTTTGCGGAAGCCCATACGTACCAGAGGGAGGTTGTGTCCTTTCACCATTTATATTAAAAGTAAGCTCCGGGAAGTTCATGTCAAACAGAGAATCGACCTGAAGTCCCTGGGCAGCCCCTTCCTGAGAAAAAGTCTTGCTCTGATTGAAGGTAAATCTAGGGAATTGGTTTATCAGATCAAGAAACTGGGAATAAGAATGTTGTCCTTCTTTTTCCTCCAGCATTTCGTAAGCGTTCCGAAAAGGCTCAACCACCTGATCAATCCTATATATAAATCCATTTTCCGCAAATATCTCATCTCCTAAAATCAAGGCGTTACCATAATATATATTTCCACCATTAAATAAACGATTAAAATAAAACTCGTAATCAGAGCTTTGCAATTCATAGATGTCAAAATATTCTTTAAAAAATAACGGTACATATTTTCTTGAATCGGTTATAACCCTCCGATGAAGATTTGTATTTAAAGTATCTGTAATGCGGGTACCTACTCCATATTGATAGGTCCACCCAAACTTCCTGTCCGGCTCTTTAAGTAAAGTTTCCCGTTTATATCCCCTGGGTTTGTTGTTGGTGATATCCAGGGTATCAATCCAGCCAAAAACATCAAGTGTTCGCAGTTGATACTTTGTCCAAGGATTTTGTACGATGTGATTTTGTACCAAGCGAGTTAATTCTGGAACCGGGATGCTTTCAATTGAGGAATATTTAGGGTTTTTTTGCAGCCACTCGTTTATTGCCTGATTGGTTGGGGCAAAAATGGTAAAGCTGCCCGACACATCAATTATTTTATCGTATTCTGTTATTTCAATACATTTAGCAAAAATGGAAAGTTCCTCTACTTCCTGAATTTGGGTGAATAACTTACCCGATAACCAATCAGGACGCTCGTATTTAGCTGTTTTATATTCATCTTGGCATCCTGTATTCAACAAAAATGCTCCAATGAATAACGCAATAATTAGTTCTAGTCTGTACATTATCTAATTATATTAAAAATTTTTATTTTCAATTAAATTTCTAATCTTATTAAAAGGATACTTGTTGAAAGGGATACTTTCGTAAACTTTCGTAAGATTAGATATTTTTAGTTTTTCTTTTGCAAAATTAATATTTTTTATTGTTTTACAAAGGGCGTATGACAAAATGTACAGTCAAATGTTGAAAACTTGATAGTTCTTATGGTTTGGGGGATTGATATATATTTTTCTTTTGAAGAAACTTTTATGGGAAACGAAAAGACTAAAGAAGAAATCCCCCAAGCCCTCTCAAGCGAGTTGGATGAATTGCTTGTAGATTTGGACAAAGCCAGGTGCTCGCGGACGGCGAGGCATTGGTTGGCAGGAAATAAAAGTGGTGCGGATATTTTCGCAAAACGACAATATACGGGTACAGGAAAACCGGAACAAAATGGATATGGCCCTGGGCAACGGCGTAGATGAAGTAATCGAAATACTGGCAAATTTGAAAAGCAGGAACAGAGGGGCAGAAAAGTTGCGCATCGATATTGCCCGATATTGCCAAAACAACAAAATAAGAATGCTATTTTTTTATAACTTTACCCCGGTAACCTGATTTTACTTTTTCTGTGATATTAGGTTTGAACAGAGGAAAGTTTGTAACAACTGCAATGTTTGCAGGTTTGGGATTTAGCACCCCAGTATCGGCATTCAGAAAAAAATACTGTTATGCAAAGCATTGACAATCGTTTAGGCTCAGCAGACTATGCCATAATTGCCTCCCATGATTATCGGGAGTAGGTGCCGGTGAATATGGAAAAAGTCATTGTACATCTCAATAACAACTATACTGTTGAATATGTTACAATTGATCAAATTGGGGAACTCGTACGTAACGAAAAAATTAACAATTTAAATTTTTGACAATCAATACTATGACAAAACATATTGTATTTCCAGCCTTCTTAATAATTCTTTTTTATTTCACAGGTTGTAGTAATGCTGGAAATAATTCAGCGGCAGTAAGAAAAGCGGAGGAACTCAACAATATCCGCACTTACCTTTCAAAAGTAGCAGCAGATATCACGGATAATTCGCTTGCCGGAATAAAAACAACTGCCGATTGGGAAACGATTCGACCGCAACGCTATAATGAGTTCCTTGAAATGATGGGAATCCAGGATTATGCCGGAAAGGAAAAAACGGAACTGAATGTGAAGGTAACAGGCACCATTCAGCGCGACGGATACCGCATTGAAAAATTGTATTATGAATCGTTGCCGGGTTTGTATGTGCCAGCCAATTTATACATCCCTGACAATATTAAAAAGCCAACTCCGGCCATCCTGTATGTTTGTGGCCATTCGCTCACACAGAAAGTAGGCTACCAACCTTATCCCGCAAAATTAGCAGAATTGGGGTTTGTGTGCCTGATTATTGAAACCATCCAGCGGGGGGAGGTTGAGGGTGAACATTGGGGACCTTATGCCAATGGTTGGTTTAACTGGTACAGCCGGGGGTACAATTCAGGAGGTGTAGAACTCTGGAATGGCATCCGCGGCCTCGATCTTTTAGCTTCCCGGGCGGAAGTGGATGTTGAAAGAATGGGTGTTACCGGCATCTCAGGCGGGGGATCTCAAAGCTGGTATATTGCCGCAGCCGACCCACGGATTAAAGCTGTTGCACCGGTGTGTGGTGCCAGCACTTTGGAAGCACAGATTGGGAAGCGCACTGTTGACGGCCATTGTGATTGTATGATGCCAACGAATACCTATCAAGCCGACTTTCAGAATATCGGGGCGCTCATTGCCCCGCGGCCATTGCTCATTGCGCAGGCCGACCGGGATGGGATGAACACCATTGAATCAATACGCGACCTGCATTCCGACATTAAAAAAATGTATGATATGTACGGTGAACCTGAAAATATCAGCCTTGTTGAAACCCCGGGCGGCCATTCCTACCACCAAATCTCAAGGGAAGAAATCCATTCCTTCTTTCTTAAACATTTGATGGGCAAAGATATCTCCCCTAAAGAAGCGGGTGATATCGATGTTACGGAAGAAAGCCGGTTATCCGCAGAGGAGTTAAAAGTGTATGTGGATGGGGTGCCCGCGGATGACCGGACAACAACCATTCAGAATTCGTTCGTCCAACTTGCCAGGGCCCCTGAAATCCAGGATGAAAATAAATTGAATTCCTACCGCGACTCGGTTAAAAATTTCCTGAAAGAAAAAACATTTGGCGCTTTTCCCGTAGTTGCTCCGCCTTTTGATTCGCGCATGGAATTCCGTGCGAGCGATGGTGGTAAATTCGGCTGGAATATATACAGTTTTGTGCCCGAAGAGGGATGGCGGCTGAAGGTGGATCTTCACTGGCGAACTGATACCGCCGAAAGGAAGCCGCTGATGATTGTGCTGAAGAATTACGATGAAGATCGCTGGGGCGCTGAAAGTTTTATTTCCGGGTTGGATAACAATTGGAACATTGCCTATTTTGAGGCGCGCGGTATCGGCGAAACAGGATGGGACCCCGCGCTACAGTGGCATATACGCCGGGCATCTGCCTGGACAGGTAGGACTATTGCCTCGATGCAGGTTTACGACCTTTTGCGGTGTATCGAATTTTGCCGTACCCTGCCGCAAGTCGATCCTCAAAAAATATCAATCGCAGCAAAAGATGAAATGACTGTGGTGGCATTGTATTCCGCACTACTTGATGGACAATGCGAACAACTGGTACTCAAAAACCCTTCTGCCACACAAGATGTTGCCAGCCAAAAAAATGGCAAAGGCGAAGCCATTGAAATGTTGAATTGCCTGCGCATTACAGACGTGAACCAGTTGCCGGCGTTAATCACACCAACACAAACGGCATTTATTGGCAAAATTCCGGAAACTTACAACTGGTCGGAAAATACCCTGAAAAATCTGGGGAAAAATGAGATCGTCCAAATTGGAGAAATGAAAGACCTTGCAACGTATTCCAACCAACAATCTCGTTGACCAACACGGCATAAGCTTCTTCACCTCTGCCTAACTGTTGTTCCTGTTCCCTGCTATGATTACCGAACTGTTTTTCTGAAACTTTTTCATCATAAGTTTTAGGATGAACTTTGGCCACCCGGTGAGCAGAAACTGATTCTACGGACAACGTGGTTTCCCCGGTGGCGGGGTTGGGCGTGAAGTTGAGGGAATAATACGATCCCGGGTAGAATCGTTCGGTGTACCAAGCACTTGCACCACATAAATTTTCTGCCCTGACCCTAATATCCCTATAGCTAAAAGAGGGAACATCTACAAAGGAAATATGTTTTGTAGTGCTTACCTCCCAATGATTCCAGCCTCCGTAATCCCATTCCCATTCTATCAGCCCCGACTGGTAAGCATAGTCATTCGCGATTAATTGGTTGGTCATCCCTTCAAATAAAATATTCCTGCCATAGGCATCCACATTAAAAAAATCAAATTTTGCAGAGGATAACGGACCTGCCCAAACTGATTTTTGCGGCAAAGTTATACTGTCACAATCATTAACCAGCCTCGCACTTACCCAACTGTTACCACTGCCGGTAGCTTTAATAACCGGCGAATTTGTATTTTGTCCTGAATAAACGGTAAGATAGGGCCCGGTTTCCCAAATGAGGGAATCGACATCAGGCAGGTTATCGATGGTAAATGTGGCACCGGAAGAGCAGACAAGGGAGGAGCCGGAAATACTGGCATTATTGGCAGGGAACAGATAAGCCCCATCCAAAGTATTGGGATTGGTCTCCAACGGGTCCAACCAATCTTTTAACCTACGCCTTTGATCCGTCGAATTATTCCAGGAAATAGAAAGCTTGCCATAAATTGCAAGTCCGTCTTGGTTTAGACAGGAAATCGGATCTGCCGTAGGGGTTCCAAGCAACTGTCCAACAACCCTGCTATTTTCATTAAACAATGGAGAGCCTGATGATCCGCCTTCAACGATACCTTGATTAAATGTTACATTCCAAAAATTTCCATCTGGGGAAGGGGAAGAATTGCTTACTGAAATTTTCTTAATATCGCCTGCTGGATGATGGATGCATGTAGCATTAGACGGCGTTGTACCGGATTTGTCCCATCCGTTGTAATAGAGGCATAAAGATGGGGATAAATCAAAAGGTGTTTCGTCTAATTCCAGTAAAGCAAAATCGGAGGCTGAATTATTGGCAACTACAGTTGCCCCTGAAGTTGAAGGAGGCGTAAAATCTGTCCCATTATCACATGTAGGACTTTCATAATTCCACAAAAAAGTCCAGGTGGATGCATTTGGATTTGAAATAGCGTCAAGTCCGTTTAAGCAATGATTTGCTGTAAGCAGAAATGGAGCACCGTCTTCCCGTGTGTTGTTAATTAAAGAACCGGTGCACCACCTTGTACCCCCTACAACAATCAAAGCAACACTTGTTTTTTCATCCTGCCAATTAGCACCTAAAGGACAATTAATATTTATTTCGCAGTCATCGTCAGAATCTCCAAAATCAAAAGGAGTGATATACCTATAACCATGAACAACTTTTGCAATAGAAATTACCGGAACCTCCTTTGTGTTATTAGACTCATAGTATTCAAGAATAATTTTCTCATTCAATATTAAACTTGTTGAAAAGGCTCCAGGTTCCTCTTTATCCCCTTTATTGTTTCTACGGGTGAAAGCCCCTAATTTCTTCTTTTCGTCTGGGCTGTATATGAAGAATTTTCCTCCCTCTGGTAGGTAGAACTTATCATACAACAAATTAATTGACAAAGCTCCGGGACAATAAATTTCCAATTGCCACAATCTCCCTTTTTTATTTGGCAGCTCTGTCCATACGCCTGAGTTTTTCATGTTTATATCAACATCAAAGTCATATCCAAACCTAGGCGGTAAACCGTTCAAGCTGTCAATAAAGTCTTCATTATTGATAATTTCGTAATTAAGGGCAGGCATTGTAATTAAAGGAATCTCTTTTTTGTCAAGATTCTCCTTAAATGAAAAAGGGGCTTCATTGGTGCTTATTTGCGTAAGAGCAGTAAATGACATTACTAATGCACATAAAAGAAGAGTAAATTTTCTCATTTCGTTTCTTTTTTAAGATTCATGAATTTTTGATTATCGTAGTATAGTTTTAACTCGTCACCATTCCGTTCAAATTCATATATAGTGCTAATTAGAGATAAGAATTTTTGTCCCCATTCGGTGTCACTTCCAATTAGGGTCATAGTCCCAGGGGTAATCGATAGTTTATTCCCCTCTTTTATTATGTATTTCGTATCAAAGGTCCTGTTTGTAACAGAATAAACAACCATTTCCCCACTGTCAAATACCAAGTAGGAGGATTTAGGTTCAGATTCAGGTTCAGCTATATATTCATTGGTTGAATCATCACCTAAACCCGTAAGTATCCATTTCCCATCTAATACTGATTGGGACACTTCTTCTTCTTCGCACCCTGCCCCCATTAAGCTAAAGAGCAGGACAATTGCACTTAATTTTAAAATTTTTGTTTTCATTTTTTTTCTTTTAATTGTTAGCTTCAAGCCACGAGCTTCGAGCTTGTAGTCTTTAACATCTTTTTTTCGTATTCCAGGTAAGCGGAAGTTACCAGGCGGGAGGGCAATTAAGGGCGGGACAGTTTGGGGTTCCCGGTGCTGTCGAATAGTGACTGCCGGGGAAAGTTTTGGGATTGTTCAAGGTGCGCGTTCCATATAGCTGATTTTATTGGTGTTGTAGTTAAGATGTATAAAGTTGCAAAAAGGTTGCGTACGAAAACATGAAAATTTATATTTACCACCTTAAAAGTAATTGGAAACGCTTAAAAGTTGTAGTTGCGAAACGAGCATATCCAATTGTCGTTACAAACGACAAGCACCGAACCCCTCGTTACCGCTGCGCTCAAACGAGAGGAGCGGGGAATTTTCTCACTTCGTTTCTTTTTTAAGATTCATGAATTTTTGATTATCGTAGTATAGTTTTAACTCGTCACCATTCCGTTCAAATTCATATATAGTGCTAATTAGAGATAAGAATTTTTGTCCCCATTCGGTGTCACTTCCAATTAGGGTCATAGTCCCAGGGGTAATCGATAGTTTATTCCCCTCTTTTATTTCACCTTATCTTTAATATTGATGTATTTTTTGGCATAATATTCAAATGCAATACGCTGGAACCAGCACCAGCTCTTTAATTTTCTGAGCTGTAATGATTGTTTCTTTTCCGGTTTTAGTGAGGTAATATTTGTACGAACCGGTTGCTTTTTTTATTAGCCCATGTATCCTCAACCGTTTGATCAGCCTGCTTATTTTACCGCCATTAAAACCAAGCAGTTTTTGCATGTTCTTGTTTCTGAAACCACTGATATTAAACTCACCCCGCAGGATTGCGAGCAAAACAACCAGGTCGTCTTTGCTAAAAAAGTTAAACCCTTTGTAGTTCCTGTTGTTCTCGCTTTTTGATGAAGTGACATTTTCGAGCCTTTTCCTTCCAACTTCTTTATTGTCGAAAGCAGAGATAAATTCCAGATATCTTCTGTTTGAAGCCTTCAGGTTATCTGCCAGAAAAGAAAGGCTGTAGATGTTTTTCTTCAATGGCGCCATTGCGTGCGACGTTGTCCCGTCACGGTGTACTACCTCCCGGAAGTGTTTGAAAAAACTGATATTGTTTGCTGTTGTTTCTATTCGCAATATTTTACTGAACTTGTCGTACATTTTTATCGACACCGGCCCCATGGTATGTTTTATGCGGCTGCCTTCGATGCGCACATTGTAATTATTGCCAACCTCCCCTTCATATCGGGGGCCTAGTTTGTGCCCCAAAAAAGTGGCGATGTTTTCAGGTTTGACCGTGTGTACGGCCGTTGCCACAAGTTCACTGTATATGGTTTGCAAACTTTCCTGTTTTTTAAATACAATGTCGGTGGCATATTCGGCTTGCATCACGCTCCAATGATATCTCAGGCCAAGGTCTTTGTACACCGGACAGAACCGCCAGGCAAACTCATCCAATTTGCGGTGAAGTTTCTCAACACTGATTTTGTCCGAAAGTTCCTGCGCTTTACCGGCATCTTCCAGGCTATCAAAAGCATTGTCCATCATCGTATATTTAATCCCTGCCTGCTTCAGCTCCGAAGCCAGTAAATTATGCCCGTTGATATAAACCTGTAAACGGAAGGGGCACCAGGTAGGTACGCGCACATAGCCCAACCCAACTTGCCCGTCGATGAAATAAAAATAGTAATGCAAACATTTGCTGGTGTCCGGTTTTAAAAATGTTTTTCCCGTTGTTTTGTCGTGCCATGGTTTATAAGTGTTGCATGTCTCCATGGCAGAAATGATATGGACAATGTTTGGATGATTGCCACGTTTTTCTATCTTCTTTGAAATGATGGATTCTTTTCTGACACCAGCCTTGCGGATGAATTCAATCTCCACACCATGCTCTTTGGCTATCCGTTCAGCATTTGCCCGGATGGTTTCTTTAAATGGCCCGGCAAATTTGGGATAGTCAAATATCCTGACATTATTTTGGTACATGTAATTGGTCATCCCCCCCGGGAATAGGATATCTCCGGCATTGTGCCGCTGATAATTATCCTGTCGTAACATGAAAGCACACAGGATATATCCTTTTTGTATTTTTCTGTTAGTAGTTCCATTCAGTAAAGTTACGCGTTTTTCTTGTTTGGTTCTGGCTTGTCCAGGTTAGGGTCTTAACTAAAGGGCATTGAGAATGGAATTAAATAAAATACAAAACCTTATTCACCTTATTCCTGCAAATATTCAAGCAGATTTATAAGGTAAATAGGGTTGTTTTTTACACAAATTCTTAGGCTACTAAGGTGCAAAACCATTAAATAAGGTTTTAGAATTTCTTGTTTTGGCATATTGTGGTAGAATTTTTGGTCACCAAATCACCAAAACACGAATTATCATCTTTGCTCCTTCTTACTCCTCCCCCTGGGGAGGTTGGGCTACTCTTTATACACATCTTTATGATATTTAGCTAAAACCAGACCTTGGTAC
>CAZNEV010000110.1:5461-12839 GCA_964572085.1 uncultured Maribellus sp. | reverse complement strand
AACGCTCCGCCATGCCCGATCAAAAATATTAGTGGCTAAGTACCTATTTCAATAATTTAAAATCCACCGTGTAATTATCTATAATCTTAGGTACTATCGCCCAATTCCTACTACCTAAAAGCATCTCACAAGCACCCTCATAGTCTACTGAAATCTCATATATTATTTTTCTATTCTTGAGGTCTTTTAAAACTTTGCGTTGATATGTTGCGCTGCAACCTCCACCGTTTGTCTTTAATGAAAGTAGTGAGTGTTTCGAGAAATCAATTATAGGAAGCTTTGCAGTATCACAGTCTAAGTTTACTGGATAAATTCGAACTAAATTCCCAAATTCTTGAAATGAATCATTGTCTCTGAAAACAATTTCATCATACTCCGAAGTACTGCTCCCATAAAAACAGGTAGATAAAATATTATCATAAAATTCACATTCATCAGTTATGTCTATTGGTTCGTTGTCTTTTTCACATGAAATTGAAAATATAAGCAACAATCCAAGTATAATTGTTTTAGTTTTCATCTGTTTATAAATGTTTGTTTTTTAAGGTAATCCCGAGCACTCGGGATAACTCCCTTTATAAGCATTTTCGTATGTGTGAAAGTATTTATCATGGTCGTTTCATTGTCTGCTTTTATTTATAGATAACTTTTGTATCAAAATGGTTGCGTTCCATAGCTTGCCGTCAACCTATGCACCTTCGCCAATTGCGCCTATTTCCCTAATCCAATTTCGTTTTCTGTAATTACCCAATCCAAGCAAATATCCTTATGATGCTATTTTTTTAGTTTTAATTGGATACGGTTTACGGCTGACAGGGTTTTGAACCCTGTCAGCCGTATAAGGATAAAAGATTCCTTCAAGGTTTAAAGAACAAAGCCACTGGGCACGGCAAGCACCGCATAAATCGACAAAACCACCAGCATTAAAATACCAAAAATCTTTCCCCACCGCGAACTTTCCAGCAGATAACCCTTGATTTCCGGATTGATAAACAGGGATTGTTCGTCGTGAATTTGAGTTTCTAAATTTTCCATAATCGTTTAATTTTTGGTTTTTATTCTTGTTTTGAATGTATATTGTGTTTTTGGTGACGGTTGGTGTAAGTAGATTTCGGGATTTCGAAGCAATTCACTTTTCCTGAACACTTGGGTGGGACACGAGCCAATTTATTTATTCAGTATTTCAAATTTTCTGTTAATCGTTAAAGACGAATTGGCAGTGTTGCAACAACGAGCCACAGCCAAAACAAAAACGCTGATACCCGCATTACATATAGCTTTTATATAAAACAGGTATTGGAAACACAATTCGTTTTTTATGGAGGATTTTATTAAAGTTTTACGGTAAAGTATTTTGCATTTCTTGGTCCAGTTATTAATGCTACAAATGGAACTATTATACCCAAAATGTTGAAATTACTTACTGATACGGTATAAATAATTAGCCCTAAAATTATAATCCATGATATTAAATAAATAGGAGTTTTTATAATGCTCATTGCCATAATAGCAATCGGAATTAACCCTAATCCAAAAAATAACCAATAGTTTGAAACGACGATTGGAAAAATAAACATTGTTATTGTGATTTTCTTTCCAATAATTCTTCTACTTTATTTAATCCCAGTTCTCCAATAAAAAATAAAAGCGGACGATTTATTCCAACAACATAAAATGAAATACAGTCAAATAATAAAAAATTCTCAAATGCTTCCATACAATGCAACTCTCTATTTTGCGAAGAATAGATAAATTCTGATTTATAGAGTGTATGTTTCATTTACTTGCTTTTTTATAATGCCAGCTAATAGTTGGTACATGTTGCGGAGTCCCGAGAATTCAGGAGAGAGCGTTCCTGGTCGCAAGAACATGCACAGCGATGCGAGAATCCGCCGTTGATTGCCGCACCGACCCCGCTCTGAAATATGTATTGTTTTACAGGGCCTTATTTGTAATATTTTTTTAAATTTTCATTTTCCATAATTAAATCATACTCAAGTTTCGCACATTAAATTTAATTTTCATCGTGGAATACACGTTTGATTAGTTCATCTTCATCAATCCCATCGAACAGCGATTCTATGATGTTCAGTATTTCAACAAACAAACCCCATAAGCGCCGGTCTAAACGTTCTTGTATCACTTTCTCGGTTAATTCCGAGAATAATCCCTGCATGGATTCATAGTTTTCTATCCGGTACCTCATTGTCAACAAAATATGTTGAAGCATGGTAATAGTGGCATCGGCAATCTGGGCATCAAAATCATTTGACTGGCACCTGCCTAGCCCCAGCAACTGTTTGGATTCCTTGAAAAAAACTTCGATAGTCCAGCGAACTTGGTATATCTCAATCATTTCAATAAACGAAAGCCGGGTATTGGTACAAATAAAAACCTTCCATTTACCATTGCTGCCTTTTTTGCTGAAGAACAATTTAACAGGTGTGCCCTTGTATTCAACTTCCGCTACCAGATAATAGAGTTTCAATTTTCGGCAACGTTTGGGTTTGCCCAGCATATTGCGGATTTGACTGTGGGTCAGTTCTTTCCCGTGAAATAAAAACTTTGTCCTTGCCATTTTTTTCATACCTATCAAATGGGTGGTGCACTTTTTCACTTTCAATACGGCATCTATCAGGGCTTCGCAGGTAAACCAACTGTCAACCAGTACATAATCGACTATAAAACCAAGCGAAATTGCCCGCCTGAACATTTTTATGGCACAGCTTATCTTCGATTCGTCTGCCTCACAGGCCCTTTCGTAAGTACAGGTACCTTTCTCCCGTTTTTTGCGGAATTGCTTTTTCAATTCTTTTTTCTTTAACCCAAAAGGCTTTCCCTTGTTTTGGCCCCGCCCGCAATGGATACTAAAATCAACCGGGACGAAGGAGGCACTGTCCCAGTAGCCCATCAGCAGAAGTTTGAACCCAAGGACAGAACGCCTGGCAACATGGTCAAAAACCCTGGATACCTTTTCAATACGTTTGCCGGTTTTCCCCAGCAAAGTATCATCGAAAATCATACATCTCGGCCCTTGGACTGTTTGTGACAGCTTGCTGTTTGCCAGCTTTTTAAATTGTGATGCAAACAGCCACAGCAACAACCTCCAGCTAATTTGTGAATGGTTTTTCAATCGGTAAAAAGTGTCTTTCCCCGCTTCTATCTGATGTTTGACAAATCCGTTAAACATCGAATTTACAGTTTGGGCCCCCATGAAAGGCATGGATAACAGTACCGTCATTATCCACTGAAAACTGTACCCTTTTTGCTTGATTTCCGAAACCGGTTTGCTTAACCCGGAAAAGGAAAATAAATTCAAAGAACTGGTTATAAATTCCGGTCCGACCCAACTATGGGTAAAACCGTTTTTTAATTCCCAAATGTTTTCAATATCTTTATGTCGCAGCATGTTTTTTTGTTTTCGTATTCACCCCTAAATTATTAAAATTTAGGGATTTAACTTAAAAACAATGCTGCTTTTTTCAACATTAAATTGTTAATTGTCAACTATATTGCCTTGTGCGAAACTTGAGTAAATTAAAATTCACTTGAGTGAACAGCTTACCCAACACATCAAGGGATTTGTGGAATACAGTTGTTGTTTGCCATACTGAAAGGAGACAAATAATCAACAGCAAACAGAATTGAAGAACAAGATAATCTCACCCACAAATAGCACATTTGATTTTTGCTAACGCACTAAATCAAACACTGAAAAGACCAAAAGAGTTATTTCTTTGCCACTGCCACTAAAAAACCTATTTTTGATTACTAATTGAAATGGATTTAATTAATGGACAAAGAAACTAAATATACAGACTTAACTTTCTTCACAAACGAGCCTGATAGTACAATTCTTGACAGGTTTAAAGCTGTTTTGAAAACGGTTGAATTCTTTGACATACTCGTTGGCTATTTCAGGATAAGCGGATTCCACCAGCTTTATAAATCATTTGAACATATTGAAAAAATCAGGATTCTGGTAGGTTTAAACATTGATAAAAAGACATTTCAAATAATCGAAACAAGTAAGATTCAGGGAAAACTTGATTTTGAAACTCATACCAGAACAAAAGAAATTATTGGAGAAAAGCTAATTGATGAAATTGAAAAAAGTGAAGACACTCAAGAAGTTGAGGATGGAATCTATAAATTTATTGAATACTTAAAATCAGGAAAGATTGAAATTAAAGCCCATCCAAGCCAGAATCTTCATGCTAAAGTGTATATAAGCAGATACTTCAAAGATGATAGAGATTTTGGAAATGTGATAACAGGTTCGAGTAATTTTTCTGAATCCGGTTTGGTTTCTAATTATGAATTTAATGTGCAGCTCAAAGACAGCCAGGATGTAAAATACGCATTGGAAAAATTTGAATTGCTGTGGGAACAAGCTGTTGATGTTTCAGATTATTACGTTGACATTGTGCAAACCAAAACACACTTAAACGACAGCATCACGCCATACCAGATTTACTTAAAATTACTTTATGAATATTTTAAAACAGATTTAAGTCTCGACCCGAATCTATTTTATCAGAACATTCCTGAAGGATTCATGAAACTAAAATACCAGGAACAAGCCGTTACAAACGCGAAAAAAATACTGGATGAATATGGAGGCGTATTTTTAGCTGATGTTGTTGGTTTGGGCAAAACTTTTATGGCTACTTTATTGGCAAATCAGCTACCCGGGCGAAATCTGGTAATAGCCTCACCTGCATTATTAACCAAGGATAATCCGAATTCATGGCTAAACGTTTTTCATGATTTCAAAATTGCGGCTGAATTTGAATCAATCGGGAAGCTTGAAAAAATAATCGAGAGGGGAACAGAGAGATACGACAATGTTTTCATAGATGAAGCGCACAAATTCAGAAATGAGAATAATGTAAGTTACGAAAACCTATCAGCAATTTGCCGTGGTAAAAAAGTGATTCTTGTTACTGCAACACCGCTCAACAATTCCCCTTTAGATATCCTATCGCAAATTAAGCTGTTTCAAAAAGGAAAAAACAGTACAATCCCCGGAATTAAGAACCTTGAAAGTTTTTTCGGTTCTCTTCAACGAAGGCTGAAAGACCTCGACCGAAAAGACGATTACGACACTTACATGGATATTGTGAAAGACAATGCAGTACAAATCAGGGACAAAGTTCTTAAACATATTATGGTGCGGAGAACGCGAAAAGAAATTGATGCCTATTTTAAAGATGACTTGAAAAATCAAGGCCTGAAATTTCCGATTGTTAATCCACCGGAACCAATATTCTACAAGCTTAATGCTACTCTGAATGATATTTTCGTGAAAACAATCGCGTTAATCACAGATGAAAATCAATTCAAGTATGCAAGATATACTCCATTGCTTTATTTAAAGGAGGAACTTTCTGATTTTGAGAAAACCAGTCAGCGAAACATGGGTGGATTTATGAAAATTCTGCTAATTAAAAGACTGGAAAGCAGCTTCTTTGCTTTTAAGAAAACACTTGCCAGATTCATAAAATCTTATGAAGATTTTCTATCAGCTTATAATAAGGACAAAGTATATGTAAGCAAGAAACATTGGCAAAAAATAATGGACTTGCTTTTAGCTGAGAATTACGATGCGATACAAAAATTAATAGATGATGAAAAAGCGGATGAATACAGCAAGAAAGATTTCACACCTAAATTGAAAGCGGATATAGAAGCGGATTTAAAAACACTGAAAATAATTGATGGCTACTGGAAGAATATAAATTATGACCCGAAACTTGATAGTTTTATTGATAAAATAAAGGAACAAAAAGTATTGCAAAAAAGTAAGCTTATCATTTTCACTGAATCAAAAGAAACAGCTGAATATCTTACCGAAAATTTAAGAATAAGGTTAAATGACAAAGTCCTGATTTACCATGGGGGTTCATCTGAAAAAGAACTCAAAACGGTTATTTCAAATTTCGATGCAAAAGCCAGCATTAAAAAAGATGAATATCGGATTATTGTTACCACAGAAGTGCTATCAGAAGGAGTTAACCTGCATCGTTCTAATGTAGTTATCAACTACGATATCCCTTGGAATCCGACCAGGATGATTCAGCGGGTCGGTAGAATTAACCGCGTTGATACACCGTTTAATAAAATTTACACTTATAATTTTTTCCCGACAGAAGAAGCAAACGACATCATTAAATTGAAAGAAGCTGCTATTGCAAAAATCCATTATTTTATCGAAATGTTGGGTAATGATGCCAAACTGCTTACAGATGGTGAAGAAATAAAATCCTTCGAGCTTTTCAGTAAACTGACGTCCAAAGAATTTATCCTCGGGGATGAGGATGGTGAGGAAAGCGAATTAAAATATTTAAGGGTAATTGAAGATATTCGGGATAATGACAGGGATTTATTTGCTTTGATAAAAATCTTACCAAGAAAGGCAAGAGTTTCCAGAAAAGCCAATGTTGCTTACAATTTGGATGAGAATGCGTTAGTAACCTATTTCCGAAAAGGAAAACTGGAAAAGTTTTATCTCGCGAGCGAGTCCCAAAATTCAGAACTTGACTTTTTGACTACAGCAAGATTGTTTGAGGCATCAGTAAAAACCCCTGGTCAAAGGTTACATGCTGATTTTCACGATTTACTGGCAAGCAATAAAGCCCAAATTGAATTTGATTTGCTTGAAAAAGAGGAAACAGAAGAACCCACGAAAAAAAGTGGCCGGGATAATGCCACCAGAATAAGAAAAATACTTAATGCAAAAGAGATAAAACGTTACGATGGTTTTACTGATACGGATGATGATTACCTGGCGAAAGTAAGAGATATGCTGGATGAAGGAGGAATGCCAAAAACAGTGGCAAAAAGAATTTTTGCTGAAATTAAAGATGAAAGCAATCCAATGAAAATTCTTGCAGCCATTAAACGAAATCTACCTGACCAGTTTTTCAATCATACCGCATCCGCAAAAGATGTCTCTATGAGCATCCCAAAAGAAGTGATATTGTCAGAATACCTGATAAAATAAATTGTCATGAATAATTTTAATAAACTCGTTTCGACTATACAGCAACTGCATAATCAATTGCAGAAATCGGCTATAAATGCGGTGAATCAAATGCTGACTATTCGTAATTGGTTGATTGGATACTATATTGTTGAATTTGAACAAAATGGGAAAGACAGGGCTGAATATGGCTCCGGGCTATTGAACAAACTCTCTGAAAAAATTAGTATTCAAGGATTAACCTCCCCGGAATTATCACGTTGCAGGCAGTTTTATAAAATCTACCCCCAAATTCTTGGGACAGTGTCCCAAGAATTTAATCACTACCTACCGGAATCAATTCTTGGGACAGTGTCACAAGAAAGCAATCTGCAACCCAATTACCAAAAAAAA
>CAZNEV010000110.1:0-5361 GCA_964572085.1 uncultured Maribellus sp. | reverse complement strand
AATTCTTGGGACAGTGTCACAAGAAAGCAATCTGCAACCCAATTACCAAAAAAAACTGTCAATATCCCCCGAAAATATCGTTGCCAAACTATCCTTTTCACATATTGTTGAGTTGATAAAAATTGAGGATGACCTGAAACGTTCTTTTTACGAAATTGAAACCATAAAAGGAAGCTGGAGTGTTCGTGAAACGCGCAGGCAAATCAACAGCCTCTATTTTGAACGAAGCGGTTTGTCAAAAAAACCTGAAAAACTGGCAAAACTGGTTCAGCAAAAAACAAAACCACAGGCAGGTGCCGACATCATAAAAAACATCTATGCTTTTGAATTTCTTGATTTACCAGTAAAAGAAATCATTGAGGAATCGGATTTAGAAACAGCCCTGCTCGATAACCTGCAACAATTTATTGTTGAACTGGGTTATGGATTCTGTTTCGAAGCCCGCCAAAAACGAATTCTGATTGGCGAAAATTATTACTTTATCGATTTGGTTTTTTATCACCGTATTATAAAATGCCACGTTTTAATCGACCTCAAAATCGGGAAATTTGAACATGGCGATATCGGTCAATTAAATACCTATTTGAATTTTTATAAAAAGGAGGTTTGCGAACCGAAAGATAATCAACCGATAGGCATTCTGCTGGTTGCTGAAAAAGACCACGCCCTGGTGAAGTATGCCACTGCCGGTATGGATGAAAACCTTTTTGTGCAGCAATATTTGCTAAAACTGCCAGACACCAAAATACTGCAGCAATACATTGAAAAAGAATTAAAAGAATGGTAAAATGAAACTGTACGAAGCAAAGAACATCATTACAGATGTTTTTGAAAATCCTTTCGATAAAGAAAAATTCAGCTATTTCACCCGTAACCTGCTGAAAAACTTACAAGCAGCACAATTCAGGCGCACTGGGTACAATATCCCAAAAGCATTTAAGGATTTTATTGCTTCCTATGAACGAATAGGGAAATATGAAGATGAAGAGGGCAATTTGATTGATGTATTGATTGTAAAGCTTAAACGTGACAACTCCATTGATTATGCACGGAGCACACAACGAAATTTTGTACGTTGGTATTTGAACGATAAGGGAAAAGATGCTGCACTTGTAGCGTTTCATTCAGACAATTCATTTGAATGGCGATTCTCTTTTGTAAAAATGCAGTATAGTCTTGAAAAGAAAAAGGATGAACTGACTCCTGCCAAACGCTCATCGTTTATGGTGGGCGAATCCGGTAAAAGCCACACAGCACAGCGGCAATTAATTGATTTGCTGAAAAATGACCATGCACCTTATCTTTCCGATATTGAAGATGCTTTTAGCATTGAAGCGGTTTCTGATGAGTTTTACGAAAAATACAAAACCCTACTGTTTAATCTGGTTGATGAGATTGAGAAAATTGTAAAAAAAGAGAAAACGGTTAAAGAAGAGTTTGAAAGTAAAAAAATCAGCATACTGAATTTTGCGAAAAAACTGCTTGGGCAAATCGTTTTTCTCTATTTTCTGCAAAAAAAAGGATGGCTGGGGCTTGAAGAGAAAGATAAATATGGTGAAGGAGATAAGCACTTTATGAGAAGCCTTTTTAATAAAACGAAACCGGGCGAAAACTTTTTCAATGATTACCTCGAGCACTTGTTTTATGATGCGTTAAGCAAAAAAAGGGTAACCGATTACTACGACCGCTTTAAAACACGCATCCCTTTTTTAAACGGTGGTTTGTTTGACCCTATTGAATTTTATGATTGGCAAAAAACCGATATTCTTATACCGAACAAAATTTTTTCCACCAAAGTGTTTCAAGCTTCCAGCTTGAATTTCCAAACTGGAAGTTTGGGACACGATGAAGAAGGAACGGGGATTCTGGATGTATTCGACCTGTACAACTTTACGGTAAAAGAAGACGAACCGCTTGAAACCGAAGTTGCCATTGATCCCGAAATGCTGGGGAAAGTGTTTGAACGGATGCTGGATGTTACCGAACGCAAAAGCAAAGGCGCATTTTACACGCCTCGCGAAATTGTACATTACATGGCACAACAAAGTTTGCTTTATTACTTAGTGTCTCAAGCCTCCAGCTTGAGAATATCCAAACATGATGACTGGAAAGCTGACCTCGAAACCTTTATTCACTACGGAGAGCATATTATTGACAAAGACATTGCCATTGAAGAGGGTAAACTCAGCCAAACTGCAAATAAGCAACAAATACCGGATAGCATACGACAGCATGCCGATGCCATTGACCAGGCCCTGAAAAACATAAAAATCTGCGACCCGGCTGTGGGCTCCGGTGCCTTCCCTGTGGGCATTATGAACGAAATTGTAAAACTCCGAAAATTACTGACGCCTTTCATAGTGTCTCAAGCTTCCAGCTTGAGAAGAAATAATGATTCCCAAATTGGAAGTTCGGCACACGATGATTTTCAAACTGGAAGTTTGACACACAATGAACCTCAAACTGGAAGTTTGACACACACTGAGAGGAGTGCTTACCGTTTTAAATCCAACGCCATACAAAACTCCATTTATGGCGTGGACATTGATGCAGGTGCAGTGGAAATTGCAAAACTCCGTTTATGGCTTTCGATGGTAGTAGATGAAGAACGCATTGACAACATTGAACCTTTGCCTAACCTGGAATATAAAATTGTGAAAGGTAATTCACTGATAAATATGCCTGATGGTTCAATTAGAAATGGGGATTTAGAAAGTGAAATTGGAAAACTGACTAAAAACTATTACACTATTACCGACAAAGAGAAAAAGCAAGAACAAAAAGAAATCATTGATGGCAAGATAAAACAACTGCTTGCCTCTGCTTCCGAATTTGCTAGGTATGATATTGATTTTGATTTTAAGCTATACTTCCATGAAGTCTTTAATGAAAAGGGTGGCTTTGATGTGGTGATTGGAAATCCGCCGTATGTGGAACATAAAAAATTAAAACACATTGCATTTATTTTAAAACAGATATATGATGTATATTCTGGTTCTTCTGACTTAAGCGTTTATTTTTTTGAAAAAGGAATAAAAATCCTGCATCCGCATGGAAACCTGTCATACATTTCCACAAATAAATTCTTTAATACAGGATATGGCAAATTTTTGAGAAAATACTTGTTAAAGTATCAGATTAATTCAATAATAAATTTTGAACAGGTTGAAATTTTTGAAAAAGTATTGGTATCAAGTGCTGTTTTGAGTATTTCATCAGTTAAACCTATCCAAGAGCAGTTTTTCAACTATGCTGAGTTCTATAAAGAAAAAGATTGGAGAACAGAATTCAATCGCCGAATTGAACAAAGCAAGCAATTTAGACAAAGTCTGTTTGATGAAAAGGAATGGAACTTTTTAGATTCTAATGAGTTACAGATTAAAAATAGGATAGAGCGAATTGGAAAAAGGATTAAAGTGATAGGGGGTATTGATATTAAAAGAGGTGTAACCACAGGTTATGACCCAGCATTTGTTTTGCCCAATGATATAAAATTTGAAAATACACATTTATTAAAACCATTAATTAAAGGACGAGAGATTAAGAGATTTATGCCATTAAAAAGTGACTCCAAATTGCTTTTTATACCATGGCATTTTCCTCTACATGAAAATAAGAATATAAAAGGAGCTTCAGAATTAGCAGAAGAAAAGCTGAAAGAAGATTATTCGGATATTTATTCACACTTAAAGAGTTATTATGAAAAACTAAATCAAAGAAATAAAGAAGAAACAGGTATTCGATATGAATGGTATAGTCTTCAAAGATGTGCTGCTTCATATTACCCACTATTTGAAAATAATAAAATAGTATGGCCTTTAACTGCTGACAAATGGGGATTCACTCTTGATACAAATAAATATTATTTAACCAGTGGCGGATTTTTCCTTGTTTCAAAGATTATTCCATTAAAGTATATTCTGGCAGTTTTTAACAGCAAACTCATGGAATATTATTTCAAATTTATTGGAGTAATGACTGCAGGGGGTGCTTTCACATTGAAAAAAGCAACAATTGAGGAATTGCCAATAGCGATTTCGAAAAACATGAAATTTTTTGAAGTCATTGTTGATTACATACTCTTCCTCAAATCTCAACCCACCGACACTATGAGTTTCTATTTCGAGCAACTCATTGACGGCATGGTGTATGAACTTTATTTTGAAAACGAAATCAAGCAAGCCGGTTGTGATATTTTAAAATACCTGAATGATTTGCCGGAGATAGAAGATGAAATGGAGGATGAGGAGAAAATGAAAATCATCACCAAAATTTTCAATAAGCTCTACGATAAGGAATCACCGGTACGTAAAAATTTAGAGGCTATGAATCGTGTGGAGGAAGTTGCTATTATTAAAAAATCTTTAGAAAAATAATTATGTATTTAGCTAAATTAAGGCTTTGGAATTTTAGGAAATACGCCACAAAAGATGGGGATGAAATCTCAGATTTAAACCCTGGACTTGAAATAAATTTTAAACCCGGTGTAAATTTACTAATTGGCGAAAATGATAGCGGTAAAACTGCAATTATTGATGCCATTAAGCATCTTTTACTTACACAAAGTAGGGAATATATTGCCTTAGATATTTACGATTTTCATAAGGCTGCCGGTAGTAACGAAAATAACAGGGCTAAAAAATTAAAAATTGAAGCAATTTTTAAAGATTTTAAATCAAAAGAAGCAGCAAATTTTTTGGAGTGGATTGGTTTTAACGATAAAGGCGAATATGAATTAAAAGTATGGTTAACTGCTGAAAATAAAGATAATAGGGTAATTGTTAATCTTAGAGCCGGTGCCGATAGTGAAGGCTCATCAATGGATGGAGAAGCAAAAGACCTTTTGCGTGCAACTTATCTTAAACCTTTAAGAGATGCCGAGGCGGAATTAACACCGGGCTACAAATCCCGCCTTGCCCAAATTCTTAAAAATCATCCAGCTTTTAATAAGGATTTAAAGTAAGCATTCGGTAAACTCCGTATTGTTTCAAGTAAAAAGAGCATTCTGCTATGAGAGTTTCTCCAATACATTCGGAGAACTTTGATAGGCTTAGGAGACGGCAATATTACTTGTTTTGGTTTTGCAATTTAAAATTGTGAGGTAGCAACTCGGCCAGATCTTTACTATAATCGTCATCGTATTGGTGGATGTTGTTCAGAAAGAAAACCAGCCAGTCACGGAAGTTCACCCCGTGTGCTTTACAGCAGCCCAGCATAGAATAGATGATGGCTGCATTTTCGGCCGACTCATGGTTGCCGCAGAACAACCAGTTTTTCCGGCCCAAGTTATGGAAAGCTTTCCATAACTTGGGTTATGTGCAGAAAAAGATTATGCAAAGTGGTTTGTTGATTTTAACCTTA
>CAZNEV010000109.1:0-13144 GCA_964572085.1 uncultured Maribellus sp. | reverse complement strand
AAATATGAAGCTTCGGGCTGACAGACAGAAGGTTGTGTAAGTAAAATCCGTTGTAAAAGAAAAAGGTGAGATTACCAATAGTGAATACCAAAAATTAAACAATTGTTCGAGAAATACTGCAAGTAATAACCTTGGATTTCTGGTTCAGAGAGATATTCTTGTTGGGAGTGATATTAAAGGAACAGGGGCTTTTTATCAATTAAAATGAATTGCTCAATAATTGCACAAATAGCACATTAATTGCCTAAATGGCGGATAAACCATTGTTGTTTTTAAAAACTAAACTTCGCAGGGGGACATTTAGATTGGTTCTTTAATGTTTTGTATGGGTAATCTCAAAATGTAAATTCTTTAAACCCGAAGGGTTGGGATGATTATAGAATGTGTGTTTTTACGAGTTCAAAACCGCGAAGCGGTGGTATTATCCTATCATGCCTTCGGCATTTTTTTCATTGCTACACATCTTTTACTAGAATCATTTCATGCCCGTCGGCATTGAAGAAGTTCTTTAATTACCCACACTGGCCGTTATAGAGCCTTTAGGTTATCAAAACTAGTAAATTTTGCAAGTTTTAATAATTCATTTCGGTTTAATAAGAAACTTCAAGACAAAAAACCCGACTAAGTTTTCTATACGTTTGCTCGCGACCGATTCATTTGCTTAAAATCGAAGCGGAGTAAAACGCATAAATTTGTTTAATATGAAACAGAAAAATAATTTAAACTTGGCTTTATGATACAACAGGCTCGACTTGAAAAAGGCTTGACACAAGAAGAACTCGCTGAAAAATGCGGAACAAACAAAGGATACATTTCCAAGATTGAAAATAACCTTAAAGAAGTTCGTATTTCGACACTTCAAAAAATTGTAGAAACCGGACTTGGTGGACACCTTGAACTTTCAATCAAACTTTGAATACTTGATAACCATAGTTCTCCGTTGTAACACCGCCAATTCGGCTGCCAGACTGCGGCGATAGCGGAGTCGGACGCTGGCAGTGTGGAGTAAAAAAGAGAATCTGAATAAACAAATTGGCTCAGAGTCAAGAGTACGTGAAAAGGGGAATAGGATGGTAATCGAGATTGGATATTTCATCAAGAGAATGATTAACCCAATTATTTAAAAAGAGTATATTTGTTGTGTAACGAAAAAAAATACCTTGACAACTATAAGTATTAATATCAGTCGGTTAAATCATCTTTTGAAGCTTTATAAGCTCTCAAAGAAAGAGTTATTGTCTGTTTTAAACCAAAGTAGAAAAAAAATAATTTCGGAAAATGAAGTTTTTGGTTACCAAATAAAAATTAGTATTCTAAAGAAAATAGATGAACTTTTTAACAAAGGATTAAGCTATTATGTCGACCCTAAAGATATCCTGGCATCCAAAGAAGAAAGTATTTTTTTTAGAAAAGATAAATTTAATGCTGAATTAAGTTTTGGTGCGAAGCAAATCGTTACAAAATTTGAGGAAGAAAAAATAGCGTTTTCAGCATTATCAAAATTAACCGATTTCAAAACCGAACGTAAGCTTCCTTTTTATACAATAAAAGGCAACCCAAAAAAAGTTGCGGAAGAAATTCGCAAAAAACTTTACCCAAGATTTAGTAGTGATAGAAGAACATTTTTAAAATCATTAATTTGCGAATTAGCCAAACAAAATATTTTAGTGTTTGAATTCATTGAAACCTGGAATAAAAAAGAGAAAGCTAACATTAACGGATTTTATCTTTCGCCCAATGTTATTGTATTAAAAAGACAAAAATCGTATAGGCGAGAAATATTTACGCTAATTCATGAACTTGGACACTATTTGCTAGACTTCGAAGAAATTGATGAAAAAATTGGAGATGATTATTCTGCATATGAAAGTCTTGACAAAGTTGAAAAATGGTGTAATGATTTTGCATATTACTTTTTAATTGGAAAACTTGATGTAGAAATTTTTAATCTTGAAAAAGCATCTTCAAAAAATGACTATCAGCATGATTTAATTAAAACCATTTCAGACAAGACAAATTTAAGCCAATTCGCTCTATATACCCGGCTAAGAATTGAAGATAAAATTTCATACAGTGACTATCAAACTGTAAAAACCGAGTTTGAAAAAAAATATAGAGAGAATGAAGAAAAGCTAAGCAAACAAAGGGAATTGGATAAGCAAGAAGGCAGAGCAACAACTGCAAGGGCGGCAAAACCTATTTTTTCACCTCTATATGTAAATACCATACAATCAGCATTTATAGAAGGTATAATTGGTGAATCAGAATTTTGCAGGCGGCTTAAGGTTAAACCTGAAAACATTGATAAATATCTCAAATGAAAATAGTAATAGATACAAGTTCCTTAATGGCTTTGGTACGTTACTACATACCATTTGACAAAGTTTCAATAGAATCTAAAAGAAATGCAAAAGGAATTATTACTAAAAGTCTTGAATTTATTGAAGATAAGAAAAATCAAATAAAAACAGACATCTTATTACCCGAAGCAAGTTTTCTTCGAGATTTGGAAAATAGACTTTGTTATGTTGCCCGAAAAAACACATTAAATGAAATTGAGTTTGAAAACAGAAAGCAAGCATTCCTTGAGGATGCTGACGCTAAATTATTGTTGTTTTGCCTTTCAAATAAAGGTGGATTAAATCTTGATAAATTGATGTTAGTTACTGAAGAAACAAGAACAGATAATGACGGAAAACTTTTTAAGAAACTTCCAGAAATGTGTAATTTACTGAACATCGAGCATTGCAATTTACCGTCGTTACTTATCACAAATTACAAGATCAATTTAAGCAAGTTTTTAAAATAGCCCTTACGATTCGCAAAATGAATATGAAACAGAAAAATAATTCAATGACTCTTGACCAATTTGTTGATGAACAATATGGAAAGAAAGGAACTGCTAAAAGGGACAAGTTTGAGAATGGTTATGAATCATTTAAACTTGGCTTTATGATACAACAGGCTCGACTTGAAAAAGGTATGACACAAGAAGAACTCGCTGAAAAATGCGGAACAAACAAAGGGTACATTTCCAAGACTGAAAATAACCTTAAAGAAGTTCGTATTTCGACACTTCAAAGAATTGTAGAAACCGGACTTGGTGGACACCTTGAACTTTCAATTAAACTTTGAAGACTTGATAACGATTGAAGCAAGGTTATATCGGTTTTCACATTGAGTTTCTACTTCGGAGGAAATCCGCGCCATTTTGAGCTCAAATCAGTTTGCCGTTCTATTTCTGTACAATAATTTTCCGGGTTTCGGTTTTGTTGCCATAAACGATGCGCAACACGTATTGTCCTGATGTGCAATCCAAAACTGATATATTTGCACCATTTTGCAATTCTAAATCAGTATAGATTTGCGAATGTTTTAGTGTGCCGTTTGCAGCTACCAGTTCAACCACATACACTCCGCAGGGTGCGTTATTGAAGCTCACCTGTAGATTGTCTTTCGCCGGATTGGGCCAAACCGTAAGTTTTTCCTTCACACGCTCAAATTCTTCAACATCAACCGTAATGGTTGTTGCCGCGTCATAATCGTTCGGTGCATTTTCAATCAGCCCGATGTTGTCGGTGGCGATGCTGTAAAATTTATAGTTGCTTCCTATTTGCCCTTCTTCAAAAGGTGCTGACAAAGCTGTTGTGTTCATTATCCAGGGATACAGAAGCGTGTCGTTTTCAAGCACATATATTGAATAATGCTGAATACCCGAACCTTTGTCGGAACCGGTCCATTCCACCATGAAATGGTTTTCTAATCTTGCACCCAGAGAGTAAACCTTACTTTCGGGTACGTCTAAGTCAAGCGTATTCAGGTAGTTGTTGGTAATAATTGGTGGGTTGGCATCGAATACTATGGAGGCCTGGTTACGAACTTCATCGTTGGTTCCCAGTTCTTCTTTTAACCCAACAAAGAAACTTACAAAGCCATCGCCCTCTGGCGGGCTTACGTTGGGTGGCAGAAAGCCGAGGAACGGGTCTTCTTCCAGGTCCATGGTTTCGGGGTTGAGCGAAAGGAATTCCCATTTAACCACACCTGTTAGTGTATCCAGCTTGCCGGAAACACGGGTGATCAGTTCCAGATCGGGGCGCATATCAATATCCATCGAAAATTCTTTCAGCTTGTTTCCGGGAGGAGAGAAAATAGTATCGCTCCAGCCGAAGGAACTGAACCCGAATTCAGAAATATCGAATACCGACAGGTCAAGTGTATCCATTATGCTTACAATATGTGCAGGGGCAGTGGCTTCGCTCTTGTTTTCGAACAAAATGGTATAGGGCATCATACTGTATTTGGGAATAAAATTCTGTTCTCCGAAGCCCGATGGCCCCACCATCTCGTTGGGGTCGAAGGAGGATACTGCAACAACGCGTTTTTTATTTTTATAACGCGGGTCGAAGGAATTCAGACAATCCTGGTGCGCCATATACCCCTGATACATGTTGTTGACAATCGAGGTGATTTTAATGCCTATTTTAATGGCCTTAATAGGACTCAGGTCACCAATGCAACTAAAAGCAGCAGAGGCAAGGGAGTAACCCCAGTTATCCAATACTGAAGGTTCATTCAATTTCGGTTTTGCTGCATCCCACGGATTAAACACCAAAGTTGAGAAGTCGTACACACAATCAACCGGAAGCACCATGCCCAGCGCATCCATGGCTACAGAAGATGCTGCATTCGCAGCCGAAAGAGCAATGCAGGCATTCAGCTTGGTTTTGTCATCGGGCCAATCGTCCTGGTTGGACGAAGCACTTTTTATTTCCGGGTCAACAAGTTCAAAGAAAGGATCATTTGTCCATGCTTCCATGAAAAAATTCTCAGGACTTTTAACCCTGATGCGAATACTCTGGGAACTGTTTGCTTCTAAAACAGGCACAAATAGGGGATAAAACCGTGCATTATGCCCTGGTTCAAAATAATTTTCCACTACATGGTAGAGTGTATCCATAAGTTCTACTATCTCGGGAGTATGCGTTTTCATATACTCACTGGCCTCAACCCTGAAATCAAGAAACACAACGTCCAGGCCCGGAAGATCGCTAATTACAATGTTCAAAGGCACTCCCAGTGCATCAACATTGCCTTTGTTTCCATAATTAATGGTATAGGTTTGCCACATATTCAACAAAGTCATCCCTCGCCCGGTTATTGAAACCCATGGTTCAGGCACGGTAGCTTCAACTACTGAAAATGCATCCTCAAGAATAAGTTCTTTATCATTTTTTCGAAAAACCACATCGTATTCTCCCAGTTCTGCTCCATTCATTAAAAATCTTCCAGCCAACTGGTTGGCAGCAGGTGAATAAAGATCAGCTCCCGATATTTCTGCACCATCTTTCCGAAGCAAAAAGGAGCTGCCTTCAGAAGTTAGTCCACCGCCAAAAACTACCACAGTAACAAAACCCGCATCTCCTGCTTTAGTGGGCTCTACTTTGTTGAGTCCTTCAATGGTAACATGGCCGGAAACTCCTGTAACACTGTTTGCGTTTTTTGCCAACAGTGAAATGGAATATTCGCCCGGAGTGGAATATCCATGTTTCGGGTTTCCCTGTTCGGAAGTATTGCCATCCCCAAAATCCCAGAGCCAGGAAGTGGCATTTTTTGTTTTATTATTTAAAGAAACCTCATTACTTTGTTGGTACACTTCAAATGCAGGCAGCGGCGGGTCAAAATCAGATGGATGCAAAGTGCCGTTATACACCGGAATACCATCGTTTCCGTTCCCGGAAATGTCTTTAAACGTATCATCGAAATTGAGAAACAGTGCCAGGCCATCTTCATCACCGGTCAGTTGTTTGGTCTGGTTAGCAAGTAACTCCTCCTGAGTTAGGGCGCGGTTCCATAAGCGCACATCATCCATAGTGTATTTGGCATCGTAAAACTGTCCATTGCCCATATTCCGTGCGCCCAGCATCAACATTCCTTCTCCTTTTACAATGACTCCGGGAACTGTTTTTTGCTGGTGAAGCAGACCATTAACATACAACTTGAAATTATTTAACCCCCCGTTTGAATCGAAGGTAAATGCAATATGATGCCACAAATTGTCGTTCAAATCAATTTCGCCCCAGTTTACCGGAGCATCCTTGTCTGTTTGTATGCCGGCATTTACAGTTAGTGCACCTTTGTTTTGTCTGAATCCCAAATGAAATCCTTCAGGTCTGTTATCATAACCGTCATAACCATCAACCTTGGCCAAAATACTGAAATTGGCTTCCGTTTCCGGTTCGAATTTCACCCACACTTCGGCTGTCATGGCCGAGTCGAACTGAATAGTTTCGGAATTAGGAACAACTACCAGGTCTGTTTCGTAGCTTTTGGCAGGATTATCAACATAAAAAGCCTTGTTTACGGTTCCCGGTTCGGACTGAGCTTTCACATTCCGGTAAAAAATATCCTTGTCCTTTCCACTTCTCCATTCAGCTTGTGTAACCCAGTGCATTCCACCCTGGGCATCTATTTGCATAAATGAATTCATGAAATTGTGTGACATATTAATAATATTACTTTTCAGGAATGGCGCCAACGATGTACTACCCGAAAAAGTTTCGCCGCCGTCAACCGATTTGGTGGAGAAAAGAAAGTTGCCGGTTAAGTAGAGTGTTTTTCCGCTTTCGTCCGTTGGGTCTATTACAATGGCCGGCAGAGAAGCTTTTCCCACATGGGCAACATCGGGGTTCATTATTCTGCGGGGTTCTGAAAAAGTGGTGCCGTTATCATGAGAACAGGCTAAATAAAATCGGTTGCCCGAGTTGTTGTTTGTTGGATAGGTGGTTGCAGCAAGCAAATACACATTTCCATTTTTGGCAGCCACCGTTTCACTGTTATTTTGTAAATTTTCAGGAAAAAGTGAGCCTATGTCCTTAGCCGTTTCAAAAGAGTCCCCTCCATTGCCAGAACGGGCATAAAATGTAGTCCACACATCTCCTTCTTTATATCCGGTGAATACAACATGAATATTATTTCCTGAACGGGCAATTTTTGAAGAGTAGTGATAGCCATGTACAACGTAGCATCGTTCCCTCTCTTTATCGTATTGGTCAATATAAGTATGCGATATTTTATTGGTAGTAAAATTAGTTCCATTTTCAGAAGTTGAAATCCATACTTTACCTAAAACAATGTAGCCGTACGAAGTAGTAAAATAACCATGAAGCACAATTATTTGCCCCCCATCAAAATATAAATCTGCAACATAATCACTTTCATCAGAAATTTTTGTGTCGGCAAAGGATGTTCCACCGTTGGATGAGAACATAGCCCAGGTTCCTTTTTTATCTCCGGTTCCCCTGTAAGCTACAACAACTTTTCCTTTAGATGCCTTAACAAAAACATTACCAATTGCTTTATAACCACCAGATGTTTTAGCAATAATCTTTTCACTTTCAAATGAGGCACCACCATTTTGTGAGCGGAAATAATGAACCGTGCCGATACCTCCGGCACCATAGTCATAATCAGCAGTACAAATATGTACCATATCACCGTCAACTGCCAGTCGTCTGCTTTCCACCTGTGTTCCATAGGATCCGCCTTTAAATTTCATTATTTGCCTTGGTGTTTCCCAGTTTTCACCCAAATCGGTAGAGCGGCAATAATAAAGGTGAGCCTCTCCGTGGGCTACCCATTGAGTCCAAACCACATGTATGGTATTGCCCGAAATTTCCATTTCAGGTACCCAGTCATCGTATCCCGGCCCTTCTGTGCCTTCCGAAAGGTTAATTAGATAACTGGAAATATCAGGATTAATGGAAAATCCGTTTAATGCAAACATTGCAAAAGCAAGCAGAATAAATGCAAATGGAATTCTGGTTTTTGTTTTCATCTCTAAAGTTTTAGAATTGCAAGGTTAAAGCTATGGATTATCGAATTGAATTAATGCTCAAATCGTAAAACCTCTTCCCATATCGTAAAAAAGAGGAAATTATTAATCATGATTACCGTCGTATTCATCATTATTGCAATTTTTTTAAGCATTTATCAAGTTCATCCGATTTTCTTAAGCCGGATTTAACCGTCGAATTGGATTAGTTGCTGTTGAGTAAAAAGCAAATAAATACTGTTTTCAAAGTTTTCTGATAATACACTAAACAACAAATCCATTAAAAGATTGTTTCTGACAGCGAAATCCTTTGCAACCTTATAACATACAATCATGTATAAGGTTTGGGTACTTTTGTGCGAAATTAAAATGTTCAATCATGAAGAATACAGTTTTATTTGTAACAAGCTTAGTTATTGTTTCAATGTTCACACTATCCTGCACCAACGAAGCACCTACGGATCTTAACAAAACCAGTTTTATACCCAAGCCTGTTTCGGTTACCGCCTCGGAGAAATCATTTGAGCTGGGTAATGCAATCCTTATTTCCGCATCGCAGGAATTGGCAACTTCCGCCGAATACCTTTCCGCTAAAATCGAAGGAATCGCAGGCTTCAAACCTGCCGTTCAAACTGCCGAAAGCGGCAATGGAATTGTACTGCAGCTTTCCGCCAACGACGATGAACTGGGAAACGAAGGTTATACCTTAAAAATCGACAAGAAAATTATTACTATTTTGGCTAACCAACCGTCGGGCATTATCAACGGCATACACACTTTACTGCAAACTTTGCCCGTAAAAAGCGAGTCAGCCGGAACTTTAAAAATTGCCACGGGCGAAATCCGCGATTATCCGCAATATGGCTACCGTGGATCGATGCTCGACGTAGCCCGCCATTTTTTCACGGTGGAAGAAGTGAAACAATACATCGACTATTTGGCCATGTACAAAATGAATGTGTTGCATTTCCATCTTTCTGATGATCAGGGGTGGCGCATCGAAATTAAATCGTGGCCAAAACTCACCGAGATTGGCGGCAGTAGTGAAGTTGGCGGCGGTCCCGGCGGTTTCTACACTCAGGCCGAATACAGCGAACTGGTGAAATACGCGCAAGACCGTAATGTCACCATCATTCCGGAAATCGATATGCCGGGGCACACCAACGCCGCTTTGGCCTCCTACCCCGAACTCAGCTGCGACGGCAAAGCCCGCGAGCTGTATAGTGGAATAGAGGTGGGGTTCAGCACCCTTTGCACCGACAAGGAAATTACCTACCAATTTATCGATGATGTGATCCGCGAACTGGCTGCCCTTACACCCGGCGAATACATTCACATTGGCGGCGACGAATCACACGTTACCCCGCTCGAAGATTACATCCCTTTTGTGGAACGCGTGCAGAAAATTGTGGTTAAATACGGTAAAAAAGTGCTGGGTTGGGATGAAATTGCTAATGCCACCTTAGTAGAAAATGCCGCCGTACAATTTTGGGCCGATGTAAAGAATACTACCATGGGACTTGAAAAAGGGGCTAAAGTGCTAATCTCCCCTGCAAAAAAGGCCTACTTAGATATGCAGTACGATTCAACTTCCACTTTCGGCCTGCATTGGGCAGCCTACATAGAAGTGGACGAAGGCTACAACTGGGATCCGCTGGAACAAGTTCCCGGGATCACCAAAGATCAAATAATTGGTATTGAGGCTCCGTTGTGGACGGAGACAGTCAGCAACATTCACGAAGCGGAATACCTGGTTTTTCCGCGTTTGCCCGGTTATGCCGAAATTGGCTGGACAGCAACTGCCGATAGAAACTGGGAGGATTACAAACAGCGTTTAGCACAACACGGAAAACGTTTTGATGCCTTAGGGATTAATTATTATCGGTCGCAAAGAGTTCCGTGGTAATAATAGCGTTTACTGAATCGGATATAAAAAGAACCGTTCTTTCTCTTCACAGTTGAGAAAGAACGGTTCTTTTTACAAACATCATAGCATGCTCCGGTGCTGGCATGCACCGATATTGTGCTACACAACGGTCTGAAATACCTTTGGTATTTTCGTTTCGAAATTCAGTTTTTGCCCGGTAACGGGATGTGCAAATGAAAGTTGCTGGGCGTGCAAACCCAAGCGTTTAATTGGACTATGCGTCGCTCCGTATTTTTTATCGCCGATGATGCTGTGCCCGATGTCCTGCATGTGCACCCGGATTTGGTTTTTTCGCCCGGTTTCCAAATTCACTTTCAGCAATGAATAAGCATTATTTTTTTTCAGCACCGAATAATGGGTAACTGCCTTGTCGCCTTTCGACGGGTTTTGCGACGAGTGCATCCGGAATACTTTGTCTTCCGAAAGATAGGAGACGATGGTTCCTTCCGGTTTTTCGAGGTTCCCTTCCACTACGGCAATGTAGGTACGCTCCAAAACCGTATCGTTCCAGGTTTCTTGCAGCTTGTGTTTCACCGCTTCGTTTTTGGCAAACAGCATCAGGCCCGAAGTTTCGCGATCGAGGCGGTGAACAATGAAAATCTTATTCTTCTTGTTTGCTTTTTTTACATGATTACTGAGCAAGCTATAAGCAGTGGCGCGCTTTTCGTTTTTGGTGGCAATAGATAACAATCCCGCCTGCTTTTCGATTACAACAATATCGTCGTCCTCAAAAACTATGGTGTATTCTTTGAATTTCTGTTCGCCACTCATTCGGGTAGGGCTAATTTCCACCATCTGCCCGCTTACAAGTGGATGGTTGAACTGTTTCTCCATCTGGCCATCTACAAAAACCTGCTTTCGTGCCAACAATGATTTGATGTTGTTGCGGCTTTTGTGCGGCATTTGTGCGATCAAAAACTGCATTAATTCGGTAGCTTCGGTAACTTTAAAGCGGATTCCCGGTTTGTTTTTGGAGGTATTCATGAGCCCTGTTTAAAAACGTGTTAATTTTAAAGTTTGCGTCAGTGGTCTATTTGAATAAAATTCTTGTTTGGAAAAAATATTCGCGTTAAAACCGCCAAACAGAAAAAATTGCTATGACCGCCAAATTCGGTAAACGCATTAACCTATAATGGTTTACAATCGGACGATATTCGATTTTCATGCAAAATAAGTAATTTTCCGTGTCTTTAGCACTTTTTTTGCCAGTTCTTTGACATTTTGGGATTAAAATATGACAAAGTATAGATTCAAATCATTAATGTTGCCATTTATAACCTATACTTAATCAAATGAAAGACGACACCTTGACAAAAAACATCCTTGGATGCTACACGGCTGGAAACAAAATACGTACATTTGAGCATATGTTTTCTTTATGCAGTTGCAGCGAAGCGACATTACGCCGCCGGATACATCAAACGGGGTTATTGGTTTCCTATAACCACAACTCCAGGTTCTATACTTTATCAAGCTTTGCAGATTTCGATAAGTTTGGTATATGGGCATGGCAAGGGGTGCTGTTTTCCCGCCACGGGAGCCTGTCCACCACGTGCAGGGTGCTGGTTGACAACAGCAAGGCGGGTTATACCGCTAAAGAACTGGCTACCGTACTGCATGTGAAAGTGAGCGATTCGCTTCGGGTACAGTCCGGAAAGCAGTTGATAGCACGGGAAAGGCTGGGGAAAGAATATGTTTATTATAGCGCTGATTCAACGCTCTACGTGTCTCAAAGGGAAGCACGTCAATCAATAATACAAGCTCTTGTTAAAGGTCAAAAGGATGCTTTGCCGGAAAAGGATACCATTATCGCCATACTGGTAGCGATTATCTCATCTGAAAGAGGCGACCCGGGCGAGGTGCTCCGCAGGTTGAAGACAGGCAACAGGCAATTAACGGTAGATATCTCCGATGTAGAGGCTGTTATATCTCATTACGGTCTAAAAAAAACTCTATTCAAATAGACGCCTTGCATTGTTTGTCAGGGATTCTGTCCGGGATACGTGAGCGTTACAGTTTGTCATCGATCATACCGGGCTTGCCAAACCTGCATTTTATTTGTGAGGATGTTCATTGCCCTTCCTGCTGCGGCCCCCTGGTGGTAAAGAAAGTCAAAACGCGGTCTGTTTTCATTGCTAATTATGGCAATGTGAAAGTAAAAGAACACGTGAAACAATGCCGGTCTTGCCATACATGGCACGGTTCAGAAGAGTTGCCCATGTTGGTGAAAAAAGGCAGCAACTATTCTTATTCCTGCCTGGTGCAAGTTGGCCTGATGCGGTACAAAGAAAAGAAACAAATAAGCGGGATAAGCCAATTTTTCAAGGATGACTGCGACATCGCCATATCGGATACCCAGGTAAGGAGGATGGCATATACTTTCCTTCATTACCTGGGCCGGTTCCACTACCTGCACGCGGGTATCATCAGCAACTACCTGGAGGGCCAGGGCGGCTACACCTTATATGTCGATTCGACCTGTGAAGGCCGTGCCCCCCATTTGCTGACGTGCATAGACGGGAACAGTGGCTTTGTGCCCTACAGCCAGAAAATGGCAAGCGAGAACCAGGCAGGCCTGAAAAAGGCCTTCCGGAAAGTGTTGCAACTGTTTGGTGCCCCCCTGTGTTGTGTCCACGATATGGGCAAGGGTATCAATAACGCTTTAGGCACGGTTTTCCCACAGGCCGCAAGGGTGATATGCCACTTTCATTTACTGCGGGATATTGGCAAGGGCCTTTTGGACCGGAATATGCGTATGCGACATTCCGCCCAGAACTTGATCGACGGGTTTTTCGCCACCCGTAAGTTCCAGCAAATAATGCCCAACACAACCAATTCCACCAACAAGTAGCAGCCCAAAAAGGCCTTTACAATTTAAAAATGGATAAGTCATTCAAATTTCCATGAAAGAAAATAACCAGATAGAGTTTATAGATTACAATGACTTTTAAACCTTTAAATGTCATTGTTTCTTTAAACAGTATATGGTTCTCTCATATCACGTACAAACCATTTATTTGCTTCCGGATCTTCTACTACCTCACCTTTTACCGGGTTCCAGGTAATCTTCCGTTCTGTGCGAATGGCAATGTTTCCCATGTGACTAACGCAATCGGAAAGAATCGCGTCATCTAACGGGCAAATTTCCGGGATTTTGTTTGTTACAACATCCACAAAATATTGGCCCATGGTGTTTTCATCACTTATAATTGCCCCCCTATCGGTTTTAGGGTAATTATTCAATTTTTTATCAATTTCAGGTATGTTCGATTGTGCTGACGATCTGCTTAATGAAATCCAGCCCTTTGTTCCATAAAATGTTGTACCATTTCCTTCTTTGATTTTTCTATAATGCAACAGGTCATTTTCCAAGGCAAAATCCGTAT
>CAZNEV010000108.1:0-13448 GCA_964572085.1 uncultured Maribellus sp. | reverse complement strand
GGCTCAATGAGAGGATAAATGAATATGCCAAAAGCCATAATGTGCCGGTTACCGGTTTAGAAGAGGAGCGTCTGGAGGATTGATTATTGATTTAATCGTCCTTCGCGTTTGCTTGCACCACCGCTATAGCTTTAGCACACGCGGTCGGTGGTCGAGAGATTGGGTTTAATTTCTATGCGCTCTGCATCATATGGTTAAAATTACTTCGATATTGATATCGCGGTGGCTCAGCCTCTGGCTATCATTATCTTCAAAATTAAAAATTAATAATTCAATTATGAAGAAACAAGTAAAACGCAGGCAATTTATAAAGACATCTGCTGTTGGATTTGGTGGTTTTTTAACGATGGGCAATGGCTCGAAAATATATGCTGCACAATTTACCCATTCTCAGGGAGATTTTGGGATGGAACTTACACCCAATAAGTGGAATCGAATTTTACGGGAGGATCAGGGTGCACGAAGGTTCAGCTCTTTTCGCTATGTGCCGGATATAAACCGTTTTCTGCTTTGGGGATTTCACGGATTCTATACGGAATATTATGGCAATCCTGAAGAACCTTGGTCTGATAACAAGGAATATGATATTGTTGCCTTCAATCCTGTTACAGGTTCTTGGGAAAACCACTTACCGCACAGCAAGGTGGAGATGTGGAGCAAAAACTTGCCGCCAATGCATATGGTGAATTCATACATGGGAATAACACCTGGTTATTATCGTCCTCAGCTCAGGGAGCGCGAAGGAGTGGTCCGGCCTGATCTGAACATTGCGGGGGATCAGGTTACCTATGACAGTAAACGGCGTCAGATGGTATATTTTACAGGAGGGAGGACTTTTGCCTACAAGGTAGAAGAACGTATTTGGCTGACTATTGATGGTAATCGGACTCCGCCCCCTGTATCGTTTGGTTCGTTGTGTTATGATCCCTTTGGTGATCGAATCATCCTTTTTGGTGGAGGGCATGTAGCGGAACCTGATTCTGATGGTCGTGCCGTGGGTTATACCGGTACCTGGGAATATAACTGCGAAGTCGGTACCTGGGCACCGATGGATACCGGCGATAATCCACCGCCACGTATGTGTTCCCGCATGGTTTATGATTCTCGGAACAACGTCATGGTTGTATTTGGTGGCGATGGTCAGAGCCTCTTTCGGGCGGATACATGGATATTTGATCTTAAGGGAGATACCTGGCGGAAGAGTAAAGCCGAGGAAGTACCTGAGGCTCGTGCCGGACATTTCACTGTTTATGATCCCGTAACCGGATGGGTGATAATAGGGGGCGGCTATAACCAGAATGAGCTTACTGATATGTGGGCTTATGATATTGCAACTGATTCATGGCACAAATTGCGGGGTCAGGTACCGGCCGGTTGGTACATCACTGCGGATATCATGCCTGATGCCAGGATTATTTTGCTTACGACCTCGGAAAAATTAGAGGGAGATACCCACAGCTGCAATGAGATATATCCTGTACGTACCACTTATGCATACCTGATAGAAGAGCAAAGTATGGTTGATGAAACTGTGTCTCCGGATCCGGAACACGAGCTTCTGAAGCGACCTGTAAAACAGGCTATTGAAGGTACAGGGCCGGATACTATTCGTCATCGGGAGCAGATGACACGCATCCGCAATATGGAATATAACAGTTGGGTCCTCTTTGAAAACCCAGGCCGGGTAGCTCCGGTTCGTACCTGGGGTTCATGTGCTTTTGATAGCGATAGAGGCAGGATTATCTATTGGGGTGGAGGACACTGCGGTTATGGGGGCAGTGACTATGACTTTTATGATGTGGAGCAAAACACCTGGGAATCAAGTCCTATCATAGCTGAATATCCCGAGCGTGCGTGGGACAAAGGGATCAATCCCGGAGGTGTAACATTCAGTGGTAGCCCATGGATTCGTCATGGGCGCAAGATATATGCCTACGATCCGGTGAGTAAAAAAATAATAAATACCAGGACTATTTACCTTACTGGTGACTATGACCCTGAACCGTTGAAGAAAATTGAGATGAAAAAATCAGTACCCGTAACGAAAGACGACTTTACCGCTTCACGTTATACTAAGTGGCCCACCTGGGTTTATCGTGAGGAGAATCAGAAGTGGGAAATCATCTGCAGTGGATTACCCGGCCTTGATCTGCTGGTTCAGACCCCGCACGGAGTGATGGCAGTGGACTACAACTGGGGAGCCCTTAATAATAAGAATCGGGCCGATCTGACCACCTTTAATGACGAGCTTATGGTGGACAACTCGGTATATCAGCTAAAGGTAGCTGACCGGAAATGGGATAAACTCACCCGCAAAGGACCCTGGCCGCAGAACCTTTATGAGATGACCGCCCTGGTTTACGATTCCCGCCGTGAGCAACTTATATTACACGGCGCCGGTACCAACCAGGATGAGCTCTGGCGTTTTCCTTTGAGTACAGGTCAATGGGAGAAGATTGAACCGGATTTTCACTCAGGCACAGGCGGACGACCTCCTGTTTGTAAACGGGAAGCTGTTTATCTGCCAGATGATGATGTGTTTCTTACCGCAGGTACACCTGCAGGAGTTAAATCCGGATCCGGGTTCTGGGCTTACCAGGTGGAGGAAAACCGCTGGTACAAGATGAATATCGAACCACCAAAAGGATTGTCAATGAATAATATGTTGGGACAAAACCGGGCATGGGCTTATGCTCCGAAACATAAAATCATACTTATGATCCTTGGAGGAAATACCGGTAAAGCTGAGGTTTATGGAATGAAATTTAACTTCACCCGCTAATGTAAGGCGACGATTGATTAGTTCCAAATCTATTAATTCCATTCATCAAAAATTTACATATATTCAGGTGGTTTAATTGAGACATATCTAAACAAATACATATTATGAAACAATTGATAGCATCTGGAATGGTTTTTCTGTATGGCTTATAATCAGCTCTGGCACAAGATAAAATACCTACCATCGCCGAAAAAACAAAGGGTATAGAAAAATATGCTGAAACTACTTTCATCCATGCCATGATAACTTAAATAATAAAAAACAAAAAATGAAAAATATTACAGCGTATCTAATAACGCTTTGTATTGGATTTATTTTTGCTATAAACTCGCTTGGTGCAGCCAGTTTCCCTTTAGAAGTTATAGGAGGATTCGATGGAGCGAACCCACAATCACAGGATTCAATTATTCAAGAAACACTAAATCGTTTCAGGATAAAGCCTTTTAATGAAGAAGGAAGCAATGACAATTATTATTTTCGTTTTAACACAAAAGTGATCAACCACAGTACAAAGCCACAAAGTTTAGAATTAACGGTAGAATGGCCTACTTTGAAGGAACACCCGGATTTTCCATACGATACCTATTATTACGGGGATATCGGGAATTGGCAGTGGACATACGCCCATGTAGAGGGTATAGAGGCGAAGTTGCACATTACTGTCCCTTCAGGAACAACTTATGTTGGCTGTTATCCCCGTTATAGCTATAACTATTTTAATGAATTCATGAATGAATTGACAGAAAATAAAGATTTAAAAAAGTGGGTAGAAGGTAAGTCATTTTATGACCGTAATATTTGGTGTGTGAAAATAACGGATACAGATGTGCCAGATGATAATAAAAGTACTATTTTAATAACTGCCCGCAACCATCCTTATGAAACAAGTGGATCTTATATTTCTGAAGAAATAATAAAATTTTTCCAGTGCAATAAGTCGGAAGCTGCAAAACTAAAAAAAGAAAATATTATTTATTTAATACCGATGCTTAATCCGGATGGGGTTGCCCTTGGAATGAACCAGCAAACCCGGCCCAATGGGATAAATATAAGTTTTGGTGTGGAAACGGATGATCCCGCATTAACAACGCTACTCAACATGGTCAATAAAACCCATCCCACGATTTGGGCAGATATTCATAGTTGGCCTCATCAGGGTGATGATGGAATGTTCTGCACTCATAAATGGGTTGCCGATGGCCTGTTTTCACAAATACCGAATAAAACATTCAATGATTATGTATGGAATGTCAGTTTTGTGAGAGAAAGAAATTTAAGTGAAAACCATCTCTGGCAGTGGTTAATACGAACGCACAACTCAGGAGGAGTTTCTTTAAGTATGTCCTGGTATAGAAGAAGTGAAGAAGACATACGAAAAATTGGTGTGAAATTGGTTGAGGCTTTGGGTGAAGTTGTAAAAGACCAGGAATAATCTAATCTTTTACTTGGATCCACATTCTCATCAAAATATAACTTATTCAATTTTTACTGGGGAACAAACAATTATAATCAGAAAACCAGATATAATTTAAAAATTATTATGATATGAAGAACAAAAAAAACATTCTAATTATCCTTTTATGCATTACAACTCTCAATCAAGGGATTGTAGCAGCTATCAATGACACTGACAAGCAACTCAGTAGCAGGGGATTCACTATAATCCCCCTCCCACAGGAGGTATTCTTGAAGCCTGATAATGTCATTTTAGATGAAGCATGGCAAGTTGTTTCAAAAGTAGGTAATGACATCGCGGTAAAAGAACTTATCAAAAAAACTGAGGAACTTCATAATTTAAAATTCAGCAATAACGGTACAAAACAAATAATCCTTTCAGTGAAAGCGGATATTGTCAAAGGAACAGATGACCCTGAATTAAATAAGCAGGGTTATCTGTTAACTATTAATAATGAGGAAATTCAAATTACGGGCAACAGCAGGGTTGGACTTTTTTATGGTGTGCAGAGTTTGCTCCAGTTAATGCACTACGGTCCAGGAAATTCAAGCATCATACTCCCTGAGGGAGAAATTCGCGATTGGCCCGATTTGCAACTCAGGTTTATTCATTGGGATACAAAGAACCACCTTGATCGCATGCCGGTGTTGAAAGAATATATTGACAGGCTTGCACGCCTGAAAATTAATATGATATCATTTGAGATCTGGGATAAATTTAGATTTCCCACTGATCCGGAAATAGGGGTTAAGGAAGGATTTACGCCTGCTCAACTGCAGGAACTTGTAAATTATGGACTGGAAAGACACATTCAGATAGTACCAAATGTCCAGGCGCCTGCACACATGCAATGGGTACTCAGGCACGAGAGATACGCACATCTCAGGGCGGATGGCAGTGATTATCAGGCATGCATGTGCGATCCTGAAACAAATAAATTAATTTTTTCACTTTATCAGGATCTTATAGATGCTACAAAAGGTGTGGATTACTTTCATGCTTCCACCGATGAAGTCTATTACGCCGGTATCTGTAAAAAATGCCCTCCATACAATCCTGAGAACAGAAGCCTTGCCTTTGTAGATTTCGTTAATAAGGCCCACGATTATTTGTCCAAACAAGGACGACGAATGATTATTTGGGGAGAATGGCCCCTGATGCCTGAACATATCTCCCTTTTACCGTCAGATATTATTGAAGGAGTTTTAGGATCTTCCTATTTTCCTGGGCGAATTCAACCCGTTACTGAAGAAAATTATATAATTGAGGAAAACAACAGGGGTATCAGGCAGTTGGTTTATACAGCTCAAACGGCCAGTTTAGCACCTATTAATTTTAGTGGGGGCGGCAGAGGCCAAAGTATGGAGAATATAATTACCAGGTTTACAGGTAAAGCAAAAAGAGGAAATCCAATAGGAGCTTTTGGTGCAGGATGGGATGATGCCGGACCACACAGCGAACTTTACTGGCTTGGGTGGTCTGCTGTAGCAGCTTATAGCTGGAATAAGGATTCACCAATACATGTAGAGCGCTTTGCAGCAAAATTTATGGTAGATTTTTATGGCCTTCAGGTTCGTGGAATGGTTGATATTTATCGTGATATGGACAAGCTGTCAGATTTTTGGAGAAGCTCTTGGGATAATGTGGTTACCGAAGTTCCGGGCACAGGCACTACACGGTCAAGTTATGGCAACTCTGATGGCAAGTGGCCCTATCCCCGCCCACTTAGTGTAACTACCCTACCCTCACCTGCACTTCCATTCACTGCAGGTTTAAATGTAAGACCTGTATATGCAAGTGGCAAATATAAAGACCTGGTTGCAGAAGCAAGAGTTATGGAACAGCTGGCCACTTCAGTAATTTACAGACTTGAGGAAAATCGGATAGGTGCAGAACGCAATGACTATAACATAAGGGTATTGCTGACATTGACGCGATATATGCGTCATCATGCACGATTATTTATAAGCATGGACGATATGGAAAATCATTTGCAAGCAGCAGAAAAAATGGCTCAGTTAGGAAACGCTAAAGGAGCTGTGGAAGCTTTATTATTTGCCATTGGGGTAGCTAAAAATAATATTCAGGAACGCGAAGTAACCTTTAATCAAATGAAAGATGTTTTTGCTGAGACAAGAGTACCAGGCTACCTTACCAGAGAAGAACGTTATTTTGAACAGGAGCCAACAATTGGAATAGATAAGTGGATTACCAGTTTAAATGAAATTATCCTGGAGTATGCTGGTAAACATGAACTGGATATTGAACCAATCCAAAATATCCTGAATAAAGGCATTTTTACCGGTGAACATACGGGTGAATAATATAGAAAGAAATAAAAAATACAACATGAATTTTAAAAGTTTTAATTCAACGATTATCCGGATTATGTCGGTGACATTGATTATGGTTACAATGAGTAATTGTTCGCCGGAAAAGAAAAAAGAAAAGTCGGAATTTAAAATGCGTCCGAATATTTTAATACTAATGTCGGACAATCATTCTTATAACCACCTGGGGTGTTATGGTGATCCGGTTATAAAGACGCCCAATATCGACAAGGTGGCAAAAGAAGGGGTCTTGTTCACCCATGCTTTTTGCCAGTCGCCTTCATGCACGCCAGCCCGGGCCGCGATGCTTACAGGCCGGGATGTATGGCAATTGAAGGAGGGAGCAAATCTTTGGGGGAGTTTCCCGTCAGACCTTACTGTATATCCCGACCTGCTTGAAAAAGCGGGGTACCATGTGGGAATTGAGGGCAAAGGATGGGGTCCGGGCAATCACGAAGTGAGTGGCTGGGAAAGAAATCCGGGTGGTGTCAGGTATTTCTCTTTTGAGGAATTTTACAACGAAGTCGAAAGGGGGCAGCCTTGGTGTTACTGGTTTAGCAGCCGGGATCCTCATCGTCCGTTTCGGAAAGATGGCGGTAAAAAAGCGAATATTGATCTGGATAAAATAGAAGTGCCAGGATATTTGCCGGACGTTAATCCTGTAAGGGAAGACATGGCAGACTACTATAGCGAAATACAGCATTTTGATGGCGAAGTAGGGTACTATTTGTCCCTGGTTGGCGAGATGGGCCAGTTGGAAAACACCATTGTGATCATTTCAAGTGATAATGGATGGCAAATGCCGCGCGGATTGGCAAATCTTTACGACCATGGAACAAGGATACCTCTTATTATCTCATGGCCCGGACATTTTAAAGGGGGACGCATAGTGGATGATTTTGTACTGATGAACGACTTTGCTCCTACATTTCTTGAATTTGCAGGGGTGCCCACACCGGAGAATATGACAGCCAGGAGTCTTGTTAATATTTTAAAGTCCGAAAAAAATGGCATTGTGGAAGAAGACAGAAATTTTGTAGTGATGGCACGCGAGAGGCACGCATTTGTGAGGGGAAATGGGGTAGGTTACCCGGCCAGGGCAGTTCGTACCAAAGACTACCTGTATATCCGTAATTATGAACCCGATCGTTGGCCAGCCGGGGATCCCCCTCTCTATGGGGATGTTGACGCACACATGCTGCATTATACATGTCCTACAAAAATGTATATGCTGCTAAACTGGAATAAAAAGGAAGTTAAACCATTCTTTGACCTGGCGTTTGGTAAAAGGCCGGCTGAAGAGCTTTTTGACCTGTCTAAAGATCCGGAACAAATGATTAATGTCGCTTACGAGCCGGTGTACCAGGAAATAAAAGATGATCTTTCCAAACAATTGACCGCGTACCTGTCAAAAACAGGAGATCCCAGGGAAGGCGGACCCGCATTTGATTTTGATAAGACAGAATACTATATGGAAGCTGATAAAACACCCAGGCCGGGAGAAGAAGCCAAAAAGGCTTTAGGGCTTGAAGAGGAATACAACTATTTAAAATGATAAAAAAATGAAAAAATCAGTTACAAATAAAGGATTGAATAACAGACGTGAATTTATAGGCTCTGTTTCAACTGCCATTGCCGGATTTACAATTATCCCGGCCAATGTAATTGCCGGCCTTGGGCATACAGCTCCCAGTGATAAAATGAACATTGCAGGGATCGGAATCGGTGGGATGGGTTTTGCCAATCTGAAGAACCTGGAATCAGAAAATATTATTGCCCTATGCGATATGGATTGGAAGTACAGCAACCGGGTCTTTGATTATTTTCCCAAAGCCAAAAAATATAAAGACTGGCGAAGGATGTACGATGAATTGGGCAAGTCCATCGAGGGGGTGGTGATAGCCACTTCGGATCATACCCATTGCATCACTGCTGCTCATGCCATTACTTTAGGGAAACACGTATACGTGCAAAAGCCTCTTACCCATTCGGTTTACGAATCAAGATTGTTAACAAAACTTGCCTGGGAATACCGGGTGGCCACTTCCATGGGCAATCAGGGGGCTTCAGGTGACGATGCCAGCAAGACCATCGAATGGCTGTACAACGGTGAGATCGGAGAAGTAAGGAAGGTAGAGGCCTTTACCAATCGCCCAATCTGGCCACAAGGTTTAAACACTCCCGAACAGGAGCATCGGATACCTGATACGCTCGACTGGGACTTGTTCATTGGGCCTGCCAGGATGCGCCCTTACAACGAAATATATCACCCGTGGAATTGGCGGGGATGGTGGGACTTTGGCACCGGGGCTTTGGGCGATATGGCCTGTCATATATTACACCCTGTTTTTTCAGGGCTTCATCTTAAGTATCCGGAAAGAGCTCAAGGGACCTCCACACTCTTGTTACAAGATTGTGCCCCGACTGCTCAAACCGTTAAATTAACCTTTCCCGAACGCAACAGGCCGAAAGGAATGAAAATGAAATTGCCCCAGGTAGATATAATATGGTACGACGGTGGGATTAAACCCCTCAAGCCGGAAGGATGGCTTCCTGGCAAAGAAATGAATGTCGGGGGTGGCGGTGTGCTATTCCATGGCTCCAGAGATACCCTGGTATGTGGAAGCAAAGGTTTGGAACCATGGCTGATTTCCGGACGAGTTCCAATGGTTCCCGAAATCAGGCGTAGAGTAAGGCTGACACACGAAATGGATTGGGTAAGGGCATGCAAGGAAAGTCCTGAAAACCGTATCCCTACAGCGTCTGATTTTCAGGAAGCAGGACCTTTTAATGAAATGGTAGTCATGGGAGTTTTGGCTGTAAGATTGCAGGAGCTTAACAAAGAACTGGAATGGGATGGCGAAAGAATGGAGTTTACAAATATTGGCGATAATGAAACTATCAGGAATATAATAAGTGATGGATTCAAAATAACCAATGGACACCCCACTTTTATGCAGAAAAAGACAGATCCCATAAATGCCAAGGCATTTAGTGCCGAAATGGTCAGGCATACTTATCGTGAACCATGGAGTTTACCAGACATGCCTGAAATTTAATTATATAAATCAGTCTTTAAAACAAAACGGATCTATGGGAAGGGATTGGAGATGTCTCAGTTTGAGTAGGGTCAGTTCTTTATCCGATATTAATTGTTATATAATTGTATAAATATACAATTTCGGAATAAATTAATCTCCCGATTATTACTGATAATAATCCGGATTTCAACACATATGAGAAAGGAGATTATGTGGTTACATCATAAGTATGCATAAACCCTTATAGAATGGAGGATAGTTTTGAGTTACTTTGAAATACATATCGTTTTTATAAAGCACAAATTGTTGAGCATTCCGGACAGTTTAAATCAATTTTGATATTGAGGGGACTGTTTTAAAAATGAAAAAGATTACTCATAAAATGCGTGATGAGATAAAAAATCAATAACTCCGGCATTACACGGATAATAATAAGTGATTTGTCAGCTTTAAAAATAAAAAATGCATTAAAAGATAATTAAGTAAGTAAATAATTTTTTAAGAAGAATAAATAAAGATGAAAACGGTAAAAAATAAATATTCTTTATTGTTTTGGAAAATAAAAATCATATCTTTTTTGTTATGGGCAATTTTGCTATCCATTGTTCAGGTGAAAGCCCAGGATGAGCATCTGCTTGGTGTATTAAAGCAATCAACAGCGAGTGGAAAGGATAACTGGCTTTATTTCAGTGATGTTCCCAACTCATTGTATTATCATCTTTCGGGGCAGGCTTACAGTTTTCTTAGTGAGAGGAAAGAGAAAATAGCCGGGTTACAGTCTTTACCCGATTGGCAAAACAGGCAGAAATGGATTCGTGAAACCCTGATGGACATAGTAGGACCTTTCCCGGCAAAAGCACCATTGAATCCCAATATTACAAGGGTTATTAAAAAAGATGGCTACAGGATAGAGCATATCGTTTATGAGTCCCAGCCTGGATTTTATGTTACATCCTCATTGTTTATCCCTGACGCAGTAAAGAAAGGTAGTAAAGCACCTGCAATAATTTATGTCAGCGGGCATTCACCTGCTGGTTACAGAGCCCCAGGATTCCAGACAGTTTACCTCAACCTGGTAAAAAAAGGATTTATTGTGTTTGCAATCGATCCGATTGGGCAAGGTGAACGCCGTCAGTATTATGATCCGGAAAAAAACAAACATATGGTTGGCCATGCAACAAATGAGCATTCCACTGTTGGTACACAAGCCTTTATTACAGGTAGTTCCCTTGCCCGGTATATGACATGGGATGGCATAAGGGCAGTAGATTATCTTCTGACTAGAAAAGAGGTGGATACTGAAAGAATTGGGATTACAGGAAATTCAGGAGGCGGGACGCAAACTGCTTATATCGCCGCTTTCGATGAACGTATTTATGCCGCTGCACCGGCTCATTGGGTAACAAATGGCACCAGGCTGCTTCAGGCTATCGGTCCCCAGGATGCTGAACAAAACTTGCTCAGCTCGATCTCACGCGGGATAGACCATGGCGATTTCTTATTAGTGCGGGCCCCCAAACCTGCACTGATGATATGCAACACCAGGGATTTTTTCAGCATTCAGGGATCAAGGGAAACTTTTAAAGAGGTGTCGGGAATATATAAAGTTTATGGCGAGGAGGATAACTTTAGCATGGATGAATCCGACGAGCGTCATACATACACCAAAAAGAACAGGGAAGCAATCAATGCTTTTTTCCAGAAACATTTGAATAATCCGGGCAACCCGAAAGAGGAAAAGATTGATACCTTAAGCAATGATGATCTGCAGGTAACCACGACAGGGCAAGTGTCTACATCCTTTGGAGGGGAAACGGTTTACAGTTTGAACCGGATGGATGCAGAAAAACTGGTTAATAAATTGGAGATTTCCAGAAAGGATATTTCCATCCACCTTCCCGGCATTTTAAGTTCGGCCAAACGGATTTCAGGTTATCAGGAGCCAGTGGTAGTTGATGAACCAGTATTCACCGGACGTATTCAACGAGATGGCTATGTTGTTGAAAAATATTTCGTAAATGGTGAAGGCGATTATGTAATTCCCTATTTGCTTATGATACCAGACAGGCCAAATGAAAAAAGTATAATATATCTGCATTCTTCCGGTAAGGTAGCCGAAGCTTCAACAGGTGGCGAAATGGAGTGGTTTGTTAAGAACGGGGTTACCGTATTGGCACCTGACTTGATCGGAGTGGGAGAAATGGGAACTGATGATTTTAGCGGAGATAAATATACAGGAGGGGGCATACACCACAATATTTGGTTTAGATGGTACTCTTCCATTCTAATCGGGAGAAGTATAACAGGAATACGGGCCGGTGATGTTGTACGCCTCACTAGGCATATAAAAAAAATAACAGGCTCAAGCGAAATTTTTGGCGTTGCCAGGCAGGAAATGGCACCGGTAATGTTACATGCTGCCGCTTTTGAACCGGCTATTACACGAATTGCGCTCATTGAACCGTATTCCTCCTACCGATCCGTTGTCATGGAACGTTTTTATAAGTATGATTTTGTTAACAGTACTGTTGCCAGGTCTATTATGGCATATGATCTTCCGGATCTTGCAGCAACGCTGGCACCACGGAAGCTGTTAATGGCAGGAATTACTGATGGGTCAGGCAATACCAACGATGTTGTAAGTATCAGTAAAGATATTGAAATAATCAGGGCAGCCTATCAGGAAAAGAAGGCAGGCGAACAGCTTAATATTATTACCGGTAAATTACTTGATAAGCCATATAACATTTTTCTGGAATGGCTTAAATAGCTTATTCCATTTGGCTTTGTAGCTGCTATAAAATAGAAATTCATTAGCTAATTAAAAGTGATGCTAATGAGTGATTGTGGTATATAACTATAACATTTCTTAAAAGGGATATCATGAAAAAAAAATTGTATTACTTAATTGTGAGCCTGTTGGTCTTGCTGTTGTTTTTATCAATGACCTTACCTGGGGGACAAAATAAAATGAAATCAACCTTCATGCTTTTAAAAAAGGAATCAATAGAAAATGTTTCTGCTAAGGAAAATTTTAAGGGAAAAGAAAAAAGTCCTGTGCCTGATGATAGCATCCCTGGCGTAGTTATTACTCTTCCTGCCGTGAATGGGTCGCTTACCATTGATGGTGAATTAAATGATCAGGTATGGGAATATGTAAGTCCATTTCCGCTTGTTAATCCTGAGAATGCTCCCTTATCGATTCAGGGAGGGGAAGTGCGTATTGCTGTCCGGGGTAAATATCTTATTATGAGTGCCCGGCTGCCAGAAACTGAAAGGGTTGTTGCCCGTTCCACTGTTGTTAATCCTAATTGGGGAAGCAATTGGGGGAACAAATGGGGAAGCGAGGATATCCTTGTATGGTCTATTTGTACCCGTTCACCCATCGTGAATCGTGTGAAAAGTTTTTCTCTTACGGTGAATCCTTTTGGAGCCTATAGCCTACTTGGGTTACGTGGTTTTGTTACTGAAAGGTACAGGCAAACGGCAATTGGAGAAGAACCATTGGATTGGGTAGAAGACGTGCTTGTTGCAGCAGACATTGAAAATGGAGCATGGATCGTAGAAGCAGCCATTCCTCTTGAACAGTTAGATTCTATAGGTTATTCATGGATTGACAGGGTTCGTGTGGGTAGACCTGACACTCCGGAACTTCGCTGGACCTGGCCTGCTCCCAATGAATTTGCATATTATAGTATGCCTCTCGGCAATCCACAACCTTCTCCTTTTTTGAAATCATCCCCGCTTCCCGATAATACAGTAAAAAATACGGTTATGCCACCGCCCAATCCATTGGAGGCTGAAGTGGCAGCGCTTCCGAAACAAGCCTGGACAGATGA
>CAZNEV010000107.1:7030-13748 GCA_964572085.1 uncultured Maribellus sp. | reverse complement strand
AAGCCGAAAAATCGTTGGATTACGATTGGCCGGTGGTTAAAGCAACGGATTATCTTGAAATTATACGATCCGGCGACCGGCGACAAGCCGTTTATTCGGCACCGCGCGAAGCCCTGATAAATTTGGTAATGGGTGAACTCACCGAAGGCAAGGGCCGGTTTATCGATCAAATTGTTAATGGGGTCTGGTATTATAGCGAACAAACTTGGTGGGGCTGGTCGGCACACCTTACGGCACAAAAAGCACCGCATGGTTTGCCCGATGTCGATGAACCGGTAATTGACCTTGGAGTTGGCGAAATTGCCAACATCCTTTCATGGACATGGTTTTTGTTCAAAGACGAGTTCGACAAAATTCACCCGCTCATTGCGAAACGTTTGAAAGACGAAATCATGAAGAAAGCGGTGATCCCTTATTACGAAAGGGATGATTTCTGGTGGCAAGGGCTCGACGGAAAACGATCGGTAAACAATTGGAACCCTTGGACCAACCACAACATTCTAACGGCTATTTTAATTTTGGATGACGACCAATCCAGAAAAACAAAAGGCGTTCAGAAGGTTGTTCGTTCGCTGGATGTTTTTATTAATGGATATCCGGCCGACGGCGGTTGCGACGAAGGCCCGTCGTATTGGGGAAGGGCAGGAGCATCGCTCTACCAATGCCTCGATTTATTAAAGCGCGCCACCAACGGTAAGTTTGATGTGTACGGGAATCCGCTGATCCAAAATATGGGAAGCTACATATACAAGGCATACATCAGCTATCCCTATTTCATCAATTTTGCGGATGCCGATGCCACTACCGGTGGCCGTCCACAAATAATTTACAGCTACGGAAAAGACATTCACGACCCGGTGATGCAAAAATTCGGCGCATTTTTGGCTAAAAAGCAACACTGGGGAACGGAAGCTCCGGGTGGTAAAGTTGACGAACAAATTATGCAATTAATGCACCTGGAGGAAATTGAAAATGCGGAAGCACAGGAAGCTTTGATCGCTGATTTCTGGTTGCCCAACCTGCAGGTGGCAGGTGCCCGCGATAAAGCCGGAACAACGGACGGTTTCTTTTTTGCCGCCAAAGGAGGGCATAACAACGAAAGCCACAACCACAACGATTTGGGGACCTGCGTGATGTATTACAACGGGAAACCCTGCTTAGTGGACATTGGCCGCGAAACTTACACTGCAAAAACTTTCAGCAGCAAGCGATACGAAATATGGACCATGCAGTCGCAATACCACAACCTACCCAAAATTAATGGCGTGGACCAAAAGGAGGGACGTCAGTTTGTTGCTACAAATTCAACTTTTAGCGCCGATGCAAAAAAGGCAGTCTTTTCCACCGACATTTCCAAAGCATATCCGGAAAGCGCGGAAGTGAAAAAATGGGTACGGACCTACTCGCTGGAGCGGGGCAAAAAATTCGTCATTCAGGACAAATGGGAACTCAACAAAGTAACAGATGCCCCCACTAATTTGAATTTCGTAACCTCCAACAAAGTGAGCCAGAAAGAGCCTGGAGTCCTTTTGCTTGAAGGCGACGGTTTTATGCTGCAAATGAAATACAACACCAAATCGCTCTCGCCAAAAATTGAAGTAACTGAAATTACTGACTCAGGCTTAAAGCGCTATTGGGACACAATTACCCGGATTGTTCTCGAAGTGAAAAACCCAAAATTGAAAGGGAATAGCGAAGTCATAACCATCGAAGAGCTATAATCATCAAAATTCAAAAAGAACCCAAAAATGAAAAGATTTGAATCCCCAATCCTCGTTGCGTTATTTATCCTTTTAATGGGCTGTAATCGAGGAGACAAGCAAGTTTTTCCCGACTACGATTTTGGTAAATATGTTCAGGCCTACACCAGCGGAACGATTTCAACGGAAGCCGTCGTAACGATATATTTAGCGCAACCGCTGCAAAATGTAAGCCTTTCCGGGAAACGTTTATTCAAGTTTTCCCCCGAAATAAAAGGAAAAGCGACTTTGATTGATGAGCGGATCATCGAATTCCGTCCCGACGAACCTCTAAAACCCGGAACAACTTATATGGGCAAGTTCTTTTTGAAAGAAGTAGTGGAAACAGAGCCGAAGTTCGAAACCATGCCCTTCCAGTTTTCCACCATTCAGCAATCGTTTTCGGTATCCATGGAGGGTTTGTCGAATTACGAAAGCGGCCCTTTCGATCAAATGCAATATACAGGGTATTTGATTACTGCTGATGTGGCCAATTTGAAGGAAACCGAGCAAGTGCTGTCGGCAACTTATCAAGGGAAAAATATAGCCGTACATTGGTCGCACGACACCGATCGCCGGAAGCATTTCTTTTCGGTGGACAGTTTAGTGCGCTTGCCCGAAAAATCGGCCGAACTGGTGTTGAAATGGAATGGGAAACCTTTAGACGTAGATAAAAAAGGGGAAGAAAAAGTTGCCGTTCCCGCGTTGAATGTTTTTGAAATTTTGGAGGCAAAAGTGGTTCGCGATCCGGAGCAGCACATTCAAATCCGCTTCTCGGACCCCTTGATTAAAACCCAGGATTTAAACGGCTTGATTGCTTTGCAAAACGGAAAGGAACTCCGCCTTTCAATTGAAGGCAACATGGTGAAAGCTTGGCCGGCTGAAACGCTTTCGGGCGAAATGGATTTGACGGTTTCGGAAGGGATAAAAAATGTAAACAATGTGAAACTGAAAAAAACGGAAACCTTCCGCTTGCAGTTTAGCCGGCTTCTGCCCGAAATCCGTTTGGTGGGCAAAGGCGTAATCGTTCCGCAAAGCACCAAACTCGAACTGGCTTTTGAAGTCGTGAGCCTCAATGCGGTGGAGCTTCGGGTGATTCAGATTTTTAAAGACAATGTTTTCCAGTTTTTCCAAGATAACCAGTGGACCGGTGATTCGGATTTGAAAAAAGTGGGCCGTTTGGTTTATTCCGGAAAAGTGGATTTAAAACCCGCACAAGCGGGGGGTTTAGACAAGTGGAACCTCTACAAAGTGAACCTTTCCAACCTTTTTCAGATTGAGCAGGGCGCAATTTATCATGTCGAATTAAGGATGAAAAAGGAATTCTCGTTGGTGGATTGTGGCGAAGATGCGGCAAAATCAAACTTGAAAGAAGCTGCCGTTTCAACCAAAGAAGATTATCAGACCGAGTGGGACACGCCCGGCTGGTATTCCAGCTATTATTACCCTGATGATTTCGACTGGCAGCAACGCGACAACCCCTGTCATGTTTCTTATTACAACTACGGCCGTTTTGTTTCGCAGAATATCTTTGCGTCTGAACTTGGAATCATTGCCAAAGAAGGCCGAAACCACCAAATGCTTTTTGCCGTTTCCAATTTGATTTCAACAAAAGCCGAATCGGGCGTGGAATTGAAACTCTATAACTATCAAAATCAGTTAATTGAAACTATAATCACCGACAAAGACGGCATGGTACGGGTGGATTTGCGCAAGAAACCATTTTTCCTTTTTGCGAAGAAAGGGCAGCAATTCGGCTACCTGCGCCTCGACGACGGAAGCTCGCTTTCCACGAGTAATTTCAATGTTTCAGGCGAGGAAGTTATCGAAGGCATTAAAGGTTTTATTTATGGCGAACGCGGCGTTTGGCGCCCCGGCGACACACTTTTCCTGAATTTTATCCTCGAAAAGGAAGGCCCTGGTCTGCCTGATGATTACCCCGTAATTTTTCAATTGACCAACCCAAGCGGGCAGGTGGTTGAAAAAATGGTGCGCACCGCAAGCCTGAACGGTTTTTATTCTTTTCAAACAAAAACCGCAAGTGATGCGCCCACCGGGAACTGGCGCGCCGAGGTGAACGTTGGCAACGCCATCTTTTCAAAACGGATAAAAATTGAAACCGTGAAACCCAACCGCTTGAAAGTGGAACTGGGCTTGCCGAAAACCGTCATCACTAAAAATACAAAAGAAATACCGTTGGAAGCTTCCTGGTTGCACGGTTCGCCCGCCCGTTCAATGAAAACAAAAGTCGATGTGCTGTTTGTGGAAGATAAAACCCAATTTGAAGGATTCGCGAAATATTCGTTTAATGACCCCGCCAGCAGTTTTTCTCCCATGGAGCAAACTGTATTTGAAGGAAAATTGGACGAAAACGGAAAGACCAAAATCCCAATTGATTTTAAAGCCGTGCAAAATGCGCCGGGAATGCTGAAAGCCTGGTTTACCTCGCGTGTTTTTGAGGAAGGCGGTGATTTCAGCATCAACGTTGCTCAGGCAAAATATGCTCCCTTCAACACCTTTGTTGGTGTGAAAATGCCGGAATCGGCGGACAATTGGTATAAAACCGACACCAATTATAAACCGGAAATTGTGCTGCTGGATGCCAACGGAAAACCAACATCCGGCGATAAATTGCAGGTGAAATTGTACAAAATCGATTGGCGCTGGTGGTGGGAAGCCGGTTCGGAACATTTGGCGCACTACGTCTCTGGCAGGCATTATCGTCCGATTGAAACCTGGAACATTAACAAGGCAGACCACAAGAATACGGTTGATTTAAACGTGAAACACCGGAATTGGCAAGACAACGGCCGGTATTTGCTTTGGGTGAAAGACGAAACCAGCGGCCACTCTTCGGGCGTCACGTTTTATATGTCGGAGTGGGGGAGCTGGCGCTCGGACGGAATGGCTGAAGGCGCAACGTTGCTGGCCCTACGCACCGATAAAGAAAAATACACGGTAGGCGAAAAAATTGAAGTCACACTGCCTTCGTCAAAAGGTGGAAAAGCTTTGGTTAGCTTAGAAAATGGCACGGAAGTGACCGACCTTTTCTGGGTGGAAACTACCGAAAAACAAACCCGCTTTACCATTGATGTGAAACCCGAAATGGCACCGAACTTCTACGTTCATGTCAGTTTGGTTCAGCCTTACGGCCAGGCGGAAAATGATGCACCCTTGCGTTTGTATGGGATTACCCCGGTTTTGGTTGAAAATCCGGCAACAGTTTTAACGCCCGTGATTGAAACGAAAGCTGAAATTGAACCGGAAACAAAATACACGGTGAAAGTATCGGAAGCCAATAAAAAGGAAATAACTTACACGCTGGCCATTGTAGATGAAGGGTTGCTCGGGTTGACGAGTTTTAAAACGCCCGACCCGCACAGCACCTTTTATGCCCGTGAAGCATTGGGCGTGAAAACCTGGGATTTATACGATTATGTGGCCGGGGCTTATGGGGCAAAACTCGAAAAAGCCTTTGCCGTAGGCGGCGACGAGGATTTGGCCAACGCCGGTAAAAAAGAGGCCAATCGTTTTAAACCTGTTGTGCAGTATGCGGGCCCGTTTACGGTGAAAAAAGGCGGAATAAATAATCATGAATTTACCATGCCCAACTATGTGGGCGCCGTGCGAATTATGGTAATTGCCGGGAAAAACGGCGCGTATGGAAATGCCGACAAAACAGTTCCCGTGCGCAAAAGCCTGATGCTGCTGGCAACGCTTCCACGGGTGTTGGCACCCAACGAAGAGCTGCGTTTGCCGGTGAACGTTTTTGCGATGAAAGAGAACGTGAAAAACGTTTCGATAAATGTGAAAACCAACGATTTGGTAGAAGTAATGGGCGAGACCAACAAAAGCACATCGTTTTCCGCAACAGGTGAAAAAATGGTGTATTTCAATTTGAAAGCCATGAAAAATACTGGAATTGCAAAAATTATTATCGAAGCAAAAAGCGGTAACGAGCGGGCAAGCTACGAAGTAGAACTGGATATCCGGAACCCAAATTCGCCCATTACAGTGGAGCAATCGGCAATGGTGGACGGTCAAAAAAGCTGGTCGGCAAACTTGAAACTGCCGGGAGAAATTGGCACGAACAAAGCCTGGGTTGAAATCTCGGGTTTTCCGCCGTTAGATTTGGCAAAACGCCTCAATTATTTAATTCAGTACCCGCACAATTGCCTTGAACAAATTGTATCGGCGGCATTCCCGCAATTGTATTTAAGCAAACTGACGGAACTCACTGCCGACCAAAAAATGGAGACTGAAGATAACGTTCGCGCTGCACTTCAGAAATTGCAATTGTACCAGTTGCCCAACGGTGGTTTTGCCTATTGGCCGGGTGCTTCGCGCATAGACGATTGGTCAACCAATTATGCGGGGCATTTTATGTTGAAAGCCGAAAGTGCCGGGTATTCTTTGCCGGTGGGGCTGAAGAACAAGTGGTTGAACTTTCAGAAAACGGAGGCCCACAACTGGCGTTCGTCCGACAGCTACCGGAATGGGGTTTATTTCCGTAATCTTGATTTTGTTCAGGCTTACCGTTTATACACATTGGCATTGGCCGGAAGCCCTGACTTGGGTGCGATGAACCGGATGTTGGAGAAAAGCGAAAAATCAACGGACGTCGCCTGGAGGTTGGCTGCCGCCTATATGTTGGCAGGGCAACCCGAGGCCGCACGCAAATTGGTGGCTAACCTTACCACAGAAGTGGAGAAATACAATGAATTCGACGGGACTTTCGGCTCCGGGCTGCGCGACAAATCCATGATTCTGGAAACATTAGTTTTGTTGGACGATAAAGCGGCAGCATTCAAAATGCTTAAAAATATTTCGGAAGAAATGAACCGCAGTTCCTGGCTCAGCACACAAACCGCCGCATGGTGTTTGTCATCCGCAGCGATGTATGCCGAGAAATATTATAAAGGGGATGCCGAAACGCGCTTCACCCTGACGGTGAACGGCAAAAAAACAAACCTGCGAAC
>CAZNEV010000107.1:0-6930 GCA_964572085.1 uncultured Maribellus sp. | reverse complement strand
AAAAGAAAAGGCATCATTCTTTCCGCCCTTTTTTTTATCGTCCTGTTCCTCTGGTTTTTCTATACCGTGCCACGACCACTTTTCAATTCCTCCTTTTCAACCGTGGTGGAGAGCAGCGAAGGGAAATTGCTCGGGGCGCGCATTGCTGCCGACGGGCAATGGCGTTTCCCCGCGCTCGATTCCGTTCCCGAAAAATATGAGAAGTGCTTGCTCCTCTTCGAAGACCGGTATTTTTACTGGCACCCCGGAATCAATCCGGTTTCTGTGGCTCGTTCCCTCCTTCAAAATATAAAAGCACAACGGATTGTCAGCGGTGGAAGTACCATTACAATGCAGGTTTGCCGTATGGCGCGGGAACAGAAAGAGCGTTCGGTTGGCAACAAAATCGTTGAAATGATTTGGGCCTTGAACCTCGAATTGCGCTTCCGGAAAAAGGAAATCCTGAAGCTCTACGCCTCCCATGCCCCGTATGGCGGAAATGTGGTGGGACTGGATGCTGCGGCCTGGCGTTATTTTGCACGGGCGCCAGAAGATTTGTCGTGGGCAGAAGCAGCAACCCTTGCGGTTTTGCCCAATGCCCCTTCACTCATTTATCCGGGAAAATTGGATGTGAAACTTCGGCAAAAGCGCGACCGGCTGCTTCGAAAATTAATGGACAACGGTGAAATGGACAGCCTTTCCTATCGGCTTGCGCTTGCCGAACCACTTCCCGAAAAAGTAAATCCGCTTTCAACAAATGCCTATCATTTGGTGGAACGGGCAGCCAGCGAAAAAAGTGGGCGGCGCATTAAATCGACCCTTGATTTTCATTTGCAGGAAGACGTGGCGGAATTGGTGAAACGGCACAATAAAGTGTTAGAAGCAAATTTGATTCACAACGCGGCGGTGCTTGTTGCTGAAGTTTCTACCCGGAAAGTGAAAGCTTACATCGGCAATGTTTTCGACGGGCAGGAGTTTGAACACGGCAACCATGTGGACATTGTTCAGGCCCCGCGAAGCACAGGAAGCATCCTGAAACCTTTGTTGTACTGCAAAATGCTGGACGAGGGACAAATTACCCCTCAAATGCTGATTCCCGACATACCCACCCGTTTTGGCGGCTTCACGCCCACCAACTTTGACCAGGAATTTAACGGGGCGGTTCCGGCAGCCGAAGCCTTGTCGCGCTCCTTAAATATCCCCGCTGTACAGATGTTGCGCAACTACGGCATCCCTCCGTTCTACCGCTTTTTGAAAGATGCCGGAATGAATTCGCTCACCAAAGAACCCGGTTACTATGGGCTTTCGCTGATATTGGGCGGTGCCGAAGCATCGTTGTGGGAATTGGCGGGAATCTATACATCATTGATTTCTATTCTGAAAAATTATGAGGAACACGACGGCTTTTACGCGGCAAATCCTTTTTCAGAATTAATTTGGGAAGAAACAGCTATCACGAAGGACAGTAAACCACAGGAAGCTCAACAGCCGATTGTGCGGGCTGGTTCCGTTTACTCCACCTTAGAAGCTTTGTTGAAAGTAAAACGGCCCGATTCGGAAGCCGGGTGGCAGGAGTTTGCTTCGTCGCGGAACATTGCCTGGAAAACGGGCACCAGCTTTGGCTTCCGCGACGGCTGGGCGGTGGGCATGACCCGTGATTATGTAGTAGCGGTTTGGGTGGGGAACGCCGATGGTGAAGGCCGTCAGGGTTTAACGGGCGCAACCGCTGCAGCACCGCTCCTTTTCGACATTTTTGGTTTGTTGCCCGCTTCACGCTGGTTTAATCGCCCGACTGACGAAATGGAAGAAATAGAACTCTGCTCCGAAAGCGGCTACCGGCCCGGAATAAATTGCGAAAATACGCAAGAGGTTTGGTTGCCCACAGGCACAAAAGTGGAGTCTTGTCCCTGGCACATCAAAGTTCATTTAAACGAAAATCAAACACACCGTGTTAACGCCGAATGTTATCCGGTTTCGAAAATGGTGCACAAAAACTGGTTCGTTTTGCCGCCTGCCATGGAATATTACTACAAACCTAAAAACCCGATGTATGCGGTTTTGCCGCCTGTTTTGCCCCGCTGTGCCGATGAGGTGCCCAATATGGAATTTGTTTACCCGCGCGAATGGAGTAACCTTTTTATCCCCACCGATTTGGACGGAACACCCGGGCTGTTGATTTTTGACCTGGTGCACCGCCAGCGGAACGCCACGGTATTTTGGCAAATCGACGAACAATTTTTGGGGAAAACCACCGGGATCCACCAATTGGCCGTAAAACCCGAAAAAGGCTGGCACCGCCTAAACGTTACCGACAACCTCGGGAACCAAATCGGGAGGAAATTTTTTGTTGCCGGAGGCGGGGAGTAGGGGATAAAAAAGCAATAGGTTTTTGGACTTATTGCCTTTTTTCACGGCTTAACTGTGACTTAATTCCTAAAATAAATGAAAAGTAATTATTATGATTTAAATCTCGCATTTTTCGTTTTTTTAAATAATGTATGATTCATTAATGTAAAGACTGAACTGAAAATATACCGCATATTACCACTCGTTTATATTCTGATCCTGTCTTTTAAAATTGCAGTATTTCTTTTAAGAAGAGGTTCTTCTCTACATCTTTCTCATAAAACCAAATGTCTCTTAGTTTTCGATCTACCAACATTTGAATTTGATCCCCTTTAAATTTAGAGTTCTTTTGCGATGAATTTCCATAGCTTAAAATGCCTTTGGCCTTTATAGTTTTTCCGAACTCAACTACAGAAGTGTAAGCAGAACCACCCAACAGAGTATATTCGGTTGCAGAGACGGGGCGATAAAAACCTGCATTGAAGCTTCCTAATTCGCTCAAGCCTAATCCACCATTAAATGATTTATCTGCATAGTTTGTTTTATAAACCTCACCCCATGCAATATCCAGTTGTTTCTGCTTTTCAATAGTTTGTCTTGCCACATTTAATAACATGCTTTTTGCTTCTTCAGAAAGGGTGTTAGGTGTGTTCAAAGCATTTTCTTTGTTGAATTTTACAACAAAAACATCCATCTTCCTGGTAGCAAAATACCAATTCGTAAAGAGTACAGCCCCCTTACTCTCAGCATCCAATTTCCTATCCCATCCTTTTAGCACCACAGCTGCTTGATTTAGCAAAGAATCGTCAGAGTTTTCTGCAAAAGTCACTAATTCATCTACTGTTCTGTCAGCTAATTCCGAGTAAGTTGACGATTGCATTTTTACAATTTCATCAAAACTCAGTTTGGGTTCGCTTAGTATCATTTTGATGGATCGTCTGCTTCTGTAATCAAAGTTTTCAAATGGTTCATTGGCAATGTATGGTGGGAAATCCTTTGGCTTTGAAATGAAAGGATAGGTACTTGACCATGGACCATTATTTGAATTAGCTACAAAACCAGATTTTGGGTTTCTAATTTTTGGTAAATCCTCATAGGCTACATATTCAGTAACCAATGCCCCTGGTTTTGTGGAGGGAATAACTCCCGCCCAATCTTGTAAGTTCCCATTTGGGCGTTTGGGAATTATGCCATTGTATAAGTACAGTATCTCGCCCTGTTTATCAGCATAAATCACATTTTGCAGAGGGATTTGAAGCATTTTCATGGCACTCTCAAACTCCTGTATGTTTTTAGATTTTGCCATTTCAACAAATTGCTGCATAAAAAATGGCCGATCAAAACCAGATAGTCTCAGTGCAAGTGCTTTCCCATCTTTTTCTTCAACAACAAACCCAAAATCGGATTTTTTAATTTGCATTGTTTGCGTAACTGTTGTATCGCCTTGTTTGATTTTTATAATTTCTGACCGAACATCCAGTGGTTTCCATTTATCATCAATTAAATAAGTGTTGTTTTTAATTTCGATTTCGATTAAATCCATGGCGTCAGCTTGATTGAAGGTAAGTCCCCAACCTAAATTTTCGTTGAAACCCATGGCTATTGTTGGGCTTCCAATTAATGTGACTCCATAGATGTTTAAATCATCACTCTTCAAATGAGCCTCAAAGAACAGATAATCATCAAACCAGGGTGGGTGTGGCTGTATGAGCAACAAAGAATTCCCACTTTCAGATTTAGAAGGTGCTATTGCCCAGGCGTTAGAACCTGCACTTTTCCATTGAGAAGCTTGGGGTTGCATGGCAAATGCCCCAACCATTAAATGATAACTTACCTGAAGTTTTGCCAAAGGATCAGTTTCAAAAATGGGTAACACTATTTTTAAATCTTCGTGAATAGCGTCAGGATGTTTTTTACAATAATCGTTCATGCCAGCAACAAATGAGGAGAGATTAAGCTTCATTTCATCTGTCTGTGCCTCAAACCACTCCTCCGCTCTGTTTGAAATGGCTAATTTTCTAATAATGCGATCACTCTCCAGGTTTTGTTCGCCACCCCAATATTCGGCCGACTGCCCTCTCGATTTTCCATAGCCTTTTAATATTAAGTTTCCATGGGCTTCCATTTGAGCCCACCCAAATCCATAATAAACTTCGGCATCGGTTTTACCAGAGATATGAGGTACTCCCCAGGTATCCCATTTTATCTCTGAGTGTTTACTTTCTTGTGCATTGAGAATAGTGCTCATACTTAAAGCAAATATTACTAACACATTTAATTTTAGTTTTCTCATTGTTTTTGAATTTAATTATTAACAATGCGAAATTAGATAATTGAAATAGGTTGGAAGTTCGGAATCGGGAATTCGAACACAATTTTCAGAAACTATTTATGGCGTTTTTGATATTCGGATGGGGTTAGTCCCGTTTTATTTTTAAAAGTTGTATTAAAAACCGATCGGGAGTTGAAGCCAACATCGTACATGATCTCCTTTATAGACATTGACCTTTCGCTGTCTTGTTCCAATTTTAATCTCGCATCTTCGATTCTGTAAGAATTGACAAAATCAGAGAAGTTTGACCCGATGATGTGATTAATAGTTTGAGAGATGGTTTTTTCCCGAACGCCCAAAGTGCTGGCCAGGGTATTTATATTTAATTCTGGATTTAAATAAGGTTGATCTTGTTTCATATATTCTTCCAGCTTATTGGCTAGTTCCAGAAGAGTGTTTTTATCAATGGTAGCCAGTGTGCTTTTGGTTTCTGATGACTTGCCCATTGCAATATCCGATTGAGATATTTGTTGAAATGATTGAGGGTTTTTGAGCCCTTGATAATTAACCATACTTACAAAGAGCAAAAGAGCTATTTGAACTATCACTTCTATTGGAATTTCGAAATGGCTAACGGTGACATATTGCATTTGCGATTGAAGCAAATCAAGGAGTACTATTACAAGCATGAAGAGTGATATAGTCTTTAACCATTTAGTTTCAGTAGTAAAGTTTTTCGAGGAAACATGAGGTATGGTTTTCGTGTAGATGGCAATCTCCCGAAATGATAAGATTGAATAAGCCAGCATCACAGGAAAAATCAATATTCCAACATATCTGCAAACAATAAATCCAAAAGAAGTTAGTATCAGAATCAATAAAAATGGAGAAAAATGCAGCCAATACCAAGGCTTAAAAGCAGCACCCTTTTCAAGATGAAACTTGATATACAAAAAAAACAACGGACCGTAGAGAAATCCATAACTACAGCTATAGGGTGGCAAAATATGTAAATACAATCCGTTTGTGTAGAGAAAATTATAAATGAAATGAACGCCCAGCGTTAACAACAGCAGAGACAAAAATTTATTACTCCGATTTTTATTATACTTGGGTGTAGCCAGAACAATTGCAAACAATAGACTTTGCCAAATCACCAGCACGTGAATAATATTAATCGGGTTAATTTTCATTGATAGTTTTAAAACCTCTTGTTAAAATGAGTGTTCTGGTTAACAATTTACACATTAAGAACGCAATCGCTTTATGTTTCAAACTCCATTCATAGCTAGATTGTTGTTTTGGTGCTAGAATTAAGGATTTGTTGCCTTCAACCAAATCAATATTTGGCGGGGTTGAACTAAACCCGCAATGCGGGAGCTTATTTTCCAACTAAAGTAGGGATTGTTGGCGATATCTGCTGAGTTTTACTGCACATAAATTTTAAAACAAATAATTATGAGCAGAAAACCTTATCTGGAGTAGGCCTGCGAGGCAGTTTCCGAGTTTAAAACCATCAGTGAAAAGTTTCTTCGCAAGTACACCATTGCAGGGAAATCGGAATCGTGCACGCGTAATTACCTGATGCAGATTTCAAAAATGGTGTTGTATTTTAAATGTTCGCCCCTGGAGCTTTCCATCGGGCAGATGGAAGGGTACCTTTTCCAAATCCGGCAAAAAGTATGTGTCACGCGATTTGATTAAAAAACCGTGGGTGGTTTATGCCAAACAGGCATTTGGCACGGCTGAAAGTGTGGTGGGATACCTTCATACTTCCGCAGGGTTCGCCACCTGGGGTTTTTAAGCACCCGCAGCAAAAAGCAAAGTCTGAAAGCTATCCGTGAAAGCCTTGGGGAAGAGCTGATACGAGCTGTACCACTTTCCAGGGCGCAGGTTTTGGAGCTATGTTTTGGGGAACGCTCACTGCTGGGATGCCGCGAATGTGGCGGGGGACTAAAGCTGTTGGAAACATTATAGAGAAACCTCTGATTGGAAGTCAGTTAAAGTAAACAAAGCAACGTTTAGTTCAACACAGCCTCCAATGTAAAGCGTATGCAAGCAACACTTTATTGGAGGCTAATTGTTGGCACTGGCTTTATCTTTTCAATCTCAATCTCATTCTTCATTTGACCTATTAGAAATATTATTATGATTTAACTGTACAGTTTTTAGGTGGGGATTTGAGCTTAATATTTCTACCCACTCAATTTCGGTTCCTATTTCAACCTTCAATTTTCCATATTCAAAACCATTGTGCACATGAATTAAATTTAGTTTGTCACGAGTTTCTGTCCAATCCATTATTTTTTCATTATCTATCTCGAAAAATCTTA
>CAZNEV010000106.1:0-13895 GCA_964572085.1 uncultured Maribellus sp. | reverse complement strand
ATGTTTTAGCCGGAATATTTCTTGCCATCGGGAGCATCACCGGCGCATGGTTGGGCGCACATTTTATGGTGAAAAGCGGGGCAAAATATGTTCGTTACGTGCTATTAGTGGCTATGGTGCTTGTTATCCTGCACCTTTTTGGCGCGTTTTAAAAGCCGCGTTTTAATTAGGAACTTTATATATATCCCAAAGTTCTCATCTTTTAATATCAATTGTTTTTTCCTTTTTGCACCCTGCTTTAGCTGGGTGTTAGGAATTATTAATCGAGCATCGGCTTTAGCCTTTAATTTCCTCACGGTTTAAGATTAATGGCTAAAGCCGGTTTGTACCTAATAATTGATCACCGCCCTAAAGGACGGTGCAAAAAACTTCGAATATCAACTATGTGTTTAATTAAAAGTTGGTATTATTTTGGCCTTGCCACCATTATTCCGGTTGACGATTTACTTTTCAGCAGATAATCCTCCAGCGTGGATACCACATAGGGAGTATCCTTAAAATACATGCCCACTTTCACCATTAATACTGAAATTGGCGTGTCTTTTTCTTTGGCAAAAAGTTGAAACAGTTGTTCCAACATCGCTTTGTCTTTTTGCTGAACTACGATTTCCGGGTTCCGGGTGCCTCTTTACTTTGTGGCAAGGTGTAACTCAATAGGAGAGGGAAAAGGAGGATAAGAAAGACTTGTTATTCATTTGAACCTAATTTGCATTTAATCTTCAATGCTGATGAAAAGCATCCGATATAAACGAAAGCACCGTGGGCAGCGATTCGCGCCAGTAGGTCCAGTTGTGCCCACCGTCGCGCACACGGAATTCGTGAGGGATTTCGCTTTTGCGCATGGCAATGTGCACGAGTGAATTGCCTTCGTACAAAAAATCGTCGTCGCCGCAATCGATGAACCAACGCACGGCTTTTTTCTGGTCGTCGGGCATGTTTTTAATCAATTCCAACACGCTGTATTGTGAATACCATTTGTCCATGTCCGCTTCCGTTATGTTGGACATTCCGCGGCGCTGCATTTGGTTTTTTACGTCTTCGCGCGACGAAGGACCCGTGGAGGCACTCAGCGGGCAGGCCGAAGAAAATAGGTCGGGCCGGTGCATGGCATAATAGAAGGTGCCTCCGCCGCCCATTGACAATCCGGCAATAGCGCGATATCGCTTTTCCGGTTTAATCCTGAATTCCTTTTCCACGTAAGGCATGAATTCTTCGAAGAAAAAATCTTCATAGTTCCAGTTTCCGGGAGCGTTGGTGTAACCGCGCTGGCCGGTGTTGGCGTCGGGCATCACAACAATCATAGCTGTGGCACTGCCTTCTAATATGGCTTTGTCGGCAATGTGCCGGATTTCGCCGAATTGCACCCAACCTGTTTGGTCGTCGCCACTGCCATGCAGCAAATATAAAACTGGGTAGCTGCGTTCCGAAGTTTCGTAGTCCGGCGGCAGATAAACGGCAAATTTCCGCTCCATTTTCAGGATTTCGCTGTTCATTGAAAGGTTGTCATATACTTTGCCTGTTTGGCTCATAATTAATAAAGGGAAGGCGGTGAATAAAGAAAATAGAAGAATGTTTTTCATTGAGTTACTGATTTTAATGGAATGATGTCGCGTTTAAAATTGCCAAAAAAAATACAATTTTCAAATACTTCACAGATAAAATACACCGGTTAATTTTTCTGACCATTCCCACAATTTTTTTGCAACGTTTGCATCGTGCGATGCCTTGTTGGATTGAACGTTAACCGGATGGCCCTTGATTTCCATAAATCCGTCGGGGCCATAATAATCTCCACCTTTTGCCTTCGGATCGACAGCCGCGCGGATTTCGGGCAATGCACCCATTTTCTGAGGTTGTTTTACTAAAGATAGAATCGGATTAATCAGTTGGATGATAAAATTCTTTTCTAAATGTTGAAAGAGGTTCGTATTTGAGAGACCAGGATGGGCGGCCAGTGCCATGCTGTTAATTTTTTTTGCTTCCAATCTTCGTTGCAGCTCGTAGGTGAAAAGCAGGTTGGCCAATTTGGAGCGCCCGTAGGCTTTCATTGGCGTGTATCCTTTTCCACCTTCAAAAAGCAAATTACTGAAATCTATTTTTCCTTGTTTGTGTGCCACGCTGCTCACGGTTACAACCCTTGAATTTGGCGTAGCTTTCAGGCATTCTATAAGTAACCCGGTCAATGCAAAATGCCCCAAATGATTGGTGCCAATCTGGGCTTCAAACCCATCCGCCGTGGTAAAATAGGGCGTGGCCATTATTCCGGCATTGTTCAGCAATACATCCAATCGGGTGTTTTTTGTTTTGAACGCAATGGTAAAAGCCCTTACAGATTTTAAATTCATTAAATCGAGCACTGCCACTTCAATAGTTCCGGATACACCGGAATCCAGAATTTCTTTTTTCGCGCTTTCACCTTTCTCAATCGAACGACAAGCCATTATGACCTTTGCCCCGTTTTTTGCAAATGTTTTTACGGCTTCATAGCCTAATCCACTGTTTCCACCGGTTACGATAATCGTTTTATCGCTTAGGTCGGGGATGTTTGCAGTCGTCCACTCTTTGTTGCTCATGCTATTTTTGATAAAGTTTTTCGCGTTGTTCCTGGATTCTTTCGTCCGAAATATAATCGTCGTAATTCATCAACTTGTCAATTATTCCGTTGGGGGTAAGTTCAATGATGCGGTCGCAAACCGTGGAGATAAACTCGTGGTCGTGAGAAGACATGAAAACGTTGCCCGGAAAACGTTGTAAATTATTGTTAAATGCCTGGATGGATTCCAGATCAAGGTGGTTGGTGGGAGTGTCCAAAATCAAGACATTGGCGTTGCCGAGCATCATTTTAGCAATCATGCAGCGCATTTTTTCCCCACCCGAAAGCACATTGACTTTTTTAAAGATTTCATCGCCTGCAAACAACATTCTGCCAAGATAGCTGCGTACAAATATTTCAGTAGTATCGGAAGTGAACTGGCAGAACCAGTCGAAAAGGGTCATGTCGCTATCAAAAAACTCGGCATTGTCAAGTGGTAAATAGGCGGAGGTAATGGTTTGTCCCCACTGGAAAATTCCTGCATCAGGCTCTAAATGTCCGTTGATAATTTCAAAAAATGCAGTCATTGCACGGGGATCGCGCGACAGGAAAACAATTTTTTCTCCCTTGTTGGCTACAAAATCCACATCTTTAAAAACCACTTCACCGTCTATGCTGGCAGCCAGGCCTTCTATGTCGAGAATCTTGTCGCCGGCTTCGCGTTCAGGGGTAAAAATAATTCCCGGATATTTTCGTGTTGAAGCCTTTATGTCTTCAATATTCAGCTTTTCAATCATTTTCCGCCGGCTGGTGGCTTGTTTCGATTTGGCAACATTAGCACTGAACCGTCGGATAAACTCCTGCAATTCTTTTTTCTTTTCTTCCGCTTTTTTGTTTTGAGCCTGCTGCTGACGAAGCGCTAACTGACTACTTTGATACCAGAAGCTATAGTTTCCGGCGAACATTTTAATGTCGTTGAAGTCGATGTCGATGGTGTGCGTGGAAACGGCATCCAAAAAGTGCCGGTCGTGCGAGACTACTAAAACCGTGTTTTCGTAATTCGCAAGGTAATTTTCTAACCACACCACCGTTTCGAGGTCAAGATCGTTGGTCGGCTCATCAAGCAGCAGATTGTCGGGTTTCCCAAAAAGTGCCTGTGCCAAAAGGACTCTCACTTTCTGTTTTCCGCTCAAATCTTTCATTAAAGTATAATGCAATTCTTCTTTTATTCCGAGGTTGCTCAACAACGAAGCGGCATCGCTTTCGGCATTCCAGCCATTCATATCGGCAAATTCGGCTTCCAGTTCAGCCGCTTTCAAACCATCTGCATCCGAGAAATCGGGTTTGTTGTACAATGCGTTTTTTTCGTGCATTATCTTCCAAAGCTTTTCATGGCCTTTCATCACGGTATCCAGTACCGAGAACTCATCAAACGCAAAGTGGTCCTGGCTCAAAACTGATAACCGTTCGCCGGGGCCTAATGTTATTGAACCAATAGTTGGGTCCATTTCTCCCGAAATAACTTTCAAGAAGGTTGATTTCCCCGCACCGTTCGCACCAATAATCCCATAACAGTTACCGGCGGTAAACTTCATATTCACGTCCTGAAACAATATCCTTTTTCCAAACTGTATCCTTAAATTCTCAACTGTAATCATCTTAATAAATTGTTTTTTAGGCCATTGCCCTTTCTGTAAAAAAGTGTGCAAAGTTAGACTTTATCTACAGAGTATAAAGATAATTACACCGAAACAATGCTGATTAATTGGATTTCTTAATAGTTGGAAGACGATTGGAGAGGTGATGAAACATATTAAACTTTACATGACGATTTTAATAGTCCTTTTTGGAGTCAATCGTCCAGTGGGCACCCAAGGTTTTGGCCAGTCCAGTTCTTTCGGTGCTACATACTGCCGTAACTTCCGCACCAAAATGTTTGGCAATTTGTATGGCAAAAGTGCCTACGCCCCCTGTTGCGCCGTTGATCATAAGCAGCATTCCTTTCTTCAGGGGAACATATTCCGTAAACGCTTCGTAAGCGGTCATTCCCACGCCGGGGACCACACCGGCTTCTGTTATGTCTAAATTTTTTGGCACATGGGCGGCAAATGCTTCCGGAACGGTTGTATATTGCGCATAAGCCCCGTTGCGGTTAATACCCAGAAAGGCATAAACGCGGTCGCCCGCCTTATATTGTTTGACATTTTTTCCGGTTTTTTCAACGATGCCGCTCACATCCACACCGAGCACTGCCGGCAACTTTAAACGGATAAACGATTTTAGCATACCCCTACGAATGCCAGCATCCACGAGGTTTACACTGGAACCATGCCAGAAGTGCCATTAGTATAATGGTTGGCTGTATCGATGAAGTTCCCGCCGGAATGAGCAAAGGCATCAAAAATATTTTAGCTTTCCTTTTTCGAAGCGCCCCAACCCCAATCTTCGCCAAAAGTCATGGTGCCCAAGGCGAGTTCCGAAACCCTCAACCCGCTGTTTCCAAATAATTTATATCGCATTGTTTGCTCCTTTCTGTTTTTAAAAAGTCAACTTACTACCTTAAGATTAAACGCGCCGTTTTGGGTTGCCCCCCAAATCCGCAGCCAAATGGGCAAAACAGCTTCGCTGCCCCTTGCGGCGGTGATGTCGCCCAGGTCAAGGATATTTTTCTTTTTCCATCCGAACTGTTCGAGCAAGTCAATTACCTTTGACTTGGCTTCTGCATTATTGCCACAAATAAAGTTCGTGTGGTCGCCATTTTGCACCATTTTGGGGTTGACCATCAGGCCGCACCACATGGTGTTGAGGGTTTTGACCACTTTGGCCTGAGGAAAGGTTTTTTGAATTTCCTCGCCCAGCGAATGGGTGTTCGACAAGGCAGGAACCAAAACGGGCGGCATCCCATGGGTGAAGTCCAGCGGGTTGGCAATATCGACCAGTATTTTCCCGTCGATATTTTTTTCGCCCGCCTGCTTCAATGCATTCACCGATTGACCTCCTTGCGTGGCGTTCATCAATATTTCGCCAAAGGCAGCCGCCTCTTGGAAAGTCCCCAATTTTACGCCCTTGTTTTCCACTATCCATTCGCTGAACGGCGGGTTGCCATAGCTGTCTTTTGCTGTTGCCGCCATTTTTTCCTGCACGTCGCGTGTGCCCACCATCACTTCATGGCCGATGGAAACTAACTTGGAAGCCAAGGCCTGGCCAACGCTTCCTGTACCCAATACTGCTATTTTCATTTCTTCCGTTTTTTGACTTGTACGTTACAAAGATAAGGTGCACAAACCGTTTCGGAATGGTCGGTATCTTGGATGAAATAGTCAGTTTTTATCGCTGACCTTGTTTGCGGTATTGGAGCGGGGCAATCCCGGCGTGTTTCTTGAAAAATCTACCAAAATTGGCGGGGTCGGAAAAGTTGAGTTGGTAAGCGATTTCCGCCACATCGGATTGGGTGTAGAGCATCAGCGACCTTGCTTCTTCCATGATCCGTTGGTCGATGAACGACCGGGCATTTTTTCCCGTAGCGGATTTGATCGATTGGGAAAGGTGGTTTGGGGTTACTGAGAGCATCGCAGCATATTCCCCCACATTTTTCTTTTCCAGATAGAAATTGTTGACTAGCTTCAGGAACTTTTTGAACAACAATTGCTGCGGTGTGGTGAACCCCTCTTCCCACTGGTTGAAAGCAGCCGTGTATTCCTTCATCTGGTAGAGCAGGGCGAGCAGTTTTGCCCGGGCTACACGGTGGTGTGGATCGGAAGACTGCCCATAGGCGGCGAACACATCGTCAAAATGCGGGGCAAGTTCGTTGAACCTGGATTGGCTGATCTGGTAGAAATTGGTGTGAAGCAAGTCGAAAAAGGGAAACTCTTTTTCAAAGTCGGGCTTGAAAAACGAAAAACATTCCGGCATGAAATAAATCAGATAGCCGCTGGCCGAGTTATCGCGCATGAAGCTGTAAACCAGCCCGGGCGACTGAAACACCAGAAAGGAATTTAGGTTCGTGACGTTGGTATGGTCATAGGTGATTTCCGTTGCGCCCGCGTTTTTGACCAGGGCCATAAAATAGAACGATTTTTTATACGGCGGTTTATAGTTGTTGATCGCCCCGTCGTTTTCCTTTAACCTCAGGCAAAACAACAGCGGGTCATCTGTCCGGTATGCGGAAGGGATAGATTCCAAGAATTCGTTGATTTCGTGGTAATAAGGGATGGTGCTTTTTGCTTTTTCCATATTAAGAGTTAAATGCCCATGGCTTGCATGGGGTGCATGGGTTTGTTTTCCCCTATTCCTGATAGACAACGTTTTTACAACGATTGACACGATGAATAGTTGCCGGTTGCGAGTGCAATTTGTCAAATTGCATAAATCTTCAATTTCATGGTACTTATTTCTTAAAATTAAAGAAAAATAAAAGATGTTTTGCTGTTTATTTAATATTCTTTCAGTAGAACTGACATTTTTCTTACATCGCGGAAACTATGGCTTCCGTTAATTTCTTTTACATCGATGGAATAAAAGTACATGCCAGCGGAATATCCTGTAGCATCCCATTCTAAAAGATGTTCACCTGAAGGTTGTGAGCCCAGAAATTCTTGTACAATCACACCATTTATTGTAAATATTCTTACCGAAACCCGGCTTTCGAAAGGTATATTGTATTTTATAGTTGTAGTTCCGCTAAATGGATTCGGATAATTTTGAGATAGCTTGAAATCCTGAAGAAATACAATATCAGCATCTGTTGATTGTAAAACACGTATAATTGCGGTATCTGAAAGTTGTGATTCCGGATCGGTTACCACTGCATAAAACGTACCTGCAGAAGCACCGGCTGTAAATAAACCTGTATTGTCGATAGTACCACCTGAAGCATCCCATTGAGCATCAAATACATAAGAATTATTCTCCTGGTCGAGCCCGATAGCTGAGAATTGCCATGTAGTGCCGATGTTTACGTAAGCTGTATCCGGAGATATATTAAGACTTATTAACTGCGGCTGGTACACTGACAGATAAAACGTGTCTGATACAGAAAATTCCGAACCCGTCTGTGCATCAGAACTTACAATTATCCGGTTTGTTGAATTTGTCTCAAGCCCTGCAGGAACATTCACAAACAAGGGAAGTACAGCTCCTGAAATTTCATTGGTAAATTCCACACTTAATTGTGATTGTCCGGTAATCCAGTTCATGTCATCCGCAAAGTCAACACCAATTTTTCCGGGCTCAGATTGAAATCCGGCCAGAAATACATCCACTGTATCGGTTGATCCGGCTAAAACAAAAACAGTATCGTCTTCGGCAAATGCAGCAAATTCAATCATCGATGTTTTCCAGTTGGAAAAATCAACCGCGTCGCTAACTTTGTCCCCCAAACCGGAACCACTACCCGACGGACCATTTGCATTACCCCACCAGTTTTGCGTTGCATCTACCATTGATGATGAATCAAAATTTCTGACACCAAATCCTGTATTTCCAAAAATATTGTTTTTTGTAATAAGCGGATTCGAACCGTTCTCCAGTGCGATTCCGTCTCCAGCATCTCCGGTAATCAGGTTCCCCTTAATTTTTCCTGTAGAATTGAAAAGGTGAATTCCGGTTGCTAATCCTGTATTTTCTGATATTTGATTGCCTGCCACATACACTTCTGTATTGGTTCCTTCAAATGCACGCAGATTATGAATTATCTTATTATTCATGATGTTCATTCTGTTTAAAATATTATTTAATTGTTCTTGCATTTGAATCATTACGCCAATGTTGTTCTGCAAAATTTCATTACCGACAATCTGAGTGCCCGGTGAGTTAATAATTGCTACTCCGGCAGAATCGTGCCCCTGTATCAGGTTCCCAATATTTTCCATTAACCCGAATAATCCACCGGAAGATCTTCCTATCGTATTGTTGGAAGAATTTTCAATTTTAATTCCCCCAACAATATTTTCAAGAGAGTTGTCAAAATTATTCAATCCTCCAATTATATTATTAATAACCTGGTTGTTATCAGCGTTTTTTATGATTAGGCCCCATTCTGTATTCCCGCTGAAATAATTGTGCAATATCCCGCCAATGGTATTGAACTGAGCACCATTTTGTATCAGTAACCCGTGCAGGTTACCCAAATTAAGTGACAGTAAGGAATCTGTTCCAAACCTACAGTTAAGTATTTTATTGAATTCTGCACCTATTCCTGTAATTAGCCCACCTTCTTTTTTATTTGCAGCAAAAGTTGAGTTTTGAAAAATCGTTTCTTTTGAATTTTCGATTAGCATTCCATAATTATTTCCCAAAGGTTGGGTTTGCATACCGGTACGTTGAAATGCACCTGATATACTATTAAGAATACTGTTTCCTGTTGTTGATAGTCCGGTAATTGCAATACCGCTCCTTCCGTTGTCCACGCTTATTATCCCCTCCCCTACATCTTCGCCGCCAACAATATTTTGGCTGGCTCCATCCGTAATTAGAATCCCATCGAATATATTTCCAAGTCCGGAATGCCCCATTGAGTCGGTTCCAAAATAGGACGCTGAAATTTTGTTGGCAATCGAATTTAACCCTTTAATCATTAAACCAGAGCCACTATTTGCACCAACCATATTTGGCATTTCAGGGCTGCCAAATTGGTTTTCTTCTGAATTTTCCATTACCACACCATCTCCCAGGTTTTTGATAATTGACATTTGGGTAGCATTTAACTTTTGCATTATTCCCGAAAGCGTATTGTAAATTTTATTCCTTTTTGCTTCCTGTAAATAAAGCCCGGCTTCTTTGTTCCCTCCTAATACTACTGAAGAGTCTTTACCTGCACCACCTAAAATATTATTGTTTGCAAGGTCGTCAATAAGAATTCCAAATTTTGAATTCCCCAGATTTAAGGATGCAAAACCATCAGTGCCTGCAAAAACTCCGGTTATTTTATTTCCTATGGCAGATTCACCCGATATCCTTATTCCGTTAAGATTTCCACCAAAAAATCCTAAATGGATAACTGTTTCTTTTGAATCTTTGATTAATACACCGGAATTTTGATTGCCCAGTTTTTTAAGGATGCCATCCACTTGTCCAAATACACCGCTTAAATTCCCGTTCATCTTATTTGCAAAGGTGTTTAAGAACGAAAAACCATTTCCTTCATTTGATACGCTGATATTAGCATCTCCCGGTTTTTCACCACCGATAATGTTTTCATTGGCGCCATTTATAAAAGTCATCCCATCTCCTTCGTTCCCCAAATCTTCAGAACCCAGATCATCGGTTCCAATTAAGTTGGCAATGATTTTATTGAAATTGGTCTGACTGCCATCAAAAATCATCCCCGGGCCAAGGTTTGCGGCAATTATATTTTTTGCACACGAATCGCCAATAGTATTGTTAGCGGCATCAAGAAATTTCATTCCTCCGAGTAAATTCCCTAAATTAAGACCTGCTGCCGATTTTTCGATACTCCCTGATCTTGTACCAATATTTTTTATTATGCCGGCAGATACGCCATTTATTTTATTCAGTTTTGAATTGATTACTTCCAGGGCATAATTGGCATTTGAAACTATTGTTAACAAAGAATCGCATCCTCCCAGTTTATTTTCAGACGCCATACTATCGATACAAATTCCACTGCCCATACATCCAAGGCCCTCTGTACCATTTGGATCGGAACCTATAAAGGCATCAAATATCTTGTTGAACTTTGATTCAGGACCAGTGATACGAATCCCGTCGCTTCCTGAAGCTCCCAAAATCAGATTGGAAATAACGGTTGATTTTGAATTCAAAATCTTAATTCCTTCAAATAAACTGCCAAGCGGCTTATATACCTCTGAATTTGGTGATTTAAACAGCCCGACGATATTCCCCGCAATTTGAGTTTCGGAAGTATTCTCAATTTTAATGGCATTTATACTTTTGGCAATGACGTTTCCAACATTAAAGATACTGGCAGCGCCTGTCGCGCTTTTTAAGAACGCACTTTTTTCCTGTCCGGTGCCAATCTGGTTATTCGCTCCCGCGTTAACTATTTCAATTCCTGCCTTACCATTTCCCAAATTATCAGTTCCCAGGGTATCTGTTCCGATATAATTTGCTATTATCTGGTTCCCTGAAGAATTGTTGCCTGTGATGGAAATGCCGTTCCCGCGATTCCCGGCAATGATATTAATATCGTGAGGATTCTGGCCACCAACAATATTGTTTGACCCTTTTATGGAAATTCCGTCGTTCCCATTCCCTCCTTGAACAGAACTGCTTCGGTCGGTGCCAATAATATTACCCAGAATATCATTTTTGTCTCCATTTACAACAATCCCTGAGCCGTCGAATTTATTTATTATCAAACCTTTTATCACACAGTTATCTGCCTGGATTACCAATCCGTTTGCACCGGCTCCTGCTCCTGCTCCTGAAATTTCAACCTGTCCGGAAACGAATCCCGGTAAAAGCAGCATGATTAAAAAGATGTAATTTTTAAATTTCATATGATTCTTTTTATTGATTTTGTAATCCGTCGATTTCCACTTCTTCCGTTATTACCGGAAGTGGAGAATTAATTTGCAATGTTGGATTTGGATCACCGGGAATATTAAAAATAATCTTGTCTTTCCCCGGGTTGTGATTTGCCTGTTGAATAGCAGCTCTCAATGTAGTTTGATCGCCAGGTATATCCGGATCAACATCTGCAACTTCATCATTCAGGTCGAAATCGCTTTCATCACTTGTCATATTCACAATAAAATCGCTGTTTTTTGGACTAAGAATGTACCAATTGTTAAATCCTGTTCCTGATGATGCTACTGCACAAATAATTTGGTTTTGGTTGTTTATGGCAACCAACTGCGTTATTTCAATACCGGAACCGGGTTCAATCAAATCATTAATGGGATAAACTTTTCCGTCAATCCAAATAACCGGAATTGTTATTGTAGAATTTGAACAACTCCCAACAATCAGGTTATTATTGTTTATATCTCTTGCTGTAGAGTTAGTCATTCCGGCAGCTTCCGGCAAATGCACCATTGCCCCGGAACCATACCAAACAAAAGCTTTGACCGAAAAAGGTATAGTATTATTATTTTCGCTTTGTCCCACAACGTAATTGGAATCGTTTATTGCAGCGGCAACGCTTATGTTATCTCCCGGCAAAGTTCCAATATCCAGCATTTGGTTGTGCTTATAAATAAATGCATGGTAGATATTGTTTTCACCCGGAACTACATTTGACCAGCCAACAACAAAGTTGCTGTCGTTAAGTGCTGCACCACGGCTAAAGTTGTGGGCCACTGTGCCCAAATCTTTCAATGTCCCATTCTCGTAAAGCACGGCATGATAAGAACTACCGTTTGATGAATAACCACTTAATGCGCCAGAATTGTTTATTCCTGTAATTTGTATGTGATTGCCACCAAGAGTACCGATTCCGGTTAAAGAGCCGTTATCATAGAAAAATCCTTTTACCCAGGGATCTATCCCTGAAGTTGACGAATTGGAGCCAGCTGCCTGTCCTTTATTATTAATTGAAACTCCACCAGCCCTGTCATAATTTGGAAGGAAGGGAATGATAGTAACTTTTTTAAAGTCGTAAAAAAAGTTTACATCCCCACTACCCAACCGGAGTGTTCCTGCTACATAGCCTGAATCGTTTATCGATGTCAGTGAAATGAGTGTAGAACCCGGGTAGTCAATAGCTACTTTTTGTGTTGTAAAAGTCAATTTTTGTCCGGAAACTAAATTTACTACGAACAGCAGGATGACAGATAAGATATTTGTTTTCAGTTTCACGAGAAAATTAATTTAAAGTGGTTCCATCAATCTCAACTGTTTCGGTTATTACCGGCAAGGGAGATTCAATTTGTAAAACGGGATTTGAAGTTCCGGGAATATCAAAAATAATCCTGTCACTGCCCGGATTGTGATTGGCCTGTTCGATAGCCGCCCGGAGCGTACACTGGTTGCCGGGTTCATCCAAATCGGTATCACATATCCCGTCAGATAAATCTGCATCGCTTTCATCCCCAGTTGTATTAACAATAAATACTTCTTTAGTTTCAGCTTTTTTTAGTAACACATAGCGAAGAGTATCATTATAAATTGCCAGGGCTAATATATCGTCAAGGTTATTTAGAGCAACCAGTTGAGTTATGGCGTACCCTGGGTTTGACTTAATTAAATCATTTATGTTGTACACCTTATTGTTTGACCAAACAGCAGGAACATTGCCGCCTGATAAATTGCATTCACCAATAATTAATTTGTTATTATTTATTCCATAAGCATAGGAACTTGTGGCGCTGTCTAAAACAGGCAAGAGGTTTATAACTCCTGAACTGCTCCAGACAACTGCTTTGTAAGCAACAGCGTTAGCACTATATCCGACGACATATCCGGAATCATTTATTGCATAAGCAACTGCACTAAAGTCTCCGGGCAAAGTACCCAAGTCTGTCATGTTGTCGTTTCTGTAAATAAAAGCGTGATTCTGACCATAATACGCTGAAATTGTTGAGGCGCCGACAACCCAGTTAATATTATTTATTCCGGTTGCATAGCTGCTCGAATCCTGCCCAATTATACCCAGGTTTTTTAAATCACCATTTTGATAAATAAATGCCTGATTGGCAAAAGGAATCAGCATACCCACTTGTTTTAGTGCTAACAAAGCGTATCCGCAAAGAGCACCCGATTCGTTTATTCCGTTAACTACACTTGTGACGTTATTGATGCCGGTTAAATTACCGTCTTTGTAAAGGAAACCCCGTTTATAGAATGTCCCTCCGACATCATTACTATTATTTAGAAAAACACCGCCACTTGCATCACTTGCCTGATATCCCGTGAGCGGGGGTATAACTGTAACATTACCTGATTTATAAATAAAATGCCCGGAATCGGAACGGCCGGCAATGGCATCTGAGTCGTTTACGTCAGTCAAAATTACATTGGTTAAACCTGGCAGATTGAGTGGCTCCTCAGATATTTTAAATGAAATCTGAGCAGAAAGGTTCATGTGAAAAATTAAACAGACAAAAGCAGACGAAAACAAAAAAAATAAAATTTTATTGATTGATTTCATTTTGAACTTCATGATTCATCTTTGTAAAATTATTTTTTTAATGAAGTCAACGAAATAAAAACTATCCCATAAAAGCAGCGAATAACTATTTCAATCATAACGGTTTAATTATAAACTGGCCCCAATTTTGGATGTATTAAATAACACTTTACTGTACTTTATTGTTCGTTATAGAGTTCATTTATTTACATGATGGCTGTAATATTTTTATTGAATTAGGCACTTTGTCAATACACAAAAATATTTTAGAATGGGGTTAAAACCCCTGTTGCCATTGTATTTCCTTAATCC
>CAZNEV010000105.1:0-13974 GCA_964572085.1 uncultured Maribellus sp. | reverse complement strand
CTGATACGCTTCTTACACGGCGCTATCGTAAACCTTATGTTGTCCCGGAGGAAGTTTAATTTAAAATTGAAATAACATATAATCATAGAAATAAACAGCATGATGAAAAAAAAGTATTTTGGATTAATGGTAGCGATAATTTTATTTACATTTACCAATTGTAGCAACTCTGGTTCAGTAAAATTTAGGCTGGAAGTTGAACCTGTTAACGTTACCAGTAAAGAAGTACCTGTTCATGTTGAAGTGAAGTTGCCAACTAAATTACAGGAAATACCTGTTGAACAGTTATCAGTCATGTTAAAGTCTGCCGATGATAAATTCAAAAATGTACCTGCCCAGATAGTTGAAGCCGCGAGTGGACAATATGAGCTTTGGTGGATATTGCCAATAACAAATGATAATGAACCGGTACAATGGACTGCAAACATAACCCATGGCGATAGCCAGTCAACGCCCGCGTTTAAGTGGGAAAATACACCCGGCAAACACCTGGATTTATTTTTTGACGGGAAACGTGTGTTCAGATATGATTATGAATTGGACAACCGCTTTGAGAAGGGAAAAACACTCACGGCCCTGAATAAACCGTTTTACCACATATATGATCTACAAGGAGAGAATAAGATTACAAACGGACCGGAAGAGGGGGTGTGGTCACATCACCGGGGAATAATGATAGGTTGGAGGAATGTTGGGTTCAAAGGGGAAAATCTTTCTTTTTGGGGTATGGAAGACCTTACTGTTCAGAAACATATCGAGTTTAAAAAGAGTATAGCGGGTCCGGTCCTTGCACAAACCGAAGCATTGATTCAGTGGAACGACAGCAGCGGCAATACAATTATCGAAGAGAGGCGGCAGGCTACTATTTACAAGCAGTCTCCGCCTGACATATTATTAATGGATTTCACTTCAAGTCTAAAAGCCATAAACGGACCCGTTACCCTTGACGGAAATGCAGATCATGGCGGGGTTCAATTCAGGGCGCATAATGATGTAGCCGCAGGTAACCCGGGCGCAAAAAAAGCCACCTATTATTTTCATCAAGATAGTATTGATCCGTTGGAAGATTTCAATCTCCCTTGGGTTGCCATGAGTTACGGTTTAAATAACGAAACGTACAGTATCCTCCAGATGGATAATCCGGGAAATCCGGGCCCGACTATATGGTCGGCGTATAGGGATTATGGCCGTTTTGGCCCGTTTTTTCGGAAAGATTTGGATGCGAACGAAACGCTGACCATCCAATACCGTTTTTGGATGAGTGAAGATGACATGCCGGATCGGGATGTGCTTTCTTCTAAATACACCACGTACATTGAGCCCGTGCAAGTTCAAATCCTGTCACCTTGATTGGGGACTGCTTTGGAGTTGATGCGCTTGTTGGAAGTTATAAAACATGGATTGCTAAGGTACACTATTCATCGGATGACTTAGAGTCATCCGATGAATAGTGGCAACTGGCTGCGGCCTAACTTCTGCTGCAAACTATAATAAATCCTCCGGGTATTCCACATCCACCAGGAACAAGCCTTTTGCAGGGGCGGAGGGACCAGCGGCGGAGCGGTCTTTGGCTTCGATTATTTTCCGAAAACCGTTGAGCGTAAATTTGCCCTTCCCCACTTCGAGCAATGTGCCAACAATGGCGCGCACCATATTTCGCAAAAAGCGGTCGGCTTTGATGGTGAAGATGATTCGTGCATTGCTCACCGTCCATTCGGCCCAAATAATTTTACAGTTATTGGTTTTTACATCGGTGTGCAAACGGCTGAAACTTGTAAAATCTTCATATTCGGAAAGAATCCGTGCCGCCTCATTCATTTTATCAATATCCAACGGCAACAAATATTTAAAACTTGTTTCGTTTTTGAAAGGGTTCTTTTGAGTTGAAATGTAATATTTGTAGGTTCGTGAAACTGCGCTGAAACGGGCATGTAGATCCTCGGGAACCGCCCATATTCGTTGAACGGCAATATCGTAAGGCAACAAACTGTTCAACCTGTATGCAAGGTTTTCGAAGTCGCTTATTTCTTCCGAAACGTCAAAATGCAGCACGAAAAATGCGGCATGAACCCCGGCATCTGTGCGGCCTGAACCAGTTACCGAAATTTTTTCACGCAACACGGTTGACAAGGCATTTTCAAGCACTTCCTGTACTGAAACCGCATTGGGCTGAATTTGCCAGCCATGATAGCGGGTACCTTTGTAGCTAAGCAGCATAAAATAACGTTGTTTCATCGCTTTAGATAGTAAAAGACATAGATTGTGAACGTACATTTCAAAATCGATTGCTTACAAAGATAAAATTACTTCGGTAGCTTACGAAAGGGTGTTTAAGCAAAAAAAATACTTCTATCTAAAACAATGATTTTCACTGTGTCTTTTAGTAATTAACAAATATTTAACATAAGTATTCGAACAAGGAATAATATCAGTCGAAAGTTCGCGGTAAGGAACATTTTTCCTATCTTTGCACGCTTTAAATAAACAACCCGTTTTTTTATCCGTAAAGCATGAAAAACATAAAATTTATCTCTGCCCAGGAGGCAGTAAAAGTAGTAAAATCGAACGATCGTGTTCATATGCACAGTGTTGCCGTTACACCACATTTGCTAATCAATGCAATGTGTGAACGCGGACGCAACAAAGAATTCAGGAACGTCAAAATTCAGCATATCCACACCGAAGGACCTGCTCCCTATGCCGACAAAGAATTCGAGGGCATTTTTCGTCTGGAATCGTTTTTTGTGGGCCATAATGTGCGCAAACAAACCCAGGCAGGCTATGCAGATTACATCCCGGTATTCTTGCACGAAACCCAGCGTTTGATCCGCCAGGGTTATCTAAAAGTAAACGTGGCAATGATTCAGGTTTCAACACCCGACAAATTCGGCTATGTGTCATTGGGTACCTCCGTTGACGCTACACTTGCCGCAGTTGAAAAAGCCGACACGGTGATTGCCATCGTGAATCCAAATGTGCCGCGTGCCTTTGGCGATGCTATGTTCCACATGAACGAAATCGATCTGTTTGTGGAAGACAACAGCGAATTGGTAATTGCCGCACCCGGGCCAATTTCGGATACCGACCGTAAAATTGCCCGTTACGTTGCCGAACTCGTTGAAGACGGAGCAACACTTCAAATGGGGATTGGCGCCATACCAAATGCCGTTTTAAGCATGTTGGGCAACCACAAAAATCTGGGGGTACACTCTGAAATGTTCGCCGACGGAATTCTTCCGCTTGTGGAAAAGGGAGTTGTGAACGGAAAAAACAAAGCCATCGACAAAGGCAAGATGGTGGCGACCTTCCTGATGGGCACTAAAAAACTGTATGACTTTGTGCACGATAATCCGGGTGTTGCCATGATGGACGTAGGCTATACCAACCGCGTTAGTGTTATCGCTCAAAATCCAAAAGTAACTGCTATAAATTCAGCATTACAAATCGATATCACAGGTCAGGTTTGCGCCGATTCGATTGGTATTGTGCACTATTCGGGTGTTGGCGGGCAAATCGACTTCCTGCGCGGAGCATCATTAAGCGACGGCGGCAAACCAATTATTGCCATGCACTCGATCACCAATAAAGGAATCAGCAAAATTGCACCCATCCTGACTCCCGGAGCCGGTGTAGTGAGCACAAGAGCTAACATTCACTGGTTAGTGACCGAGTACGGAGTCGTTAACCTTTATGGTAAACCCCTGCAGGAGCGTGCAAAACTGATCATTTCAATATCACATCCCGATCAACAGGAATTGCTGGACAAAGCCGCTTTTGACCGTTTCGGCCCCCATTTCCATTTTGTCTGGGACGAAGAATAAAATAACACACCAAAGGCAGAATTTTATTCTGCCTTTTTTTCCCTTTAAAACTGACTTATTTCAGGTTCTGCGTTTTCAATATTAACTATTTCTGAAGTTAGCACAGGTTTTAAAAAGGTTTTACAAGAATTGAACATTTGAGTAATCAAGTTGCTAACTTTACACCGTTAAATTTCTGAAAACTAATACTTTATAACAATTCTAAATAAGGGCGTTCAAAACACTTAAATCAAAAGTTATAATCATTTATCATTTAATTAATCCTTGTCATCATGAATATTTCTCACATTGAACACATTGGAATAGCCGTTAACAGTTTAGACGAAGCCATCCCCTATTACGAGGAAACTTTGGGCATGAAATGCTATGCGGTGGAAGAAGTTGCCGATCAGAAAGTTAAAACCGCCTTCTTTATGGTAGGCCAAACGAAAATTGAATTGCTGGAATCGACGGATCCCAACGGTCCAATCGGAAAGTTCCTGGAAAAAAGAGGCCCGGGCTTTCATCATATAGCATTTGCAGTGGACAATGTGAACGAATCGTTGAAAGAACTGGAAGGAAAAGGAATTCAACTCATCGACAAAACATCGCGGAAAGGCGCTGAAGGACTGAACATCGGATTTTTACACCCAAAATCAACCATGGGCGTTTTAACCGAAATTTGCGGAAAACAATAAAAAACCTTATTAATAATCCATATTATGAGTACTCAAGATAAAATTAAAAAACTGATTGAATTAAGGGCTGAGGCAAAAATGGGCGGTGGACAGAAGCGCATCGACGCCCAACACGGGAAAGGCAAGTTAACAGCCCGCGAGCGCATCGAATTGTTGCTTGACGAAGGCAGCTTTGAAGAGTTCGATATGTTTGTTTCCCATCGTTGCCACGACTTTGGACTGGAAGATAAAAAGTTTCTGGGCGACGGCGTAGTCACCGGCCACGGTACCATCGACGGGAGAGTTGTGTATGTTTTCTCGCAAGATTTCACCGTTTTCGGCGGATCGCTATCGGAAACCTACGCAGCCAAAATTTGCAAAGTGATGGACATGGCCATGAAAAACGGCGCCCCGGTGATTGGTATCAACGATTCGGGCGGCGCGCGCATTCAGGAAGGTGTAAACGCTTTGGCAGGCTATGCCGAAATTTTTCAACGTAATATTGAAGCCTCGGGAGTCATCCCTCAACTTTCGGCCATATTCGGCCCATGTGCCGGTGGTGCAGTTTATTCGCCTGCCCTCACCGATTTTATTATGATGACCGAGGAGAATTCGTACATGTTCGTTACCGGCCCGAAAGTGGTAAAAACCGTTACGGGCGAAGTAGTTACCGACGACCAGTTGGGAGGTGCCAGAGTACACGGCTCCAAATCGGGCGTTTCGCATTTTATTGCAGAAAACGAAGAGGAGGGTATGTCCTTACTCCGTAAATTATTGAGTTACCTTCCACAAAACAATTTGGAAGATCCACCGCATGCACCATGCGATGACCCAATCGATCGTCTTGATGATATTTTAAATGTAATTATCCCCGACAATCCGAACAAACCGTATGATGTGAAAGATGTCATTCATTCGGTGGTGGATTATGGTGAATTTCTGGAAGTGCACCGCAACTATGCTCAAAACATTGTGGTTGGCTTTGCCCGCTTCAATGGCGTATCAACCGGAATTGTGGCCAACCAGCCGAATTACCTGGCCGGGGTTCTCGACATTAATGCCTCAAAAAAAGCAGCCCGTTTCGTTCGCTTTTGCGATGCTTTCAATATCCCGGTTATCACCTTGGTTGACGTTCCCGGATTCTTGCCCGGAACCGCTCAGGAATACGGCGGAATTATCCTGAACGGTGCAAAACTACTGTTTGCATACGGCGAGGCAACCGTTCCAAAAATTACGATTATTCTTCGTAAAGCATATGGCGGGGCCTATTGCGTTATGAGTTCCAAACACTTACGTGGCGACATTAATTATTCGTGGCCAACCGGCGAAATTGCGGTTATGGGTCCTAAGGGCGCCATCGAAGTGCTCCATAACAGAAAAATCAGAGGCATCGAAGATCCCGAGGAACAGGCAAAATTTATTGCCGATTCGGAAGAAGAGTATAAAGATAAATTTGCGAACCCCTATGTTGCGGCAAAATATGGTTATATCGACGATGTTATCGAACCCCGAAATACCCGTTTCAGAATCATCAGGGCATTGCAAACACTGGCAACAAAAAAAGATTATATGCCGGCAAAAAAACATACGAACATCCCATTATAAGATTTAGTTATGTCAAAAAAAATTAGAATAAGAACAAGCTTAATCTGGGCAATCTTATTCATTATAAGCCTGCATCCCGGGGTGGCACAAAACACCTACGAATTGCGCTTTAATGAAATATTGGTGCTCAACGATTCAGCCAACATTGATGACTTTGGTCAACACAGCCCGTGGATTGAAATTTTCAATACGAGCTATAACACCGTGGATATTGGAGGATGCTATTTAACGGACGATATGAAAAATCCGACCAAATATTGGATACCCAACGAAGACGTCATGACACAGATTCCGCCGCGTGGTTATATCCTTTTTTGGGCCGATGGCATGCCGTCGAGAGGTATTCGACATTTAAATTTTAATCTGCGCAATGCAGACACGCTTGCACTTTTCGACACTAACGGGCGTACTCTTCTCGACAAAATGGCAGTTCCAAAACAGCAAAAGTCGAACGTTTCCTATGGCTATGAAGAAAACCTCGATGAAAAAGGCAAAATCGTTTCCACATGGGTTCCACAGGAAAAGATCACCCCGGCAACGCACAACGACCATAAACGCAGGTTGTCATCGGGCGAACAGTTTGTGAAATATGATCCAAAAGGCTTGGGGATGACCGTTATCGCCATGAGCGCCGTATTTCTGTCCTTAGCCGTTTTGTACCTCATTTTCAAAACCACCGGTAATTTTTTCCAACGATCTGCGCGAAAAGCGAAAAAAGCGAAACAGGCATTGGACGCATCGGCAAAAGAGGAATTAGAATTGTCGGGAGAAGTGACCGCAGCAATCGCAATGGCATTGCACCTCTATCAATCAGAAATGCATGACCACGAAAATACGGTGTTGACCATTAAAAAGGTTGCACGCCCCTACTCTCCCTGGAGTTCAAAAATTCATACGCTCAGAAAATATCCACAATAACAATTTTAATAAAATGAAAAAATATAAATTCATTATCAACGGCAATACATACGAAACAAGCATTGTCAACATCGAAGATAGCATTGCCGAAATTGAGGTCAACGGGTCCACTTTTAATGTTGAACTGGACAAAGCAATCGTTCAGCAGAAAACACCAAGGTTAGTTAGGCCGCGAGCCATACCGTCAACCGACAGCCACCCTTCAGTTGCCAAGACCAGTAGTCCAACAGCACCAAAAGGAGCCGGAAACATAAAATCGCCGCTTCCCGGGGTTATCCTCGATATGTTCGTCCGCGAAGGCGACACCGTAAAAATGGGTCAAAAGTTACTGGTGCTCGAAGCCATGAAAATGGAAAACAACATTGAAGCCGACAGGGCAGGGAAAATTATCTCTATTCCAAAAGGCAAAGGTGAGGCAGTAATGGAAGGCGATATATTAATTGTAATCGGAGAATAAATTATGGACAATTTCGGTGAATTCATTTTAAAAAATATCCAGGAATTCCTGCATTTCACGGCCTTCGCCAACATGACGGCAGGCCATTTAGTCATGATTTGCATTGGATTGATATTTATCTACCTCGCCATAGCCAAAGAATTTGAGCCCATGTTGCTCATACCTATCGGATTTGGTATTTTGGTTGGAAACGTGGCTTTCGTTCCGGGGTTCAAACTTGGAGTTTACGAGGCCGGCAGTGTAATGAACTACCTCTACTTTGGAGTGTCACAAGGGGTCTATCCGCCTTTAATATTTTTGGGGATTGGAGCAATGACCGACTTTTCGGCCTTGATTTCAAACCCTAAACTGGTATTGATTGGTGCAGCCGCTCAATTGGGTATTTTTGGTGCCTACACAATGGCATTGGCATTAGGCTTTTCCCCGGCAGAAGCAGGTGCAATCGGAATTATTGGCGGTGCCGACGGCCCGACAGCTATTTTCCTTTCGTCGAAACTGGCACCCAGTTTAATGGGAGCTATTGCAATTTCGGCCTACTCGTATATGGCACTGGTGCCCGTAATTCAGCCACCGATTATGAGATGGTTGACAACCAGTAAAGAAAGGGTGATCAGGATGAAGCCCCCACGTGCTGTATCCAGAAGGGAAAAAGTAATTTTTGCAATATCCGGAATGCTTCTCACAACGTTTGTGGTGCCCAGTGGCATGCCGCTGCTTGGCATGCTATTTTTCGGAAACCTGTTAAAAGAAAGTGGTGTGACCAAACGTCTTGCCGATACGGCTAACGGTCCGCTTATCGACGTTGTAACCATTTTGATCGGGTTAACCGTAGGTGCTTCAACGCAGGCTACCACCTTCCTCACCTGGCAATCAGTAAGTATTTTTGCCATTGGTGCAGGCTCGTTTATTGTTGCAACCACCGGTGGTGTATTGTTTGTAAAATTCCTGAACCTTTTCCTGAAAGAAGGCAACAAAATCAACCCGCTTATCGGGAACTCCGGCGTTTCTGCCGTCCCCGACAGCGCCAGGGTTTCGCATGTTATCGGGCTGGAATACGACAAGACCAACTATTTGCTCATGCACGCCATGGGGCCAAACGTTGCAGGTGTTATCGGTTCGGCCGTAGCAGCTGGTATTTTGCTGAGCTTCCTGTTGTAAGATAAATATGGACTTCAAAGTCCACCGCAATATTAAAAAAGGATTTCACTCGAAAATGAAATCCTTTTTTTGTAGGATACTGACCTACTCGCAACGCAATGCCGAAGGCATAAGTAAAAACAGATGCTGCCTGGACCCATTACCTGTGTAAGTACTTCGCCGATAAACCAATTCGCCATCTGAAGCTGGTGCGACCCGAGTTCCGTCATCAGTCCTCCGGAATATTCAGAGTACAAACGCCAGTTGATTTTGCGTTCTAATGCGGGATTTGAAACTGGCCAACACCAATCACTGCCATCCGAACCCTATCAGAAGGAGCAGTGTCTTTAGCATTTTCAGCGGAAAAAGCGCGAAGCCAGGGGATAGAAGTAATAAGCCTCGGGGTTCAAAAATGATTTAAAACAGGTAATTCAGCCCGATATAAAACCCGGAATTACCATCGCGTTCATCGGCAGTTAAGCCGTAATCCACGGCAATCACAAAATTTTGGTTCATAGCTATGCGCAATCCCGCACCATAAGAAACGTGCATTTCCTCAGCTCCTTTATCAAAATAATCGGTTCCTAAAAATGAGGATGTATCCGTAGTTGGCGCAAAGCCCAGATAATTATCAATTTTCTTTGTCACCTGTCCGAAGTCGGTGAAGACGTTCAGCCCCAGATAAAAATTATTGTTGATGAAGCGGAAGCGGGCAAATTTCCAGCGGGCTTCCACGTTTCCGTAAAAGAAACCGTCGCCCACCACACGGTTGCGCAACACGCCGCGTAACGATTTTGCCCCGCCCAGCCCTTCTGAACTTGCACCTTTCATAATAGAAGTGATCACCTGGCTTTGATAGTAAAACGGCACATCTCCGGAAAGGGTAGTTTGATAGCCTAAACGATAGGCGAGCGACAAATCGTTGGGGACAATGGTGAAATATTGGCGGTGGGTAAGGCTGAGTTTCACAAACGAGGTTTCACCCCCGAGAAATTCCGGCGATCCCACCAAAACGGCTTCCGTCCATATCCCTTTCATCGGATTGGGGCGGTTGTCGCGGCTGTCGTACACCAAGCCGCCCTTGAGGGTTGGCACAAAGCCTCCGTCGGCTTCTTCATCCGAAATAATCCCCCACTTCCGATATTTGTCATAAAGACCGTCAACTTTGAGAAGCAGATCATCTTCTTTTTTCCCTTTGTTCAGCCTATCGATGTCAACCGAAGCAACCTTAAAATTCAGGAAATTGATACCGCCGATCCATTTTAAATGTTGGTTTCCTTTCGAGATCTGGCCTTGCAAATCCACTTTAAAGCGAAACATTTTGCGGTCGTATTTGTAGAACACCCGCGAGACATAATCGTCGGAGGTATCATCTTTCCAATCCATGTTTACTTTGGCGTCGTAGCCGTTAAAACCATAAAAATCGTAGGTCTGGTCGGACAAGTAGCTTAAATCAACCGAAGTTTGCAATCCTTTTATCAATTTGTCCGAATCATAATAAAAACGGTTGATGCCACTACCTTTGGTGTACCTCGAAACCTCAAAATAGAGCGAATGGTTGTAGCTGGGATAATCGCTCCCGTCGCCATAATTATACAAATTCACCAGTGCGCCATACTGAAAACCGAGGTCGGTATCAAACGTAACGGCGGGCAGTGCACCAAAGTTCCAGCCTTCTTTTTTAACTTCTCCTATTTGCGAAAAACCCGGTAAAAAAGCCGAGGTAAGCAGAACGGACAACAGCACTTTTTTCATGATAGAAATAGTTTAGTAAAAACTAAATTTTTAAAAAATAAATCGAAGATATGAAAAATATCCAGCAAGCAATTCACAATAAAGACGCAATGGGTTTGAGCTTGAAATAATTTTTGATAATTTTAGCTGCTATAAATTATATATTGAGATTCAAACTTATATCAAAAAAATCATTTCAAATGAAAACAAACAGAAGAAAATTCTTTCAGATTGCCGGTGTTGCCGGAGCCGGAATTATGGGTGGAGGGTTGACCTCGTGCACCAGAACCAACGGACAAACGGGCGAAATGGCCCTTGCTGCAATTAAAGAATCGGCAGCAAAATCGCATCGCCAACAATTTAACATGAGCGGGTATGCTGCACCAAAAATCGAAACCGTGCGCATTGGTTTTATCGGTTTAGGCAGCCGCGGGCCGGGTGCGGTTAATCGGATGTCGAACATCGAAGGTGTGGAAATCGCTGCATTATGCGACAAAGATCCGGAAGAAGTTAGCAAAGTACAGCAGATTTTAAAAAAGCGTGGCTTGGTGCCGGCCAAAGAATATAGCGGAAGTGAAGATGCCTGGAAAGAAATGTGCCAAAGTCCCGACATTGATTTGGTTTACATTTGTACCCCGTGGTCGTTACACACACCGATGGCCGTATTTGCCATGGAAAGCGGGAAACATACTGCAATAGAAGTACCCGCAGCCGTTACCGTTGACGAAGCCTGGCAACTGGTAGAAACTTCGGAGCGCACAAAAAAGCATTGCATGATGCTCGAAAATTGTTGCTACGACTTTTTTGAATTGCTGACCCTTAATATGGCAAGGCAAGGATTTTTCGGAGAAATAGTACATGTTGAAGGAGCCTACAACCATACTTTAATCGACAGTAATTTCAGCAAAGACGGTTATTCAAATATGTGGCGTTTGCGTGAAAACCAGCACCGTAACGGTAACCTCTACCCTACTCATGGCCTGGGTCCGGTGTGCCAAATATTGAATATTAACCGTGGCGACAAAATGGATTACCTCACCTCCCTCTCCACCAACGATTTTCAAATGGCAAAAAGAGCAGCTGAACTTGCTGCCGAAGATGATTTTTACAAGGAATTTGCTACGGATTCGTATCGCGGAAACATGAACAACACCCTTGTTCGCACCAATAAGGGCAAGTCGATATTGATTCAGCACGATGTTACGAGTCACCGTCCGTATTCGCGGATACATGTGGTAAGCGGAACCGAAGGTATGGCACAAAAATATCCATTGCCCGGCAGGATTTCGAAAGGCCATAACTGGGTTAGCGAAGAAGAACTGAAAGCCTTGGAGGAACAATACACGCCGAAGATTGTAAAATTGGTAGGTGATATGGCCAAAAAAGTGGGCGGCCACGGTGGTATGGATTTCCTGATGGACTGGCGCTTAATCGATTGCTTGCGCAACGGCATCGCCCTCGACCAGGATGTGTATGACGCCGCGCTTTGGAGCGTCATTGCGCCATTGAGCGAATGGTCGGTAGCCAACCGTTCCAACTCCATTGATGTGCCCGATTTCACAAATGGTGCCTGGAAAACCAACGTTCCAGTTGATATTACCTTATCGAAAGGCGGAACTACCGGTGTTAGAGTTGCAGTTGAGGCGGTAGGTTAGTGGACAAAATGTAAGCATTCGGCGTAATACATATTGCCAGTTTGGGTATCTCGGCGTTCCTTTGATGGTAAAAAATGAGTTTCATTTGCAACAGAATCAGGCCAGTTAAATTGCGTGATCATGAAATCAAATGCTAATTTTTCAAAACCCAACATTTGGTCGGTTCGTATTTTGAAGCCGGATGAATTGAAATAAAGGTGAATCAATTCTCATCGTTTTTCACCAGAATCAGCTTTCCGTTTTCCACTTCTGCGTAGCCCTGGTCGTAAACAAAGTAGTAGTTGCGGCCGGTTTTGGTGGTGTAGATATTGGTGTGGTACTTAAAATTGAATCCGTGCTTTTCGAGTGTGCTACGGTAAGTCATGCCTTTCCCGTCGGGATTCAGCTCTTCCAGCAGGGCATGATTCTTTTTCAGTATCCGGTTGATTTTACGCATGAAATTGGTGGAGCTGCCCAACTTTTTATTGTTGTAGGAATTCCGGCAAAGGTCGTTGCAAAATTTTTGGTCGGCGCGGCCACGCAATGGTTCGCCGCAATCAAGGCAGGTTCGTTTGTTCATGTTATTTTAGTTTTTAGCAATTTCAGTTTCCTGTTTAGTTGGCAACTTACCTTTAAAATTACTTAGTCTGAGGTTCGGCAAGCTTGCATCAATGCCTTCTTCCAAACGGATATCAATTTTAGTTTGTCCGTCTTCGGTTTGGTAAAGCAACAACTGTGAATGATTCATGTTTTTCTAGTTCGATTTGCTCACAAAATAAGTGATTTGTTCGCTAATCGTCACACTAAAAGCGACCTATTTGTTCGAATGAGGAGTTGTAAGTTGTAAATGGAACGATTTGCGGTTTACTTTTTCAATGTTTCCGCTGTCAAGAGCAAATTAGTGTTGTCCGACACGTACACCCGCGTGCTTTGTGTGAAGCTGCCGCCAAAAGGGGCTTTGTATTTCAGATCGATATAAAACGCTTTGAACCCGGATGCGGGATAGTTCATTTCGATTTTAAATTCTTTTTGATTTCTTTTATCGAGGCTTTTGCCGGTCCATTTTTCGTCCCTGAAATCGCGGTCATCCGAATCGGCAATCCATAACATGGCATCTTCAAGCAGCGCGGGGGTGGTGGTAACTGTCAATGTAATTTTACCGTTTTTTTCGGAAACGGAAGATTCGCAAACCGGATATTTACCTTTGGTTATTGAGTTGCCAAAAAATGCACTTAAGGTGGCGAGGGTTTTCTTTTTATCGCCGAGGTCGTGCCCGGCATCAGGTACATAGCAAATGTAATTTTCGCCCGGAATGCTGTCGATGTAGTTTTTAACTGCATCCACCGGCCAGTATTCATCGTTCGTGCCAATGAAAATCATTTTGGGCATGGTTAACGATTTCCGGTACGAATAGGGATCGATCATTTTAACGAGTTCTACCCCCTCAGGAGTATTCACCTGCTGTGCAATGCCGAGGTTCACATAGTCCTCAATCTGAACGCTGTAATCGCCCCAGGCTACTTTATGATAATCCACGTTCACCGGCATGTTCAGCACATCGATCACCATGGGCCCGATTGCCTTTACCCGTTTGTCATTGGCACCGGTGAGCCAGGTGGTCCAACCTCGTTTCGATGCCCCCGAAACCACAAATTGTTTCACCTTTTCATCTTTATCCCATTTATGCAAGTTCGGTTCGCCGTTTTTTACGCTGCCTCCTGTGATGAACAAAAGGGCATCTTTGTATTTCAATTCTTGCGGGACGATCACCGTCAACTCATGTTTCCATTCAATGTCCCTCCAGGTTTGCGAAGTGAAGATCAGCCGGTAAAGTGTCACGTCTTCGGCTTGCAGTTTGTCCTGAATTTCCCATTTAAACGATTGGTCGCCATTGTTCAGGTAGCTTTGCAAAGCATTTTCCTGAGTTACTTGGTAACCGGGGCGCTTGGTGGTCAGCTTCACCTGAACCACCATTTGTATGTGGCCAATTTTATTGTCATTTTTCTTTTGCT
>CAZNEV010000104.1:0-14080 GCA_964572085.1 uncultured Maribellus sp. | reverse complement strand
TACGATTTTTTATCTTCTCAAAGAAAAATTTCATGGGGTACTGAAAAGGAACAAACAAAAAAAAGGATAAAAAAGTCCATTCAAAAAACCAGCAGAAAAAAATATTTGACAAGATGGGTTGCTGCGGCCTCCATATTGTTGATTGCCTTTTCGGCCTGGTTTCTCCAAAATAATTTAAAAAACACAACGGGGATCATTGATTATGCGCAAACCCTCAGTGCTACGAAGCCCGACAGCGTTACCAACCTTATCCTCCAGGATGGCCGTAAGATTTTGGTTACTGAAAAAGAATCCCGGATTATTTATGATGAAAAGGGTGAAAATATCGCAATTGATTCGACACATGAGGTATCCCAGGAAGTTGAACAGGAGAAACCGGTTTTTAATACATTGGTCGTCCCGTATGGGAAACGTACGCAACTTACCTTATCCGATGGTTCAAAAGTATGGCTGAATTCAGGTTCAAAATTGATATATCCGGCAACAAATACAACTGAGAAAAGGGAGGTTTATTTAGAAGGGGAAGCTGTTTTTGAAGTTACCCATTCAGGGCAGCATCCCTTCTATGTTATCACAAAAGATTTCGAAATTAGGGTTTTAGGTACTGTCTTTAATGTCAGCGCTTATCCTGACGACAAAATTTCCAGCGCCGTTTTGGCAAAAGGCAGGATAGAGCTTGGAACCAATGAAAAATCTCTTTTCCATAAAGAAAAGTTGACGATCCTTCCTGGGACTATGGCGGTTTTCGATCCTGAAGAAAAAACATTTCAACAACAACAGGTGGATACAGAATATTATTTGTCGTGGCGCGATGGATATTTTATATGCAAGAACGAACCCTTGGAAAATATCCTGAAAAAATTGGAAAGATATTATAATGTGGCCATTGTATTACAAGATGCCCAACTTGGAAAGGAAACATTCTCCGGGAACCTGAACCTGAAAAACACACCGGAAGAAGTCTTAAAAGCTATAGCTGAAACCACTCCTTTCACGATTGGGCACGAAAACAAAAAACTGATTATTAACCTAAATTGATTTTGCCTATGGAGTAGATATTGACAGTATTGAGACATGAGTATCAAGGTATCAAGGCTATGTTAAAAAAAGCCTGCAAGGTGGTATCAACACCTGCAAGCTTCGTGATTAATCAACATCACTGGCAAGCGACATTCATTAATATTAAAAAACAAACAAAAGTATGAAAAAAAGTAAAACGAGAGGCCTCGTTTTCCATAAATGGATAGGGGGGACACAATTTATTAAGATTATGAAGGTAACGATTTTTCTTTTACTGATAGGATTGAACAACGTTTTCGCAAGTGCAACTTATTCGCAAAGCACAACGTTCACGTTTTCCAAGAAAAACATTACCCTTCGGCAACTTTTCGAAGAGATTCAAAAACAAAGCGAATTTAATATTTTCTATAAAGACAGCCAGGTTGACCTGAACAGGAAAGTCAATGTGGACGCGAAAAAGGCTTCCGTTGAGGAAATTCTTAAGCAGGCACTGGAAGGGGCACACCTTGATTTCAAAGTTTTGGATAGGCAGATAGTTATTTTTCCTGCCAAGGCAGCGTACATACCTCCTAAAGAAATAGAGAGAATTGTTGCAGACCAGCCACAAGGGAAAACGGTTTCCGGCACGGTGACCGACGACACAGGGCAGCCGCTACCCGGCGTTGCCGTGGTGGTAAAAGGCACAACTCAAGGAATGGTTACCAATGCCGACGGGAATTATTTTCTTTCAAATATTCCTAATAATGCAACCTTGCAATTTTCTTTTGTGGGGATGAAGACGCAGGAAGTGGTTGTTGGTAGCCAAACTACCATTAATATTACATTGGAGCAAGAGACAATTGGGATTGATGAGGTTGTGGCTGTGGGGTATGGGACGCAAAAGAAAGTGAATCTTACTGGATCTGTAACATCAATCAATTTTACCGAACAGGCCGAATCGCGGCCAATAATCAATGTATCTTCGACGTTGGCCGGACTTAGCTCAGGGGTTACCGTCCGCCAAAATGTGGGTAACCCGGGCAGAGATGGTGCATCAATCCGCATTCGTGGTCTGGGTACATTGAACAACAACGACCCACTGATTATAATCGACGGTATGGAAGGGGTGCTTGATGCAATTAATCCCAACGATATCGAGTCGATCTCCATTCTGAAAGATGCTGCCGCATCGGCCATATACGGTTCCCGTGCTGCCAACGGCGTAATCCTGGTTACTTCCAAAAAGGGCACTAAAGGCATGATCAATATAAATTACAATGGAAATGTCTCCGTGTCGTCACCAACCAATCTCCTTCATTTTGTCAGCGATTATCCTACGTACATGAGACTGATAAACGAGAGTGCGAGGAACATCGATGTTACAGAACCATTTAACCAAGCGACCATTGACACATGGATTGAAGCCAACAAGAATCCCAATGAGCTCAATGAAAATGGTGTGCCCAACTGGGTAGCATTTCCCAATACCGACTGGGCAAAGGAAATGTACCAGTCGAACATTGTTCAGGAACATGCACTGTCGGTGACCGGGGGAAATGATAAGTCAACTTTCCTCTTTTCCGGAGCTTATCTCGATAACCCAGGCCTGGTTGAGCGTACAGCTATTAAGCGTTATAATATGCGAATCAACCTTGAAACCAATATTAATAACTGGCTAACAGTAGGCACCCGTATGTATGCTTTGACACAGGATAAAGAACTTGGGGATTATAGCTCTGTATTGAATTATATTCGTCAGTCAACGCCTGGTCTCATTCCCAGGTACGAAGGAAAATATGGTTTTCCAGAGGCCCCGGAGGAAAGTCCAAATGCCAACAACCTTTATTCATGGCTGAACTTTACCTTAGGGAACGACCGTTCTTCCCGTTTTAATACAACTTTGTATAGTAAAGTAACCTTTATGCCGGGCCTTTCATGGGATTTCAATTACAATTATATCCGTCGTTTTGATGAATACAATAGCCATGAGAGTGATGATGGCCAGATTAAATTCAGTACAGGTGAATTGATGAGACCAAAAACTGATCCTTCGCAATTGATGACCTATCGGAGAACCTATGCCAATCAGAGCTATACGCTCGAAAACCTTCTACGTTACGAAACCACCATTGCCGATAGCCATGACATAAACGCTTTGCTGGGTTACAACGAGCAATATTACTATGAATACGATCACAGTGGCACAAAAAAAGGCCTTATCGATCAGAGCATAACCACGCTGAGTTCGGCAACCGAAATGGTATCTATCAACGGTGATGCTCTCGATAATTCCATACGGTCGTTCTTTGGCCGTTTAAACTATGGGTTTAAACAGCGCTACCTGTTTGAGGCAAATTTCCGCTACGATGGATCATCTCACTTTCACCCCGATGCCCGCTGGGGGATATTCCCGTCTTTCTCCGGTGCCTGGCGTATATCCGAAGAGGAATTTATGCAGGATATTGGTTTCGTTAAGAACCTCAAAATCCGGGCTTCGTGGGGGCAATTGGGGAACAATGCCACAATGAGAGGTGGAAGTTTTGACCATTATGCCTATCAGTCGGTATATGGTAGTGCCGATTATTCTTTTGGTGGCGTTCAGATAGCTGGGTTACGGCCAACCACTATTGCAAACCGGAATTTAAGATGGGAATCTACTACCATTACCAACCTTGGATTGGATGCTACCCTCCTTAACGACAGATTAACTGCCGAGTTCGACTTTTACAATAAACTCACCGATGGTATTCTTACCTCACCGCCTATTTATTTAACTCTTGGAGTTATTGGCGCACCAATTAGAAATACCGCTGAAGTATTGAACAAAGGATTGGAAGTAACTTTGGGCTGGCGCGACAGGATTGGCGATTTCAGCTATTCTGTAACCGGAAACTTTGCCTATAACCAAAATAAGGTTACCAAATATAAGGGGAAGTTAATCAGGGAGTGGCGCACAAATGATGCAGGCACCGAGGTTTACTATTCCAACTTAGGCGATGTTTCATCTGGAGGTTCAACCCGGGTACTCGAAGGATATATAATGAATGAATACTATATGCTGGATGTTTATAAAGGAACCGGTACGCATTTTAACACAGACGGAAGTGTGAATATTACTGGAGGCCCCACGGACGGTATGATCAGAACTCCACAGGACATGGAGTGGTTAACGGCTATGGTGGATGCAGGTTATAATTTTTTGCCCAACCAGAAAATCCGCAAAAATGGTATATGGTATGGTGATTATATCTATGCCGACAATAACAATGATGGAATTTATGGCAACGCCTTCGACAATGAGTTCACTGGGAAATCAAGTATGCCAAAAATATCGTTTGGTTCTCAGATTAATTTAAAGTGGAAGAATTTCGACATGGGCATGGTATGGTCAGGCTATGCAGGCTATCACTTATTCTGGCTCGAAAATAATTATAACCGTGCCAATACCAGTTTGGGTTATCAGATAGGCAAAATGCTTGAAAATGATCATTACTATTTTAATGAAGATGATCCAAATGATCTGTACAACAATATTGCTGCAAGTAGCCCACGGCTCAGATTCAGCGGGCTAGATCCACAAAATACGCAAAGTAGCACCCGGTATTTATACGATGCAAAGTATGTTAAACTTAAAAACCTGACTTTTGGCTATACCATTCCAAAAAAAATCACCGACAGGGTGCGGATAAGCAAGGTTAAGCTATACTTCTCGGGTGAAAACCTGCTGACCATTACCTCTTTCCCTGGTCTGGATCCTGAAATGGGAGCAAATACCAACTACCCGATTATGCGACAGTTTGCTTTTGGAACCAATATCACCTTTTAATAATAAATACAATGAAGACATTTAATAATAAATTATTTTGGATTGCCACCATTTTATTCATATTTGGTTGTAAGGGCGACCTTCTCGACACAGTGCCATATAGTCAAATTGCTTCGGGCACCATGTGGAATAGCGAAGACCTTGCCGACCTGGGCGTAAACGGGGTTTACAACACGTTACGGTTCGACTATGTGGGCCTAAACCGCTGGTACTTCGATGGGGATGCCTCTACCGTCGCCATGCATCGGGGCCAACAATCTTTAACCGCCGGTAATATTAATTCGGCCAATAGTTTGTTCTCTGATTACTGGGCACAGAATTACACCGGCATCCACCGTGCCAATGATGCTATTCTGAACCTGGCAGAGCGTGCCCCGCTTTCTCCTGAAAAAAGAGGCCGTTTGCTTGCCGAAGTGAAGTTTTTACGCGCCTATTTTTATTTTAACCTCAATATGGTATTCAAAGGAGTACCGGTTTACCTGGAGCCTGTGGAAGTAGAAGAAGCAAATCGTGCACGAGAAACCGAAGCAAAGGTATGGCAAGTTATTATCAGCGACCTTACCGATGCTATTAATGAGCCTAATCTGCCTAATATGTATGCAAAAGGCAATGCCAATGTTGGACGTGCGACCAAGGCTGCTGCGTATGCACTTCGCGGAAAGGCATACTTGTGGATGAAAGATTATGCCAACGCAGAAGCCGACCTTCGGAAAGTGGGGGAATTAGGGGTAACTTTATACCAGGGTGATTACAGAATGTTGTTTAAGGAAGCCAATGAACAACACTCCGAAATGATATTCTCAGTACAAAACCTTGGTATGGTTGACTTTGGATCAATTACACAGTTGTACTTAGGGAACAGGAATTCCTTTGCCTCGGGTTGGAACAGATATCTCGCGCAGGTTGATTTTGTTGATTCTTTTGAAAATGCAGATGGTACACCTTTCAATTGGGACGATTATTTGCCAGGTTACAACTCGATGACACCTCGTCAACGTGCTGTATTTTTCCTGCGCGACAATCTTACAGCAGCCGAGATAACCACCTTCACCAACAGGGGTGCTGATATGTCGAAATATTTACCCGATGGGAACGAAGCCCGTATTAAGCTGGCATATGATAATCGCGATCCCAGGCTTAAGGCCAGTATTATTACGCCATACTCTGACTATTTTGGTGTTGTAGGAATCGTAGAGGCCACTTTTACACTTCGCTGGCCTTACCGCAGCGATCAGGCACCTGTCCGTGATTTACGTACAGACACCAACAGCCTGTTTTATTATTTGTGGAGAAAATGGGTATATGAAGGTGCCAGCGAAACACCACACCATAGATATGGCCCAATCGATCAGCCTCTTATCCGTTTTGCCGACGTGGTGCTGATGCTGGCAGAAGCAATTAACGAACAAAGGGGTGGAAACCAGGAAGCAATTGACCTGGTGAATTCGATAAGGCAGAGAGCAGGCATGCCTGGTCTGCAGAATGTAACCGGACAGGCCGACCTGCGTGATCGGATCAGGAATGAGCGCCGCTGGGAATTGGCCCTCGAAGGTATCATCTTCTTTGATGAGCTGCGCTGGGGTACCTGGAAAGATAATTTCTACGAAGGTGCTGGCGCTCGCCAGATATGGGGAGAAAACCAGTACAACTATTACTGGGCAGGCGATTATATTACAACCTGGCCAATTCCAAGAGTTGAAATTGAAAGAAACAGCAACCTGACGCAAAATCCGGGTTGGATTGACTAAGAACAGTTTAGCAATTTTTCAACGGTTTGTTGCTGTACCTGCCAAAATAACCAATAGTTGACGAAAAACGGAGGAAATATTAATTGATATAATAAACTATGCGAAACATAAAGGCAACATTTTCACTAATCCTGATTTTCATTGGGATAATACTGATTAGTTTGATTCATTTTTCATGTATAAGCGGTAAAGTGAATCATAATGAAAAAAAAATTACGGATTCTGAGCGCTTAAGGGTAAGCAAAGTTAACCCGCATTTACTTGAGACAGTAAAGGGGACGCCTGTTTTCCTAAATAACTACACAATCTGGGCCCTGCTTGCAAAAGCTAAGCGTGAAGAAATTGGCGAATTCTATGACTATTGCAAAAAAAACAATTACAATATGATTTCTACAATGATACTGACGTTGGGGAATGACACTTACCCTGAAAGTAAGATGGATAAATATACTGCGGGGATATCGCCATATGGGGCCTTTGCATTTGAGCTTGATTCAGGGAATCTCCCTAATCCACTTAAACCAATTGTTACCCCCGGGAACAATCATGAAATACCCGGGCAATATGATTTTTGGGACCACCTTGATTTCCTGATCGGCCTTGCTGCGGACAACGGTATTTACGTCAGCCTACATCCCGCATGGGGCGATTGGTTCTCCGGGGGTTGGGGCGGGGAAAAACCAGGCGATCCGATCATATTCAATGAAATAAATGCATATAAATATGGCCAATGGCTTGGGAAACGGTATGGGGATAAGGCAAATATTATTTGGACACTTGGGGGGGATCGGTCTGCCGTCTATTTCCCGGATGATCCCAAAACATACAAATTTAATTATGTGGACACTTACCATGATTATCGTCCTGTTTATAGTGCAATGGCCGAGGGGTTGGCCGATGGGGCAAACGGTTTTGATGATCAGGATGGGAAGGCCGATTACAGCAATATTTTAATTACTTTCCATCCCAGGAAATGGGCTCCAAACTCTTCGGAATGGTTCCATAATCACCCCTGGCTCTCATTTAATTCCATACAGGACACCCCGGAAGATCAGGTCAAATCAGTCCCTTATGATTACAATCTGCAAGCTATTAAACCCACCTGGCTTTATGAAGGACGTTACGAAGGTGCAATTACCGCATGGGGAATCCGTTTTCAGGCCTATCAGACTGTGTTTAGCGGGGCTTTTGGACATACTTATGGGAACACTGACTACTGGTACTTTCCCCCAGATTGGCGCGAAATGTTCAAATTACAGGGAGCCAATCAAATGAAATATTTATATGTTGTATCACGCGGGATATGGACAGATAAGCAATTTCTGGACCGTATCCCCGATCAGCAATTGATTATTGGGGATCAGGGCGCAACAAGTGGAGATGGGATTACTGTTGGCGATGGTGATGGAATCAATAAAAATAACAATGCTTTTTCTGATCGCATTACGGCGATGCGCGGAAGCGATGGCAAATGGGCGCTTGTTTATACGGCGAACGGAAATAGCATCAATCTGGACCTTTCCCGTCTTTCCCCTGGTAAACTGGATGCTTTCTGGTTCAATCCACGTAATGGTAAATGGTGGGTAAGCGGAACTGAATCTGAGAAAATGGTCCCCTTCCTGAAAGGTATTAAAACGGGAAAAGGAAGCTATCTCTTTGACGCACCAGGTAACCCGGTACAGGAAAATGATTGGGTACTTGTTTTGAAGAAAAAACGTATACCGTCCCTTTAAAGGAAACTGTTGGGTGTATGACAAATTTCACTATGCCGTATATCAAATAAATTTGTCGGCATTACCAAAAAGCATATACCTGTGCAGGATAAACAACGGAAAAACGATTGAAACTATAAAATTTATTAAACGATGAAAAAAATATTCATTCTCCTGTTAGGAATAGTCATGTCAATTGGCTTTGTGCATGCCCAAAACAACACGTTGTATTTAATGAAGCCGGGCAATGTGGTTGATAAGCCGGCAGTAACCGAAATTGACAGTGTTCTTCTACATAAGCCAGCACAGGCGACGGCGAGCGAGTTGCGCTTTCCCGTTCGCGCCTCCGCCAACGGGCGGTATCTCGTGGATGCGCGCGGTGCTCCGTTTCTCCTCCACGGGGATACTTCGTGGTCTCTGATCAATCAGCTCACGAGGGAAGAAGTGGAGGAGTACCTGGAGAACCGTCGCCACAAAGGGTTCAATGCGATCCTCACTACCCTCATCCGGAACTCTTGGGCCGACAACCCTCCCAAGAACAAGTACGGCGAGGCGCCGTTTACGACCCCGGAGGACTTTTCCACAACGAACGAGGCGTATTTCACTCATGCCGATTGGGTCATCCACAAAGCGAACGAAAAGGGAATCCTGGTGGTTCTGAACCCCGCCGACGTGAGCTACCACGACAAGGATGGGTGGGCGAGGCAGATCGTGGCCAATGGGCCGACGAAATGCCGGGATTTTGGTCGATACTTGGGCAACCGGTACAAGGGTTATCCCAACATCATCTGGCAAGCGGGAGGAGATCGAACTTTGGAGGTGGGATCGGCGCTGGAGAAGAACTGGCTGGAAATCCTGCGGGGTATCAAAGAGCATGCCCAAGGGCACCTGTGGACTGCCCACTGGTCGCGATTCTCCACCGCCCTTGATCAAAGCACTTTCGCCCGTTACATGGATGTGGACAACGCATACGGCGGCAATCGCACCTATATTCAGACGCTGCGGGCCTACAACCGGGCGAACCCGAAGCCCACGTTTCTCAACGAGGCCTACTACGAAGCAGATGAGCTATCCGCGAATGCGGGCACGCCGCAGATGATGCGCGCGCAAGCGTACTGGGCGATCCTGTCGGGAGCCACAGGCCATTTTTTCGGCAGTTACCACGTCTGGGTGCTCGTGCTCGAGAGAGATGCGGACCGCATCCAGCTTTACCCGAAGAACCCATTCTACTGGCAGTACAGGGGGAAGCCCGTGTTGCTGTTGGGTGGATCAAGCTCAGATTGCCTGTTTCAGGGAACGAGCGATCTTGGCCAGATCGCAACGGACTCCGAGAGGCCCTTCGTCCATACCCTGGAAAAGAAGCTGCGATTGGGCCAGGGCGTCCGCGAGGAACTCGACCTGCTCAGGTCCGTCTTCGCCAACCGAAATAGATTTTTTAAAATTTTCTGTGCCCATATATCATTTTGTATAGCAAAAATATCATTTTGTCTATAAAATACTCTATTTGTTTAACCTTGCTTTTAAATATTTAATTTAAATTTGAAAATGTAAATCAATGTTGGTGAGGAGGTTAATGTTGGTGAGGAGGTATTTTATAATGTTCGTTCTGACTTTTTGGTATAAACCAAAAATAGTATTAATCTTAAAATTAAAAATCATGAAATTAAAACATTTACTTTTTTTTCTGTTCTTGATGTGGTTTGGTGCATTTGTAAATGCCCAGTCAACAGCACCGTACAATCACCTGCTTATAACGGAGTTCCGTGGTGGCAGTGTTTGGCTTGGGTATGTTGAAATCACGAACAAGGGTACTGAAACGATCAATCTCTCTGAATTTGAAATGGGACAGAGGTCAGAAAAAGAAATTCTCTGGGAACCTAGTGATCCTAGGAGGCAATTCGGGCGGCTGCCAAACCAGACCCTGGCTCCCGGGGAATCATGGGTCATTTCTCAGGTTATGGATTTTGGACCTTATATGTGGACGATAGATCCACTGCATTATCTGGAAAGATATGTTCACCCTGAGATGGCAACACTGTCTGACGTAGTGCTGCATAGGGATGAGCTCGGTGTACCCGGGCTCGATAGTGTTTCCCCAAATTGGATGTTCTTAGGTTCGTTGAACCATGGTAGGGATTGTATATTTCTGAGGCACCATTTTATAAACCCTGAAACCAACCAAGCCGACTCCATGTTTATTGACCAGGTTAATGGGATTTTCAGCGGGGCAGACCAGAGAATGAAAGGTGGTGCGAATGATGTGGCTGGTGTAGCAGAGGCTTCAAAAACTCATCTTTTAGTTCGCAGGAATTATGTTACCACCGGGATTACCGAGTTTTCGAGCCACGAAGCTAATAACCAAGCCGCAGCAATGCAGTTTTCGAATAACCGTGGACTTGGCCTCGACGATTCGGAGTGGATGCCTATTCCTTTCCCACAAGGTTTAATCCGCGCGCCATTCTGGACTGTCGGCAACTCGGTAAATGCAGTAATCGATGCCAATACCTTAAAACCTAAAGTAGGAACTGATATAACGGTTGACCTGGATGGTGGCATAATTACCGTACCATGGGGCATCCGGAACGACGACTCCATCATGTACAAGTTCGAACGTAAACCGGGTTTGGCATGGCGTTATGACTATTCTGTTCAAAGCGGAGACTCTGCTTATATCTCTATCCGTACAGGCGATAAGCTTACAATTTATGCTTGCGGCGACAAGCTTACGGTTAAAGAATTCAATTTGGTAGTAAAGGATCCAATCCTTTCCGAAAACCGGGTGATACCTAAAAACACGTACAACTATACCGATAGGAAGTATCCTTCCACGACAACTCCATTCCACGGCATGCGCGTTTCCGAAGGCGCCAATACGATGGATACCATCAGCCGCCTTCCTTATGCCACACGGGTTGATTCGCTTTTCAAGTATCTGGAAAAACCACCCCAGGCCAAATGGGAAATTGTTTTCAAAAGCGGGGTCGAAAAACCTGACTTGCAAACCGGCGATATCTTGCGTGTAACCGGGAAAGGACTCGGCGAAGACAAAGTAAAAGACTATTATATAAAACTTGCCGAATATATCCCAAGCCCCAATGCTTATCTGGGGTCGATTACTTGGCCTGATATGCCTGAATCTTTCAAAGGGGCTATTGCAGCTTACTACGGATGGGAAGGCGATACAATTCCAGGATTTAGCCCAACGGTTTTTAATTATGTGGTTACGGTGCCATTTGAATATCAGGGTATTCCACAGATTGTTTTCACCAAACAGGATCTAAACTCCAAGGTAGTGGTGGACCGGGCAAAGAATATAGGCGGAACGGTTGCCGACCGTACCGTAACCTTTACGGTAACAGCCGAAGACGGTGATAACACAAATGTTTATCATGTTCGCTTCGATGCGGAAAAAGATCCTGATAATGTTCAGCCTTGGATTGGCGAACCATTTATCTCGCGTTGGATTTATAAGGAAACCTGGACTAATGGTTGGATTCAAATTTGCAATCCGGGTACAGAACCCCTCGACCTGAGCAATTACCTGATAGCTTCCGGATTGGGTGAACCTATCGATGTTTTCAATACTGCCACGAGTCCTACTCATTGGGGTTGGACCACTGCCTATCGTCGTTATGTCCCTGGTAAAAAATGGCAGGGTGAAGCTGATTGGATAATAGGACCGGGTATCCTTGTAGATGATTATGCTACCTATGCTATTGTTCAGCCAGGTGATGTGTTCGTTATTACCCACTATCTTAAAAAACCGGCATCGTATCCTAAGGGCGTAACAGACACCCCATTTCGGGATGATATCGATATCGACTTTAATAATAATCCATGGGGAAGAACAGTGGATAGTAACAATAATCTTGTGAATATTAAATTAAACGAGACCTTTTGTATGTGGAAAATCCTGAACGACTCGGTCAAGAACGGGTGGAAACCAGCGACCGACATCAATGATTTTGAATTGATCGACGTTTTGGGAAGCGGCGGCCTTATGGAAACGATGAGTTTTGGAGGAGTGCCAGTGACTGCTACTCAAAGTATCGAAAGGAAGCCTAGTATTTATAAGGGCAATCCGGTTGTAATGGGTTCGAATGGTACAAACGAGGAAACCAATGAATGGTTGCCCATTACCAACTCACCATATTGGATTGCATTAGGTTTTCCTGAATGGGGCGATAGCTGGTGGCGCCTTCCAACTGGTATTGGTTCACATACTATGGATGAGATCACATTTTACAAGTCAACTGTATCATCAACAGTTTACAAGGTCAGCCCGGGATTCGGCCAAACAGAAACCATCAAAGGTGTAAAAGCCGGAGAAACAGTGGAAGGTTTATATGCCAACCTAATTAAGGCCGACGAACTTCAAACCCTGAAAGTAATGTCTGCCGGTACAGAGGTACCTTTAGCCGGTGCGGTAAGCAATGGCGATATACTGGTTGTGCTTTCAGCCGATAGTACCAATACTACAAAATACATTTTGGATGTGGGTAAAGGTTTAAGCAGCGATGCCTTGTTAACTTCGTCCAGATATACCGTTGCGGCATCGGGTCCAACTGGCGTTATTGGTGGTTTTGATTTTGGTACAACATTAAAGACAGTTCTGTTCAACATTAATGTCCCGGCAGGTGCAACCCTTACTGTTATTGATGGACAAAGCGCGTATGTGCCTTTGAAAATGCTGAATTACGACACTGCATATGTAAGTGTAACTGTTAACGACAATATCTATTTTAGTGTTGTGGCAGAAGACGGGGTTACCGAAATTGTTTATCAATTAAATCCTTCTTCAAAAATTAATGATGCGTTCGTAACTTCTTATGTATACAGTGTTAACCAGCGTGAGGCCTTCATCCAGTTCATCCCGTACGGGACTACAGCAAGCATTTTGAAACTGAATGTTACACCTGCACCGGGAGCTACTGTTCAGGTTGTCGATAAGATGAATTTTGTTCGCGAAAATGGCAACATTTACAAAGACGACAAGCTCGTGGTCACTGCCAAAGACGGCATAACTACAAAAACATATTTCTTCTCGATGCTTAGTAGCGATGTAACTGATTATCTGGCATATGTTGTTTCGAATGTTTATACAGTTGACCAGCTACAACTGACCATTGGTGGTGCAACATCACTTACAACATTGGGTGATTTCAAAGCTAACTTGACCCCGGCTTTTGGTGCAACAATGACAGTTCTTGATAAAGACGGAAATGAAAAAAGCATCCTTGCCAATCTTAGCACGGGCGATAAACTTAGGGTAACAGCAGCCGATAGCTCAACAATAGCCACCTATAATATCAATGTTGATGTTACGGGAATTAACACAATTGTTGAAACAATCAAAATGTATCCAAACCCAACCACCGGCAGGGTGATTATCCAGGGCCTTTCAAATGGCAACAGGGTAAGGGTTTTCAACTCAAGCGGTGTAACCCTGCGCGACGTAACAGTTGACAATTCAACCGAGTACGTTTCGCTTGCTGCTCAGCCTGCAGGCCTCTATGTTTTTGTAATTTCTTCGGGAGAAAAACTCATCAATATCCAGAAGATAATCAAGAAATAATTAACTAATAAAATTAGTAATAAGAGCCTCAAAAGAGGCTCTTATTTTTATTAAGCGTATGAAAATCCATATTACATCAACGATCAAAACTATAAAATTTATTAAACGATGAAGAAATTATTCATCCCCCTGTTGGGAATGGCCATGTCGATTGGCTTTGTGCAAGCCCAAAACAACACGATGTATTTAATGAAGTCGGGCAATGTGGCTTATAAGCGGG
>CAZNEV010000103.1:9315-14229 GCA_964572085.1 uncultured Maribellus sp. | reverse complement strand
ATAAAATAGATAATAAATATTGCTTTGCATAATCTTTTTCTATACATAACCGAGTTTATGGAAAGCTTTCCATAACTTGGGACGCAAAAATTACCTCTTTGCCGGTTCGCACGATGCGGCTAAAGATATCGCCATGTTCTACAGCTTTTTTGCAACCTGCACCAAAAACGATATCGATCCTCAAAAATGGCTCACTTATGTGATGCAAAACATCAACGACACCAAAACATCTAGGCTCAAATATCTGCTGCCGCAATTTATCGATAAAAATCTAATCTCGTAAGATGGGTTTGGTGGGGCGGATACAATTGATTGCCAAAAAACCGTGGAAAGGGCAATACCCTGAAATGGGCGGAAAATACCCCCAGTTTTTTATTGCAACGAAGGAATCGACCCCGCATTTTTTTGTCAAGGCCTGGCCCACCCATTATTATTGGGACCTCAGCTCGACGCCCGCCACCGATGCCGGGGAAATTGACGGAGGATTGAAAACCGGGATGAAGCGGATCGTGTTAAAAACATTTGAACGCTTACAAGCAAAAGGCAGGCACGAAGAGACCGGGGGGATCAAGGCAAACACCAACGCCCAAACCGAAATTGCGAAAGAACTGTTCGCTGCCCGTTTCGACCGGCTGGATGACCACTACGGTCTGGCGAAGGGTTTTGTAACCCTTTTTGATAAGATCGGCCAACTGGAAGCCGGGGCGGGAACCTCCGCGATAAAGCAAGTTTTCGAAGCAGAAGCAGAAAGCCTGCTGCTGCGTTTCTTAATGGCAAACCTGTTGGAAGCCGGGCACGGCAGCAAAATGGCCGCCCTTTCGGAAATCCATAAGGAACAAAACAAGCTTCTCGGCGAAATCGCTTACACCGCCCAAAAAGCCCGTTTCTTCAACCAGTTGAACCCACCGGCAGATGCAGGGGGCAGCTATGTTTTTCTAACCCGCTAAAATCCACAGCCATGCTAATACAGGTCATCACCACAAAAGGATTTTTCAGTTTCACCGATTTTATGGTTACCGCCGGGGTCGGGCAGGCCCGCGTTTTGGTGGACATGGCACGTGCCGTTGGCGGGATAGCCGCATTTTTTTACATCTCCAAGCGCATTTACGAACAACTGATCGCCGACAACCCGGTATCGGTTTTGCCCCTGTTGCGGCCATTTGCTTTGGTTTTGGTCATCACGTTCTGGGGGCCGTTCGTCAACCTGCTGCTGGCACCCACCAAGGGTTTGACCCACCTTTCGGAAGCCGTTTATGCCGACAAGAAGCACATTGTAAAACAGCGGCTGGAAGATAAACAGCAAGCCATAATTGCCGCCGACCTCCCAATTTTTTATGAAAACGAAGAAAAAGAAGCAGCCTTGTGGGACAAAGGGATCAACCTTTTGCTGACCAGTTACAACATCCTCACCGGCAGGGCGGTACAAAACCAAATCAATTTTTATGTCATGGACGTGCTGCGGCAAGTGTTGGAATCCGTATTTGAGGTTTTGGTGTACCTGATTGCTTTTTTGCGGACGGTGTTTTGTGTGCTGCTGGTCATTTTCGGGCCCTTGGTTTTTGCCCTGTCCATTTTCGACGGTTTTCAGGACAACTACCTGCAATGGATTGCCCGTTTCGTGAACGTGAACCTGTATTTGCCCATCGCGCTGCTCATCCTTTCCCTTATCCAGGAAATACTGATCTACGTGCTGGAACTGGAAATCGCCATGATAAATTCCATGCCCCTCTATCAGCAGCAGCCCTTCTATGTGTCCAATTTGGTTGTACCGGTATGCGGGATAATCGGGATGGCGATGGTGCCTAAAATTGCAACATGGATCATCCAGGTATCGGGCACCAATTCCGGGGGCGGAAGGCTGGTAAGGACCGCTGCCGTAATGGCCATAACCAAAGGCGCCATGAAATAGCCGAAGGGAATTCTGAGTCTTGATACTTGATACTAAAAATCTCAAATCTATAGAATGAAAAAAACATTTGACATCCAACAAAAATTCCGGTTCACGGTTTACCTGTTCCTGATTATCAGCCTGGCATTGATAGGTGCCAGCACCTACGTGTTCACCCTGTCCCTAAAAATGGCGGAAAACTCGAAAAAGAAAATTTATGTGCTGGACAACGGGAAATCATTGCTGGTGGCACTCCGGGAAGACATAACGGAAAACCGCGGTGCCGAAGCCCGCGACCACATAAAACGCTTCCATGAACTATTTTTTACCCTTGAGCCCGACAAAGCCTATATTGAGAACAACATAAGGGAAGCCCTGTACCTGGCCGATCGGTCGGCCATGGAACAATACCGTTCGTTCAAGGAAAACAACGTTTATAACCAGGTGATAGCTTCGGACATCAGCATGACCCTGCAAACCGATTCCATTCAACTGGATTTTTCCGCTTATCCCTACCGTTTCAATTATTACGGGAAACAAAAAATCGTCCGTACCTCCAACATCACTGTCCGTAACCTGGAAACAACCGGGGTTTTGCGCAACATCTCGCGGACGGACAACAACCCGCACGGATTTTTAATGGAAGCTTGGCGCATTGTGGACAACAACGATTTGGAAACCACACGCAGGAAATCATTTTAACAAAAAATACGCAGGCCATGGAAAAAAATAAAAACCCAAAATTGACCCGTGAAAAGTTTACGGACGTGAGCCGTTTTATCCGCTGGGTAAACCAATTGGACGAAAAGGACAAGGCCCTTGATTCATTTAAACGAAAGAAAAAGTGGGGCTCAACCCTTGTCGTGTTCTTTTTCCTTTTCGCGCTTTCATTCATCCTTTTTCCGCCCGTAAAATTAGACAAAGAAAAAATTGCGCCTCTGCAAAAAGCGGAAACCACCGGAAAGGTAAAAAGCGAAGGAACCGACATCGAATCTACCGACATCAAATCCTTTGATTTACCCATTGACTCATTTGAAAACCAATTAAAAAGAAGAATCCATGAACATCAAAACATTTTTGAACAAGAATAAAGCCCCGCTCCTCCTGCCATTGGCCTTGCTCCCTTTTGTGGTGCTGATATTTTACATCCTTGGGGGAGGGGAAAATGCAGCAGGGGGAAGTGGGGAAGCAGCAGCCAAGAGCAACCCGGACGGAGTAAATTACCTCCTCCCCGAAGCGGAAAGTTCCATTGAGATATTTGATAAAATGGAAGCCTACCAGAAAAGGGAAGTGGTTGCGACTCAGGATTACAATATCCTCGGGGACAGGGATTCAACGGCAAAAGCAAAGCCATTCGGAGTAGGGGATACCGGTTCCACAAGGACTTTACCGGTGTTGTTTGACGGCCAAAACAGCGATGAATCCAGCCATTTGTTGGAGCACATCAAGCAAAAAGAAGAAAACATCCAAAAAGAGCTGGCCCTTCAGGATGAAAATCCACGGATTGAACGTCAACAAAACCCCAAGGCTGCCCATCAAAAAAAGGCAAAAGAAAAACCTTCCCGGCAGACCGGAGAAACTACCTCTTTGATGCAAGAGAAAAAGCAGGAACAAGCTGCATCCAACATCAGTATTACCGGCATTGAAGAACTCGATAAGATTTTCGATGAAAACCTGGAGTTGAACCGCCAAAACGATTCCCTGAAATTTTTCCTGGCACAAAGCAAAAGCCAACTTTTGGAAACCGGAAAAGCCCAAAGCACAAGCTTTACATTGGACAAAAAACAGGCTTCGGCTTTCAATAAAAAAGAAGGCCGGGCAAATGCCCCCATCAAAGCGGAAATCTACGAAACCGGAACCGTTTTGGACGGCAACCGGGTAAAGCTCCGCTTGCTGGAAGATGCCCAAATCAACGGTCAGGAAATACCAAAAAACAGTTTTGTCTATGGGATTTGTAAAACGGGCAACGAAAGGCTCCACATCGACATCAGCCAACTGCCTGTGGGGGACAGCTTCCTCCCTGTAAAACTGGTTATCCATGATCTGGACGGCTTGCCGGGCTTGTATGTCCCGGACAATGCCGCACGGAAAGTGGCCAAGGAAGTGGGGGCAAGCACCAACACCTCTTCCCTGTTTGGGGTAACCAACGACCCCCTGGCTTATGCCGGTATCCGTGCCGTTGACCGCACGGCACAAACCTTTTTAAAGGGTGTCCGCCTGAAAAGGGTAACGGTCAAAAAAAATACGCTGGTCTATCTTTTTAACGAACAATAAAAATCCAATCCAATGAAAACGACAATCCTTATCGGCCTTTTTTTTCTTTTCTCAACAGCAGTTTTTGCCCAAAACCAAGTTGACGTTTGCGAAACCAAAACCACGCACCTTATCGGCCCCGAAAAAGTAAGCTACCTGCAAACAGGCGACCCTTCCCGGCTCATTGCCGAAATCGTTCCCGAACACCCCAACATCGTGCGGGTAAAAGCTATGGAAACCTTTTCAGGGGAAACTTCATTGACCCTGGTATGCGCCAATAAAGTATATTCCCTGATTGTAAATTACGGCAATACCGCTGCCCTTGCTTACCGCTTGGAAACGTTTGCTTCTGAGAAAATGGGCGCAACCGCAAGCAACATTTTGCCCGGGTACCTGCTCAAAGAATACAGTGCCCAAATCCTTTCCAAAGGCAAAAGGCACATCAATCGGAAAGCGAAAAAAGACGGGATAAAGTTCAGCCTGGCAAATATCTACCTCAAGCACGATGTCCTGTTTTTTGAACTGGAAATCACCAATAACACGGATATGGGCTATAGTGTGGAAGGTTTTCATTGGTGGGTTGACGATAAAAAGCAATACAAATCCACCAACACCCAGGAATATCAAATTGAACCCGAATATCAGCACTACAACATCGGATACATCCCGGCCAATGGGAGGCTCAGGGAAGTTTTTGTAATCCCGAAACTCACTATTCCTGACAAACGCATCCTGCGCATTGAAATGTTGGAAAAAGCGCTGGGCAACACCGG
>CAZNEV010000103.1:0-9215 GCA_964572085.1 uncultured Maribellus sp. | reverse complement strand
GAACTCGAACGCTTGCACGAAGGTTTCCGCTTCTTTAGCTACCTGCTGCTTTTTCTGACCCTGTACATCAGCCAAATCACATTTTTCAGGGCCAGGGGGTTTTACATCCCTGAATTTGCGGCGATCGTTGAAAAGCTCCTGCGCATGGATTTTCTGGCAAAAACCCTGCTTTCAAAAACAGTGTGCCTGGTTTTTCTGGCCATTACCTGCATCGGCACCAAAGCAAAAAAAGACCGCGATTTGAACGTCTCCACAATCGTTGTGCAGGTGGTATCAGGCCTAATCCTTTACTGGGGAAGCCTTTTTGCCTTTGAACAACATCCACCAGTTTACCTGTCCCTCACATTTTTTGGCTTTGTCATCCTGAACGTGGGTTTTGACAAGCTCTCGAAGTTGATAAACGTGAACCTGATGAAAGACCGCTTTAACTGGGAAAACGAAAGTTTTCCGCAGGAGCAAAGCCTACGGCAAAACGAATTCTCGATAAACCTTGCCACCTGCTATGAATACAAAAACAAAAGCTTTGGGGGCTGGATAAACGTGGTCAACCCTTTCCGCGGTACGATAGTTATCGGCACGCCCGGTTCGGGGAAATCTTATTCCGTGGTGCTGCCCTTTATCCAACAACACCTCTCCAAGGGATTTTCGATGTGCGTTTACGATTTTAAGTACCCCGATTTGTCGGAGGTTGCCTACAACCACTTTTTAAAAGCAAAACGTAAAGGGAAACTTCCCGGTGAAGCAGCGTTTTACGTTATCAACTTTGACAACATCCAAAAGTCCTACCGTTGCAACCCTCTGTCTCCCGAATTAATGGAAAGCCCCATAGACGCGTTTGAATCGTCACGGACAGTATTATACAACCTCAACCGGGAGTGGATCCGCAAACAAGGCGAGTTTTTCTCCGAATCGGCGGTTTCCTTTTTTGCGGCGGTCATCTGGTTTTTGAAACGCTACCAAAACGGGGAATATTGCACTTTGCCCCATGCCATTGAACTGCTGCAACTGGACTACGACGATTTATTTGAAATCCTTTCCCGCGAAAAAGATGTGGCCAACATCATCAACCCGTTTATCAACGCCCACAAGCGCGGTGCGCACGAGCAACTGGAAGGGCAGTTGGGAAGCTTGAAAATCGCCATCTCCAAAATCACCAGCCGCGAGATTTACTGGATTTGCAGCGGCAATGATTTTTCGTTGGACATCAACAACCCGCAGAAACCTAAAATCCTTTGCCTGGCCAACAACCCCCTTCGCATTGAAATGTACGGGGCGGCACTTTCACTTTTCATCACAAGGATGCTGAAGGTGATGAACCGCAAAAACCAGCTTAAATCGTCGCTTATTTTTGACGAGCTGCCCACCATTTATTTCCGTGGGCTGGATACCTTGATTGCAACAGCACGGAGCAATAAAATTTCCACATTGCTCGGCATCCAGACCATCGACCAGCTTATCCGCGATTATGGGAAAGAACAGGCCAACGCCATTTTGACCAACATTGGGAACATATTTGCCGGGCAGTCGGTAGGCGAGACTGCAAAATTCATCCAAAGCCGCATGGGTAAAATCCTGCAAGAGCGGCAATCCATAAACATCAACCGCAACGTGCAATCCACATCATTTTCCACTCAAATGGATTATTTAGTGCCGGAAGGGAAAATCGCGACACTGCCACAAGGGTATATGGTGGGGCAGATCACCGATAATTTTGGGGAACAAATCGCGCAGAAAAACTTCAACTGCCTGATCAATGTGGACACCCGCAAAGTGGAACGGGAGCAAAGCCATTACAGGGAAATCCCCGACGTTTACAGCTTCGACAACATCGACGGACTCTTGGAAAACAACCGCAACCGCATCTGTAACGACATCCAGAGAATTCGGACAGAAACGATACTAAAAAACGGGGGCAATCCCCAATAATCAATAATAAATGTTCACTAATAAATTAAAAATCATGGAACAAAGTACGCGCATCAAGAAAGAAGAAATCCCGTTTGAAAAGCTGGAAAAGATCGGGATCAAAAGGGATTTTGTGGACAGAATGGAAAGCCCGGAATTGAAAGATTTCCTGAACGGTTTCCGTTCGGCCAAGCTCTACACGGTGAACGCCAAAATCAATGACGAAGACTTCCGCATCCCGGCAAAAATCTGCTTGAAGAAACAGTCCGACGGTTCGGTCGATGTAAAAATCCACCCGATCCAACGGCTGCGCATCCCCGACGAATACTTGGGGCACAAGTTCACGAAAGAAGACAAGGCCGCTTTGCTGAACGACAAAAACCTGGGCAAAGTAGTGGAGCTCACGGGCAAAAACGGCAAAAAGGACAACTACTATTTGGGTGTCGATCCCAAAACCAACGAGCTGATCCCGCTCCGGGCGAAATACATCCAAATCCCCGAAAAGATTAAAGGGGCCAGCCTGTCGGCAGAGCAAAAAGAAAAATTGGCGAAAGGCGAGAAAGTGATTTTGGACAAAATGACCGGAAGGAACGGCAAAAAGTTTGGCGCAACCCTGCAGGTGGATGCCGCCAACCGCACCATCAATTTTTCGGGTTTCAAACAGGAAAAAGAAAAAGACCTTGAAAAAAAAACTGAAAAAAGTAAAGGTGCCAGGCAAAAAGTAAGCTGAAAAAGTCAGACAACAACATTGCAGGGATTTCCCTGCAATGTTGTTCTAACTCCTCCCCTCCAGGGAGGCCGCCTGCCTGCCGGTAGGCAGGGGTGGGGCTTCTTTTTACCTGTGAAGAGGGGTATGCAAGATGTGTTTTTGTTCCACAAAAACCTTGTGCCTATCCGGCAGGGACTTTTCACCGTACCGGCGAAAAGCTTGATTTTTCCGGTGGAAAAAGATTTAGATAGAAACCATGAGGCCAAAAACTGCAAACGATGAAAAATTAGGCGAAGGCATCCGTGTCCGGGTTACCAAGCTCGAAAAGAAACTGCTTTTGCAACGCAGCAAAAAAGAAGGCTATTTGAACTTGAGCAGTTTTTGCAGGGCTAAATTGGTCAGGAAAAGGGAAACCCGGAAAATCGAAGTCAGCCGGGAGTTTGTTGAGGCCACAAAAAAGCTGGATTACGAGCTCAACAAAATCGGGGTGAACCTGAACCAGGTTTCCAAAAGGCTGAATATCCATACCGTTTACCAGTTTTCGCAAACCGACAGGGATGTATTCAAACAGGTCTTGCAGGAATTGAAAAACTGCTTTTCGGTTTTACAGAAATACCTCGATAAAATAGGACCCCGGTAAAAATGGTCATCAAAATCCATCAGGTTGCCAGCACCGAAAATGCCCTGCGGTACAACGAAAAGAAAGTAAAAGAAGGGGCCGCCACCTTTTTTGACAGCAAAAACACCCTTTCGGCCAACCCGTTTATGTACGATGAAAGCCACCGCTTGAAAAACCTAACGGACATTGAAAAGCTGAACCCACGGGTAAAAAATAAATGCCTGCATATTTCTTTTAACCCCTCTGCCGAAGATTATCTAAAACTAAACGATACAATCATCAGGCATGAAATCCACAACATGATGCAGCACATGGGCTACGGTAACCAACCCTACTTTGTTTACAAACACAAAGATTTGGAGCGGGTACATTTTCATGTTGTTTCCACCCGGATCGACCAACAAACCAGAAAGAAAATCAAAGACAAGTATGAACAGCGGAAGATGCAGCAGTTTATCAAAGAACTCGAACAGAAACACCAGCTAACACAAAAGGAAACAAAAGAACAACCTGAATTCCGTTTTTCACCCCGTTCCCGCAACATCAAACAAAACCTAGAAAACCTGTTCAAGCACCTGAACCAGTTAAACGAAATTACTTCCAAAGAAATGTACAACCAAGCATTGAAAGTTTTTAATGTTGAAATTCGAAAATCGGGCAGGGGGCATATTGTTGTGGTATGCGGCGAAAACGGAACCCCAATCCGTTATCCTATCCGTTTGTCGAATTTTAAGGAGAAGCCGAGGTTTTATTTGTCCGAAAACCAAAAGCTAACGATCGGAAAAAATGGAAAGGAATATCAGCTTGACACTGCCCCGAAATTTGATAAGTTTCAGTTGGCGCAATTGGCGAGGGATTTGAATCGCTTGGTGGAGAGGAGCAGGGAGCCAGATTCGAAAATAAAACCAAGGGTACTACGAAAAAGAAAGGGAATGAGGCATAGATAATTATTGAGGAGAATATGATTTTAAGATTAGATTCATAATTTTGAAGAACTTTAAATTGAATATGGCAGAATCACAAAACATAGAATATAAATTAACCTGGCGTGACGAATACCTGAAATGGATATGCGGTTTTGCCAATGCCCAAGGCGGGAAGATTTATGTTGGGATAGATGACAAAGGCAATGTGGCAGGATTAAAAGACTATAAAAAGCTGATGGAAGATATCCCAAATAAAGCAGTAAACAGCCTTGGGATAGTTGTTGATGTAAACCTTCATGGCCAACCAGGAAAACGTTACATTGAAATAGCTGTGCCTGTAAGCACCGTACCGGTTGCCTATCACGGGGTTTATCATTATCGGAGCGGGAGTACTAAACAAGAGCTGAAAGGTATCGCTTTGCAAAACCTGTTACTCAAAAAAATTGGGAAAAGATGGGAAAATATCCCCTTGGACGGTGTAACCCTTGACGATCTTAGTCATGCAACCATTGAGTCTTTTGTTGAAAAGGCGGTCCAAAAAGATCGTATTCCAAATGATGCCAAGTCAACCGATACCGGTGTCCTTTTAAAAAATCTGAACCTCATTACCGATCAGGGGGAATTAACAAATGCAGCGATGTTGTTGTTTGCCAAAAACCCATTAAAACTATCGGTAACAGCGAGTTTTAAAATAGGCCGATTTGGCAAATCAAATGATGAACTGCTTTTTCAGGACATTGTTGAAACCAATATTTTCGATATGCCGGAAAAAGTGATGGAGATACTGGAGTCAAAATATCTTATCCGCCCCATAACTTACCAAGGGCTGCAAAGGTTGGAACCATTGGAATATCCGAAAGAAGCACTTCGCGAGGCTATTTTGAACTCCATTGTGCACAAGGATTATTCAAGCACATTTATTTTCTTGCGCGTTTACAATGACCGCTTGCACATTTGGAATCCTGGAGCCTTACCAGAAGAACTGGATGTGGAAAAATTGAAAGGCGAGCATTCTTCGTATCCAAGAAACCATAATATTGCCAATGTATTTTTTAAAGCTGGTTATATTGAAGCCTGGGGACGGGGAACCAATAAAATAATAAATGCCTGCTTGGATGCCGGCCTGCCCGAACCTTTGATTTGTGAGGAACACGGTGGTGTTGGCGTAACTTTCCTTAAAGATATTTTCACAGAAGATTACCTTAAAACTTTGGATTTGAATGAACGGCAAGTAAAGTCCGTTTTGTTTACGAAAGAGAGAGGAGAGATTACCAATTCTGATTATCAGGATATCAATTCCATCAAGAAATCAGTTGCCGCTAAAGAATTGCAGGATTTAACTAAAAAGGGGTTATTGATAAAAATAGGTACAACAGGTAGGGGCACAAAATATATTTTATCCAGAATGAAGCAGGAAACGTCCGATAAACATCCGAAACGTCCGTAAAACGTCCGATAAACATCCAAAACTACCCGATTTTCATTGTTATTTTCAGACAGTAAATGTTATATTAATATACCTCCGCTAAATTCTGTCAAAGGTATTGATCGCCCGCCGGAACGGTCAAGGGCGGTGCAAGTCTCGTTCCTCGACCCTTGCCCTAATCCGTCGCGGCTCAATGTCGGTACGCCAAAATTTAACCGGCGTGCCAGATAAATTTCCTGATAAGTCTCGGGGAAGCCAAAACAAGTCCGAAGGGCATCGGCAAAACTCATGTTTTCAAAAGATGATATTATTTTTTCTTACACCACCAAACAGGCGGTGGAAGACGGTGTTTTAGTAAAAGCAGATTCAAAGATCAGTGCAGGGTCTGCAATCAAGTTTCCGGTATATTTCACCAATACCGTTTGGGAAAAGTATGTGGAAATCCCCAAAGAGTTTGAAGCGGTGCAAAACTTCAACGGCAGGTTGGGCGACATCCTGTTTATGTTTGCGTTTCAGGCCAAAAAATGTTCGGAACCAGTGCTTTCTTTCAAATTCACCTGCCGGGTGCCAAAATCTTTTCCTTGGTCACAGAACGAAACAAAATCGAGCATTTCGTTTCAGCACCGCGAGGTCACCCTCAAAGCAGTAATTTCGGCACAGGATATTGATGACCCGTCGCCGGCTATATTCATCATGTTACCTTGGGAGGACTGATTATGGAACTTGATAAAGATACCATCGAACGGCTGTTGGATGCCATGCTTTTTTGCCTCGGTCCCTACATCGAAAACGATGATTTCAGGGACGAACAACCTTGGCTTTTTGAACTGGCCGAGTCTTATAATGAAATAGTTTCGCAACTTCCACCGCATTGGCGTTTGTACCAGCATGAACTACTTCGGTTTTAAAAGAAAGGGCTTTTGCCCTTTCTTTTGTTATTTTCTGAAAGATTAGGCTAAATGTTTCCAAAGATGATTAATCGTTATAATTTTAAAGCAAAAGCACATGGACAATTCAATGGCACTATTCCAACATTCGGTATTGTTTGCTTGGATGCTGTTTAATAACCGGTAATTTTTAAATTTGAAAACAGTTTCCCTCTGTGAAACAATTTATTTATCTTTGTATCGAAGTTTATGAAAATTCACTTAATAAAAAAGCAGTCGATTGAGAATTATGCAAGCGATAATGTTCAAAGCAAAGAGGCTTTTAGAAACTGGTTGTCAGTAATTAAATACGCAGAATGGGGTAAACCGCAAGACATGGTAATTACGTTTAACAGTGCCGATATTTTGGGGAAGAGTTCAAGCAGGGTGGTTTTTAATATTGGCGGAAACAATTACCGCATCATCTGCAAGTATTTTTTTGGCGAGAACAAGGTTCATTTATTTGTAAACTGGATAGGCACTCACGCTGAATATACCAAATTGTGCAGGGAAGGGAAACAATATACGGTCAAGGTATTTTAATATTAATAATTGAGGAAATGGGAACTTTAAAATATAGCATCATCAAAAACGAAACGCAATACATCGATTATTGCAATGTGCTTGAAGAATTATTGGTCCAGGATAAAAAAGAATTGACAGATGAAATTGAATTGCTTACCCTTTTAATTGAAAAATGGGATGCAGAACACAACTCGTTTGATGAACTCGACCCCGTTGAATTGATAAAAGTTTTGATGGAAGAGAACAGCCTGAAAACCAATGACCTTATTGAAATATTAGAATTAACGAAAGGGACTGTTTCAAAAATATTGAACTATCACAAAGGGCTTTCCAAAGAAACCATCCACAAACTTTCCAATTATTTCAAAGTATCCCAGGAAGCTTTTAACCAACCGTATAAATTGATAAACGAGGTAAACAAACATTTCCGAAATGCCAGCCTGATGAACACCAAAAAGGAACTCGGCAACTCAGTCGCTGTTTAATATTCTACACAAATTCTTTGCGAAATTTTTTATTGGGTTTATTTTCTCCGCATTAAATCCTGACAAAGTTATTGATCGCCGTCTGGAAAAGTCAAGGGCGGGCCCTTCGGGTGCGTTCACTTTTCTGAAATCGATTTTCCCTTGCGGGAGAAGCAGAAAACTGACATGCACCCTTGACAAGAATCCATCCGGCTCAATGGTGGTGCGCCAAAATTTAATGGCGTGCCAGACAAAGTTCCCGAAACCTCGGGGATGCCAAAACAAATCCGCAGGGCAGCGGTAAATTCAATGAAAAATTTCGATGTCTATCAAATGGTAACCAATCGTATTATCGAACGGTTGGAAGCAGGTGTTGTGCCGTGGCAAATGCCATGGAAAACGGCTAATGGGATGCCACGCAACCTGGTTTCAAAACACACCTATCGGGGTTTCAATTTCTGGTATTTGTTGAGTTTCGGGTTCGAGCGCCCGTATTTCTTGACCTGGAACCAGTTGAAAGCGTTAGGTGCATCTGTTAAAAAGGGCTCCAAATCCTTCGAGGTGGTATTCTGGAAAATGCTCGAATTTGAGCAGAAAGATGGCGAAACGGATAAAGTCCCGATGCTTAGGTATTACCGCGTTTTCCACATCGACGATGTGGAAGGTATCGACCCGGCAAAAATTCCTTCCGGCGAAAGCCACGACCACGAATTTGACCCAAACGCCGCTTGCGAACAATTGGTTGAGTTTTGGGAAGATTCGCCAACAATCAAGTTGGGCTGCAACAAGGCTTGTTATATCCCAAGTTTGGACAAGGTTGAAATGCCCAGCCCACGGACGTTTTATAGGGATGAAGAATATTATTCCTGCCTGTTTCATGAATTGGCCCACAGCACTGGCCACAAAAGCAGGCTGAACCGTCATGAAAAGTTCCCAAACTTCAATTTCGGGAGCCGGGATTACAGCCAAGAAGAGTTGGTTGCCGAAATGGGCGCAGCGTACCTTTGTGGTATTTGCGGTATTGAAAATGCCACTATTGACAACAGTGCCGCCTACATTCAAAGCTGGCTGAAAAAGCTCAAAAGCGACAATAAAATGATTGTAATGGCAGCGGGCCAGGCCCAGCGTGCAGTGGATTATATTTTGGCACACCAACGGAAACCGGAGCTTCCCATAAGTTCCGGGCTTATTCCAAGTGAAGAAGAAATGCTTCCCTATTGAAGCTGAAATGTTTGAAAAAAGATAGCCCGCCCCGGCGGGCTTTTTCTTTGGTCGTTCCTGATTTGAGATACTTCAAGAATTCGCCCTGAATGTAGAATTTTACAACAAAAACCCCTGTTTTTTCAAGGTGGGGAATCACTCCAAATTCCGCCACAAAGTTATTGATCGCTTTCTGAAACACGCAAGGGTATATAAATCCCCGAGTACCCGGGGTCCCTTGCATTTATTCAGAACAGCTCAATGGTGCCGGCAGCGTAATTTATGGGTGATTGTTTCACTCAATTATTTTTTAATAACCGGCATGCCAGATCCGTCCGTCAACAGGGGGAAGCCAATATAAACCCCAAGGGTATGGGTAAAATTTTATGAGTACAGCGATTGCTAAAAAATCGAACGGTTCGAGCAACGAACCCAAAACAGAAGCGAAAAAACATGAAACTGCTACTGAAAATGCAGTTTTGAGTTTGGAAAAACGTATCCAGAAAGTGGAAGAA
>CAZNEV010000102.1:0-14510 GCA_964572085.1 uncultured Maribellus sp. | reverse complement strand
TAATAAATTTCGTGTACGTGTCGTAAACAAACGTTTTTCGTTTCTCCGGTGTGTCGGAATCAGACAAGTAGGTTTGAAGTGCCGATTTCATTGGGCTATCCTCGCCGTTGAGGATTGCTTCTGTCAAATCCATTTCGCGGCCGGGCCACGGTGGTTCGTTGCCAACAAAATAGCCCAGCAGAAAAGGGTCGTCTTTTAAGGGCTCGCATTGCTTTTTCGCGGCGGCGTCAACTTCTGCAGCGTAGTTGGGGTCGTAAACGTCGGGCATGCCCATTGTTTTTGGGTTGAACCCCCATCCCCTCAAGGTGAAAACATAAGCCTTCTGCTGGCTTCGACCCAGATTTTCGTCGGACCAGTTGGCCACGGTATTCAGCCCCCAATTGTCCATGCGACGGAAGGTCATATCCATCCATTTGTTGTACCAATTATCACCAAAGCGGCGATAAAGGTTCCAGTTATAAAACGATGCTTTCCCTATCCTGGCATCTGCCTCGGTGAGTTCTGCAGGCGGGAACGATTGATAGATGTATTCCCTTCCCTCAACACGGGCAAACGATCCGCCTGGGCCAATTCCCGTGCTACCTGCCGAAAAGAAATAATGGCCTTCGGGATCGATAAACCACCATTTGCCATCGATTTTTTCGACCCTGAAAAAACCGCTTGCCTGGGCTTTGGTATCCAAATAACCACCATATTTTGATACATCAAAATCTGATGATTGCAGAGATTGTTCTTCATCAGTCCAAATTGCTTTTAAATCTTCCAATGAATGTGCTTTGCCGTCCCACTCATCGGGAATCCACTGGCCAAACTCATCAACAACCGGCAGGGGCGAAAGGACTGAATCTTGCGGTTCCATGGTCAAACGCACATTTCGGATTTCTGCGGTTGGGGTGTTAATCGGCAAATCCATTTGGAAGCCAATCGAATCGACGTGAGTAATTGGCCCCACAGCCCCGGTGAAGCCGATACACATGCCGGGCAAAGCCGTTTTGCCAATTGCCGCCATGTCCATCCCCACCAAATTTCGTTTTTGGAAACGAACCAGCGGAATGGAAGCCCGTACCCAGGCATTTGGAAAAGGGTGCAACAACATTTTGCGTATTCCTTCGGCATCGTACACGTTCAGGAAAAAGCGTTGCGTGGATGTGGCATTGATTTCGAAGGTCAAATAGTTGTACGATGACCAATCGGTGGGCAATTCAGGGTTTAAAACGTGGATAGCCCAATTTTTCTGATAGGATTCACCCTCGAATGTAACGGAATGCGATTCATCCTTTTGTGTGCAGGAGAGCATCATCAGCACAAAAAAGGAAAACGGGACAAGAAGTAGTTTTTTGTTCATGACTTGAGATTTATTATTGGTTAAATATCCTCTAAAATGTAAAACACGCAATAAGAAATAAGAAATGTAAAAGTTTTCAAAAAACTACCATACATTACTTTACTTTACTTTAACATTTTCAACTTCATCATTTTATGTTCCTTATTCTTTATTCCTTATTCAATGTCGTTTAGATAAGGATTCTTCATAATCGTTTGTAATTCATAGAGTAAGGTTTCTTTGGGCGTTTCTTCCGTTCAAAGCTTCGGCCTGGCCGGACAATTTCGCGGGTGTTCGCTACTATTTTGTCGAAGGCCTCCATCGCTTCTTCATATTTCTTTTTTATGAACGTCCCTACCATAATGTCCTGTGTCATCGACAGTGCGTTGGTGCGGTTTACTTTTTGTGCGTGCTTGCGCTTTTCGTCCGCCCGGTATTCCGCAACGACCTTTTCTTCGATGGGGTGCGCATATGCCGCGCAAAGTGTCATCAAGAAAATTTTGGAGAAGAAATCCTGTTTTACCGCCCTTGCCGTTTTGCCGGAGAAACCTTCCAACTCGGCCCGGCTTTTCAGCAGTTTGTAGGCCTCCTCTTCGTTCCAGCGGTAATGGTACAGTTGCTCAAAATCTTCATGTCCATATTTTTCGGTGTCGGCCAGCGAAGTGCAGAGCACCTCTATCTCGCCGTTTTTCAATTCCACCCTTACCAACCGGCAGTCGATGGTGGCATCGGCCATGTGCGGGAAGGCTGCCAATTTCTTGCGGTCTTTTTTAGGCAGCGTAAAAGAAACGGCCCGTTCTTTTTCCCCGCTCTCGGTAAATTCCTTGACCTTGAGCCACCAATCTTCTTTCAGCCGCACACAAAATTCTATCCCCTTGGCTTTGAGCAAAAACAACAGCCAGAAACAGGGGTAGCCCCGGTCGAGCAGCAGCATGTCGCCGGACTTGACTTTGTCCAGGTGCCCGAGCAGCAAGTCCCGTTCGCTGGCCGAATAGGGCGCGAGTTTGCCGTCGATGGTTATTTGGTTCAACACATCGTAAAGCAGCGAACCCATGGCCAAAGAGCGCGGGCTGTCCGCGTTGGGGCCAAAGTGGTGTTGCCCGAATTCTTCGACTATGCTCGGGTGGTTGGGCAAGACCAGCCTCGTGCCGTCGACCGCCAAGGTGCGCATCCCGTGCCAAACGTAATAATCGGCACCTTCATAAAAAGTCTCCGAGGCCACTTCGTTCAACCGCTCGAACGCCCAAGGGTTCAACTTGGCGCGCGCTTGGGTGAACGCCCCCTTGGTCGCTTCACGGATCCTGAAATCACTGCCGGAAACCGCCTTGAAAAAACTGTCGAGCTCGCGTTGTATGGAACTTTTGAACACGGTGATGATGACAATTAAATTTTTTAGCGAAAGTTTTCTGTCCCGGGAAAATACCCCAGGAAGGCCGTCTTTTGAACGGCTCTTAAACTCTTCATTTTCAAGTTCATGCGATATTCTTTTAGATAATTTTTCTCGATAACAGCTTTTTGGGTTGATACTTGGGTTGCCCCCTATATACCCTTACAAAATAGACAACATTTTGTAAACCGCAAACTTTTCAAAGAACTATTTTTCGTCAAAACATCAACAAAATCAACCCTTTTAGCTATGTTTGTTAACTAAACGACATTGATTCCTTATTCCTTATTCCCAATTTTTTATTTTTTATTTATTTCCATATTCTATCACTTTTTCCTGTCGGGGGTAAATATGCTTAAATCCCATTCGTTGCGCCAGTGTATTTCCATTTGGCCTTCAGCAGTAATCGTTATGGGCAAAAATACATATTGCGATTCGGGACGCCCGCTGCCGTTCCATCGATCGCCCATATAAAGGAAGGCATCCTTGTAGCCTGGTATTTTAAATATAAAACAGGGCTGGGAATTAAAAGAGTTGTTCCCGGCATCGCCAACAAACGGACTGCCGTGGGCGGTATATGGCCCCATGATGTCGGTTGCTTTGTAAAAAGTTCCGGGATTGGGGGTCCATCCCGAACACTGGCTTGTCAAGAGATAGAATTCACCGTTCTTTTTCAAAATCCCGGGCCCTTCACAATGGGCTTCTATGTCCACATCATTGGTGGTGATGCTGAGGTAATCTGCCGACAATTCCACCATCCGAATGGTACGATTGATATGATCGGCTGCGTAACCGATATAGGCTTTTCGGGTATCGGGTTCAAAGTACATCCCAATATCACGCGATTCGTGACCATTGGGGCGATAGTGATCTACTAATTTGAAAGGCCCTAATGGATTATCGCTGGCAGCAACTCCGAGTTCGGCAACAGAATAACCTTTGCCATCGTAGTGAAACCACATCACATAGCGATTGTTCTTTTCGTCGTATATTACTTTTGGGCGTTCAAAAATCTCAATCTCCCCTTTTTCCATTACAACGCCTTCTTTTTTCCAGTTATACAGGTCATCAGAAGAGTAACACGACGCTCCACGTGGTTCCCCGCGGTGTTCCCCATACCAATAAAATGTTTTTAAGTGATCGACGTAAATGATGTTGCCGCCATGGCAATCGATATGGACGCCATTGGTGTCCAACCATTCACCACCCGGTTTGAACGAATTGTACTCCTGAACCGCCTGAGAAAGGACAGGACTGATTGTGGCACATATCCCCATGGCCAAAAAAGCAATCTTAAGATAGAATCGACTTGTCATTTTCAAAACATTTTCGTTTTACACTATAAAGGAAGTCCAAAGATATCTTTTTCGCGGTTGTTTTCCATCGAAATTCATTCCGGGTTTGGTTCCCGTCATTGCTTTGGTTGGGCCTACCAAGCAGCAGATCAAAATATCATCTGGCAGTGCAGGGAAATAAAAAAACCGGAAGGTTTTGTTCATGGCCTCCCGGTAATTATTTTTTTTCCGTAGAATTATCCGTCGGAATCTTTTGCACGATTTTAATCGTTAAGAACGGGCGAGGATTCCCAGTTTTTCAAGGTATTGGGCTTCGTCATCCTGGAACACCAGTTTGGCGAGGCGGGTGAGTTCGTTGCAGAATTCAGTAAGTTCGTCGATTTTGGCGTTGCGCTCTTTGATGGCGTATTGCGATAGATACATTAATAGCGATTGCATTTTTGATAAAGCTTCACCTTTTCTTAATATTTTCACGGTATAAAATTATTCCAAATATTTTCCACAAGTGCTGGTTGTGGCACAAAATCAAATTTATGCGGATTTTCTTCAAATTGCTTATAAATAGATTTGTCTAGTTCGATATTAAGTTGCGTATATATTTCAGGCTTTTTGATAATGAGATTGGATTCAATGTAGTTCTGATTTTTTTTCCATTCCATTTTGTTTTGCCTCCCAATTACCGGAAACCAGGCCAAACCACCATGGGCGCGTATTTCATCATAATCAAATCCATAGTCACGTACGCACCAGGCACCAAAAGTGAGCGGTTTTTCGGCACCTGCGCTTATCGTAGCATGAGCCCATCCGGGGGGAACAATTATCACTTCCCCCGGACCAGCTTCTACCGCAAAGCAACGCCCCGGGTTATCCTTGGCTGATTCCTGCATATATATAATGGCACGCCCTGACCAGACTTCATATACTTCCGGGGTTGACCACCCAGTTACAGGTGAGTGTTTATGAATATGCCCCTGGCTGCGGATAGGCTCTTTGCCCAGTTTCCCCGCAGCATAGGTGACCACTCCAAAAAGTAAGTTCAGCTTTTTCAGCAATTCAAAGTGTTCATGCTTGCCAACATCCATAGCGATGGAATAAACGATTTCCGGGCCATCGCTGTTTGGGTTAAGTAAACTTTTACGGATAGAATCCAATTTTCGGTTTTCAACCTTGGGACCAAATACATTTTGACCATATTTAAACCCCATTGGATTGGTTGTAATTTCTATCTCAAATCCTGGATTAAAATTCATAGTTATCGAATTAAAACCTAACATAAGCTTTTATTGTTCCATATTTTGTTCCGACAGCACTTTTGTAAGGAGTTATGGTATATCTACCAACTGCTGCCGGGACAATAAACACTTCGGCATAGTTCACCACAAATGGTTCAAAGTTATTGGTTGGGCTTTCAACAACAACCTGTTCACCTTCAACTAAACAAATTACATGAACTCCACCATTTGTATCATGTTCTGTTTTTTCTGTGAACCAATGCCTCCGGGTTTCAATAAACTCGCGCTCATGTAATCCTGTCCGCTCCTCTGTCCAACCATTTCCCCCAGAAACTTTCTCAACTCGGCCAACCAGGTTCGATTTCGTCCAATCGGTCGTCCGATTCCACTGGATAACCTTTTTCCCGTGTTCAATATTGATCGGACGAGGTTTTCCATCGAGACCTAAACGATCCCAGTCCCATAGTTTAAAGGTAAAAATGTTGGGTGTCGAGCTAATTTCAAGAACCATACTGTTTTTTCCTGAACAGTGCACTGTGCCGGCTGGAATTAACATATGGTCATGCGTTTTTACCGGCCATATCTGAACGTGTTTTTCCACATCAAAAGTATTACCTCCGACCTGTGCTTCTTCTAATTCTGCTATCATCTTATCTGGATTTATATCGTTTTGTAAACCGAGATAAACCACAGCATCTTTTTCGGCATCCATTAAATAATAGCTTTCATCCTGAGTATAGTGCATTCCAAACTTTTCCTGTATATATTCAGTAAGCGGATGCACTTGCAAACTAAGGTTCCCACCGTTCATCGTATCCAGAAAATCAAAGCGGATAGGGAATTCATCACCAAAGCGGGCATGTACCGGATCGCCCAATAATTCTACAGGGTGGCGAAATACTAGGTTAATGGAAGGGATTTCGATAATATCGTCACCAAACTTTAGAAACAAGCTGTTTACTTCGGGAACACAATTGAAACACCAGGCGTAATTTTCAGGTTCTGGGTCGAGATTGCAAACTTCTTTCATCCACTGCCCCCCCCAAGGACCTGGATCAAAAAATGGCACTACACTAAATGGCCTTTGACTGGCTATTCTCAACCCTTCCAAAACGGCCTTCCCTTCAATCAGTTTAGGCTGTTCGGCGATGTTGGTATCTAGAACAAAATCCCATTTTTCGAATAATTTCTTCTTCAACCTATTGCAGACAGGCCAATCTACAAAATAACTTTGCTTGTAAAGCAACATCCAGTCTGGTATATCACGATTTTTAACTCCTATACTATCCACTAAATGTTGCCGCATGCGCAACTGGATTTCCCAACACGCCATGTCAGCATATACCAATAAATCAGGATTAGGGCAAACATAGGCAGCACCCGTGCCATATATTATGATGGTTTCATTTGTGGCGTTATCTATTTCTTCACGAGCGGCAATAACCTTTTTCTCATCGAAAAAAGAATCAATTTCCAACCGGGTCAAGTAACCAAAAAGCCGATCATCGGTCACATCAGGAAAAACCATTTGCTTTATCCTATCTTCCGGCTGCATCATTTCTTCAACATTTATAAAACGATCGTATTGAAGTCCGGTCTTAAGGTTGTTCAACACTTCTTGATGGATAACTCCCTGATAGGTTTCAACAACTACTATTCTTTTCTTTTTATCCATAGAGGCAATCGCGCTGTTCAGGTTGGCTACAATTGCATCCCATCCATTTATTACTTTATAAGCCTTGCCCTTTACTTCAACGAAAGGACTTTTGTTATATCTCGACGGTTTGTTTAAATACTTTTTTACCATTTTATTTATTTAATTGCTTTATTTTTTCTCATTTATTTTTAATGATGTTCGGACGAAATAATCACCTCCGTACAATGCGGCAGAATCAGGGAAGCTGGCTTCAACGAGCCTTACCTTTCCCCATGGTGTCCAGGCCAAATTATTTATTCTTTTCTGAAGAAAGGGCAAAATCACAGAAGCACTTTTCATGATACCCCCACTTAGAATAATCATTTCAGGATCAAAAGCATGGATCATTGTGATGATTCCGGCCGACCACGCCGAAAGGCAATGGTCAAGTATGTCTGTTGCCACTTTGTCACCATGTTTTGCATGGTAAAAGAGTGCTTGAAACTCTAACAATTCGAGATCTTTTATTGAACTTTTTGAAAATTCCGGATGCTCTTTCAACAGTGAAGGTAATCGCCATGTTGAAGCTTCAGCTTCAACACAACCAATATTTCCGCAGGTACATTTTGTACCTTTATGGTTCACAGTAAAATGGCCGCCAAGGTTTCCGGCCTGAAAATGTTTTCCTTTCAGCAATTGTCCATCAATCAGGACAGCACTGCCAATACCTGTCCCAAGTGTAACCATCACCAAATCGCTACATTCTTTACCCGCTCCAAACCGCCATTCACCCAAAAGGGCCATGCGCGCATCGTTTTCAGCAAAAAGTGGCCAGTTCCATGTTTCCTTTGCCCACCCGGTCAAATCTATATCCGGGGCATCATCATATTTTTGGTTGGTTGAAATAATCTGATTTTTCGATGAATCAACTAATCCTGCAAATGAAAAACCAATGCCCAACACATGGTTTATGCTGATTTGGTTCGACTGAAGTATTTTATTGATTATGATTTCAAGGGCCGGAAGCTGAACTTTCAAGCCTGAAGCCGATTCAGCCCTGATTTCTTTCCGGTCGATCAATTGCCCGTTTCTCAATAATCCTATTTTGATAATCGTCCCTCCAAGATCAATTGCAACTGTAAACATAAGCATTTATTTTAGCAGTTCCTTTTCCAATTCTTCCAAAGTTTTCCCTTTTGTTTCGGGAACATACCGTATCACATACCATAGATTTACCAGGCAAATGAAAGCGAAAATCAAAAAAGTGACAGCTCCATTTAATGCTTCCAACATAACCGGAAATATAATAGCTATAAGTGTTGCGGCTATCCATAATGAAACAAGCGCTACCGACATGCCCTTGCTGCGTAATCGGTTTGGGAATATTTCCGAAACGACTACCCATAATGCAGGGCCTAAAGACGCCGCAAAAAATGCAATGTACCCAAGAATAAAAACAAATACAAGGACACCGGTTGCATTTCCCGTGAAATAAAGTGATGATAAACCGGCAAGCATAACTGTCATACCGACCGAACCGGATATCATTAGGAACTTACGGCCAAACCTGTCAATAAACAGCATGGCGACTATAGTGAAAATCATGTTTGTGCCGCCAATTGCTATTGTTTGCAACAAAGCAGTATCGTTTGATTGGCCAATTTGTGCAAAAATCTTTGGTGCATAGTACATAATGGTGTTGATACCGGTAATTTGCTGAAATATGGCCAAGATAATCCCAAGCCAGAGAATAGGGCGTACCTTCGCATCCAACAGGTCGCGATAGTTTGCTTCGTCATGGTTTTGTAGTGATTGGTCAATCTCAATCAACCGTTCTTGTGCCTCATCCTTCCTTGTTGTTTTAATGATTACTTTTAATGCATCACTGTTCCTATTTTGGGCAACCAACCATCGGGGGCTCTCCGGTACAAAAAACAGGCTAAAAAATAAAAGCAAAGCCGGGCCTGCCATCACAAGCAACATCCACCGCCAATTGTTTTCACCGGTATCTACCAGCAAATAATTGGTAAAAAAGGCCACCAATATGCCTGTTACAATGGCTAATTGGTTCAGCGAAACCAGTTGCCCCCTATATTTGGCAGGGGCAATTTCGGCAATGTACATAGGTGACAAAATGGAAGCCACGCCAACGGCCACCCCACCGATTACCCGTGCGGTTATAAAAAACGGCAAACTGGTGGACATGGCACTGCCTACTGCTGAAACAAGAAACAGGACGGCAGCCAGCATCAATACCTTTTTCCTTCCATAGTAATCACCAGCCTTTCCGGCCAGGCTCACCCCGGCAATACAACCAAACAATAGACTGCTGACGGTCCAACCTAACCCTGCCTCCGAAAGCTCAAAATATGGTTGAATAAAATTAATGGTGCCGGATATCACGGCGGTGTCAAAACCGAACAGGAGGCCTCCGAAAGCCGCAACAACGGATATTAATATAACGTATGCCTTCATATTTTTAGCATGATTTAGTTTATTTTTATTCTCCAATTAGTGTTGGGTTGCCGTCAATTTCCAATAAACGTGCTGAAAAACCGTAATCTGCAATTTTTGTATAATCATGTCCGGCATCAGAAGGCCAACATGCGCCAAAAATCAAGGTTGAATCCCCTGGATTGGCAACTCTATGCGCCACATGCGCGGGAATGTAATGTAAACTGCCGGGCTGCATTTCTTCGGCCCAGGTATTACGCTCGCCATCCATGAGGATCAGCATTCCTTCCCCCTGTACACCCCAATAGAATTCTGCCCGATCGGGAAGGGTATGGAAATGTCCTTTGGTCATAAAATATTCATGTCCCACTTTACCGGGCATCAAATTAGTAGTACCGAAAAAAAGTCCTCCCGGGGTACCTTCAGGAACAGGGAGCCATGATTGAACCGTATAAGCAATTTGTTCTGGGTCCATTTTCCTGTAGGCTTTCTTATCCTTGAAAATCCCGGATAAATCTTTTAATTTGCGGGTTTGATTTGTTACTGGATATCCTCTTAACCCGTAATTGGTGAGAATTACCTCAACCGAAGTTTTCATGATTTGCAAGTGATTCATTTGCTATTAGATTAATATTATAATTACATTGATCTATTTAACATACTTTTTAAACGAGCGACTGACAGATGTCAAACTTTTTTCGGAGTAAACTTTGTTGTCAAATTATTCACTACTTTCAATCCACAATGCCAATAAAAAGAATATCTATTCGAACAAATGATTACCTTTTAAAAAACTATCAGTTATCAGTATCCTTCTAAAAGATCACCGGAAATTTCAGTATCTTTTGTTAAATCATTTATTTAAAAGGAAGTTCTCGAATACTTTTTATTGGCTTTTCACCTTTCTTCTCCAAAACTGCAATTACTGTATATTGACCAGGTTCTTTAGGAGTAGCGCATGGAACAGTAACATTTTTTTGACCATAAGCAGGGATTACTAAATTCGACGATTTGTCTATTAAGATTTTTTCGCCTCTAATTATTTGCAAATGCACCATTCCTTCCCACACCTCCTCTAAATCATTAATTGAAATAATATTGAAGTCGTGAACTTTCCCCGCCTTAATTTCATTTCCCCATTCATCAAGCATGAGTCCAACAGGTGAAAACGCATCTGGAATGTATTTCAAAAACTCATTTTCATATTGTAATTTTTCCACATCAGTAAAGTGGTCGCTTGTTTGACCATCACTTCTTGAATAACCTAACGCTGTAAAATGCAATACAGCAGCTACTTTTCTATGACAACGCCAAAATTCAGTCTCTGCAGCAGTATACATGGCATATAAACGTCTACGCTGTTCGGTGGTAGAATTTTCACCCAATAGGTTTTCATAAAGGTTTTTTGTCAGCGTTGTTGGACTTCCATCCCTGTTTAGCCATAACCAGCCATATTCATTTATAATTACTGGAAAACTTTCATTGTTTTTATATTGATTCCCCTCTGGAATTACATCTGCGGTTGAAATATCTTGTAATCCAAAATTAGGATTTTGAAAATGATAAGGATGTGATTCATAAACATCGCCAGGTGCACGATGATTAGAATAACTACTATCCCATGGGCGATTTGAAAGATCAAGATTTCTTACTTTCCACACAGCCTCACCTACTTCATCTGTCCTGCCATTGTTACTAACATTCTCGTTACTAGCATCCCATATTACTACTGAAGGATGATTCCAATCTTCCCGGACCCATTCAGTAAACTCTTTAGTTAATTCATCTGCTTTTAACTCTTTTGGCCAAACATTCCAACCAATTCCTCCATACCATATTGGAAATTCGTTTTGGATAATAAACCCTTCTTCATCAGCAATTTTATACCACTCTTCCGGAGCCAATCCAATACAATACCGAAGGCTGTTCCAATGAAATTGTTTGAAACTCTTGTGCAAATTTCTTACCCAGATAGAATCCCATGGTAGATTTTGGCAAGCAGAATCTTCAAAAAAACGATATAGGGTTACATTACTGCCTCTCATAAAGTATGGTTTACCATTTAAAACAGCTTTCTTTGTTAAAGGATCAAAATGAAATTCCCTCATCCCAAAACGAGTGGAATATTCATCTGCAGTCGTTTGAACTTCAAGTGTATATAAGAAAGGATCTTCTGGAGACCAGAGATGGCAATCATCAATGGGAATTTTAACCAAAAAAACATCCTCTTTTCCCTTTCCAGAAAATTTTATACTTTCATTTAATTTCCCGACTATTTTATTAGATTTTACTTCTCTGATTGTAAAATCCAAATTAGAAATTGCTTCTTCACCTATATTTGAAACATTCAATTGGACACGAAGTAGCTCATTATTGATATCAGGAATCGCTTGCACCCATATAATATGTGGAGTTCCTGAAAGTATTAATTCCACATTATCATAAATACCCGGTATATATCTTTCTTTCTCAAAATCGAAACCATTGGGAATTGATAATGGTACTGAGTTCCTGGAAGAACCTACTCGCACAATTAATTCGTTTACACCTTTCTTCAATGCTTCTTTTGCATCAAAGTAACCAGGAGTAAAACAGGGCAAATGTTCTCCTAAATCTGTTCCGTTCAAAAAAACCTTTGTCCCATACTTAGCTTTCGAAATTTTAAGAAGAGCTATTGCCGGAATAGTTTCTTTAATCGTAAATTCACATCGATACCAGAAAGCTTCTCTTAAGGTATCCGATTGCAATATACTTCTTCGATCCTTAACAATTGGACCAACATCTTTAAATGCCGGTTTGGCTAAGGAGACCAATCCAGGGACTTGAACAGTATGATTAAAGCTATTAGGAACAATATCTTTATTGCCTTCTGCGATTTGCCAGACCCCATTTAATGAAATTGTATTTCTCTTAAAATTGTCCTGCCCATTAACGGTCAAATTGGTGACGTTAATATATCCTATGAATAGGATTACTAAAATTAATTTTGCTCTTTTCATGTTATAAATAATTAATAAGGTTATTCCCCTTTAAGCACTACCGTTTCACCGGATGCTATCGTTAATAATTGTTATAATTCATCCCATCCTTCTCCATATAATGATTTTACCTTGTTTGTATTGAATAAACTAAGTAGACTTCAACAAATTTAGAACTCCTGACCTCTCGTAAATACAATTGACGCTATCTTAGTCCAAATTAATTATTAAAATCATCTCATAGAAAAAGTGAAAACCAACAACTATTTATTCCAATATTAAAACCATAGTTTCTCTACCATTAAGGGTTACAAAATTATTTTGATAATCTGATTTATTACCCCAAATCACTTTCGGTTGAAATTGATCATTAAACAATAATTCGACACTTACTGGTTGCATTTTCCCGTTGGTAACCATTACAATGTATTTTTCTCCAGATTGTAGGGTTTCCAAGATAACCTTGTCTTGTTTTACGGCAAACTTTACTGGAACATCAGATAATCTCTCGTGATATTCTATGGATAGATAATCGGACAGAGGTTTGTTTACACCCTGCCAAGCTGCCAAACCAAGAGTTGTGGGAATAAAAACAGCTTCTCCTTTACCATAGTTATTTTTAGTTGCAGCTATTCGATTATTTTGTCTCCCTATGGGTTTGGCAGTAGTAACTTCAAGCTCACCTACCCAATTAACCCCAGGCAAATTCAATTCAGGTCCTGTCATATTTATACTTACTGAATCAGCTATAAGGCGACAATCCTTGAAATTAGCACCAATAACATCCTTCAAAGGCCATTCTCTTTGCACCCAGTTCTCCGAAGTTTCATCAATCAAAGCCGTAAGCCCTGAAATCAATAGTTTGTTACCCTGTTTTACAAAGTTGGTCATATCGGTTGACTGCTTTTTTGTAACTGCCATCGCATGCGGGACAATAGCTAAATGATTGTTTTGGTTATTCCAATCAAAATCATTCATATATTTAATATTAACAGGAACACCTAATTCAAGAAATGTTTGATAATAGCTATATACTGATAGGATATGAGCCAATTCACTTCGTGCAACCTTTCCTCTGTCTGGGGAATAAAGTTCATGTGTCAAAGTCTCAAGGCTTATCAGAATTGTTATTTTTGCATTTAGCTTTTTTGCATTTGCAAATAACTCTGCATTTTCTTCGATTACCTTAGCAATTTCTCCAGCCGTTTTAATTCGTTCAGTAGGTTTACTATGAAAGTCAAGCATGGACCACTCATTTACCTCAAATCCTTTACTTCGATTGTTCAATAACCAATATATAGTTTTCTGTGCACCGCTAAATACAGAAGTCCATGTCCATTGTGCAATATCATTTTCGGTTGGTGAAAGAGGATAAGGGCCACCACTAAAAATGTTTTGCCCCCCTTGTAACTCTGTTACCCAGAAAGGATTAGGAGAACTTGCTCCACGAATTAATTCTGCACAGTATGATATAGCAAGAGGGAATTGATCTCTTGCAAACAATCCAAAATGCCAAGAAGGATGAATACTGACTCCAAGCGTATTGGTAAAAGAATTCCATCGGGATAAGTCATACGACCCAGAAGCAAGATTCCCGGTAACACCCCCTGAATGTGCATGGATATCAGTTTTTGAATCATGTTTTCTTACTTCCTTTGCTATCCATTCTAACCACCAGGAAAGATGTTCCTGCCAGAAATAATGAAAATCAAGGAAGGCTGGCTCCCAAATCCAATAACCACGGCCGGAAGTCCATGAATTTGAAGGTTCAATTTCGTCAAATGAACTGAACCAAGTTGACCACTCTTTATTGAGTACAGTTATCTCTTTATATTTGTCCTTAAGCCACCCTTTGTATCGATCAACAGCAAGTGGATGATAATCCGGACTTTGTGAGGCTTCATTGGTTAACATCCAAGATTCAAGAGCAGGGTGATTTTTCCAGTGGTCTACAACCTTTTCAATGTAAATTTTAGATTCATCAAGTCTTCCCCACGTATCTTCAAGTTTATGCCCATGCAATTGATAGTAATCCCCCCTGTGGGCAGCTCGCCGGTTGGTTGTTAAGGTCGCTATTATTTTAATACTATATTTATTTGCTGCAGTAAAGGCTTTGTCATATAGACTAAAGTCCCAATTGCCAGGCGTAGGTTCAACATAGTTCCACATAATAAACAATCTACCTACTTTCAAATTATGGTTGG
>CAZNEV010000101.1:0-14776 GCA_964572085.1 uncultured Maribellus sp. | reverse complement strand
TTGAACCTACTCCGAAAACAATATTTTAACACAAAGACACTAAGTCACAAAGTTTTTGAAATATTTAAGTTGATAGTAATAAACACTTTGTGTTTATTTGTGTCTTCGTGTCTTCGTGTTGAATCTTTATTTCTTACTTTTCGGAGTGGACTCATTTTTTGAATAATAAAACGAAACTCAAACGATATTCCTTCCACTAAAACGGACTATCCGAAGTGGATGGATTTCCTCGTTCAAAGTTGTTGTTAACGGGCAAACTCGTTGCGAGGTTGTCCTCTTCTTCGTTCATTTTTGAGCTGAAAGTATGCGCGCCCGAATCGAATCTAGCCCCAAAGTGATGTTCCATGTCGGAGAATTTAGCCAATTCTTTTTTGAATGCCAAATGCACATCGTCCGTTGCCCCGTTACGGTGCTTGGCAATAATAATTTCCGCCACACCTAACAGCGAGTTTCCCGAATCGTCTTCGGTGATTCCAAAATATTCGGGACGGTGGATGAACAGCACAATATCAGCATCCTGCTCAATGGCACCCGATTCACGAAGGTCGGAAAGCTGCGGGCGTTTGCCCTCGCGCGATTCCACCGAACGGTTCAATTGCGAAAGCGCCAGAATGGGTACATCCAGTTCTTTGGCAATGGCTTTCAGTGAGCGCGAGATGGAACTCACTTCCTGCTCTCGGCTGCCACGACTGTCCGTACCAGTAGTCATCAACTGGAGGTAGTCAACGATAATCACATCAATTTGGTGCTGCATTTTCAGTCGTCGGCATTTGGCACGGAACTCGAAAATAGAAAGTGCAGGCGTATCGTCAATAAATATGGGGGCTTTATCTAAGCTGGAAATTTTTCGGTTTAAATGTTCCCATTCCCAATCTTCCAAACGGCCCGATTTAAGTTTTTGTGACCCCAGCTCGGTTTCCGCCGAAATCAAACGGGTTACCAACTGGATAGAAGACATTTCGAGTGAAAACAAAGCCACCGACTTGTTGTGGTTCACCGCCATATTACGCGCCATGGAAAGCACGAAAGCCGTTTTCCCCATCGACGGGCGGGCAGCAACAATGATCAGATCGGTGCGCTGCCAGCCGGAAGTAATGCGGTCTATCACCGTAAAGCCAGACGGAACCCCGCTCAAACCCTCTTTCTGATTTTTTGCTTTTTCAATCTGAAGAATGGCTTCGTTCAAAAGCGGTTTAATCGGCACCGTTTCCTTTTTAATGTTCCCTTCGGCAATTTGGAAAAGCGCGGATTCAGAAAAATCAATTAAATCGTCCACATCCATGGTGTCATCGTAGGATTTGGTTTGAATTTCGGTGGAAACGCGGATAAGTTCGCGCTGAATGAATTTTTGGGCGATAATCCGTGCATGGAATTCGATATGCGCGGCGGAAGCCACGCGGCGTGTAAGTTGCGTGATGTAGGCCGGGCCACCGATTTCTTCCAGTTGATCGCGGTCTTTCAGTTCCTGGGTCACCATTAAAAGGTCCACCGGTTTTTCTTTTCCGGAGAGCTTTTTTATGGCATCAAAAATTTTTCGGTGTTCCTCTTTGTAGAAGCTTGCAGTGTCGATAAAATCGGCTACCGTTACGTAGGCATCGCGCTCCAGCATCAGTGCGCCCAGCACGGCCTCTTCCACTTCAATCGCTTGTGGCGGCAGTTTTCCGTATTGTGCATTAATTTGATCGATGTTGAATTGTGGTGCAGTTTTTTTTCGTTCAGCCATATTTGTGAAGTGTAAATCGAATTAAAAAATGAGGAACAAAATTACAAAAATCGACAGGCATGAAGCGGTAAAAACCGGATAAAGTTTTTTAAAAAGTTTGTTAACAGTAGTTATACACAATTGTTAGTTAGTTTATCTTCGATCAGTTGCGTGATTACCTCCTTTAGTGTCCATCCCATAGCAGCAATTTGTTGCGGGATAAAACTAGTGGCAGTCATTCCGGGTGTGGTATTCACTTCTAAAAAATAGAATTCATTGTCTTTTAAAATGAAATCAATCCTTACAATGCCGTCGCATTGGCACAAATCATACACTTCGGAACTAATGGCCTGACATTTCTCAAAAAGATTTTCAGGCAAACGGGCAGGAGTAATTTCTACCGTTGCACCGGGTGTGTATTTGGCTTCATAATCAAAAAATTCGTTTTTCGGCAGTACTTCCGTCACCGGAAAAACCACAACCTTCCCCTTTAAGCGTGCCAGTCCGCAGGTATATTCTGTACCTTCAATAAACTCTTCGATCAACGCTTCGCGACTTTCTTCCCAGGCGTTATGGATCGCAGTTTCAATATCCTTAAGGTGTTTCACTTTTGTTATCCCAAAACTCGAACCGCCTGCATTGGGTTTCACAAAAACGGGCAAGCCAAGTGTTTCGACAATTTTTGCCGGATCAATGGTTTCGCCTTGATTGAGTTTTATGGATTGTGCCATCCTCACCCCAAAGCTGCGGAGGTAGTTGCTGCAAAACCATTTATTGAAGGTTAACGACGAAGCATGCACATTACAGGTGGAGTAAGGGATATTCAGCAAATCAAAATAACCTTGCAGGATTCCGTCTTCGCCCGGAGTGCCGTGAATGGTGATGTAGGCATAGTTGAAGGCTATTTTCTCCCCCTTCAGCAAAAAGCTGAAATCCGCTTTGTCGATGTCCGCAATTTTGTGGTTGTTTTCCAGCACCACCCATTCGCTTCCCTTGATTTGAACCAGCCAGGGATTGTATTTTTCGGTATCGATAGCACCGAAAACGTTGGCGCCGCTTTTCAGCGACACCACAAACTCGGAGGAGTTGCCACCGACAACCACCGCCACATTGGGTTTACTGTTCATTTCTGTTTGCAATATAATTTTCCCATTTTTCGATTGCCTGCACCATGTCGTCGGGCAATTCGGAATCAAATATCATTTTTTCGTTCGTAACCGGGTGAATAAAACCTAAGGTTTTGGCGTGCAGCGCCTGCCGTGGCAAAATCTTGAAACAATTTTGCACAAACTGCCGGTATTTGCTGAATGTTGTTCCGCGCAAAATCTGGTCGCCACCATAATTTGAATCGTTAAAAATCGTGTGGTTGATGTATTTCATGTGCACACGAATCTGGTGAGTGCGCCCGGTTTCCAGCCTGCATTCCACCACGGTTACATACCCGATTCGTCTTAAAACCTTGTAGTGTGTTACAGCCGGTTTCCCAAAGTCGCCTTCCGGGAAAACCGTGAATACCTGTCGGTTTTTGAGACTACGCCCAATGTTTCCTTCTATGGTTCCTTCATCCTCCTTCACGCTGCCCCACACCAAAGCCTGATAGCGGCGCTCAGTACTTTTATCGAAAAACTGTTTCCCAAGAATGGTTTTCGCCAGTTCGGTTTTTGCTACCACCAGCAAACCCGATGTGTCTTTATCGATACGGTGGATCAGCCCCGGGCGGGGATCTTCGCTGTTGAACAATGGCAAATCCCGAAAATAGTAAGCCAACCCATTCACTAAAGTGCCCGTATAGTTTCCATGCCCGGGGTGAACGACCAATCCCGCAGGTTTGTTGACCACGATGAGTTGGTCATCTTCATAAAAAATATCTAAAGGAATATCTTCGGGGATGATTTTCAGATCACGGCGCGGAAAATCCATCACAATTTGAATATCATCGTGGGGTTTCACCTTGTAGCTTGATTTCACCGGCTTGTTGTTCACCAAAATATTCCCGGCATCGGCGGCGGCTTGCAACCGGCTGCGGGAAGCATTGTCTAAGCGGTTCGCGAGAAATTTATCGATGCGCATGGCCGATTGACCGGGATCAACCGACAAACGAAAGTGTTCAAACAACTCATTTTCTTCAGAATCGAAAATTTCTTCGGGATAATCTTGCATAAATAGAATTCAAATCATTCAAAAACAGACTCTTCAACTTTCGTAAAATCGAGCGTCAGCCAAAGGTCAACCGAAGTGCCCGTACCAATCCAGCGGGTATTTTTTGTGCTTGGGTATTGTTTCCAAACCACTGCATTTATCGAATCCTCCGGTGTGGAAACGGTTCGGTCGAATATTGTAGCTCCCACGTTGAGAAAGGAATTTATCAGCACGGCTTTTGCCATCTCCAGGTCATTCCCGGTAACATCCGGCAAATAGATCTCTTCGTTTCCGCCGTCACGTCCAATTACCAAATCAATCCGGCTGCCTTTCAACAATAAATCGCCTTCAAAAACTTCGCTGTCGTTTTGCTTCACCCGAAGCACTAAGCCATTGTATTCCGAAGGCTCGTAGGAAATACTGTCAATTTCCACCCCGCAATTTTCAGCCAACACTTGTGCTTGCCTGAATGAAATGTCGGTAAGTTTTGGCAGTATAACTTTTTCAGGTTGGCTGGAATTGATGGTCAAAAATACCATTCGATTCTGTTTTACCCTGAAACCGGCTTCGGGCTCCTGATCGACAACAGCACCCGGACGTGCGTCGGATACGTACACCGAATCAACGATTTCGTACTTTAAATGACTTTTGCCGGCAGTATTCTCAATTTCATCTACGGTCATCCCCATAAAATCGGGCACAGGCTGCGATTGTCCATGGCGCGTATAGGTTTTTAAACCTTGCATGACAAAAAATATTACAGCAACGATCACAACAAAAGCCAGGATCAGATGTATGAAAAAAGTGCGGCTGGTCAGAAATTTCGTTAAACTCATTTTTCAAATCCTCGGTACATATAGAAAACAAAAATAAGCCAAAAAAAGTACGACAGCGGTTAAAAAATTATTTTTCGACAATTTCTTTCAGAAGGTTTCGAGAATGTTATACACCGTATCGCGTTCTGCGGGCTGCAGGTTGGCCTCTTTAATCATTGCTATCAGCTCATTACGGCTTGCGGCAGGGTTTTCTTCACCGCCCGCCATGGAATAAATTCTCGTTGAATCGTCAATGGTTCCATCTAAGTCGTCAACTCCAAAACTGAGGGAAAGTTGGGCAGCCCACTTCCCAATCATGGGCCAGTAGGCTTTCAGGTGTGGAATATTGTTCAGGAAAATGCGTGAAACCGCGTAATTTTTCAAATCTTCTATCAAGGTCGATTCTTTCACCCTGGAATATTCGTTGTTTTCGCGTTTGAATTTGAGCGGGACAAAAGCATTAAAGCCATTGGTTCGCTTTTGGGTTTCGCGCAAACGGTTCAAATGATCCACACGATGTTCGTAGGTTTCCAATAAGCCATAGAGCATGGTGGCGTTGGTTGGGATTCCCATATTATGGGCAACAGAATGAATGCGCAACCACTCGGCAGAGCCGGTTTTGTCGGGACAAATTTTGGCGCGCAAGGTTTCATCAAAAATTTCGGCACCGCCGCCGGGTAAGGATTCCAGACCGGCGCTTTTTAATTGTTGCAAGCCCTCCTCCACCGAAACGTTTGCCATCCGGCACATCTGATCGATTTCAACAGCGGTAAAAGCTTTAATATGTAAGTGAGGAGCTTCCTTGCTTATTGATTTCAAAAGATCAACATAAAAATTCAAATCCCGGTCGGGATGAACGCCGCCCACAATGTGCACTTCGGTAGCGCCTTTTTCAGAAAACTTTTTCACCTCGGCCACCATGTCTTCGATGCTGCATTCCCATGCCCCTTTTTGCCCGGGCCGACGACGATACGAGCAAAACCGACAATGATTGACACAAATATTCGTGGGCTCGAGATGGAAATTCTGGTTGAAATAAACGTAATCGCCACTTAACTGCCGTTTTGTTTCGCTTGCCAAAACGCCCAACAAGGAGAGGTTGGTACAATGATAAAGCTCCAGCGCATCGGCAGTGGAAATGGCTTCAGAGGCAAAAACTTTATCGGCAATAATTTTTATGGAAGCGGGGATTTGCAGAGATTTGATTATGCTTTTTCCGGTAGTCATTTTTATTTTATTCGAATGGGCTATAAACATCATTAAACACGAAAAGGTAAAGAATCAATTCTTTACCTTCCCGCAAAACGTTCCGAGTAGATTAACTACCTTTTATGACGTGGCTCGTCGGAAACTGACAGCCTTTTTCTTCCTTTTGCCCGGCGGGCTTTCAAAATTTTGCGCCCGCTTACAGACGACATCCTTTCCCTAAAGCCGTGCTTGTTCTTTCTTTTCCTGTTGGATGGTTGAAATGTTCTTTTCATTTCTATGTGATTTTATATTATTCCTTTTGATTTTTTCGGTCTGCAAAAATAGTCCTTTTTTTATCTCCTCCAAAACTTGAATCATCTTTTTACCCGCGAAACAAATTTTATTTCGAAAAGATCAGTTTCATCGCCATAATAATCATTAACACACCAAACAATTTCCGAAGAAGTTTACCGGGAATTTGTATGGAAAAACAGGATCCTAAGTAGGCACCAATTACGAAGGTTATCGACAACACCAGAGCGATCTTCCAATTCACGTATCCTTCTTTCCAGTAATTCCAGGTGGCAAGGATACCCACGGGCGGCAACATAAATGCTAAGCTGGTTCCTTGTGCTTCGTGTTGCGAAAGCCCCAAAATAAAAACAAGGGCCGGGATAACGATAATTGCCCCGCCGATTCCGAAAACACCCGCAAGCATTCCCGAAGCAATTCCAATTACAATCAAGATCAATAGTTGTACTATACTCATTTGTGTTGTGTTAATTTTTTACCGAGAAACGGAAGCCAATCCCGTGGAGGTTGGTGATTTTAATGTTCGGATCGTCTTTAAAATATTTGCGCAAGCGCGAAATAAATACATCTAAGCTGCGCCCCAGAAAGTAGTCGTTCGACCCCCAAACCTTTTCCAAAATTTCATTTCGGCTCAGTACCTTATTGGTATTTTCGGCAAAAAAGCGAATGAGGTCGGCTTCTTTCAAGGTTAAATTTCGCGGGTTATCGTCGATGGAAAGGATCAGATTATCCGGATGAAATTCGAATTTTCCGATGGATATCGACTTTATGTCCTCTTGTTGAAGAATGGGATGCGACTGGCTGCGTTTTAAAAATATTTTGATTTTCAGCAGCAACTCTTCCATGCTAAATGGTTTGGGGATATAATCGTCGGCGCCAATTGTTAAGGCAGTGATTTTATCTTCGGTCATGGAACGCGCTGTGAGAAAAATGATTGGCACTTGTTCATTTTTTTTGCGAATGGCTTTGGCCACCTCAAATCCGTCGAGTTTTGGCAACATCACATCCAAAATAATCAAATCGTAGGTGTTCCGGTTGAAAAACTGTAAAGCAAGCTCTCCATTTTCGGCCACTTCAACCTCGTAATTGTTCTGTTCCAAATTGTCCTTTACAATAAAGCTTAATGCTTCGTCGTCTTCTACCAGTAATATTTCGAATTTTGTGCTATTCATATTTGATGGGTATTATCAAGGTAAATATACTTCCTCCTCCGTTATTTTCGCTCACGTTTATTTTCCATTTGTGGGCCTGCACGATTTTTTTAACATAATCGAGCCCCAGGCCAAAGCCTTTAACATCGTGCACGTTGCCGGTGGGAACACGATAGAATTTTTTAAATATTTTTTTCTGTAAGTCTTTCGGGATGCCAATTCCGTGGTCTGCAATGCTCAGTCTCAGCATTTTTTCACTGGCAATTAAATTCATTTCAATTTCAGGCTTTTTCTCGGAGTATTTTACTCCGTTTTCCAGGATGTTCAAAATCAGGTTCGAAAAATGAAAACGGTCGGCCAGAATGGTTGCATACCAATCGCCTAAAACAGAAATTTCTGCTTTTCGCCCGGAATCCGTTTGTTTGAATTGCTGCAAAATGTCATCAATAATCTCCTGCAGTTCAATGCTTTCGAGACTAAGGAGAATCCGGTTCTTTTCGAGCGACGCAAGGTTGAGTACCTTCTCTACATTTTTCGATAAACGCTGGTTTTGCTCTTCAATTATTCGCGCATACTTGAACAAGCGTTTCGGGTTTTTCAGGATTTCCTCATTGTTGATTACGCTTGAGGCCAGGCTGATGGACGATATCGGTGTTTTTAATTCATGTGTGAGGTTATTAATGAAGTTTTTCTGCACCTCTGAGAGTTGGCGCTGCCGGATAATAACCATAAGAGTATAGCCGAAGAATAGCACCACAATAAGCAATAGTCCGGTAAAAAAATACCAAATCGAGAAGTTCGAATTAAAAAAGGACATGCGGTTGGGGAAATGAACTTCAAAATAGTTCGTGTATTTTTCGTTGACTGTAAAACGGTAATCCGATTTACTCTCCCCTTGCTTTTCAATGAGAATCGCATCTTCCATTTGATTCGTTACCGGGTTGTAGATGGCAAATTCAAAGTCGGCGAATATTTCGTGTTTTCTCAGCTCCTCTATAAGGTGCATTTTAAGCAAGTCGGTGTCGATGGCGGCATCAATATTCACGAGATACAAATTGTTTAAAATGATCTCAACCGGCGTAATGCTATCAAAGTTGGCGGTGTTGCCGCTCGCCAAAAGAATTTGCCATGCTACCTCCTTCAAAGCCACAGCAGCACTTTCCCGAAACTGTTTCTCGGAATAATTATACGAACTTTTTAAAAATGAAAATTGTATAAAGAAAATTCCGGCAACCGAAATGGTAGCAAGTAAAATAACATATTTCAACGTTTTCCCCTTCATTCCGCAAATGGCCTTAAGAACAAATGAGCTATTTACTCCACCACAGCACTTAGTTAACAGTTTATTAACAAAATATTACGGTAGATTAACACGATTTTGAAATAGCATCCTTATTTTTGTTGACACAAAGTAAAAAGAATAAATTCAATATATTTAAAAATCACAAGTTTATGAAACGAATTATACAATTGAGTGCAGTTTTGTTTTTGATTGCAGCAGTAAATGTAGTTGTTGCACAAGGCAAGGCAAAAATTGCATTTGAGAAAACCGACCACAATTTCGGTTCTTTCAAAGAATCGGACGGGGCACAAACCGTCGCGTTTAAATTTACGAATACCGGAAGTGTTCCGCTTATTTTGAACAGCGTCAGGGCATCGTGCGGTTGCACCACCCCAAAATGGACACGTGAACCTGTACCACCAAACGGAACCGGTGAAGTCCAGGTGAGCTACAATCCACAAAATCGTCCGGGCGCATTCAATAAATCAGTTAGCGTTACTTCTAATGCCGAGAATGCCACGGTAACGCTTACCGTTTCGGGGCAGGTAAATCAGCGCGAAAAAACGCTGGCCGAAGAATATCCACGTCAAATTGGAGAATTGCGTGCAAAAACCAACCACATTTCGTTTGCGCAGCTCAAACAAAATGCCGTTGAAACGCAACAACTTGAACTGGTGAACGACACCGACAAACCAATTAAAGTCGGGATGCAAACCGTTCCTTCTCATTTAAAGGTTACGGTAAGTCCTGAAACCATTCCGGCTAAAGGAAGAGGAACATTAACGGTTGTTTACAATGCAAAAGATGCCGACACTTTCGGTTTTGCTTCGCATCGTATTTATCTTTCTCTGAACGGAAGCAAGGATTATAAAAACTCGGTAGGCGTAAGTGCCACCATCGAAGAAGATTTTTCTGCGCTTAGCCCCGAACAGGTGGCTAATGCACCCATTGCTGCTTTCGCCGATGAATCGCACGACTTTGGAAGCATGAAACAAGGCGACAAGAAAGAATTTACTTTTGTGCTGAGCAACAAAGGAAAATCGGACTTGCACATCCGCAACATTCGTGCTTCTTGTGGTTGTACGGCAGTTGCCCCGTCAACCAAAGTAATTTCAGCGGGTCAGTCGGCCCCCATTAAAGTTACTTTTGACTCACGCGGAAAGCGCGGACGCCAAAGCAAATCCATCACCGTAATTACTAATGATCCTAAAAACCCAACCACAACATTGCGGGTTTCAAGTGATGTAACTACCTAAAATAAAAACAGTTTTTTCATAATTTTATAAAAAGGTGTTGAAGGAAGTTTATTCTGACAACACCTTTTTTTATTCGTTTTTGTCTTAATTGTGGTACTTTTGCAGGAAAACGCTCCGTACAATGGCAGAAAAAGACACACATCATCATTTTGAGAACAGTTCCGGCTTCAAAGCACTGAAAGTGAACGAAGGAATCCCAAAGCCTGAATCGGTAAACCATGACTCAGTCCGGCGATTTTTGAAGAAGAGCCGGCAATTGTTGCCGGTTTCAGAATATGTTGATGGAATTTTAAACGGAAACATCACACTTTTAAGTCAGGCTGTAACCTTAGTGGAAAGTGCCAATGCGAAACATCAGGAACATGCCCAGGAAATCATCTCCCGCTGCCTTCCCCACAGTGGAAAATCAATTCGCGTGGGGATTACGGGTGTGCCCGGGGTAGGCAAAAGTACTTTTATTGAAGCCCTGGGGATTGCAATTACCAACCAGGGCAGCAAGCTTGCCGTGCTGGCCATCGACCCGAGTAGTGAGCGCAGCAAAGGAAGTATCCTTGGCGACAAAACCCGAATGGAGGAATTATCGGGCGAAAAAAATGCTTACATCCGCCCCAGTCCCTCGGCAGGCTCTTTGGGTGGTGTTGCCCGCAAAACCCGTGAAACCATTATATTATGCGAAGCTGCCGGATTCGACCATATTTTTATTGAAACGGTTGGCGTGGGGCAAAGCGAAACTGCGGTACATTCCATGACCGATTTCTTTTTGCTGCTTATGCTTGCCGGTGCCGGTGACGAGCTGCAGGGAATTAAACGCGGCATCATGGAAATGGCCGATGTTATCGCCATCAACAAAGCCGACGGTGACAATATCGACAGGGCCAAGCGGGCCAGAATTCAATACCACAACGCACTTCATCTTTTCCCGAGAAAAGAATCGGGTTGGGATCCTACGGTTTTAACCTGTTCGGCTGTAACAAAAACTGGCATTGCCGAGGTGTGGGAACAAATAGAAGAATTTAGGCTGCTGACCGAAGAAAATGGTTCTTTTTCGGAGAAACGAAATCAGCAGGACATTTATTGGCTGCACGAAACCATTCAGGAACGGTTACGACGGAATTTTTACGATAACCCCGAAATAAAATCGAGAATGGAAGAGTTTGAAAACAACGTATTAACAGACAAAATGAGTCCGTTTATAGCAGCCGGCGAATTAATGAACTTATATGCGGAATTGAAATAGATTACAAAAACCTTTCAAAGAGGAAAATGTTATAAAAAACATAAAATCAATAATCAAAAAATATACAAATGAATTACGATGTAATAGTTATTGGAAGCGGACCCGGCGGCTATGTTGCTGGCATCCGTGCTGCCCAACTGGGTTTAAAAGTGGCCGTTGTTGAAAAAGAAAGTCTTGGCGGGATTTGCCTCAACTGGGGTTGTATCCCCACCAAATCGCTGCTGAAGAGCGCACAGGTGTTCGAGTATGCCGCGAATGCAGCCGATTACGGCGTTACCATTTCGGGAGATATAAAGCCCGATTTCGATGGCATGGTAAAACGTAGCCGCGATGTGGCCGATGGGATGAGCAAAGGAATTCAGTACCTGTTCAAAAAAAACAAGGTTGAATCCATTTTTGGAATGGGCAAACTCACCACAAAAAATACGGTAGAAGTTACCGACGAAAAAGGAAAAAAAACATCCTACACAGCGAAGCATATTATTATAGCCACCGGAGCACGTTCGCGTGAATTGCCCAATCTGCCGCAGGATGGTAAAAAAATTATTGGTTACCGCCAGGCACTTAACTTGGACAAACTGCCCAAAACCATGGTAGTTGTTGGTTCAGGAGCCATTGGCAGCGAATTTGCTTATTTCTATCAGGCAATCGGCACACAAGTTACTCTGGTTGAATTCCTTCCCAATGTGGTACCCAACGAAGACGAGGAGGTATCGAAACAACTGGAACGCTCTTTCAAAAAAATGAAAATGAAAGTGTTGACGGCTTCTTCGGTAGAAAAAGTGGATACCTCGGGCGACAAGTGCAAAGTGACCATCAAAACCAAAAAAGGCGAAGAAAGCGTGGAAGCCGATATCGTTCTATCCGCCGTCGGTATTTCGTCCAATATTGAGGGAATTGGCTTAGAAGAGATGAAAGTAGTTGTTGAAAACGGGAAAATTAAAGTAGATGAATTCTACCGCACCAACGTTGAAGGTGTTTATGCCATTGGCGACATTGTTGCCGGCCCGGCGTTGGCGCACGTAGCTTCTGCCGAAGGGATTGTTTGCATCGAAAAAATTGCCGGATTAAATCCTGAACCGATTGACTATGGAAACATTCCCGGATGTACCTATACTTTCCCCGAAGTTTCGTCGGTGGGGCTGACCGAGGCCAAAGCCAAAGAGGCAGGCTTTGAGTTAAAAGTAGGCAAGTTCCCGTTCTCAGCCAGTGGAAAAGCCAACGCAGCCGGACAGAAAGATGGTTTTATTAAACTCATTTTTGATGCTAAATACGGTGAATTACTTGGCGCACACATGATCGGCGCAAACGTGACTGAAATGATTGCGGAAATGGTAGTCGCCAAAAAACTGGAAATTACCGGCCATGAATTGTTAAATACCATTCACCCTCACCCCACTATGAGCGAGGCCATTATGGAAGCGGCAGCAGCAGCCTACGGCGAGGTAATTCATATCTAAATTAAAGAAATTATTTATTTAAAAGATTTCAAATCAATGAAAAAATTTATTTTTCTCGCAGCATTTTTTATGCTTACTAATAGTGTATTCGCCGGTGGGTTGTTGACTAACACCAACCAAAGTGCGCAATTCATCCGTTTGATGTCGCGAAATGCTTCGCTCGATATCGATGCCGTGTATTTTAACCCGGCAGGCTTGATAAAATTAGAAGATGGCTGGCATTTCGCATTTTACAGCCAAACCATTTTACAGGATAAAAATGTCAATAGTAAATTTCCGTTATTGAACGACGGCAAGTATGTGGGCGTAGTAAATGTTCCGGTTTTCCCAACGGCATTTGCGGTTTACAAAATGAAAGACTGGGCGTTTTCTTTGGGTTTTGGACCCAATGCCGGCGGCGGTTCTGCCGATTTTGACCGCGGGTTGCCATCGTTTGAAATTCCAATATCAAAAGCTGTCCCCGCATTGGCTGGGTTAAAACAAATTGATCCGGCATTGGCAGTTGCCGACTACGATGCCGATCTTTCGTTTAGCGGAAGTTCAATTTTTTGGGGAATTCAATTGGGTGCAAGCTATAAGGTTTCCGATGCAGTATCTGTGTATGGCGGTGTTCGTTACATGCCTTCAAAAAACTCCTATCAGGGAAGCATCCGCAACATTCAATTTAAAGTAGGCGATCAAATGCACCCTGCCCCGGCTTGGTTGACCGCAACAGCCACCGGAGTGAACAACAAGGCTAATGCTGCTTTAGCAGGCGCCAGTTCCGTGCAGCCCATAATTGATGGTGGAGGTGGTAGTTTCACCTTAGCACAACTGGAAACATACCAACAGATTACACCCGAACAACGAGGGCAATTGGAAGGTGGTCTAAAGGCATTGGGTGTTGCTCAGGCTCAAATAGACGGTATGGACGTAACAACAATACAGGGCACCTTTTCCAATGTAGGAAGTCAGTTAGCGACAACTGCTGCTACACTTGAAGAAACTGCAGGTCAGCTCGGTGATCGCGAAGTGGATGCCGAACAAACCGGGACAGGTTTTACACCGATGATTGGAGTAAACATTTCACCTAACGACGACTGGAACATCGGGATAAAATACGAACATAAAACTACTTTGAAGTTGACCAATGCAACGAAGGTTGATGATTTAGGATTGTTCCCCGACAAAGATGAATCTCAGAGCGATCTGCCCGGAATCCTGGGTTTGGGTATTGGTTACCATGGCGTGGATTGGTTGGAAGCGCAATTGTCATATAACATGTATTTCAACAAGGGCGTGAACTGGGGAGGCAATATCCGTGATATGGCGGTATGGAAAGATGTGGACCCATCGAAAATCCGCAAGCGCGAAATCGACAAAAACGGCTACGAAATTGGCCTTGGTTTACAATTTAACATCAGCGACAATCTTTCTTTCAGTGTGGGAGGTTTATATGGCGACATGGGCGTTGCCGACAGTTACCAAAGCGATTTTAGCTACAGCAACCCGTCCACTACAATCGGAACAGGTATTATGTGGAAAATCAGCGATAAGCTCACCTTGGATGCCGGTTTTTCCAACTCCTTCTACAAAGACCAAACGGTGAGTTTCGAAGACCCGGATGTTCCAAGCTATAACGAAATTTTCGGAAAAACCACCCTGACATTTGCCGCAGGATTATCGTATAGTATCTTCTAAAAAAGCAAATCGCATTATTAAAAAAGCTGTCCGAATACTTGGGCAGCTTTTTTTAAAATCTGCCTGGAAATTAAAAAGCACTGATTTTTTCGTAATCCCGGAAAAATTGCCGACTGATAATGTTGAGCTCGTTCCCTGCCATCACCACACTCTCCAATTTGTTGAACCCCCTACCTTTGAGCCATATGGCACAAAGGTAGGGGTGACATTTTTCAGAAAACATAATGCTACACTTTAGATATGCCACCCGTCCCGGGTTTAGGCCTTCAACCTATTCCAAATTTCCACAATCATTTCAGCCCTTCGGGCTTATTTTCCCAATCTCCAACTGCTCCCCGTTTGCAACAAAACGCTGAGTTTTCTTCAAATTCCCAACTCACCCCCTCCATTTACCTCCCCAAAAATTAGTTTTCCGCCTGCACATCAACATCCTTTTTCTACGGCGTAACCCCGTGCTGGACTAAACAGGCATTCGTGTGCGATAGGTTTTATTGTATTACAAATGCGAAACAGCCAACCCCCTCGTTATCCCGGATGCCGATGGTGCAAACAAA
>CAZNEV010000100.1:6699-14982 GCA_964572085.1 uncultured Maribellus sp. | reverse complement strand
TGTTTCCCCGAATATACTACTTTTATCGTTATTGGTTAAGTACCTAATTCAATAAATGTAATGGTTCCCGAAGAGGGGATTTTTGTGGCGATGAACTGTCTGCTCGAACCCGGAGACCACGTGATCTCTACCTTCCCCGGATACCAGTCTCTCTACGAAATTGCCAATTCTCTCGGTTGTGAAGTCACAAAATGGCAGCCCGATTATAAAAATGGCTGGCACTTCGATGTTGAAAAGCTGAAAGCAATGATGAGCCAAAAAACAAAACTGTTGGTCATTAATTTCCCGCACAATCCAACTGGGGCAACCGTTTCAAAGGAAGATTTTCAGGAAATTGTTGAATTGTGCAAGAAAAATAATACCCTACTATTTTCTGACGAAATGTATCGCTTTTTGGAGTACCACGCTACAGACCGGCTTCCTTCCGCTTCCGATTTGTATGAGAATGCGATTTCGCTTTTTGGCCTCTCAAAAAGTTTTGCCCTGCCGGGTTTGCGCATTGGCTGGCTGACTTCCAAAAACAAAAAGCTGATGCAGGACTTTGCTAATTTTAAAGATTACACTACCATTTGCAATAGTGCCCCAAGCGAAATTCTGGGGATAATTGCCCTTCAAAATAAAGAAAGAATTGTAGCCCGAAACCTTCAGATTATTTCTGAAAACTTGAACATATTAACTTCGTTCTTTCAAACTTACCACCGGGTGTTTGAATGGAATCAACCTGTGGCAGGTCCAATTGCTTTCCCGAAGTTTTTGGGCGAAGGCGATATTTCATCTTTCTGCAAACAGTTGGTGGAGGAAAAAGAAGTGATGTTGCTTCCCGCTTCGGTTTATGGTTTTCCAGGAAATTATTTCCGTATTGGATTTGCACGAAAAAACATGAAGGAAGGACTTGAAAAACTGGTGGAGTTTTTGGGGAAACGGACTTTCTAAGTCCGTTAGAAATGTTCGACTTAGGAAAGTCGAACTCCCAAGAAAGTCGAACTCCCAAGAAAGTCGAACTCCCAAGAAAGTCGAACTCCCAAGAAAGTCGAACTCACAAGGCGAAATGTTCTACCTTGCAAACTATTTTAAAAACATGATGAACCGATATTTATTTCAACTTTTGTTTTTCTTATTTGCGCTTCCCACATTTGCTCAGTCGTTCCGCTATTCTGAATCCGTTTTTGATAGGGTTGACACACTGAAAGACGTGGAATTTGCACGGGCAGAATGGTTGAATAGCCCGCTTGGTTTCATCCCCAAATTCAACATTCACTACAACGAAAACGTCACCGAGGCGCGTCCGCTTAAAATGGATGTTTTCTTTCCGCACGGCGATACATTGAGTTTACGCCCCGTCATCGTTTTCCTGCACGGGAGCGCATTTTTATTGGGTTCACGACACAATGATGATATGATTGCTTTTTGCGATTCGTTTGCCCGCAAGGGATACGTAACGGCTACCATTGATTACCGGATCGGTATGGCAGCAACCGTTTCATCAATTTTTGGAATCCCTGTCGGCATTAAGTTGGAAAATAAAAATACCTACCGTGCGGTTTATCGGGCAGTACAGGATAGCCGTGCGGCAGTGCGCTTCCTGAAATACCGGGCTGAAGATTATGGGATCGACACGGCAAAAATATTTCTGGTCGGGAGCAGTGCCGGGGCAATTGCTGTCCTTCAACATTTGTATTGGGACAACGATGCCGAAGTTCCACCGGATGTCTTTCTTTCCCCCAGCTTAGGGGATCTGGATGCGATTGGAATTCAGGGCTACAGTTCCAAGCCTGCTGGCATAGCTTCACTTTGGGGCGCACTACAGGACCCTGGGATTATCGGCAATGAGGCCGCCCCGGTTTTTTTGGTACATGGTACAGATGACGATATTGTGCCGTTTAAAATGGGGATACCCCTTGCCGGAATTGTGCCCGATTTCCCGAATGTCAACTTTTCGATGCCGCCAACTTTTGGGAGTTTTTGTATTGACACCGCCTTGAATAATCGCGCGATTGAACACGATACCTATTTTGTGGAAGGGAAAAAACATGAATTTTACGGTGTGGATACCGGCAGATTTGGTGAAGATGGGCCAAATAAATATTGGGATACCATTCAAACTAAAATGACCGGTTTTTTCCTGAAACAGTTCGGGTCAACCGCCGATTTCATTGTGGAAAAACAGGGTTTAAATGTGGTCTTTACAAATTCTTCGTCCGGCGTTTTTTATTCTGAATGGGATTTTGGCGACGGGCAAACCGGAACTGGCAACTTGACCTCGTACACTTATTCCAAAACCGGAATATACAGGGTCAAACTAACTGCATGCAATTCAATTTTAGCCTGCGATACCTTAACAAAATTGATTGAGCTTGATCCTCTCGTTTCTGCAACCGAATTGGGTGTGAATAATTTGTTGGTTTATCCCAACCCCGTAAGGCGCGAATTGAACGTCAGGGGGATCAATCAACCGTTTGGGGCAAGCATATATGATTTTACAGGAAGAATCCAAATGATTAAAAAGGAGGTTGCAAATGCCAAAATAGATGTCGGCCAATTGCAAAACGGAGTTTATTTTCTACACGTCAAAATGGGAAATGAAACCTTTGTAAGAAAATTTGTTAAAGTAAATAAATGAGACATTTTTTAAAACAGTCAAAAAGTATTCTACTTCAAACTTCAATAAAATTCGTTTACCTTTGAATCTAAATTGGAACAACATGAAAACAGGAAAGGCAAATATAGCAGATAACTATTGGGGAATGATAAAGAACTTAAGTGTCGATGTTCGTTTAGAGTTAATTTCCCGTATTTCAAATTCCTTAAAATCGGGAAAAACGATTGAAGGGCCGGATTCTTGGAAATCATTGTATGGCGCTTTTGAATCAGAACAATCGGCAGACGAAATTATTAACGACTTAAGAAAATCACGCTATTCAAACCGTGAAATTGAGACCTTATGAACTTTCTGATCGATACAAATATCTGTATATATTTCTTGAAGGGAAGGTTTGATTTAGTGAATAAATTCGATGAGATAGGAATTGACAACCTTTATATTTCAGAAATAACAGTCGCTGAATTAAAGTTTGGGGCAGCGAAAAGTGACCATCCCACAAAAAACAAAAAGGTTATTGAGAAGTTAATCAACAAATTTAAACAGATCCCAATTTATAATTCCTTGGATATTTTTGCTGAAGAAAAAGCAAGACTTCGCAAAATGGGAAATATTGTAGATGATTTTGATTTGCTTATTGGCGCAACTGCTATGGCAAACAATATGATTTTAGTGACCAACAATGAAAAACATTTTAGAAGGTTAAAAGGAATTCAAATAGAGAATTGGATAAAATAGCTCTCATCCATGGATTGGATGCTGTAATTGATTCTTGTGGTTTTTTGGTTAAAATACCCTTCGTCTAAAGTCCGGTTTTCCGCATTGTATCCCGTATTTCGCATATCCGCTTTTCCAGGCAGGGAAAGAATGCCTAGGTTCGTCAATAGTCCAACTCCGTAGCGCACGGTTCTGAAAAATATTCATAATTTTTACTTCTAAATCCATTTACAATTAAAAATTATTTCTTTACTTTGCATTTCAAAGTACTTTTAAAATGAAAACATCTGAAAATTATTTGGCAGAAATAAAAGAGATCCGGAAAATGATGCAGGATTCGAGCCGATTTCTTTCCTTGAGTGGCATGTCGGGAATTTTAATCGGAGTTTATTTTTACTTGGGACTGCTTCAGGTCATCCTCGGATTAATAGCAGCACTTTTCCCTTCCTTCGGTTTGTTTTTATGGGCGTTGGGATTTGGTGTGCTTCATATTTTTTATGGTTCGCTAATGTATTTCAGGTACGAGCATAATACAATTCAATGGCGACGTGAAAAATAATTTTCAAAATCTGAATAAGGCTTTCGACAATAAAATCCGCTTGGGGATAATGTCCATTTTGTCGGTGAATGCAGGGGCTTCCTTCAACGATTTAAAGGAGGTGCTGGAAGTTACCGATGGAAACCTTGCCAGCCACATTAAATCGCTCGAAACTGCCGGTTACATTCATGTCAAAAAAAGTTTTATAAACCGAAAGCCCAATACGAATTATGAAATTAGCGCCACGGGTGCTGCGGCATTTGAAACTCATCTTCAGGCCTTGGAAGAAATCCTGAAGCAACTATAAATTTTTTTCAACGATTACTTTGAAAGGCAAAGTTCTTTGTGTATCAATCAAAATTCAAATCCAATGGAAACAAAAGAAAATTTCACAGACAAACAACGGTCAACCAATTTGCAAATCACGCTGAAAGTGTTCATCATCGGTGCAATTGCCATTGCACTTTTAGTGCCTAAATTTATGATTCTCGGGCTGATCCAGGAAAGGCAAACCACCGCCGAAGTTACGTCACAGGAAGTGATGCAGAAATGGTCAACATCACAAACCGTTCGAGGGCCGGTGCTTTCACTGCCTTATGTTGATCGAGTTGTGGACAGCTCGGGAAAGGAGGAAAAAGAAGAAATTCGGGATTGCTACATCCTTCCCAAAAGCCTAAACATTGAAGGTGAAATTTTTCCGCAAAAAAGGAACAGGAGCATTTATGAAACGGTGGTTTACGAATCGGAATTAAAGGTTAAAGGCAATTTTGACATAGCCGATTTTTATGCCTTGAAGATTTCTGCCAAGGATGTTTTATGGGAGAAAGCCAAAATTTTGGTTGCAATTGGCGATTTGCGCGGAATTACCAACGAAACCACATTCACATGGAACGATTCAACCTATACTTTTTCTCCGGGAATGGAAAATTCTTTGGTTGGAAATAACGGGATTTCGTTGGAGATCCCCCGTTTTTCGATGGATGACTTTACTGGCGAATTTCAGTTCCCGCTTCATCTAAAAGGTTCGGAAGCCTTGAGTTTTGCCCCCCTTGGCGAAACTACGGAGGTTGTTTTGAAATCGAAATGGAGCGATCCGGGTTTCGTGGGCAATTTTCTTCCCGCCGATTACACGATTGATAATGATGGGTTTGTTGCCAATTGGAAGGTCCTGAATTTTAACCGCAATTTTCCACAGCAATGGAAAAATAACGAATACCGGGTTACTGATGCCGATTTTGGCGTTCAACTGGTTACGCTTGCCGACCACTATCAGAAAAGTTCCAGGTCGGCAAAATATGCCATTTTGGTTATTCTGTTCACCTTTCTTTCCTTCTTTTTGACCGAGCTCATAACCAAACAAAAAATACATCCCTTTCAGTATATTCTTGTGGGTTTTGCGGTGTTGGTGTTCTACTTGTTGTTGTTGTCCATATCAGAGCAACTCGGTTTCAACCTGGCTTACCTGATTTCTGCTGTTTCGGTAATCACCATGATTTTATTCTATTCGCGCACCTTCCTTCGGAATTGGATGAACGTCATTGTACAAACTTTAATCGTCACTTTTTCGTTTGGGTTTATATTTGTTTTGATGCAACTGGAAACTTACGCATTGCTTGTTGGCAGCATCGGATTGTTTGTTGTGCTTGCGCTAACCATGTTTTTTAGCCGAAAAATTAACTGGTACGATTCCTAAAAGGAACATTTGAAATGGTTATTTTTACCGTACCATAAAACTCGAAAAATGAAACAAGTATTTATCTATTTCGCAATCATCACCTTGGCCATTTTTGTCACATTTTTTATTTACACGCGGATTATGAAAAATGTAGTGCCAAAGGTGGAAATGGAGTTTGCTTTCTCACCTCTCACCTCTCAATTCTCATCTCTTTTTTTATCTTGCTACTTGTGTCTTCTCTCGTCTTGATTCTTGCATCTATAAATCTAAAATCTAAAATTCTCAACGATGAAAATCCTACACACCTCCGACTGGCACCTCGGAAAACGTTTGGAAAGTTTTTCCCGATTGGAAGAACAACGCTTGGTTTTAAACGAAATTTGTGAAATTGCCGATCGCGAAAATGCGGATGCGGTTTTGGTGGCCGGTGATTTATTTGACGCGTTCAACCCGCCAACCGAAGCGGTAGATTTGTTTTATAAAACGTTGAAGCGGTTGGGCAATAACGGTAAACGCCCGGTAATTGCCATCGCTGGTAACCACGATTCGCCCGACCGCATTGAAGCACCCGACCCGCTGGCCCGCGAATGCGGGATTATTTTTGCCGGTTACCCCAATTCCGTGGTGCCTGATTTTGAACTGGAATCGGGATTGAAAATTGCACAAACGGCGGAAGGTTTTATTGAAGTTTTACTTCCCGGGAACAAAGTCCCTTTGCGAATTTTACTGACGCCCTATGCCAACGAACTTCGGCTAAAAACCGCACTTGGCCACGAAAATAGCGAGGAAGAACTGCGCAAGGTCCTTCAGGAAAATTGGCAAATACTGGCCGATAAATACTGCGACAACCGTGGTGTCAATATTTTAATGAGTCACCTTTTTATGGTGAAAAAAGGAGGTGAAATTCCGGAAGAACCTGTTGACGAAAAACCCATACTGCATGTCGGTGGTGTTCAGGAGATATACACCGAAAATATTCCGGCACAAATTCAATATACCGCCTTGGGACACCTGCACCGGATGCATGGCGTGGATGAGGAGCGCAGAGTATATTACAGTGGTAGTCCGCTATCCTACAGTTTTGCCGAAGCGAACCAGAAAAAATATGTCCTATTGGTGGATGCAGAGCCGGGACAAGCAGTTCGCATTCAGGAAATCGAATTGCTTCAAGGGAAAAAGCTGCTCCGTCACCGCGCCGAGGGAATGGAGGATGCACTGCAATGGTTGGCGGCAAATCCCGGTTGTTTGGTGGAACTAACCATGGTAACCGATACGTTTTTAACGGCACAGGAACGCAAGCAGTTAAGCCTTGCGCACAACGGAATTGTCACCATCATTCCAGAAGTGAAAAATGCGAACCAGCTAACAGCGGATAGGAATAAGAACATCGATTTAAGCAAAAACATGCAAGAGCTTTTCATCGATTATTTCAAACACGAAAAGGGCCAGGAACCCAACCACGAAATTATGGGTTTGTTTGCGGAGATACTGGCCGAGGATAACAGTGATTAACACAAATGATTACAAAGAGAAAATGACCACAGATAGCACAGATTTACACAGATTAGGAATTTAACCTCCGTGTCCATCCGAGTAATCTGTGGTAAGAAAAAAACAACCACGGATAGCACAGATTATCACAGATTAAGAATATAAAATCTGTGTCCATCCGTGTAATCTGTGGTGAGATAGGAACACAACCACGAAATTATGGGTTTATTTGCAGAGATATTAGCTAAGACAACAGCAATTAACACAAATGATTATAAGGAGAAAATGACCACGGATTACTCATATTTACACGGATTAAGAATTTTTGCAATCTGCGTTCATCCGCGAAATCTGCGGTCAGCACAGAAAGCCACCACGCGGATAGCACAGATTTCCACAGATTAATATTTTCATAATCTGTGTTTATCTGCGTAATCTGCGGTTAAAAACAAAAATAATCTGAGGTCAAATTTTAATCAATTAAAACGAAAAGTATGGAGAACCTGAATTTACTTAGTTATGAAATAATTGGAGCGGCATACCATGTTCATTCCGAGCTTGGTCCCGGTTTATTGGAATCAACCTATGAAGTTTGCCTTGAATATGAACTGATTAAACGAGGTTTCAATGTAGAACGTCAGAAAACTTTGCCCATAAATTATGACGGAATAAAGTTAGATGCTGCCTACAAAATTGATTTGCTTGTTGAGGATTCTATAATCATCGAACTCAAAGCTGTTGCCCAGATAGAGCCAATTCATACTGCTCAGATATTAACCTATTTAAAACTATCGAAAAAGAAACTGGGCTTATTGATGAACTTTAACGTTTCGGATATGAAAAAAGGAATAAAGAGATTGATTATGTAGTTACTTGACCATGGATTACTTTGATTTAAAGCTTCAAAATCTGTGTTCATCCGCGTAATCTGTGGCAAACAAAGAAAACCACCACGGATAGCACAGATTTACACGGATTTGGAATATAAACCCTGTGTTCATCCGCGTAATCTTGGGTAAGCAAAGAAAGGCACCACGGATAACACAGATTTTCACAGATTAAAGAATACAAACTCTGTGTAAATCCGAGTAATCTGTGGTAAGAATAAGGACACAACCACGGATAGCACAGATTTACACGGATTTGGAATATAAACCCTGTGTTCATCCGCGTAATCTTGGGTAAGCAAAGAAAGGCACCACGGATAACACAGATTTTCACAGATTAAAGAATACAAACTCTGTGTAAATCCGAGTAATCTGT
>CAZNEV010000100.1:0-6599 GCA_964572085.1 uncultured Maribellus sp. | reverse complement strand
AATACAAACTCTGTGTAAATCCGAGTAATCTGTGGTAAGAATAAGGACACAACCAAGGAGAGCACAGATTTACACAGATCAAGAAGCTTGAGAAATCTGTGTTCATCCGCGTAATCTGCGGTAAAACAAACATCTGAGTTAAAATTTAAAATATGATACCTATTAAACTCACTATTAAGGGTTTGTACTCCTACCAAAAGGAACAGACTATCGACTTTACAAAACTCACCGCCGCCAATTTGTTTGGTATTTTTGGTTCCGTGGGCTGTGGAAAATCTTCCATTCTCGAAGCAATAACTTTTGCCTTGTACGGCAAAACCGACCGCCTCAACCTTTCAGGTGACAACCGGAATTACAACATGATGAACCTGAAATCGAACGAGCTTCTAATCGATTTTGTGTTCGAAACCGGGAAAAACCAGGATGCGTTTCGAGCTACAGTAAAAGGACGGCGGAACAGCAAGCAGTTCGATGATGTTAAGAAATTAGACCGGGCGGCGTATAAAAAAGTCGCGGGCAACTGGGTTCCCATTGAGCCGACGGAATTAGAAACTGCAATTGGTCTGAGCTACGAAAATTTCAAACGCACGATTATCATTCCGCAAGGTCAGTTTCAGGAGTTTTTGCAATTGGGTAACAAAGACCGAACGCAGATGATGAAAGAACTTTTCAATCTTCAACGGTTTGAATTGTACTACAAAACCGCAGCTTTGGAATCGAAAAACAACGAGCACAAACAAAACCTGCAAGGACAATTGCAGCAGTTGGGCGAAATCGACCCCGATAAAATTACTGAACTCGAAGCGCTACTTGTTCAACTGAAAAAAGAGTTGGCTGAGTTGGAAGTAAAGCTAAAAACCCAACAAAAACAGGAAACTCAATTTCAACAAATTCAGGAGCTGACAAAAAAACTGGAAACGGCAAAAACGTACCTGGAATTTTTGCAAAAACAGGAACCGGCTTTTGTCCAACAAGAAAAAAATATAGCAGAATATGAAAAGTGCGTTTTGCAATTTAAGCACCTGTTGGAGACGCTGGAAGCTAGCACAAAAAAGATATCCGATAAAGCTAAACAGATTGAAACCGACAGCCAAAAGCTGATAAAAGAAGAAGCCGAAATCGCTGAAAATGAAGTGGCTTTCGACAAAATAAAACCGGCTTACGAAACCCGGGAAACGTTGAAGCAGCGGGCAGAAGAACTGGAAAAGCTTGTAAAAATAAAAAAACTGGAAGAAGCACTGGAAAGCGAAACTCAGCGGCTTTCAAATGGAAATAAAACGATTCTCGACACAACAGAAAGTATTGAAAAACTTTCCGGAGAAAAACAAAAATTAAGCGAAAAAGTAAAATTACAAAAAGCCGAATTGCCTGATTTAGCCTTGCTTTCAATAATAAAAACCTGGCACATTGAAAAACGGAACATCGGGAAACAATCGGATGAAATTAAATCGGAACTAAAAAAGATACAGCTGGAAAGCGAGAAATTGTCGCTTGGCATTGACGATATTCTGAAACATCCAAAATTTGACGGATTGTCCAACAAAACGGATTTTTCGGAAATCCTGAGCTTTACGCAGTCCAAATTGGATACAGTGAAAAGTGCCATCAAAAAGCTGGATTCCGAAGCCCAGCATTTGCGGGTTAAAGCACAATTGGAAAAATATGCCACGGAGTTAAGCGACGGAAATCCTTGTCCGCTTTGTGGTTCAACGCATCATCCCGAAATTTATAGCGCAGCCAATATCCGTGAGGATGAAAATAGAATAGAGCGTGAAAAACTGGCATTGGAAAAGCAGCTTGAAGACTGGAATGAAACGATTTTGACCTTGAAGGATTTGAACAGCCAACAGAAATTCAGGACCGAAGCGGGAGGTGACTGGAAGAAGAAACTCGACCAAAACCAAAAGAAAGCCGCTGAACACAACTCCGTTTTTAAATGGCCGGAATATACGGAAATGGCGAAAGTGGAAAGCGCATTCAACGCAGTAGAAACTCTTCAGAAGGAAATTAAAAAGAACGAAAGCAATCTGGATAAACTGGGGAGTGAATTGGAAAAAGCAATCAAAAACAAAGAACGCTTTCAGGCAGAAATAGACAAAATCAAAACCAAAATTACCGTTCACGAAACAGAGCATAAAACCTTGCTTTTGCAATTGAAAATCGTTTCGGTTGAGGATTATACCCTTAAAGCCATTTCGGAAATTGAGGCCGAAAAAGCAATGCTTATGCAACAATTTGCGACCCTGGAAAAACAGTACAACGAAATTTCGGTAAAACTCACCAAGCTTCGCAAAAGCAAAGACACACTTTCCGGTATTTTAAGCGCCAACCGCGAAGCATTGAAGCAGGAAGAGGAGAACAAGCTTGCGCTGCAAAATCAATTGGAAAAGCAATTGCAAAAATCGGATTATGCAAATGTTGGGGAAGTCAGGCAAATCCTTTCGCAGTCGATGGACTTGGAAGTAGAAAAGAAGCAAGTCAGTGAGTTCAAACAAAACCTGGCTTTGGCAAAATCGCGTTCTGACGAACTAAAAACCGAAATGGGGGAGCGGGTGTATGATGCCGGGCTTCACGAAAAACTACTTGCTGAAATCAAAGAAAACAAGCAGCTACAAAATCATAAAAATCAGGAGAGAGGAAAAAACGAGGAACTGGTGAAAAAACTGCGATACGATTTGCAAAAACAGGCTGAACTTCTCAAGCTACTGGAAAAGCTGGACTTACGGGCTGAGAATATAAAAACAATGAAGTCGCTTTTCAAGGCCAGCGGTTTTGTGAATTACATTTCGTCGGTGTATTTGCAGAATTTGTGCAATGCCGCCAACGACCGGTTTTTCAAGCTCACGCGTCAGAAATTGAGTTTGGAAATCACTGCCGACAATAATTTTGAGGTGCGCGATTTTATGAACGGCGGAAAAACGCGAAACGTGAAAACGCTTTCGGGCGGACAAACCTTTCAGGCAGCACTTTCGCTGGCATTGGCATTGGCCGATAGCATTCAAAAAATAACAGAATCGAACCAGAACTTTTTCTTTTTGGACGAAGGCTTCGGCTCGCTCGACAAAGATTCACTGTCGGTGGTTTTCGATACACTGAAATCGTTGCGAAAAGAGAACCGCATTGTTGGTGTTATTTCACATGTGGAAGAAATGCAGGATGAAATCGACGTTCACCTCCGCATCGAAAACCATGAGGAGCAAGGAAGTTTGATTTATGAAAGCTGGGCAGGGTAGGGTGCGGCGGTTTTCAACCGCCTACATTTCACTCAATGTGATGCTATAACTTTATTGGTATCTTTTAGTCATAGTATCACGGGAAGTGATACCATGACGGGAATTAATATTCCGTGGTAAATTGCTCCGGATATTTTCCGATCACTCCTTTTTTCCGGTAGAAATCTTTCATGCGTTTAACGTCGGTTTGTGCATCGTCCGTTAATTCAAACTTGTGGCCGATGGTAATCGTTTTCCGGCCCCAATCGAAGCTGCCAAGGTAAACCGGCACATTGGACGCTGTTGCAATGGCATGGAAACCCGCCTTCCATTTTTTGGTGCGTTGCCGCGTCCCCTCGGGGGTAAGCGCCAAATGCAAATGCTCGTATTCATTAAAAAGGTTGATGGTTTGACGCAACACGTTTGCCCCTTTGGAGCGGTCGATGGGAATGCCGCCCATTTTGCGGACAAAATAACCGACCGGCCAGAAGAAAAATTCCTTTTTTATCAAAATGGAAGCGCGCCCGCCAACAGAAGTGTAAAACAGATAGGAAATTACAAAATCCCAAGCGCTGGTGTGCGGAATTCCGATGATAATGCACTGGGACTCCGGTGCGGTTCCGCCTTCCGTTTTCCAGCCTAAAATTTTTAACAGAAACTTACAGATTGTCTTCATTTATCCGATCGTTTTAAATTCGATATTGCGGGCCAAGGTATATTTTTCGAGTCGTTTAATGGCATTGCCTGTGGTGGGTTCCAAATCGGGAGAGCCGCCAAAATCAATGATAATCATCAAAAAACGTTTTGTGGATTCGCTTACTGCCGTCCGTTCAGAGTCGCTGGTAGGTGTCCCGAAAGCACCGATTTCGTCCCGGAAAACGGGCAGGTTTTCAATGTTCAGTTCCCCGCGACCGATTCCGGAATAAGGCTCGTTTTTTTCGCCGATGCCAAAAGTTATATCTCCTTCGATTTTCCCTGAATCGTATCCTCCAATGGAAAAACCGGATGAAATGGAAATAAGGTTCAGTACATCCACTATGTTGTTGATTTGATAGATTTCACGGCGGTTTACCACTCGGCGTAACAATGCCTCGGCCGACAAACGGTAGCGGGCCGGGTCTTTCCCACAGGCTTTGTACCCTTTCCGGGAAGCTGAAATCGTAGGAATTTTGCTGATTTGTTCCACTTTTGTGCGGGCAGCAATATCCTTTACCTCTTTCTGAATTTCCTCCCAAAGAGCAGAATCCAAGGCTTGGAAATGCACGTCACATTCGATACACGAGAGTTTAATTTTTGGAACTTTAGCGGATAAAAGAGGTGTAATTGAGATTTTGTGATCCATAAGCTATCTTTCGTTGTTGATTTTATTTCAAACAAGACGAATCTTTTTAAATAATTAAAAAAGCTCTATCTTTACTATCCTATTAAAATTCAAAATTATACAAAATGGTAAGAAAACTAATTCTATTGGTGCTTTTGTTCGTTATAGGACAAGTTTCGGCACAGGATTTCGCAATTATTCCAAAGCCCATGGTTATATCAGCCGGTAACGGGAGCTTTGTGCTGGATGAAACTTGTTCCTTTCAATTTGATGCTACCAACCACGATGCAGCGCGTATCGCCAATTTTTTCAATGAATATCTGGAAACGGTGTATGGTTTCAAAATTGCCGGTGAAACGGGAGGAAAACAAGTTCAGTTTAAAATAATCGGCTCACTGGATTTGGGTAAAGAAGGCTATCTGCTGAAAGTGAATCCAACCGGCGTTGTTATTACTGCTTCGGTACCTAACGGATTATTTTACGGGATGCAAACGCTGAAACAAATGTTACCCGTGGAAGCTGAAAACGGCAAACTCGAAATTCCGGTTGCCGACATTAAAGACCAGCCGCGATTTGCATGGCGCGGAAACATGCTCGACGTAGCGCGTCATTTTTTCCCGGTGAGTTTCATCAAAAAGTACATTGATATTCTTGCCATGTACAAAATCAACACCTTTCATTGGCACCTTACCGAGGATCAGGGCTGGCGCATCGAAATAAAGAAATACCCGCTGCTTACCGAAATTGGTCACTGGCGCGATGAAACCATGCTGGGTGCCTACACAAACAATCCGGTTTATGACGGCATTGGATACGGAGGATTTTACACGCAAGATCAGGCACGGGAAATTGTGCGCTACGCTGCAGAGCGCTACATCACGGTGGTTCCGGAAATTGAAATGCCGGGCCACGCGGTTGGAGCATTGGCGTCGTACCCAAATTTGGGTTGCACGGGTGGACCGTATGAAGTAAAGAAAATATGGGGCGTTCATAGCGAGGTATTTTGTGCGGGCAAGGAAGAAACCTTTGAGTTTTTGCAAAACGTTTTGGATGAAATACTTGATATTTTTCCGTCTGAATTTATCCATGTTGGTGGTGATGAATGTCCGAAAGATGCTTGGGAAAAGTGCGAAAATTGCCAGAAACGAATGAAAAATAATGGGTTAAAAGATGAACACGAACTACAAAGTTATTTCATTTCGAGAATAGATAACTATTTGACCTCGAAGGGGCGCAGGCTTTTGGGTTGGGACGAAATTTTGGAAGGCGGATTGGCACCGGGAGCAACCGTGATGAGCTGGCGCGGTGAAGCAGGTGGAATTGAAGCTGCAAAACAAAAACACGATGTGGTGATGACACCCAATTCGCACATGTATATCGACTATTACCAATCGCGGGACACGAAAAACGAACCGCTTGCCATTGGCGGGTTTTTGCCGGTTGATAAAGTGTACAGTTATGAACCCATTCCAGCGGAATTATCGGCCGATGAAGCCAAATATGTTCTGGGGGTTCAAACCAATTTATGGACCGAATACATCCCAACCACAAGTAAAGTAGAATACATGCTTCTCCCGCGTTTGCAAGCGGAAGCCGAAGTAGGCTGGACAAAAAAAGAACTCAAAAACTATGACGATTTCAGCAAACGGCTTCTCGAGGATTATAAAAGATTAGATAAACTCGGCGTCAATTACCGAAACCACATGAAGAAATAATGCATGAATGCATGAATGTGAGAATGAGGAAATGAGTGAATGTTTGAATACGGGAATGCAGGAATACAGGAAATAAATTTTCGCGTATCCTTTTCTCCTTCTCTCCTTCTACCCGTCAAGCGGTTCAAAACCGCTAGGCGATTTTGTGTTTTGGGTTTATTAGAGTGGTGAAAACCTGTTGTTTTTGATACTCAAAACTAATAAGAAAGGCCAGAATCCCCAAATTAAAACTGAAAATATATCAGAGCCATTCTCGATTTTTACACATTTGATAAAAATATATAGCCATGGAATCTTTAACCCACATTGCAGGGCCACCCCTGTAACTTTCTGATATTAAGAAGTATCAAT
>CAZNEV010000099.1:0-15062 GCA_964572085.1 uncultured Maribellus sp. | reverse complement strand
TGCGTTTGTACGACCATTTATTCATAAAGGAATCTCCATGCGGCGAAAAAGAAGAGACTGATTTCAAGAAGTTTTTGAACCCAAATTCCCTGGAAATAATAGCTAAATGCCGTGTAGAACCTGGCCTGGCGGATGCTAAACCCGGTAGCCGTTATCAATTTGAGCGCATAGGTTATTTTTGCGTTGATGCAAAAGACGCCGACAATAAAAAACCTGTTTTTAACAGAACGGCGCTACTGCGTGATACCTGGGCAAAGGAGCAAAAGGCGGAAGGGAAATAACAAAGACTAAAATGCGCAGACTCCAGGCGGGCTCAGGTTGCAAACCAATGTCATTAAGTTAAGCTACCTGCCGCAAAAGTCCCCCTTAATAAAGGGGGAAAAAGGGGGTTGTTTTTAATCAAATAACCTTAACTTAATGACATTGGGTTGCAAACATGAGGTTTGGATTCACACCTTGATCAGTGATTATAAGTCGGAGGGTACGAGAGTAGCTACTATGAAATAAAAGATATTTAAAGAAGATGAAGCCAATAAACAATGGTAAAAGGTAAAATCACTAATCAAGGTGTGACCCTATTTTCTATTTTTCCGGAAAGACTAATATTGTATGATAAAAAAAAGAGTTAATGAAGTTACACCAGGAATGATCATCGGCAAGACGATATACGGAGATAATTACGAAATTTTGTTAAAAAAAGGGGTAAAATTAACCAGTAACTACATAGATATTTTGAAAAAAAGGGGCTTTTTGAATGTTTTTATCGAAGATAAAAATACGGAAGATATCGTTATTGAAGACCCGATTTCCGATAAAATTCGTATGATGGCAACAAAGGATATTCTGAAAGTTTACGAAACAACCAGAAATTCCTTAGTAAATATAGAAGCGGAAACACAAGAAGGAATAATTAAATGCATACATACAAAAATCAAAAAGAATTTTCTGGAAAGTCCTGCCTTTAATCTGTTGATTAAACACGTCCATTACTTTCTTGAGGAAGTTCTGAGCAATGACCTGTTGTCAGGATTGAATTCAATAAAATCTGTCGATAATTATACCTACGAACATTCAGTTGATTCTGCTGTAATCTCACTTGTCCTTGCCAAAAAACTATGCCTCAGCGATGTAAAAATGAAGCAACTGGCAATTGGCGAATTTCTCCATGATATAGGTAAGATTTTTGTAAATGAGAAAATATTAAACAAGCCGGATATATTAACCCCGGAAGAGTATGATTTGATAAAACAACATACTGTTTACGGATATGAACTGTTACGGGATAATGACAATATAGGCTTAATCTCAGCGCACATACCATACCAGCACCATGAAAGACAGGATGGAAAAGGTTATCCGCGCGGCCTGACCGGCGCCAATAAGATTAATAACAACAAATTAACATACGAAGAACTTGGCGCGGCCTTTGGCCGCAACCAAATTCGAAATACGAATGTCGAAATATGAAACAAGTTCAAATGACAAAAAACCCAATACTCCAAACTTTACGTAAGCCTCATCTAATCAATGTCTTACGGTTGTGTAGTTTGAAAAACTAGCATAAAAAACAAGAAGTTGATGGATAGTAGTATGGAAAGCTGATTATGGTTGCCGAGATTGCCACCATTGCAGATGTTTACGATGCCTGCATTTCAGACCGTCCGTTCCGTCCCGGAATCCCCCCTGATATAGTTTATGAACTAATAAAAAAAGAAGCTGGCACACACTTTAACAAGGAATTAACGGATGCTTTTTTAAGTATCATACCCAAATATCCGATAGGTTCTGAAATCAGGATAAAAAACGGCCTGTATAAAGAATTCACCGGTTACGTAATGTCGGTAAGCGAAGAGAATATTTTAAGGCCTAAAATAAAAATTATGCACGATAAAAAAAACAATCTCATTAAACCCATGGAAATCGATTTGCGCTATGACAATCGCATGGAAATAGAATGTGTAAGATATTATAAAGATCTATAATACCCACGGAACTTGGTTGTCACAGGCAGAAACAACCCTGCCAGGGTTGTTTAGTCCCGACCCCATTAATGGTTACAGAATACAGCGTGTAGGGTGGGCAATGCAATGTCATTAAGTTAAGCAGCCGACAACAAAAGTCCCCCTTAAAAAAGGGGGATAAAGGGGGTTGTTTTTAATCAAATAACCTTAACTTAATGACATTGCAATGCCCACCAAATAAAGTGGGGTGCATTCCCGATTTTTTGTAAATATAGTCAAAAAAATAAGGAAAAGGTAGCCAGACCGTCCCGGTCTGGGCGAGTCGCCTGTCTGCGTGCCGGGACGTATAGGCAGGCAGCTTGTGTATTAAATATCACATGCAGGATGCTTGTGTTATACCTTACGAGTTCACAAATTGTGATTTCAGTTGTAGAGCGAAGAGTCTCTTCGCTTACTCTATATTGGTATTAGCGAAGTGGCACTTCGCTCTACATTTCGTAATTTGTGCACTCGTAAGGTATACATTGTACAGATAGTTACAAAAAATCGGGAATGCACCCATAAAGTGTTTCATTGCCGGAGAGCAGAACCAATGTATATACGGGTGCATTCCCGATTTTTTGCAAAAAAAGCAATCAGTAGGGGTTAATAGTAACGTAGAGACAGGTTTCAAACCTGTCTCTACCGCTTGAAAATTAAAGAAATAACCCTGTCAGGGTTAATCAATCAAGATGTTTGCGGTACAATACCTGTCAGCCGACAGGCAGGTGCAAATATTTACAAAAAATCGTGGGAATGGTGTCATATCTTGAATAGAATCATTTCTCGTTGAAAATGTGAAATACCTTATTGTCCTTTCCTGTTATATCCATCGGAATCCATTACGGGCAGGCATAGTAAGACGATTGGCAGATTACCTGTGGAGTAGTTACACCGTATATGCATATGGGAAATCATCTACTGACTGGTTAAGGAAAGAGGTGCTTCTTTGCCCTCATTAATCCCAGAAGGATAAATGGGCCGGAGAAAGACAAACGTGACATAATGATCTATTTATTGTGGAATACGGGATTATACCGGAATAATGAAATTGCAAAAATATTTAATCTGAATTATTCTTCGGTCAGCAAACAGATAAGTAATATAAAGTTGAAGTTAAGCAAAGAATCGCACATAAAAAAATATTCAGCAAAGCTAATTCACTATTCAAAATGTGACACTAGAGTGCCTAATCAGGCTATCCGATAAACATACAAAAGTAACCTCTTGCGGAATATCAAGGAAAATGTAATAATCCCCATTCCTTACAGACAATATACAAAAATGACGGATTATCCATGATAAATTATTTGTTTTTAAAGAAAAAGCAATAACAGAATAACAATGTGTAACTTTATATGGTGTTATCTATAAACTTAACAATTACTTGTTATAGTGCGATAAAGAATTATACAAAAGCAGTCATCATGTTGCATTAGCAACACCCAGAAACGATGAAAATGGTTTTATAGCCATATCATATTGCGGTACATGTACTTAAGCTATTTTTTGTAGTCTTATTTTCGAGCCAGAATGATTATGAAACCCTTAATAAATGGATGTTATAGGGTCCTATGAATGATATTTTGGAAAAATTTGCATTTGCTCTTCTTGGAGCTTTTATTGGATATCTTGTGAGCAACCGACTCGCTATCGGAAGAGATAAAAGGAAAGAGTTTAATGAATTGATTAATCCAATTCGTAGTGAACTCTTAGCTATTAGAAATAACCCTCGCTTCAATTTGACAGGATCCTATGGCATAACCCTATCTCTAATTTGCGAACAGCTCCATTTTTGGAATAGACGTTCCTTTAAAAGGGCAATTGATAATTATGAGAAAAGTAAAGGTAGTGAAAACATTAAGTTAAATATAGATGGCATGGGTGGATGGGCTTACAAAGATACTGATTGGATTGTTCATGCTGCCAATGAACTCCTAAAGTATTTGAAGCCAAGGTAATACGAAAAAGCACTATAACCCGTCAGTTCAGGTAACAGCCAGGGCCGAGGCGTTTTTGTAGTTCGTTTTTATATTGAAATATTTTTGTTTTTATTGAGGTCAGTGGTAGCCCTGGCTGTTCCTGACTTCTATCGTTAGTCGCGACACGATGTCGCATAATTGAATGTACTAAAAGAAGAATTTCTTCTTGAGTGTACTAAGCATGTTCCTGCTTATTCCTACGTGAGCGTGCTACCATTGCGCTGACGACGGGGTGCGAAGCCTCACGGACAACGTACCGAATTGGGTCGAAATGGCGACAGGCAGACCCCTCCGGAAAACCTATCCGGTTAAGGGCTAGGAACGAATAATATGATGAAAATATATGAATGTCCGCACGCATCGTCAATGAGCGACAGACCTACTAGGTTTAACAGGTCGAAGGTTATTCCCCAGTGTGAATAGCATGTTGGTAAAGTTGCAAGTCTCTAACGTGCTTGCACGGAACTGTAGAACCACCGGTGTCCAGGACGCATCTAAGTCATTTACAGGGTCAATTATACGGAACGTGGAAACTCAGACCTTCGCCCTATGGGCAGGCTAACCGTGAGGCATGCTGTTGGAGGACTGGGGTGAGATGCCATAAGGAAGCGAATGCTTTTCTGTAATGGAAGAGATACCGGTTGAAATATTACCGGCTCAGTAATGAGGCTGATAGTTGGCAGGTGCCTTATTACGTGAACATTGAATGAATCAGTTGAAAGAAGGGAACGCAAATGACGGGTGCTAAGCCTGGTGCCCCCTTCGTTTTTTTTGATATACTGACAGTCAGTTATTAACGTGAAGAAATTTATTAGCGGGTTTCTCCATAAGAGAAGCTTAAACAGGTGCTTGAGCTGTATGATGGGAAACTATCACGTACAGTTCTTAGGAGGGAATCGGGCAGCAATGCCCGTGACCTATCCGGTACAAAAAGGAGAAATCATATGGCGATATCGAGACAAGCAATACTAATTGGATCCCCAAGCGTAAAACCGGAACTTCCTGGCGTGACCACTGATATGGGGAATATTAAACAGTTTTTATTGTCGAATAAGGGTGGGGCTTGGAGGGCAGACGAAATAGTAACCCTTTCAGATCCCAGTTCCGCCGCTGTGGATGCGCAAATCGAATCGGCTAGGTACAAAGATTATGTTTTTATTTCTTGCTCTGGGCATGGTGAGCATCGTGTCGGAAAAGGTCTTGATGAAACGGTAATGTATGTAAAAGAAAATGAGACTGTTTCGATTAGCAGTATAAATCCTAGAAACAAACGTCACTTGGTCATAGTCGATGTGTGTCGAAAATTAATTAGAGTCGAGACAATGGAAGAAACGAGAGCCGCAATGAAGGCATTTATGAAAAGTGCGGCCATACCCATAGATTATAGAAAAATATTCGATGACGCAGTAATGGCTAACCCTGAAGGTCGTATTGTTGCATATTCATGTGATATCAACCAATCTGCTGGTGACGACGGCAGTGGCGGTGTTTTTACTCAAGAGTTGTTAGCTGCCCCGAAATATTTTTCGCCTACAAACAACAATCAATATGGCATTGTCAAAATAAATGCAGCTTTTGATCAGGCAAAAACAATGACATACGCAAAAAATGCACCTCAAAGCCCTGTATTTAATGCTGGGAGACGTATGGACTTTTACCCATTTGCTATTGTTTAAACGGTGAGAAAATGATCACAGATTACAACAAAGACAAATGGGGGCCACTTGAACTAAAACATCTAATTTTAGATACAGAGGAATTTATTGTCTTTATAGATCATCGTAATGATTTAGACTGGATAACAAGTAAAGAGTTTGATGCAAAAGGCCCGCAATCTCCAGAGAAGCATCACGAAATATTAAATACGGTTGCATTGTTGGAATGTAAACCAATTGTTCATCTTTCCGAAAACAACCAGTTAAATTTTAAAAGATTATTAGGTGAGACTTTGGCAAGGAGCCTAAAGCATGATTACAAAAAGGCTTCGAGTATACTCGTCCATGCTGAAAACTTCCTTATGGATAGAGGTAAGGAAATGTCGCGTCAATGGTATTTAAACCGAGCAGGTATAACCTCACTAATCATATTTGCAGTTGGTGTTCTCTTTTGGGTTTTTCGTGATTTAAGCATAAAAGTCCTAGGAGAATCCGCATTTATTATCAGTCTTGCAATGGTTTCTGGCGGGCTAGGGGCATTTTTATCAATTATTTTCCGAATGGGAAAAGAATCCATAGATTGTCTTGCAGGGAAAAAGCTCCATGAACTCGAAAGCATGTATCGGATAATAGCTGGAATGTTATCGGCCCTTTTGGCCTCATTGCTTGTGCGATCTGAAATGTTTTTGCCTGCTTTTTCTAAAATGAATCATATTGAATTGTCAATAATTGCTATAGGTTTCATCGCTGGTATGAGTGAAAGATTTGCTCCTTCAATACTATCAAAATTAGAAAAGAATAAAAAAATTGTATAACAATGCTAATTAACGCGCCGGTTATTGGCAGCGTTATACATTAATTAAGGTTGAAAAAGAAGGAATGTGTCATAATGAAAAAAGCTTGGCAAATTCCCATATTCGCTAATTGAAATGCCCGGCTTTAAAATACTGTCCTCGGCCATACGTGGCCTCGGAAGATGCAAACAAGAAGGATTGAAAGGTGAATGTGCATGACATCTGAAAGACAAATAGAAGAATCTTTAATCAATAATCTTAAAGACCTTAAATACACATACCGCGATGATATTCGGGATAAGGTCTCGCTTGAAGCAAATTTCAGAGAGCACTTTCAAAGACTAAATAAAGTAAATCTGAATGACTCGGAATTTGCGCGGCTTAGAGACGAAATTATTACTGCTGATGTATTCACCGCAGCTAAAACATTGCGGGAAACAAACACTTTTCGCCGAGATGATGATACACCCCTGCAATATACCTTGGTTAATATTAAGGATTGGTGCAAAAACGAGTTTGAGGTAATCAATCAGCTACGAATAAATACTGAAAATAGTCATCATCGTTATGATGTCATCTTACTGATTAATGGTGTTCCGGCTGTTCAAATTGAGCTTAAAACTCTTCAGGTAACACCCAAAAGGGCGATGGAGCAGATTGTTGAATACAAAAACGACCCCGGAAATGGTTTTACTAATTCACTTCTCTGTTTTATGCAACTTTTTATTGTCAGTAACGAAAACAATACTTATTACTTCGCTAATAATCATAAAGACCATTTTGCTTTCAATGCGGATGAACGATTTCTGCCCATATATCAGTTAGCTGATGAAGCCAATAAAAAAATCACCCATTTACATGATTTTGCCGAGCGTTTTCTTGCAAAATGTACACTGGGACAAATGATCAGCCGTTATATGGTACTAGTGGTTAGCGAACAGAAATTAATGATCATGCGACCATATCAAATTTACGCAGTCAAGGCTATTGTTGACTGTATTCATCAAAACAGGGGAAATGGCTACATCTGGCACACCACCGGAAGTGGAAAAACCCTTACCTCTTTCAAGGCATCAACACTTCTGAAAGACAATCCCGATATCGAAAAGTGTTTATTTGTCGTTGACCGTAAAGACCTCGACAAACAGACCCGGGAAGAGTTCAACAAGTTTCAGGTGGGTTGCGTTGAAGAAAACACCAATACGGAAACACTGGTACAGCGGTTGTTATCGGAAGACTATGCTGATAAAGTGATTGTTACCACTATCCAGAAACTTGGTCTTGCCCTTGATGAAAACAGTAAAAGAAACCAAAACAGTAAGCAAAAAAGCAGACTGACCTTTAAAGAAAGGTTAATGCCGCTTCGTGATAAAAGGATTATCATTATTTTTGATGAATGCCACCGCTCACAGTTTGGAGATAATCATAAAGCCATCAAAGAGTTCTTCCCCAAAGCACAGCTTTTCGGTTTTACCGGAACGCCTATATTTGAGGAAAACGCAACTTATAAACAGGTGGATGGTACATTAGGCTCTTACAAGACAACCAAAGATATTTTTGAAAAACAACTGCACGCCTACACCATTACCCACGCCATTGACGACGGCAATGTCTTGCGTTTCCATGTGGATTATTTCAAGCCGGATATTAGGAAAAAGGCTGGAACAGCAGATACCACCAGTAAAAAAGCCGTTGTGGATTCGATTCTTGATAAACACGACTCTGCCACTAACGCAAGGCGATTCAACGCATTGTTGGCAACAGCCTCCATAAATGACGCGATTGAGTACTATGAACTCTTCAAAAAAATGCAGTCAAAGCGAGGGCAAGAAGTTGAAGATTTTAGCCCGTTAAATGTGGCCTGTGTCTTTTCGCCCCCTGCCGAAGGAAATAAAGATGTCCAGCAGATTCAGGAAGATTTGCCGCAGGAAAAAGCGGACAACGAACAAGAACCGGATAAAAAGAAAGAAGCTCTAAAAGCAATTATTGTTGATTATAACAAGCAATACGGGACAAACCATCGTATTTATGACTTTGATTTGTACTATCAGGATGTACAGAAAAGAATCAAAGACCACAAATATTCCAATGCCGACTATCCGCAAAAAAACAAAATCGATTTGGTTATCGTTGTCGATATGCTGTTGACCGGCTTTGACTCAAAGTATCTGAATACCCTTTATGTTGATAAAAATTTAAAGCAACATGGCTTAATACAGGCTTTTTCCAGAACAAACCGGGTGTTGAATGACACAAAACCCTATGGAAATATTCTTGACTTTAGAAAGCAGACCAAAGAGGTAGATGAGGCCATCGCACTCTTTTCCGGGCAGGATAGCAACATGGCTAAAGAAATATGGTTGGTTGACCCTGCCCCTAAAGTAATTGAAAAATACAAAAAAGCAGTAGCCGCATTAGGTGACTTTATGCAAGCAAGCGATTTGGTATGCGAACCACAAGAAGTTTATAACCTTAAAGGAGATACTGCGCGAATTAACTTCATTAACCGCTTTAAAGAAGTACAACGTTTGAAAACCCAGTTAGACCAATACACCGATCTAACACCTGAACAAAAAGCGCATATTGAAACACTTATTCCCGAAGACCAATTACGTTCGTTCAGGAGTTCTTATTTAGAAACAGCCAAACAGTTAAAAGAAAGACAGCAAAAAGAAGGAATCAATGCAGATCCCTCTGTGCAGCAACTGGATTTTGAATTTGTACTGTTTGCCTCTGCTGTAATAGACTACGATTACATTATGAAGCTGATTTCCCGTTTCACACAAAACAAGCCGGGCAAGCAGAAAATGACACGGGAGCAACTCATTGATCTGCTTAGCTCAAGCGCCAATTTGATAGATGAACGTGAGGATATTGTGGCGTATATTAATAGTTTGGAAGTGGGTAAGGGTTTAGACGAAAAGGAAATAAAAGAAGGCTATAAAAAATTCAAAACTGAAAAGGCCGCTAAAGAAATGGCAGCGGCAGCCCTCAAGCACGGACTGGAGCCGGATGCATTACAGGCTTTTGTGGATGAAATTATAGACCGTATGATTTTTGACGGCGAAAAACTCAGCGATCTGATGGAACCACTTGGATTGAGTTGGAAAGACAGAACAAAAAAGGAACTGGAATTGATGGAAGATTTGATACCGTTGTTAAAAAAACTTGCCGGCGGGCGCGAGATTGCGGGGTTGGGTGCGTATGAATAAGAAAAAAGGAGTGCGATAAAATGGAAAATGATTTGATTTACACAATGACCGCAACCTTTGAAGGGCATGCTCAAACAACAGAAAACGGGGTTGAATACTGGCTTGCGCGAGACTTGCAACAGTTATTGGGCTATAACGAATGGCGTAACTTCCTCAATGTCATCACTAAGGCGAAAACAGCCTGTGATGTATCCGGACATGTCGTCGTCAACCATTTTGTTGATGTCAACAAAATGGTTGATCTGGGATCCGGCAGCAAGCGGGAAATCAGCGACATCATGCTTACCCGCTATGCCTGTTATCTGATTGCTCAGAACGGAGACCCGGCCAAACAGGAGATTGCCTTTGCGCAGACCTATTTTGCCATGCAGACGCGCAAAGCGGAATTAATAGAACAACGCTTGCTTGAATCAGAGCGGGTTTCAGCCCGTAAAAAGCTCTCTGCCACAGAAAAGGAATTATCGGATGTGATCTATGAACAAACAGGCGGCAATCAGAATTTTGCGCTGATTCGCAGTAAAGGTGATCATGCTTTGTTCGGAAAAACCACGCAGGCCATGAAAGCCCAATGGCGGGTTCCTGACAACAGGCCTCTGGCGGATTTTGCTCCCACGATTATTCTAAAAGCCAAGGATTTCGCAACGGAAATCACCATCCACAATGCCCGTGAAAACAAGATGAAAAATGAGTCTGAAATATCTGGCGAGCATGTAACCAACAATAGGGCAGTGCGGGACACCCTGCTGAATCGAGGCATCCGCCCGGAAAGCCTGCCACCGGCTGAAGATGTTAAAAAAGTAGAGCGGCGTCTGGATACGGCCCAGAAGAAAACAATCAAAAACCCTGATAGACTGGAAGAATTATGAACCGCAAAAGGCACAAAAAGCACGAAAAAAAACAATTGGTGCCGAAGTTGAGGTTTCCTGAGTTTCGGGATAGTGAAACTTGGATTTGTAAATCTCTAAAGGAGATTTTAATTTTTACGGATCGTAAGGTTAAAAAACCTAATAAACCATACACTCGATTAGGTATCAGAAGTCATGGAAAAGGGACATTTCTAGTTTTTAATGAACTCCCTGAAAAAAATGCCATGGATTATCTTTATGAGGTTAAGCTAAATGACTTAATAGTAAATATTACTTTTGCTTGGGAAGGCGCAATTGCAATTGTATCTAAAAATGATGAAGGTGCGTTAGTGTCCCATCGTTTCCCAACATATGTTTTTAATGAGAGTGAAGCAATCCCAGATTTCTTTCAATATTTGATTATAGAAAAATATTTTATCTATAAATTGGGTGTTATATCACCTGGCGGTGCTGGTAGAAATAGAGTATTAAGCAAAACTGATTTTTTAAAGCTCAAGGTAAATATTCCTAAAATACCAGAACAACAAAAAATCGCCGATTGCCTCACTTCCCTCGATGAACTCATCACAGCCGAAGCCGGGAAGCTCGAAGCCTACAAATCCCATAAAAAAGGGCTGATGCAAAAGCTCTTCCCCGCCAAAGGGGAAACCGTGCCGGAATTGCAGTTTACAGAGTTTCGGGGTAAAGGGGAGTGGGAGGAAAAAGAAGTTGGAGAAGTTTTTAATGTCACACGTGGCTATGTACTTTCTATGAACCTTGTGAAAGAGGAGTGGACGGAAGAAGCACCGTATCCGGTTTTTTCATCGCAAACTAAAAACAATGGGTTAGCCGGGTTTTACAAAGATTTTCTTTATGAAAATGCAATTACCTGGACAACTGACGGCGCTAACGCTGGAGATGTAAATTACCGTTCTGGCAAGTTCTATTGCACAAATGTTTGTGGTGTTTTGATAAATACTGATGGTTACGCCAATCCTTTTACGGCCGCACTAATAAATTCTGTATCAAAGAATCATGTTTCTTATGTAGGGAATCCAAAGCTCATGAATGGGGTAATGATCAAAATAGTTGTGCCATTTCCATCCATAAAAGAACAACAAAAAATCGCCGATTGCCTTTCCTCTCTCGATGGACTCATCACCGCCCAAAATCAAAAAATCGACGCACTCAAAACCCATAAAAAGGGCTTGATGCAGGGGCTTTTCCCCTCTGCTGATGAGGTGAGCGTATGAGTAATACAGTTCCGCTTAATATACAGAAGGATGTTTTTAAAAACAATATTCTGAAAAAATTTAAACATAAGGATTATGAAAATCTTGGATATGAAATTTTAATAGAAAACAATTATAGTCTTAAAGCGGACACAAAAGAATACATACTAAAAGATGGTATTACCGAGGATGTAATTGCTGAAATAAATTTCATATTAAAAAGAATCGGGTTTACTCAATTCGATACAATAGAAGAGCTTTCCAGTTATTTTCGTAACCTACTGAATATCAAAAAGTACATTCTGCTTTACGCCTATAACGGCACCGGTAAAACCCGGCTTTCATGTGCGTTCAAGGATTTAGGTAAAATAAACATAACTTCACAGCTAACCGATGAACCTGGTGATACTCTCATCACTGAAAATGGTGAATCATTGGTTAGCGAAGAAAAAACTGCCGACACACTTTATTATAATGCTTTTACGGAAGACCTCTTTACTTGGGATAATGATCTGGAAAACGACACTCAAAGAGTTTTAAAGCTGAATAGTGACTCCCGTTTTTTTAAAGGCCTTGAATCACTGGAAATGGAAAGCCGTATCAGGCCATTTTTAAGTAGATATTCTGATTTTGACTTTTCCATCGACTATGACACCTGGACTGTCAGCTTTTCCCGGGAAATAAGAAAAGATGATGAAACGGAAAAAATAGAGCATATTAAAGTATCACGGGGAGAAGAAAATATCTTTATCTGGTGTTTCTTCCTTGCAGTTGCCCAACTCGCAATTGACAAAGATGGTGCTTATAACTGGGTTGAATATATCTACATTGATGACCCGATCTCCTCACTGGATGATAATAACGCAATTGCCGTGGCAAGCCACCTGGCCCAACTGCTAAAAAAACAAAGCGATATTAAAACGGTCATTTCTACACACCACACGCTTTTTTTCAATGTCATGTATAATGAACTAAAAAATGCAGAGAAATATTTCCTGAGCAAAAACAACAGCAGTGAGTATACTATCCGCAATACCGGCGATACCCCGTTCTTTCATCATGTTGCTCTTTTAAAAGAACTGTACGAAGTAGCCGAATCCGGAAACCTATATACTTATCACTTTAATATCCTGAGAAATATCCTTGAAAAAACCGCCACATTTCACGGTTTTCAAAACTTTTCCGCATGTATCAAACAAGATAGCGATGATCTGGACGGAACCATACATACAAGGCTGGTAAACCTTTTAAGCCATGGGAATTACTCTTTGTTTGAGCCAAAAGAGATGCTCGAAGAGAACAAGGGGTATTTCAAAATAATTCTGAATGATTTCATGGCAACTTACCGATTTAATCCCGAATTATTTCCTGAAGAGAGAACTGAATAATGACTAAAGAAAAACAAAAACAATTAGGCGCAACCCTCTGGAAGATTGCCGACCAACTACGCGGAGCAATGAACGCCGATGACTTCCGCGATTATATGCTCTCTTTCCTGTTTTTACGCTACCTTTCAGACAACTATGAAGTTGCATCAAAAAAAGAGCTTGGAAAAGATTACCCGAAACTGAAAGAAGACGACAGAAGAACGCCCCTCTCAGTCTGGTATAAAGAAAACAAGGATGATACGGCTGTATTTGAAAAGCAGATGCGCCGAAAAGTCCATTATGTTATCAGACCCGACTATCTCTGGAGCAGTATATACGAGCTGGCAAGAACCCAAAGCGATGACCTCCTTAAAATCTTGCAAGCCGGGTTTAAGCATGTTGAAAATGACTCCTTTGAGAGTACATTCCAGGGCTTATTTTCTGAAATCAACCTGGACTCTGAAAAACTTGGTAAAAATTATTCTGCCCGTAACGTAAAACTCTGTACGATTGTAACCAAAATCGCTGAAGGGCTTTCCGAGTTTTCTACCGAGAGTGATATTCTAGGCGATGCTTATGAATACTTAATCGGTCAATTTGCTTCCGGTTCAGGGAAAAAAGCCGGAGAGTTTTATACACCACAGCAAATTTCAACCATACTGTCCCGAATTGTTACATTGGATAGTCAAAATCCGAGTTCCGGTAAAAAGAAAAAACTTAAAAAAGTCCTCGATTTCACCTGTGGTTCAGGTTCACTTCTTTTAAATGTAAGGAAACAACTTGGTCCCAATAGTATCGGGCAGATATATGGCCAGGAAAAAAACATTACCACTTATAACCTTGCAAGAATGAATATGCTGCTCCATGGATTGAAGGATTCTGAGTTTCAAATTCATCATGGAGATTCACTTCTCAACGACTGGGACATATTAAATGAAATGAATCCGGCAAAAAAGCTTGAAAGTGATGCTGTGGTTGCCAATCCTCCCTTCAGTTATCGTTGGGAACCAAACGAGGCTTTAGCCGACGATTTCAGGTTTAAAAGTTATGGCCTTGCACCAAAATCCGCAGCCGATTTTGCATTCCTCTTGCATGGTTTTCATTTTTTAAGCGATGAAGGAACCATGGCAATTATTCTGCCTCATGGTGTTCTTTTTCGCGGAGGCGTTGAAGAACGAATCCGCACAAAATTACTCAAAGATGGAAATATTGATACAGTCATAGGCTTACCGGCAAATCTTTTCTTTTCTACCGGTATTCCAGTTTGTATTCTGGTTTTAAAAAAATGCAAAAAGTTTGATGATGTTTTATTCGTCAATGCCAGTGAATACTTTGAAAAAGGTAAACGGCAGAATTTTCTTTCAGAGGAACATATTGATAAAATCATAGATACATATCAATACCGAAAAGAAGAAGAGCGGTATTCCCGACGCATCTCAATGGATGAAATAAAAAAAAACGAATACAATCTGAACATCTCGCGGTATGTGAGTACGGCAGAACAGGAAGAAGCTATTGATATCAAAAAAGTCAATAAAGACTTAGCTGAAATTGAGAAGACGATAACCAAGGCAAAGAAAACGCATAATCAGTTTCTTAAAGAACTTGGCTTAGCAGAGTTACCATGAATATAGATGTTATTCACATTGTTAAACTAAATGAAACAAATAGGGACGACTACCTTTTATTTCCCACAAAAATAGTAGCTGCCCCTATTAGCTTAAGTGAACAAGCAATGAAATATAAGGTCATTGTCAGGCCTAAGGAGGTTTGGGGTCACCTTGACCAGTGATTATAAGTCGGAGGGGAGCATTCCCGATTTTTTGTAAAAAAAATGCCATTAGCAGGGGGGAGGTGGGGAAGAATAGTAACTCAAGCTTCCAGCTTGAGGGTAAAATACCTCAAGCAGGATGCTTGTGGTACAATGTACAATTAGTTAACCAAAAATCGGGAATGCTCCTGTTCAAACTATGTC
>CAZNEV010000098.1:0-15348 GCA_964572085.1 uncultured Maribellus sp. | reverse complement strand
ACAATCCAACGTAATTATTATATAACATTTTATCGTTACAATTGCGACACTATATAGCGCCAAAAATGACTTCAAAAGACAAAACAAATATTCTGCTCAGCACCGCCTATTTTGCACCGGTTCAATATTATTCGAAGATAATTTTAAGTGCTGAGGTTTACATCGAACAGTTTGAGCATTTTCAGAAGCAAACCTACCGCAACCGCTGCGTTATTTTGGGCGGGAATGGGCCCATTTCGCTCGTAGTTCCGGTAGTAAAAGGCCGTGCCCCGAAAACACTGATTAAGGATTTGAAAATTTCGTATGATAGCGAGTGGCAGCGAAACCATTGGCGAACTATTTTTTCAGCGTATAACTCCTCGCCTTTTTTCGAATTCTACAAAGATGACATCGAACCTTTTTTCAAGAAGAAACATAGCCATTTGCTGGATTTAAATTTAGCGATTCACGAGACCCTGTGCGAATTGTTGGAGATGGATAATGCGAGTGTTTTAACGGAAGACTTTGAAAAAGTGCCGCAGGGAACATTGAATTTCCGTGAGCGCATTTCGCCGAAAAACAAAATTCTGTCCGATTCGGCATTCCAAGCCCAAAGCTACACGCAGGTTTTTTACGAAAGATTTGGATTTACGCCCAATCTCAGCATTCTGGATTTGCTTTTCAATGAAGGACCAAACAGTTATTCCGTCTTGGAATCGTGCATACAAAAATGAGGAACTAAATCAAAAACTGAAACAAGTCCATTTTGTCGTTCAGGTATTCATATATAAAACCTTGTTTTTCCATGCGCTCAATAAGTCCGTAGTAATCTTCCTTATTCTGCACTTCGATGCCAATTACAGCCGGCCCTTTTTCACGGTTGGTTTTCTTCGAATATTCAAAGTGGGTGATATCGTCGGTTGGTCCCAACACCACATCCACAAAAGTACGCAGTGCTCCCGAGCGTTGTGGAAACCGCACAATAAAATAATGTTTCAGTCCTTCGTAGAGCATGGATCGCTCTTTTATTTCTTCGGTGCGCGTGATGTCGCTGTTGCTGCCGCTGACAATGCAAACCACATTTTTGCCTTTTATTTCTTCCCGATAAGCATCCAGCCCGGCAATCGAAAGTGCTCCTGCCGGTTCAATTACAATGGCATCCTGATTGTACAATTCCATAATTTTGGTGCAAACTCTTCCTTCTTCAATGGTAACAATATCATCCAACACCTGTCGGCAAACCTGAAAGGTAATGTCGCCAACCCTTTGCACCGCCGCTCCGTCAACAAATTTGTCGATACTTTCCAGAGCTACTACTTCTCCGGCTTCAAACGATTTCTTCATCGATGCAGCTCCGGCAGGCTCAACGCCAATGATTTTTGTTTGCGGGCTCACTTGCTTAAAATAGGCCCCAACGCCCGCTGCGAGGCCTCCACCACCAATGGGAATAAAAACATAGTCGATTTGCTCATCAGTATCTTGCACAATTTCCATTCCCACGGTTGCCTGTCCTTCAATAATCTGTTCATCGTCGAAAGGGTGGATAAATGCCATTCCGGTTTTTTTACAATCTTCCATGGCTGCATCTTGTGCATCATCGAAGGTATCGCCAACCAGCAGAATTTCCACAAATTCTTTCCCAAACATTTCAACCTGCTTGATTTTTTGTTTGGGGGTAGTTGCGGGCATGTAAATTTTGCCCTTAATCTCCAGTTTCCGGCACGAATAGGCCACGCCCTGCGCATGGTTTCCCGCGCTGGCACACACTACGCCGTATTTCAGTTCATCGGCCGAAAGCTGCACAATTTTGTTGAAAGCCCCGCGCAATTTATACGAACGGACGATTTGCAAATCTTCGCGTTTTAGCAAAACATTCGCCTGAAACTCGTAGGAAAGATTGAGGTTCTTCTGAAGCGGTGTATGTAGGATCACACCGTTTAAATTGATTTTTGCTTTGTTGATATTTTGAAGTTGGGGGAAATAGTTATCCGGATTCATTCTTTGCAATTTTGTGCAAAGATAATGTTTCTTACTCTTTCCGAACGCATCTGATGCTCCGGGGTTAAACAGAAATCACATTCGATTGCTCAAAGTATTTTCGGAAAAGGTCAAATCGTTGCGATTTCGATTCTGATTTTTTACGGCGTACAAATTCAAAGTGAAGTGGCGAAAACTTATCCAATTCATTTAAGTAGTTTGGAGTGAAATATCCATCATTTACCCCGACCGATTCAACAATCATGGTTTCGATGCTGCGGTTCATCAGGGTCAGGAATTGTCCGATATTTTCAGTTTCAAAACATTTCATCCCGTTTAAAGCAGCACGCCCAAAATGAATGGTTCGGTTCACAAATTCGTCAGCTTTTTTATTTTTCAAACCTGAAAACATGGTTTTAGTAAAAGCATGGGCATCCTCTTCTACATCCTGAATATCATCCAACATTTGCAAATAAACGCCGTAACCAAAAAGTGCCTGTTCCTGCCTGGCAGTAAGTTTTCCAGCGACCAAATAGCCATCTGCCAACACGGAAGCGCCACCTTTCTCAAAACATATTTTACGAATTTCACTTGCTGAAAGCCCATCTGATTTTAACAATTTCAAGCTGTCGGTTTGTCCTTTTTGGATAGCGTAGAGGCTTTCATAAACCTCCGGAAAATCCTTACGCGGGTATTGTTCCTCAAACATCCCGACAAGTGTAAAAAGTTGTGACTCGGCGTGGCCTTTCGGGATTGGCTGCTCGCCATGCAAACGTAGATTAAACCGTTTACTAAATTCGGCTTTTTCAATGGCTGAAATTTCAGGACTATCCAAAAGATTGTCGCTGTAGGGATAAATCATGCTATACGCAAAAACGGATGGAGTTATTTCTACCGGCAACTCCAACATCAATTGAATGCCGTTCATTATCCACACATTACGCAAACCCTGGTAAGTGTTCTCAGGTTTCAATTCCGGACCAAATGCTCGTGCTTTTTCAAAAAAATATTTCGACACATTTTTGAATTCATCCGACAGGATAATATCCAACTGCTCTTTTTCATAGTCGAAAACAGTTTCGAGGAAGGATTTGAACATCGGGAAAAACGATTTTCCGGGATCGCTTTTTATTTCCTGAACCTTTTCTTTCGATTGCAACTTTTTTATTTTCTGCTGAAACTGCTCGAAATTATTTTCACGTTCGCGTTTTTCCGAAAAGGTATATTCGTGTTGGAATTCAGGCAGGTGAGTGGGGCTGCTCTCCCACATTTCCACAAAATGATTGATGTAAGTTTCTACGGCAAGCATTAATTTAATTTTATGCTAAAGTAATACGAATAATTAACATCAAAATAGTGTAATATGGATATTAAAGCTAATGACATTCACACCCTGGTAGAAGAATGCGTAAAGCATCTTCAGGAATTGGGTTATTCTGATGCGTGTATCTCTGTGCATCAGAAACGATGGAAGGATGGAATCATCCCGTATATGGAAAAGTGCGGAACCTCCTCATATACTCCAGAGGTAGGTGAAGAATATCTTCAATACGCAACAAAGAGCTCGGCTCCATCCACCAAACGAGCCATAAAGCGTAATGTACATATCTTGTCAGATTACCTTAAAAAAGGGACAATAAGAAAAAGGATTGTACACCTTGTCAATCATCCGCTTCCAGGAGGAATAGGACAAGTTGCATCGGAGTTCTTAACCCAGCTTGTAAATAGAAAGCCAAAAGCATTTGATATACAGGGATATGGATTTTATTTTTTACAATTGGGGGACAACTTTTGTTTTTCTGACAAAAGGCCTGTGTTTAAAATTCAACACATCAAATATGGCGGATTGGTCCGTGGTCGGCCTGGTGCATAGTTTTATGTATATCTTTTCGTTGCTGCTGTTGTTGACACTCACAATTGACGATTGCATCGCCTCCATTTTCTCCACAATTGTAGCCCAGCTATAGGTTATGCCATGGCCATTTAATGCTGCCCTTATGTAATTGACGACTTGGTATGCAATGATCCCGAGCCAAATATGGGGCTCGATAAAATCATCCTTTTGATGGTATGTGGGCTTATGTCTAAATCTGTTTTCAACTACAATATTTTTCACGGTTTCATAATCTGTAAGCACGACACCTTCCATAGCCCTGTGTACATGGCTGAACAAGCGGTGTTCAATGGGGTTTCATTTAGAGCAATAAGGTGGATAGTGGCATACAATAACTGACAACCCGGTTTCTTTTGTAAACTCTAAAAGCCTGTATTTAAATATGTGGTGCCTGTATGAATTTGCCCCGCCGGCATCGCATAAAAGCATAATATCCTTGGCATCGGGATATTGGTGTATCCCATATCCCCACCACCACCAAAGCAAATTATCGATGATAAAACCTGCGGTTTCACTGCTGCCGCCAATAGAGACATAGCCTTTGTTTGCTTGCATATCGTAAATCCCGTGCGGGATTACTTTCCCTTCCGACAAGTGTTCATAGTTATGGTCGAACACTTTGGCAGCCCTGTTGCAAAAGCATTTCCCATCCCTGTAAAGGTTGCCCAACCGCTCTTCCTTTTTACAATCAATGCTTAGCACGGGGCTGCCCAAGCTCATTGCCAGTACCAAATTGCAAATTATTTAAAACTGTTCATTGCGGTGCCCATAGCTGCCTATTGCCAATTGTTTGGCTTGTTTCCGATAACCATAGCCCAACTCTTTGAGCAGCCGTTTTACCATCCCGCCAGCTTACCTTGATATGGTGCTTTTCTTCAAAAAGCTTTACTATTGAATAGGGCTTCAAACTTATCCAATAAACCCCTTCTTTTGTAGGGCTGCCTGCTTTATAACCCTCGATCAGGACCATGGGCAGTTCCCTTATTTTCAGGGTTTTTGTCAGTTTTTTTTTCTGCCCCCGCCTATCCTGCGTTGCTTGCCTTGTGGCAATGCACCGGGCAAATCATTTGTCAATTCTTTCCTGCCCTGTCCAATGGTTTTTCTGTCAACCCCAAGGAGATTGCTGATATAGCCTATGCCCCCCTGCCTAATTTCAAAGATTTCAAAGCTGCATATTGTCGGCGGTCTTTTTCTGATAACCGGCTGTAATGCAACTGCATGAGCATTACTGTCTTTTTTGAAAATTCATCTATCATAATAACCCAAAGGAAACACCTTATGACAAGATGTTTTTCTAAAATTTCACTTTTTTATGAATATCAGGGTGTTAGTATCTTGTAAATGATGTGTTTTACTCTAATCATACGCTTTGGGGAAGTTATTTTGAAAGTATCACTAATGGTTTTATTTTTCAAGCCATTATTCACTATAAATAAATTATTCCTTTATAAAAATAGGCGAAGAAATCGCTTCATCCCCATCCTGCTGAGTTACTTTCACATAATAATAATCGCCGGACGAAGTATCAAAACTACCGGCAATGCTCACATCTGTATCAATGATGTTCCATTCATTGATTCGTATTCCGTTTTTGTACATCTGCACAATCGTAAAAATCTCATTTTCGGTATCCAATGCGGTAACACTAAAATCGTAGGTTCCACTTTTTATGGTGGCACCCATTTCATAATCTCCCATTTTAAAAGAGAGTGCCAGTGTTTTATCCAATGTTGAGTAAAAACGCCGGGCTTGTAAGGCTTCATATAAGGCTTCACGAGTGAGCGTATCGGCCAGAATAGCCAGGCGCTTTTGGGTGTAATTTCCATGGTCGCCCCGGTGATTGTCTTCGGAACCACTTGCTCCGATTTTCCATCCTCTGGAATTGGCCTCATCGTAAAATGATTTTTTATTGTCGTTAGGATAATAGCCATCGTTATAGTAATACCGACTAAACTCATTACGGCCATTCCAGAGTTCCATACCTACAAATTTGTCGGTTGGAGTATCGGTAAAATGGTTAAACTCATTGTTTGCTTCATCTTCCCTTCCAGGGTGGTTAAAAAAAGCGACACATTCATGTTTATTCACCCAATTTACCAATCCGGTAAAAGTATCTTCAGGGCCAACTTTACACGAACAATATTCTTCGGAGTTAATCACAGCCACATGTCCCACATCGCTTGACCATTCAAAACCACGGAATGTTGTAAACACCCCATCCTCGTTAAATTCATCGGCTGCAATTTTCATCGCTTCCCATTCCGAAGGCTCTATCCAGAGATCGTGGTCAGCCAAACTAAAAAAATCCATATCGCTATATCGGTATGCGTAGTAATAAGCTTCATGGGGTGTAGCCAAACCATCGGAAACACTGGAATGGTTGTGCAATGTTCCAAAATAAACATTGTACCCGCCAATTGTTTGACGTTTGATGTGATTGTACTCCCGGCGTTGGGCAGAACTTTCTAAAATGCCTGAAACTGAAAAAAGGACGATTAAAATTAAATGATTGTATTTCATGTTATTATTTTTTTGATATTAAAATTGTAATAAACAACTCGTTTGATATCCATATTTCTCCCTATCAGAATCCGACACATGTTGTGTGAAAATTAGTTTGTCATGCTCGTTTCATTATTTTTATTTGGGGTTCGATTATTAGGTCATCAACAAATTAAGAAACCGCTTTTTTTAATAGAATCGATCCGTTGCCTATTTCCCAAAAGGAAGCAATCTATCTAATCCGATAATTTTACCAGTTGGGAACAGAAATAATACAAAAAGGGTGAATAACTCAATCAGGTTTTTATTTACAATGAGGTAACTTCCTTCTGCTACGGCACTAGCATCGAGCCCAATAAGTGGTGGATTACTAATGTAGTACATAAACAATAAAACCATGCCACCAACACTAGCCCAACGACTTAAAAAACCAAGAATTAGACTAAGTCCAACTAACACAAGCCCCCATTGATTACATAAATTAATGAAGTCTAAGGTTGTTGCATTTGAAGCCATGTTTTTAAATATATCAGCAAAAGGTCCCTGCGCTGTATTTAGAAATGATGCTGCAGACCAATTAGGACTGGCAACTTTTACAATACCTTCGTATAAAAAATGCCATCCGATTAATATCCTTAGTATTACGAGAGCAGATACTTGCCAATTTGTATATTTAACTTGTTGCTTTTTCATTTTCATCCTATTTATTAAGAACTAACCGATTATTGCTTTTTCATTTACTTTATCCCAAGTAACCGGCTTTTTGTGGTCATAAGCCAAATTTGCTAAATTAAATGTTACAGCTTCTTCAAAGCCTACATCAATGTTGCAGCTTGTTGTCCCATGCCCTCGAATGGCATCAACCCACTCTTTTAGGTGCAGTAAAGTCGCATCAATTGTTTTGCCATCAATAGTTGTAGGTCCATAACCTCCTTTCATATAAACTTTTGAAGTTGCGGAAGAAATAGCATCCAAATCATCTTCAGGGGAATAATAATAGAGTGGTTCAGAAGTACCGACTTCAATGTCTTTATACCTTTCAGTATGATTATCTTTAAACATTAAAATTGCCCTATCAACGTCTATTGTTGCTGCTGAGCCCAAAATACGAGAAGGCCGGTATGCATCATTTTTCAAATTGCCATCGTAAGTCATTGTTAAACCCCTTTCAGGATAATTAAATATAGCGTTCATTACATCAGGCATATCTCCGTGATGTTTGTAATAGTATTGCCCACCAAGAGCCATTACAGTTTCAGGAATTCCCAGGTTTAATATCTGGTTCATACAGTCATACTGATGAGACAAATCATTACCTGTCATACTTGTACCGTAATCGCTGTAGCGTTGCCAGCTAAAATACCTTTTACGGTCGAATTCATGCCACGGTGCATTGCCAAGGAATTCTTTCCAGTTGATATTGTCTTTGTTTCCCAGTTTGTGGTGAAAGGCATCGTCTCTAATCCAGGCCTCCAAATTCTGTATTTCGGTTTGTATAAACCTGAACCATACTTACATCGCCAAAAACACCTTTCTCATACAACTCATTTGCAATTTTAAAGCTCATTTGCTGGCGATTTTCATGCCCTAACTGAAATATTACTCCTGTAGCTTTTATGGTGTCCCGAAGTTTAACAGCCTCTTCAATGCTATGCGTCATCGGTTTTTCAAGGTAAATATGTTTTCCTGCTTTTGCTGCCTCAATTGCAATCTGTGCATGTGTATGATCTGCTGTAGCAATTATAATTGCATCAATATCATCAGAAGCAATCATTTCCCTGTAACTAGAAAATGCTTTGGCCGCTTTCGGTGTACGTTTCTTCCCAAACCCTCTCAAATCGTTAGATGAAATTTCAACCCCACGTCTGGCATGCACTTCAAAAGTATCGCACACTGCAGCAAATTCAACATTCAGGTCTTCCTGATCTAAGAACTTCTGCATCCCTTTATCGGCTTTTCCGTTTACTGAGCTTTCCTCAACATATTCCGGGTGAACATACCCAAGGGATTTTAGTAACTGCTCTCCTCGCCAGCCATTGCCTACCACACCAAACCTTATGCGATTACCACTGTTTCCGGTTGGAGGCAACAATTTTTCTTCCGAAGCTTCAATCTTATCAATTTTCAGCCTTTCAAGATAGTTTTGTGCTTTGGCTTCTTCTACTTTAGCAGTATTTACACTATAAGCATATCCAAAATATCCAAGAACGGGCAAAGTTGCCAACGCCTTTATGGTATCACGGCGAGATATTTGAGTTGATTTTTTCTCTTCCATATTTTATGTTTTATTCGTTTCTTAGAATATTATTTCTGAGGTATTGAAGGTCTTTTTTCAGGTATTTGTATATTTCTTCGGTAGGCATGGTTGGGTTTATTTTTCCTAACTCAGCTCCACCCAAATCATATTCACAATGTATGGTTATGGGTTTAGATGCCAACAAAGCACTAGCCTCATCTGCATATTTTTTAAAATCCACCATTCCTTCACCTAATGGGTACCAAGTTGCCTCCCATCTTTTTTCACCTTTCTCCCATAGAAAATCTTTTATGGCTAAACTATTTATCCACGGTTCGATTATTTTTAGAGCCAATGCCCAGGAGTAGCCTCCTTCAACCGTTGAATGGGCCACATCATACTGTACTCCAATATATCCAGGAGCAAAATCTTTTAATATGTAATGTAAATCCCAAACAGCACCTCCCATAAATCCCCACGGACCTGAGTGATTTTGATACCCTCCGTTAATGTTATATTTCCGGTTTATTTTTTCAAGCTGTTCCAGCTTCCGTTTAAAATTATCAAGATTCTGGAAAACGGGCAATTTATTATCATATCCATAACTACCCATGCGATAATACTTTATCCCTAAATCTGAGGCAGTTCCTAAGATTTGTTCGGTGAACTGATGACCGGCATCATTTATTCCCGTAACAATCATAGGCGCATCAACACCAGCTTTTCGCAAAGCCTTTACTGCTTTTGGCAAATCACTTTTTACATTTTCGGGTAAAACATGTCCACCTTTTCTCACCGTTAAATCAACCCCATCAAATCCTAACTTTGCGATTGTATTACCTAACTCTTCGTAATTCAGAAATTGAAGACATTTAGAGAATACACACACTTTGTTAGTATTGGGTGATGAAACTAGTTTTGCTGCTAATTCCGGAGCAATCCCAACTCCTGCAGTTGAAACTGAAGTTATTTTAATAAAATTCCTTCTGGTAAAATTCATTTTGAAAATTTAAGGTTGACAAGGTCGCCCGGCCTTCTTATGTCAACAGTATTAAAACCATTAAAACTTAATCTTTTTTTATCTCCTTAAAATAGATGTCGAAAACATTACACAACTGACGGCCAAGAAGCTCCCAATCTTCTGACAGTGGCATTTTACCCAGGCTTTTTATCCAATGCGCGTTAAGTTCATATACTAACGCATCGATATTATACCTGGACATTAGTCCTTCTTCAAATGATGTTGATCCAAAATATGAAGTGTGTTCGCTGAACCATGAATGTTTACGGAGTAAATCTTCCAATACTTTCATATTTTCCACATATCCTTTCTTTTCTTTCCCGGCTGACGAAAAAAACAGAGGTCCATTTGAATCATTATGGAAATCAATCGCCAGATCAGGTTTTAGTCCCTTTGCAATCATTCCTTCCAGCCATTTTTCCATTGCCACGTTTTCAGGCGATAAAACAGGATCGGCAGGTGCTGTAAGATTTCGGTTTAGATCCATGCCATTTAGGTTAAACCTGGAAACTCCCCTTGCCACACCATCCATGTTTGCCATGGGTAAAACATAAACCGTGTAATTACTTAAATACGCATTTGATTCTTCCGAATTGTCCAGCAATTTATGAATGATTCCATCGACCACCCAGTTGCCGCCCGGCTCCCAGGAATGAGCCCTGGCACGGATAAAAATTCGGTGTGGTGAATTATCCTTACCTACCTGAATAATCTGTAGCTCTCTTCCTTCAACAGTATTTCCAATTGGGGTAATTTTAACCTGATTATTATCTTTTATATCCGACACCAAATTTTGAAGATCGCTAACCCTGTATGGTTCCACCCGAGCGATATAAAGAGAATCGGATTCCATGTGGATTTTAACTTTCATCCGTTCGCCTTCAATCCATTTAACGGGTACATGTTGCCAATTCCTGTCATCCGGCGAAGTCATACAATCTATAATCCAGGTCTTGAAAGGCATTTGTTTTCCATTATAAATCTCACTGAAATTATGGAACACCAGGGTGAGCTCTGTTCCCTTTTTTGCTTCGAGCAAAAAATGCCAGTGATCATAAGCCCGGTTCAGTGAGTTCCGCTCGTAGTCATAGGCTAAATAGATATTTACAGTACTATCGTTGGCCAACTCCCAATTCAGGGTTGAACCGTTTTCTATAAAGCTGTTGATATAGGTTAATCCTGATTTTACAGGTTGTTTTTCTGACTTCTTTTCGTTGCTGCATAAAGCAAGGTTTGAAAAAGAAACACAAAACAGAATTAGGATCATAATTCTTAAATGTGGAATTAATAAATTCAATTTTCGGATATTTTTAAGCATCTTAACAAGTTATTTGGTTTATTCGAATACTCCTGATTACCTTTATTTTAATCCCGTTTTTTTTGATTGTTAACCTTCTCTAAATTTCATTTGCATATCGGTAGCACTTTTTATGTGCTCTTCATGCGTTTTAAGTTCAAACTCTTTAAGAATATCTGCAATTTTCACATCGGGCGAAAGGCTTTCGATAATCGACCACTCTTCTTCATCGAAATTGGTAATCTTTACTTTCCTTCCATATTTAGCATGGATGTCTTTGAATTTATAGATATATGGCCATGTATGAAGGAAAGCTTTCTCCAGATTTAAAGGGCCTATAGCCCAATACTTGTCCCACAATCCGGTTTTCGCGATTTCATCGCCTGATACATCAATTATTTTAGCCGTACCATTAAGCGTACTTGACACTACACAATATTTATTTTGCCAGGCTCTTGTATTTACCGCTTTACCACCGGAGTAAGCTGAACTGAAAAAAACTATCTCAGCGCCTTTTCCCCTCAATTTCTCCCAACCATCATTCCATTCAAGGTCGAAACAAATTTGTACTCCAATTATGCCAAAATCGGTTTTAAATATGGGTGGATCAAGTGGGCCCGGAGAAACTCCTTTACCCATTTCACCTTCGGTTGTATGAATTTTCCTGTATTCGCCCAATACTTTTCCTTCTCTGTCGATAACCACAGCGGCATTGTAATACTTGCCATTTTCAACCGTGTACAACGGACAAATTATATAGGTTTTATGTTTTTTTGCAAACTCAGCAAATCGGCTGGTTATTTTCCCCAAAGGTTTTTCGGCAACATCCTGTATCGATATTTTCTCCGATATATGAAAAAACGGGAAAATTTCAGGAAGGCAGATTATATCAGGTTTGTAGTTTACAATATCTTCCATGTGACCTAACACTTCCGATATTATTCCCTCATAATTAACTGCTTCTATCCGGGTTAATGTAAGAGTTGCAACCCAAACTTCCCGTGGCAACTTCTCAACTTCAGTCTCTCCATTTAATGTACTTACAGTTGGTAATGTGGATGAAGTTAATGAAACTCCCGCTCCAAGACTAAGTGCTGAGTTCCTGATAAATTTACGCCGTTCCATATTTTTATTTTTGAAGTTATTTAAAGTGTAAAGTTTCTTATAAATCAAGTTTTTGAAGTTACTACAAACCAGTTAGTAACTTTCGATTGCTCCGATATCAGGTGCGTTTCCTTTATAAATCAAACTTACTGGTGCTTTGTCTTTCCATTGTATTTTTTTACTTAGAATCAAGTACCTTGTATCGTAATCAACACTTATTACTCGAGCTTCCTCAGCCCCAACACGGATCATATCCCCTTCAACAATATTAAATCCATCGCTAAAGAAATAAGGATCCTCTACTTTTAAAACATTATCCTGACCTGTACCAATTGCATACGTCAGAAATCTCCCCGCATCTACACAGGGACTTCCTTTTGTTAATTCATATTCGCTTCGGTCAATATTTTTCAGATTGGGCTGGTCGGCTATAAACTGTGTTATTATAAATACGGTTACTAAAATTAAATACAGCTTCGGGTGAGTCATCACCACCGCCAATCTTGCCATATCCACAAATATCCATGCCACCTTCGCATCCGGCAAATATATTATTTCGCATAATGCACTTTACCCCGGCAAATTGAGTACCCCAGCTTGCCGGAGGTTCTTTACCGTTATAAAGTCCTTCTCTTTGTGAATTTGGTCCGAACAGATTGTTTTCAATAAGGACGTGTTCGCTCTTTCTGTATGGGGCAGCCCACTCTCTATCGCGAGTTGCAAATATTTCGAGAAGCTTTTGAATCGGATTGATCAATATATTGTTTCGAATGGCTGAATTATGAACACCCATGAAAACCAGACAGGTGTGAGATGCGGTATTAAAGGTATTGCCTTCGATTAAATGATAACTGCCTCCTTGAATTGAGAGAAGATCGGTTCCATTCTTCAAGGTGTTATTTTTGAAAGTAAAATAATCGCCCATAGTTTTTAACTGACAGGATTCCCACATTGTACTGTTTTCAAAATCACAATTTTCAATGGTAATATGTGAAGATGATTTAATTGACATGAATTGAGGAGTGTCCAGGAACTTTAACCCTTTAATTACAATGTAGTCCTTCCGTTCAATCCATATGGCAGGGGCGAGTGAATCTCCTGTAAATTCAACTACTTCACTTTCGAAATTTTTAAAAGTGATGTAATTATTTTCTTTACCTGAGTTTTGTGGAATAAGCTTTTCGTTATATAAACCTTCCCTAATCAATACCAGAGTCCCTGCGATTACAGCATTTGCTGCCGATTGCAAAGTTTTATATGCATCGCCATCGGAACCACTGCAGTCGCGGTTCGAAATTGAATAATTTCTTGTGTAATTAACTGATAGTTGCGGGTCAACATAAATTACCTGTGCGTACGACTGGAAAATGCAGAATAGTGAAAATAATATAATCAGCAGCAATTGGTTTTTCATTGGTTGAATGATAAATGATTTAGACAAAGAAATAAGAATTCGCATCGGATTCCAGCCCATGTATTTAAAGACAAACCTCGTTAGTTTGAATCCTAGAAAGAAATAATCAGTTGTTACAAAGAAACAGATTGTTAACTACTAAAACAAATTTAACCCCCTCAAAATAGCTATACCTGAATCAGATCCCCCTGTATAATTTCAACAGGGGAATCGATTCAAATACCTAACTAAACTAACTATTATATTTCAGATTTGTTTTAATCCATTGTTTCAAAAACTTATAATAATCTGAGACAGTAGCTACTAATATTAATACCCTGGATTTTGAGGTTGCAGTTTAGGATGGATATCTATTTCTGATTGAGGAATTGGAAGCAGGTAGTGTTTGGTTTTATCAAAATTTGGTTGATATTCCAACCCGTTGGCCCCAAACACCTGGTCTCCCATATCCCGTCTAACAATATCATACCATCTTTTAAACTCAAAAGCTAATTCGAGCCTTCTTTCTTCCAGTACCAAAGTTCTGAAATCATCCTTGCCGATTCCTGCTGAAACATCGGCAGGAGAATCGCTTGGTCCATAAGACCCATAACCAGCACCACCCCAGTTCACAACACCACCAGCACGTGCGCGGGTTCGTAACTGGTTCACATACCCAACAGCTTCTGCGGTTTTTCCAACTTCATTTCCTGCTTCTGCAGCAATTAATAATACTTCAGCATATCTAAAACAGATATAGTTCATATCTGATCTCCAGCCTGCGGTACTACTTTTTACTTCACCTGAAAAGCGTTCCAATTTTGCAGCATGAGGCCTTTTTATGTTAAATTCAGAATAAGGCCTTACAACTCCTGTTCCATCAGCCATAATAATTGAATCGGTAAGACTTACTCTTTTCCTATAATCTTTAGAGTCCCATGTTTCGTAAACCTTGAGGCTTGGAACAAGCATACTCCAACCTCTCCATGGTTTATCTGCTCCGTCAACACTATTAAATGCTCCAATAGTTTGGTCATTTTCCAATGTAAAGGAATTTACAGGATTATCGCCGGTTTGATTAGCAAGAAAGTCTACTGAGAAGATATATTCTTTAGAATAATCCTGAGTTTCAGCCCTAAAAAGATCCTGAAAATCGGATTCCAAGGCATAATTAAGCGCACCAGCATTATCAATCACCCATTTTGCCTGATCGTAAGCACCTTGCCAATTTTTGCGGGTAAGGTAAACAGAAGCTAAAACAGTAGCAGCTGAACCTTTTGAAGGCCTGGTGCGTACATCACCATCCGGATGTTGCATAGGCAAATACTCTTTAGCAAATTCCAGATCGCTGATAATTCCCATATATACATCCTCTACCGAAGATTTTGTTACATCCTCCACAACGTAGTCCAGATTATCCAAATAAGGAATCTCTCCAAACAAACGTACCAAATGATAATAGACAAAAGCCCGTACGAACCTGGCTTCAGCTTCCAGGGCATCTTTTACATCTTGTTCTTCTTCTATCTGATCAACACCGGCTAAAGCTGTATTTGCAATACCAATGATTCCATAAGAAATTTTCCATATTGCCAATGGAAATGTATTGGTAGGTGTATGGATAAAATTACTGAAATCGGCATAGTTAGAGAAATTAAATCCGAGGTCAACCATGTCACTCATTATCTGCAAAGGAGTTGTTAATCCACTTCCGTAATAATTCGACGAAGCCATGGAACCATAACAACCATTAATTGCAGACTGCAGTTCTTTTTTAGTTTTAAAATATCCTTCAGGTGAAAGTACACCTACCGGATTTTCTTGCAGGTCGGTACAACTAAAAGCAAAAACTGCAATTAACCTTATTAATTCTAATTAAAATGTCTATAATAAGTAGTATGATGAATATTAGTAAAAGTATGTAAACGATTTCCTTTTTCATTTT
>CAZNEV010000097.1:0-15531 GCA_964572085.1 uncultured Maribellus sp. | reverse complement strand
CCAGAAAGGATTTAGAACCATTTATAGGAAAACGTGGTCGAGTGTCAGAAATTTTTAATCATCAAAGAAATCTTACTTTAAACATGATTAAAAAGCTTCATTTTAATCTTCATATTCCTTTAGAAAGCTTAATCGGGAAACCAACATTAAAAGCATAACCCGCAAACACAGCCTACCGCAAAAATAGCTGCGGCCGAAGCGAAGCGTTATAAGAATAAAAGGAGAAAGACTATGGCAACGATTTACAAAGAGCTTGAGGTGAAAATACGGTCTTTGTCGGATACCGGGAAGCTTAAACCTGTCGATTCAATCCTAACGCAGCTCGACAGGCCAGACCCGGAAATCGACCGTATCTGGACGGAAGAAGCAAGGAATCGCTGGCGGGCATACAAGGCAGGCAAATTAGAGGCATTTTCTTAATTTCAAATGGATGCTTTGGAGGCAAAGGGGGACAGTGTCAATAGGCTACAGGCTGTCCGAGAATGTGATCAGCAATGAAAATAAAACGCAAAGAAAATTGTGTGTAAATTAAAAGCAATCTATAAACAAATCAGGAAAAGGTTAAAATTTTTCCATCTAAATCATAATTTTGTATCTTCGTATTAAAAAGTACATGAAACTGTCCAATTAGAGCTTGTTTTCTTTGTATCCCCTTATATCTTGACGGGCTTAATTCCCAATTTCAGCATCTTTTTTAAATTCCAACCAATACACATCAACTTAAACTCCGCACGTACTTTTTCCAGACCTCGTAAGAGAAAGTTTCGATACCCTACATTAAATTTCAGATGCCCAAAGACGGGTTCGATGATATACTGACGCATAAAATATTTTCGTTTCCCAGTATCAGATACTAACTTTTCCCTCATCTTTTGTAAAAGAGGTTCACGAATATCTATGAGTAGTTCTCTTGCCTTTGCCTTCGTACATAATGATCGCTTCTGACACGCCCCACACTCCCTCCCCTTGTAAACTTTATGATTCCACTGGCGGCTCTCAGTCTTGTTTGTTCTGGTCTTCCAGTAGGTTAACCGCTTCCCTTCCGGACATAAATAACTATCGGTTGTCGAATCATATTTAAAATTACTGTAGTGATACCGGTTCTCCTCTTTTTCGTATTCTCCCGACTTGTATTGTTGAAAATTACTGTCAGGCACATATCCATCTATTTCTCTTTGCTCCAGATACTCATAGTTTGCATAGCTCCCGTACCCACAATCTGCCGCTACTTCTTTGACTTTTTCTTGCATGTTTACCTCTGTCTGCTCTATCATTGGTTTCAACTGATTCCGGTCATTCGCCTCTGTTACTGCTTCCCCTGCTACGATAATCCCTGATTCGGTCACCACCGCCTGACAATTGTATCCAGGTCGAATGTCTTTACTCCCGCCCGGTTTCATGTGATTGGCGTCCCTGTCGGTGAGATTGATCTTTTCCCGGCTCTCTTCCTTCATGATCTCTAACGCCTCTTCAATCTTCGCCTTCAGGTAGGTACGGTCTGAAAGCTTCTTTTGTAATGCCGCTTGCTCAGGGTCTCCTTTGCAGGTGTCGTCCTCTTGTTTGTCGATCGTTTCTGCTTCCTTTAATACGGTGGCTATCTCCGCCTCTATCTCTGCAAGCCATTTCTCAAACCCCTCCCGGTCTTTCGTCCGCTTCGCTGAGGCATTGCCTTTGATCTTTGTCCCATCCAGGTATATCTTTCCTACGCTGGTATACCCCAACGTACTGAATATCCTCACGATATCCACAAAATACTTCTCTATTGCTTTGAGATTATTCTTGCGAAAATCACTGATGGTTCGATGATCTGGTGTGTAGCACTGCATCAGATAAATATAAAAGTGATCGCTCAGACACCTCTCTGCTAACTTCCTGCTACTCCGCATTCCAGTTGCATACCCATAAAAGAGCACACTCAAGAGCAACTTCGGATGATACGTTCGCTGGCCTAAAAAAGAATAGTTCGCCTCTATCGCTTCTGTATCTAATGAGAATACTACCTCTTTGACTAATCTGCACAGATGGTCTTTGGGTATTACTGTCTCTATGTAGTCTAAAAATGTCTCTGGGGTAAATCCCATCAGGGGCTTCTGAAATTCATGGAACGGCTTGAATTTGGACATATGATTTATTCTCCCCGATTTTGTATCTTCTGGTAAGGTAAGTAGTGGTACGCCAGGTTTGCCAGATAATACAGACGACTCAGTGAATAGATTGCGTTGCTTGATGTAGTTTGGATTTGTTGTTCTCATTTTTACTTATAATTATATCGTCCATTTTCGCCATTGCAACCCTGTTACCCTAATAATTATAAGCAAATTTGTGAAAACTTGCATTCTCGGACAGCCTGGCTAGGTTTGACCCCATTGACTTTCTTGATTATTGTTGTAATTTGTTCACAATATTTGTCAATGCCTTTTGTTGTCTTGCTTTATTTTTGAGTTGACATTGCCAAACTGTGATTACATTATAGTCCTCCGATAGAATTTTCTTTTTCACCCTTTTGTCTCTTAAAATATTTGCCTTGATTTTGTTTGCCCAAAATTCTTTTCGTGTCTCCGGTAGTTTGGCTGCTTTGCAATTCTTATGTCCGTGCCAAAAGCAACCGTGAACGAAAATAACGGTTTTGTATTTCGGTAAAACAATGTCCGGCTTGCCGGGAAGTGTCTTAACATTTTTGCGATAACGATAACCTTGATTGAATAAAAATTTTCTGACTAAGATTTCCGGTTTTGTTTCTTTTCTGGAAACAGAAGCCATGATTTGGCTTCGTTTCTTTTTAGTGAAGATGTCAGCCATTTATAAATCTCGGATAGATGAGATAATTGTTACTACTTGGTCATAGATTGCATTCTTATCATTCAGCCACTTTTCTAAAAATATTCTTTCCGCAGAAGCAATATCTTTTCTGTCACCTGTCAGTGCTTCGGCAACCGACAAAAATTTTTCTTTAAAATCGCCTGTTGCATTAATTTTTTCAATGAACACTGCTTTACCACTTACAGTTAAAATTTTTTCAGCGTACTCTTGATTCCAAATTATTTCTTCTGGAATTGTCAACGGTAAATAGAACACATTACGCAAATAAAATTTCAAATAATTTTCCCTCAATTCTTTTTCTTGGTCTGCTCTTGCTCCTTGGTCTTGGTTGCCGTCAGGATAAAAAGGGATATCGATTCCTGTTTGTCTCTGTATTTCTTGTCTGAATCTTTCGTTTGTCTGTTCCGCTTCAATTATTAGGTCAGGATTAAAATGTTGTGGGACTAATTTCTGGTCGCCATCAAAAACTATGAACTTATTTGTTTCATTGGCATGACTATAAACATTAATAAAATGATTTTTAATAACTGAAGCACCTCCGGTATAGAAATTAATTTGAAATAATGATGCCGTCGCATCTCCCATTTCTTTCAACACCCCATTGATAATTTCTTTTGAAAGTAAATCCTCTACGATTAGTGTTTTCCTTGCAAGATTGGTTTGTTCTAAATGGTAAAATGCTTCACCAGGCGTTATTCCGTTTCTAACATTAAATTTTCCGGAAGGAAGTTGCGAGAAAACCTTAATTGCGTTTGATGGCAAATCTTCAATGATACTTGGAGAATGCGTAGAGATAACTACTTGCAGTTGTTTCTTTCTTGTTTCTTCAAGAAGAAAATGTTTTAGTCGTTTTTGTGCTCCAGGGTGAAGAGATACTTCCGGTTCGTCTAAAAGGACAAGCGAATATTGTTTTGCTCCTAAAACTTCAAGAACCAATCTGACAACAGCTATTTCACCGCTTCCGGCAAATGCTTCTGAATAAGAATAACTGCTCGTTTCAAATATTACAGAGTATCCCCACTCTTCAAACAATTTATGCTCGACAAATTTTCCCGAAACATATTTCTTTCCGAGTATGAATGAAATATGTTGAAGTTCCGCTGCTGAAAATGTTTTAAGAAGTTCGTTTTTGTTTTCTCCGTATCGGTTTATAACAACATTATGTCCATCAACAATTCGTCTCAAGAAAACAGAATGTTTTCTTAGAAAGTCCTGTTTGTTATTTATGGTTTTGCTTTTTCTCGGTTTTTTGAAATAGAAGTATTTGTCAAAAGCACTTAGTTCGGAACGAAAGTCAATATACACTACATCTTTTTCAATGGGCTGATTTCTTTTCCCTGCTGTAATCCTTGCCATACCATAGCTCAAATTTGGTCTTGCAGTTTCCCAATAGTCGGGATTATTTCGTTTGAATATTCTTTGCTTAAGAACTTCCAAAGGTCTTCCACGATTATCTTTATAAACATAAAAGAAACTGTGTCTGTCACCACCTGCCGACACTTCTTGTATGGGGTCAACTGCCGTTGAAAACCAATATTCATAAGGAGTATTCTTTTTCGGTGCTCCGTAAAGAGCATGAAGCGTTGAGCTTTTTCCCGAACCGTTTTGTCCAACGAAAACGGTTAATGGAAAATTAAAAGTAATTCGTGTGTTTTTATCAAGGTTTCTGAAATAAGGGAATTGAATATACTCAATGTAATTTCTGAAAGCATTTCTTGCTTTCATTCTTGAAATTTCACGTATAAGAGTTGGTAAGTTCACTATGCTGGTCATGGTTTTTCGGAATCGTTAAGGCGTTTGAATAAATGAGATAGTAAGCTAAGAAAATCCAAACAATCCTTCTCCGAAAATAAACCCGTCTTACTCAGTTCAAGATGTTCTTCATGTTGTAATGGGTGTCTGCCACCCGCAACAATTCCATCCGATAATAAATGTTGTCCAACTTCTATATTATTAATTGTATCCGGTAGAAAATCACTTCCATCTGTTCTTTTAAATATTTTAGTAACGCTTAATTTTTTTCCCCCCCAAACTGTTTGCATTAATACTCTTTCTTTTGAAATATTCATTCCTGATTTTTGTCTTACTTCATTAGCATACCTCTTCAGCCCCTCAATAAAAGCTGTGTAATAATCTCCATTCTGATAATATTTTTCCGAGACATCTTTAATTTCGTTTTCCAAATTCCGCCAATGAAGATTGGCATATTCAGGTGCGATTTCATGAAGAAGTTTAATTGCCTTTTGTTGTGTATGCTCTGATAATTCTGCGGTATCATCCAAGAGATTTACTATGGTTTCAACCTGCTCTTGAACTTTTTCAGGCAGTTTATTCAACCAGTCCTTTACATTGATTTTTGCCTTTTTAGAAATATTTTCCTGCTTCTTTTCCTTCCTTAATTCCCTCCATTGTCTTTGAATGATTGAAACGCAAGACATAAGATATTTTTTCAATTCAGCAGTTTTTACATTTTCCCAATCAATAGATTGACGGTTTGTGGAAATTACATCCTCTTTCCAATTGTCAATGAAATTAATATTGAGCCAACCAGTAGCATATGAATAAAAGTTGCTTGATTCAGACAATCCGAAAAATTCAGGGCGGTTGACCATTCTGCCATTCGCAAACAATGCAATACCTGTTGAGTCAGCTTTTAAAGGTTTCTCGGTTGTAATAATTGTTCCCTGAATTTCTTTTTTATCAGCGTAGTCCTTCTCGTTTACATCAACAATTTTTTGAATGTCCCATTCAAATTCGGGAGTAATATTCTCATACTTTAATTTGCTATCAATCTTTATCGGCTTGCTGTCATTCAGAGTTAAATACACAACAAACTTATCTTGAAAGTTAAACAGCATCGCAATGCTCTCTGCGTATTCCTCAACAGGAAAACCGGTTTTCCTCTTTAAATTGGTTAATGTAATTTTTGTTCCTATAAGTTTTTTCTCTTTTGGTAAAATTTCATATTTAGGTTCGTAATCCGCTCCCTTCCACTTTTGAATTTCTTTCCAGTCAAGATTAAAACTTACACCTTCTTTGTCTTCTTTATAAGTAGTTATATTGATTGTGTCCCCTATACCGAATAAAGCTAATTTCCCTAAACCTTTTTTTCCGGTTGGAACTCTTTTACAAGGTGGTTCTTGGTTTTCTTCTCTTCTGTTTCTTCCAATTCTTAAAAAGTATCCGTTAACTTCATCAAACGACATTCCTACACCATTGTCTTCAACAATTACTTTCTTTTCATCAGCATCATACAAACGAACATGAACTTCTGTTGCACATGCATCATAGGCATTAGCAATTAACTCCGCCAATGCAGGTGGCATATTAGCGTACATTTTAACACCCAAATGCTTTATGGTGTTTGCTTCAAATGTCATTATTAATTTTTCTTCGCTCATCTTATTTCGTATTTATTATTGACAATGCAATTTTTTTTGACAGCACCGGCGGAACGGCATTGCCTATTTGTCTCGCAATAGAACCAATGCTGTTGCCATAAAATTTATATCCTTTATTGAAAGTTTGCAGCGTTGCTCCTTCTCTCAAAGAAATTGCACGGTCTTGTTCCGGATGAGCAAAGCGTCCGTTTGATATGCTTAAAAATTTTGTTGTAATGGTTGGTGCAGGTTTGTCCCAGTGCATTCTGCCGTAAATATCTTGAAAGGAATTGTCTTTACCGATGTATGCAGGTATTTGTAAATCGGTATCTTTCCATGCTGCTCTAGTTCCTCCGTTATGAGGAGTTATCAATATTCGCTTGAGATTGCTGTCGGAAAGTCCCGCAGTTGTATGTAAAAAATGTGTAGTGTCCTTATGTCTTGCCGGAATAGGTTTAAACGTGTTCTTATCCCCGATAAACTTTCTTACAGTAAGTAATTTTGTTTTTGTATTGGCAATCGGTAAAGCAACTTTATCAGTTACCCTTGAAGCAATAAGTAAAAATCGCCTCCTTATCTGCGGAACACCGTATTTATAAGCATTGATAATTGCTTTATCGTGATGATAGTTTTTGCTTTTTAAAAAAACTAAAAAATCATTCAAAGGACTTACCTCCTTTGTGAGTATTCCCGGAACATTCTCAATAACAATAAAACCGGGATTATATTCATCAACAAACTTTTTGAAATCAGTCAAAAGATTTTTTGATTTTTCCGATTTCTTTTTATCGGTTTTTACTTTGCTGAAATATTGACACGGACTGCAGCCGATAAAAATTAATTCATTATCATTTTTTGTTACTCCAGTTTGTTTTTCAAATTCTTTAAAGGAAATATTTTTGATATCAGTGCAAATAAATTTTGAACCCTTATTATTTCTTTCATAAGTTTCTTTGCATTCTTTATCAATGTCAATTCCAGCAATAACATTAATTCCGGCTTTGCGAAATCCAGTAGTCATTCCGCCCGCACCGCAGAAGAAATCAATCGCTTTGAATTTGTTTTTTTTCTTTTCCATATTACTCAGCTAAAATAATACTTTCCCGTCAAACGAATTAGTTGTGCGGTCGGGCAAATGGCAAATGTGCCACACACCTTAATTTAAAAATAAAAAACGTGTGGCTCTTTTGCATTTTGCGAAGCGATAGCCAAACGGCCTTGCCGAAATCTTTGTTGTCCGTGTCTGTCCGTAAAATGTTACGCTGTCCTGTTGTTTTAGGGTTGCTGCCAACGTTTTGCGTCTCTGTGAATTGCCTGTGTTGCACCTGCGGCAGGCATTTTGTATGGCCGATTGTTGTATATGTGCTTGGGAGGCGGCTTTCAAATTCAACCATTTCTTTACACATGTGCGTTTTTATCTTCCTTCTCCTAAAAAACTTGCCCGTCTTCTTCAGTTGGAGCCATGGTTCGACAAGCTCACCACTGCTGACGGCGTAAGCTGATTCATTTATCCAACCCCCTCGATAATCCTCACTTCCTTCACCGTCTTCTGCCGCTCCATCGCGATAGCAACCGGATGCTTCGGATCGGAAAGCTCCTGATACACTTTTTCGATGGTCTTCATTTTCTTCTCATCGCTCCAGTCGTCTTTGAGTTCTGGCAGACCTGTCAAATGCTTAAGCACCTCGGCATCGGCAGCTTTGATTTCGTTGGGGAAGTAGAGTTCGTAGACCATTGAGTCAATGAGTTTATTGAAAGCTCCTTTTATATTTTTCATATTGCCATTTAGACTAAATATTACAATATGTACTACTTTATTGAATATTTCACATTGTGAAAAATCACAATCAGCAATTGGGATAACGCGTAACTGCGGTGCTTGGAATTGGTAATATCCACCACTCATTCTTAATGCACCAAAAAACAGGTCATATACGAACATAAATAGTTTTGAATTGCTGATTGCTCCAATATATTCAATAGAAATATCATTCTTGGGATTATAAAAGCAATTTGTATTTAATGAAGCGAATTCAGCATTTAAATCAATTACAGCTTCACACGATTTTGCCATTTTAGCAAAGACTACTTTAGATGAATTGTACATTTCAATCCGCCGTTGGTTTACTTTAGCTTTTTTCAAAGGTAAGAAAGGTGTCATAAATTTTTGCCCAGCATGGGTCATTTCAGCATTTCCCCATAGCGCAATATATGGCTCAATAGTACCCGTGTTTATTACTTTTTTTGCATCAACAGATTTAACATTACTCAAATGCTTACCGTACTCATCTGCTTCTGCTGCTGTTGATGTTGCATTAACTGCACCTAAATTTGATAAAGATTGTGTGTTTTTAAGTACTGAATTCAATAAAAGAACATTTTTTGACAAAATAAAACCCCAAATATTTTGCGGTAATATTTTAAGTAGCTCATACGGAATCAAATATGTTTTATAATCCTCAATTTTAAATACATCAGATCTTAAAGTTTCCGGTAATATTGCTTTAACATTTCTTAACTGAATATTATCTTTTCTGAATATTGAAACGATTGGATATACCGAAGCTTCTTCAAACACAGAAATTTTTGATACATCAAGAATTTTCAATACTGTTGCATTCCCTAAAACCCAACTACGTAATCCTTCGGCATATTTAGCGGAAAGATATTTATTGGGTGTTATAAAACAAAGCAAGGCTGATTTTTTACATAATCTTAGCCCTTGTTCTATGAAAAGCACAAAGTAATCATAAGTACCAGTAGCCGATTGAAAGTTACTATTAAGCTTCTCTCTTAAATTTTTACCATAAATTTTTGAAAAATCTAAAGCACTAATATACGGCGGATTTCCAATCACCACATCAAACCCATCTGTAGCCCCAAACATCCATTCAGGGTCGAAGAACTGGCTACTTACATTTTGATTGTATGGATCCCATGATGCAACTTGTTTCGCACTTTCATTGCGCCAGCCTGCATTTTCAAGAAATTTGCCCAACTCTTCGCGTAATCGTTGGTCTTCATCCCTTAGTTTTCTCTTTTTAGCAGGTGTTTTTGCTGAAAACAGGCGATGACGCACGGCTTTCAAGCTCTCTTCGAGTTTATCTAATTCAATATTTCTTAGGAAGCCCCGCGGCTTCTCAATTCCAATAAGCGTATTCGCAGCGACAAACTTGGTCTCCAAATTCGGAAGCGGACGAATACCGAAATTATTCTTGGTTTTATCCGTTTTCTGGTCAACGATCAGAGAGATGAAAAACCGAAGCTTACTTATCTGCGTGGCTATGGGTTGAATATCCACACCGTAAATACAGTTTTCAATCAGATAAAGTTTGCGTCCGTAGTCATCTGAATTATGTTCAAAGACGTCACTTATTTCTTTGAGGCGGTTTTCTCTTTCTTCTTTATTGCCGATTTGAAAAGCTTCTTCTGTTTCCTTGATTGCTTTTTTCCTTTGAACCTCTTTCCATAGCACGTTGTTTGCATCAAGTTTATGTAGTACATGCACTAGCTTGTGCAGGATACCCATAGGGAAAGCGCCGGAGCCGCAGGCTGGGTCGATGATTTTGCAGTTATCGATGGCGTTGATTAAAATACGGGTTTCTTCATCGGTAAATGGATTAGGATTATCCGCATACGAAAAAAGGTCATTTAAACGATTTTCAATAGATAACGGTAGGACAGACATTCCTGTCTGTCCTTCTTTATAATTATCGGACAGGAAAGTCTTTAAAAACCATCCGGTATAGTCTTCTGTTTTTTCTATCATGCCCTTTTTAATTGGATTATTATACATGTAATTAATCTTTTCAAAAAATTCCTTCTCGTTGCGGATTATTCTATCAAATGATTCATCCTGCCAAACTGTGCCAGTTGTTTTATTCACTTTATTTATCAAATTCGCAGAAATACCCTTAATTCCTTTCATAATCCCGCTCAAATCATAATTTCTCTCGGGTTTTAAAATAATATGAACATGATCCGGCATTACTACAGTGCAAACAAGCTCATAAAATGTGCCATTCCCCTTAATAATATGATCGATTACTATTTTCCTTTCTGTTTCTGTTAAGCAAGGAGGGGTAACTTTTTTTCTAAAGGTTATAAAATAATAGGAACCGTTCAAATGCCAATGCGGTAAATGTCTTTTTGTTTTTTTTATATTATTTGTTTCATAGACAGTTTCATAGATAGTTTCATGGACAGGCAGGAATGCCTGTCCCACAGGTTCTAATTTCTGTTTCAGATATGCCTTGAGCGATTCGTCCACCATATAATTGACGATTTCTCGCGGGGTATAGAAACTTCCGGTCTGTTTTCGGGCGGTGGTTTTTGTTTCCGGGTTGTAACTGGCAAGCAGGTTTTCAAAAACTCTGCCGAGAAGTTCAGGGTCGAGCGCGATATCTTCTTCAATCGGCGTATTTTCGGTAACGGTAAACTTATAGCTTTTCAGAATATTGATAAGCCCATTGACGGTAACATCTTTTTGTTTTTTATCGCCCAGCTCACCGGACAGGTCGGCGTGTTCATCCGTGCCGAAGAAGATATAATCGGGAACGCAAAGTGAGTTATCTTTCCGGTCGGAAAATCCGTCTTCATAAATAATGACATCGCCGCCCCTTTTGCCTTTCAGCAGGGGGTCCGGGCTGTCCAGGCATTCAAAAAGGCCTCCGTTCATAAACGGCACCACATCTTCTACCAGTTTGATAAACGCCTTGGGTGTTTTAAAATAGCTTTCATACCGCATCAGGTTCGTAACATTCATCTGCTGTCCGTCTTTGCGGAATTCCCTCTTGCCGACAGTTTGGTTGAGTGTGGCAAAGAACAGGTTTTGCAGAATAGCCCGATAATATTTACCACCCTGAGCCTTATGGTCAAAGCCCTTTTTCTTGCGCGGTTCAAAGCCATTTATCAGATTATCCCTGATATAAGTTTCATCAAAAAGCTCTTCGGGGATAAGGTTTTTTTCCTTCACAAACCAGACGAATAAAAGCCGGGTAAGCATCCGGATAAGATTTTTCGCGTTGTGCTCTTTAACCCGCTCCTCTTCTTTGAGCGGGCTGTTCTTATCCGAGGCATAGTTTGTCGCCGGGAAAGCGACTTCCTGCAGCGCCCAGAAGTACCAGTCAGAAAGCTCCTTGTAAAACTGTTTGTTTAGAATAGAAACATTAAAAACAGACTGCCAGTAGGTATAAAGAGCTGCGAATGTATTCACAGCCCCCTTACCGGTTCGGCTGATGGTTAGTTCCTGTAATATTTTTAAGTGGCCGGTATGTGGTTTATTTACATTAATATCTCTTAAGATTGAGACCTTACCTGTTTTTTCGCCTTCCCGCCATTCCTGTTTGTAGGTAATTCGCTCAGCATTAGCAATTGAGATGTAATGCTCATATTTGAACACCACAACAACAGGCGTATAGTGAAATTCCCGATTAAAGGCTCGTGTTATTTCAGATAGCTGACTCCGGGTCGGTAGTAATCCTTTATCCCGGTTTTTTAGAGTAACACCGAAAAGAAGAATACCATCATAGTCTTTCTTTCCCTTTTCGATACCAACTATTGTTTCGCTTTTTTTCCCTTCAAAAGCTGCATTATCAACCATACCCAGGATGAAAACATCATCCATAAGCTGGTATGCTTCAATATTTTCTTTAAAAGTTTTAGATAGTATTTCTTTGGGAGCGATTGATTTTTCGTCTATGTAGTTCACCGGCACATTCAGCGATGCAAACAATGTTTTTAGGCCGTTAAAGAAATCAGCCTTCTTTTCCAGTGCATTCAAGTTCATATTTTCTACCTCTTAGTTCACAAGGAACCATGTGATTAAGTCAAAATTTTGGAGTTGGTATTTTTCGCTCACACTTATATTCTGCTTTACGCGTGTAAGTGTAAGGCTATCGCCGGTCTTTAGTTTTGACAAGATATCTTTTGTTTCTGATCCAGCTCGTTTCTTAACAGTCCCGTCCTCAAGTATTTCTTCTTCTGTTGATTGTGCTTCAAGCCATTTTTTTAAGGTGTTTACAAGTCCACCTATGGCCTCCTCTTCACCTTTTTCTATTGCCTCCGGAACGAAACGGGATTCTTCTTTATGTAGGGAAAGAGCATCTAAAACTTCTTTTTGATTTAACAGCACCTGCTTTCCCTCTTTGTCGATGTATATCAAATCATAAGTTTGGTATTCATAGCTGAGTGCTTTTGGTGGCTTTGCCGGAAAGCCGAGTAATGCAATAATCCCATTTTCGGGGCAAATAGATTTGTCTGCTTTAAAGCCGGTATATACCCCTTTGGGCATTCTTTTATAGAAGTTTTCATCTTTCTGAAGCTCTGCGAGCAAATCCTGTCGAAAATCTTCAAGAGAGAGATTGTCAAATCCCAGGCCTGATTCGTGCCCTTCAATATCATCCCATGATGTCTGCATCTGCTTGAGCATTTTTTCATTCATTTTATGTTCAAAATCTGCGTCGGTAGCCATCTCCTTAAATGAATCAGAGAATTCAAGATTAACTTCCGAACCAGCCAACTTCATCATTGCCATTCGTTCTTCTATTCGTCCTTTAAGGTTCAAATAAGTATTGATATTATCCGAAGGCCAATAATTTATTCCGAAAATTTCTTTATTCGGTGATCCAAGCCTGTCGATACGCCCCATTCGTTGAATTACCCGTACAGGATTCCAGTGTATATCATAGTTGATAACCATATCACAGTCTTGCAGGTTCTGGCCTTCACTCAAAACATCTGTTGAGATAAGAATATCTATAGGGTTCTTTATCTGCTCGTAAGTTTTTTTATCATTTTCAGACAACCATTCAAGCCACTCTGTATATTGCTTATCTTTTGTGAGATTTGGCGAACTTGGTATAAAACTCCACTCTTTTTCATTGAATAGTTTTGTGAATGGTGCAAACCGCTCTAAAATTGGCTCAAAGAGCTTGGTTTCATGTGCGGAAGAATCAGTTTTTGATACATCACCACTAATTACTGCAAGGTCTTTAAACCCCCGCTTTATTAACTGATCAAATAGGTAAAATGCGGTGTCTTTATAAACAGTGAAAATGACAACCTTGGGGTTGTTTTCGTTTTTACCTGCATCGCGTTTTTCATTAATTTTTTCAATGAGTGATTGCAGTTTCTCATCTTTACTTTTGTAATTACGTGGTTTTTTTGTCTCGGCAGTCAAATCATCCCTAAATCTCAGCAAATTTCTATTAAGCAGGTCTAGTGCGTCTATATCCTTTTTCAAATCTTTTTTTAAATTGCCAAGGTTCCCTGCGCTGTCAATTTCGGCAAGGCTTATTGGACGTTTTTTGCCGAGGGATAAATCGTCTGCTAAATCTTCCTGCTCATCCTCATCGAAAATGTCCTGTTCAAAAGCATCTTCAATTTCAACATTCTTTTTGCCTTGTTCATATTGATTTATTTTGTCGAGTGCGTTTTGGTGGTGAGCAAGAATTTTACCCACTGTAGAATGGAATGAGAACCAGGACGATTCCAGTCTTTTTACGAGTAAGATATACAGCATCTTAACGAGGAATCTGTCCCGCTGTCGCTCATCGTGTATTTTTTCTACATATTCAGATTGTTCTATGTAAAAAGTCGGCTGGTAACCAGATAAGAGCGGAGGGAAATGGTCGAACAATTCTTCAAAGCTGTCAAAGTTGCCTATTTGCTTTGGGGTAACAAAGATATTTTCAGGTTTTCGTTTCTTAGGAAAGAATAAGCCTGTATTTTGCTTCTCAATCATAGGCCGGGTGCGTGCAACAGTTAAAGAATCTGTTAGCCGGAAAAAATCACTGGGAAGTATTTTAATGAAATCTGCTATCTTGAGATTTTCGCCTTCGCGCCATTTAAAAAAAGCGTGCTGCGCACGATTAAAAAGATGGTCTACATTTCTTATCGAATGAGATTCGTAAAAACCATCCGTATTACCCTGTTTAACCAGTTTGAATTGATTTCTGATGTCAATCAGGGTGTTGTTAATAGGGGTTGCAGTAAGCATTAGAACTTTTGCATCATCATTTTTCTTCAGGATTTCATTTACAAGGAAATTATATCGTTGTGATTTGCCATTCCGTAAATTATGGCTCTCATCAATTACAAATAGCTTAGGTTTCTCGCTAACAAAAAACTTATCTGCTATGTCGGTATATCGTTCCATTCTTTCTGTGTGCATGTCTGTGTGATAGCGTATAAAATATTCTAACTGGTCTTTTTCAAATTTTGAATTTTGATGTCTTCTATATCTATGCCAGTTATGCTGAAGTTTTTTTGGACAAACCAAAATAATTTCACGGCCTTGCATTTGAAAGAATTTCATGATGGCAAGGGCACTCCAGGTCTTTCCTAATCCAACAGCATCGGCAAGGATTGCACCATCATATTTTTGAATCATTCTTATAATACTTAGAACACCTTTTTGCTGAAAATCATAGAGTGTATTGTATATGACCGTATTTTCCAATCTACCGACTTGTCGGTTAAATTCGGGATTGTCTTGTTCTGTTAATAACTGATTGCCAAAGAGTTCAAAAAGGACTTTGTAATACAGTTGTTTTGGGGTGTATTTTATAAAGATTCTTTCGATTGCTTCTATTAAATACTCTTTAAATGGTGTGGTATGTTTCTTCCCACTCTCATCAACAATGGTTTTAGATTTATGTGCTTCTTTACTTTTCCATAGTTCATCAAACCACTTTACCAATTCAAGGTACTGATTGTTATTTCCAGTTTCTGCAATGTTCAGTTCAATATTGTTTGTTTCCTTAAGACCTATACCGGCTTCTGTAAGGTTGGAGCTACCTGATATGAAGTATTTATGCCTATCATCTTTTTCCGGATTAAAGAGATATACTTTGGCATGGCAGAAATTTGGTTCAAGGGTCTTCGCTTCAACCTTTTCTTGTTTCAGGAACTCAACAGCTTCCTTGGCTACCGAACTCAGTTTAAGTGCTGCTTCAATCGCGATGTTTTCACTCAGTAAATCTATAGTGCGATCCTGCATCATATCTATGTTGACGATATCGCCAAGTACCATTCTAAATGCTTGTATTTTTTCATTTATCTGGTGTGAAAGATAGGACAGCGCACCAACTGTGAAATAGCCCGTAACAATATCAATTTTGCCAGATTCTGTATATTCCTTCAGCCACTGGTAAACCTTTTTGTTTTCATTTTTGTTGTCTAAAATCATTCTCTTTCTTTCTCCCTGCCCAACATGGACGTTGGGCATTCAAGACGGGCAAGTTTTTCTTCTTCATTCTTTTCTTCGCACATGTGTCTTAACAAAATTTTAATTCCATAATTTTGACTTAACTGCTTTTATACTGTATTT
>CAZNEV010000096.1:0-16032 GCA_964572085.1 uncultured Maribellus sp. | reverse complement strand
TACCGTAACACCGCCCAATTGATTTGAATGAAAATGATACTCGCCGAATTAATGGTCCGTACCGGTTTGTTTTCAACAGTTGATTATAAAATCAGTCCGGGCTCGCAAATGTTTCTAAATATAATGTATAGCAAAAGAGAGGACAATGATATCCGGAACCGGACGCGTTACCGATTTAGCCGTGGAACATTTGTTGCGCCAGATACGGTAAAAGATGGGCGATTGAGAAGAGATATTAATAGTAGAAACACGCAAAAAGAGATAGTTACGCTTAGTTTTAGGGGACAATCACAATTAAATGATTTTGGCTTGAATTATCAAATGCTGTATTCCGGTTCAAAACTGGAAGAGCGATCGGACATTTCGGTTTTTGAACGCCGGAACATTGATTTGAAAATCCATAAGCTGTATAACGACTATCCTTATGTATCGACAATTGGGCTTGACCAGGACATACATGATCCTTCCCTGCCAAACGATTATAAATACTACTACGACAATAACGTTTTTGTTAATGGGAAAAACTATTCAGGCAAAATAGATGTATCACAAATCTATTACATCAATGCAGTGAGGGGAGAATTTAATGCAGGTATCAAGTATTCAAAACAGGTGAATTCCAGGGATGCTAACAATGATGCGTACGATGTGTTACTGGAAAATGAAGATAATTTGTTTGTTTCCCTTATGAGCAACAGCGAACCCGACAACTTCCTTAACGGGAAAGTCAGGTTTGGCCCCTCGCTGGATAAAGGCAAAATGAGCCAATTTGTAGCTGAAAACAGGAATGATTTTAATAAAAATATTGAAAGCTCCCAGTTTAACGATGAATCCTATTTTTACCATGCCGATGAACGCACTTTCTCCGGATACCTGATGGGCAGGATAAAAATCAACAACTATTTGTTATTGGGCGGAATGAGAATTGAACAAACAAATTCGACCTACCAGGCACAAGTAACAGAGTACGGACAGCCTCCTACCCTGCGGGAAGAACAGGATAACTATTTATTTATTTTGCCCAACTTGCAATTGAAAATAAACCTTACGGAGAAGAAAGTACTGCGCCTTGCTTATACAACTGGATATGCAAGGCCCGATTATACCGAAATTGTCCCTTCGGTGTATGCCGAATCTGACCATACTGTTATTCACCTTGGCAATCCTTCGCTTAAGCCATCGTACGCCAATATGTTCGACCTTACATTTGAAAAATATTTCATTGAACCGGGGCTTTTTTCCTGCGGCCTGTTTTACAAATCGATTTCTGATTTTCATTATAAGCACATGCAAGCTTTCGACGAATCATTGCTTCCCTCGTACCTCTCAGGGCGTTTTAGTGATAAATGGAGTATTCTGGAGTCGCTAAATGGGGAAAAAGCATCGGTCTGGGGAATTGAAACAAATTACCAGTCAAGATTAAATTTTCTTCCCGGTGCCTGGAAAAACTTTGGAGTTTACTTTAATTACACCTACACGGGGTCAAATGCTGTGACTGCAAATGAATCGTCTATGAAACTCCCGGGACAGGCACCACATACGCTGAACGCTGCTTTGGCTTACACGCAAAAAAGGATAGAGAGCAGGATTTCTTTAAACTATAACGGTGAATTTATCTATCAGTCCGGAATTGACAGCAATTCCGACATTTACCAGGATCAGCGCTTGCAATTGGATGTAAACAGTACCTACCGGTTAAGTAAAAACATAACCTTGTTTGCCGAGTTTATCAATATCACCAACAGCAAACAAGTATTATTTTGGGGCGACCGCACCCGTATCTATCAATTAGACACATTTGGGTGGTGGAGCAGGCTTGGCGTAAATTTCAGATTCTGATAAAATGTTATTTTATAATCACCGTTTCCGAATTATTTATGTTCCCCGAAGTTATTTTGGAAATATACATTCCGGCATTCAGGTTCGAAATATCATAATGAACCGTATGCGAACCGGCAGTATAATACCCCTTTTCAATTGAGCGGATTTTTTGCCCCACCATATTATACAAGCCAATCTCAACATCCCCTGCTTTTTCCAGTTTGAAACGTAGATTAAGTCCGCCAGTTGCCGGATTGGGATACAATTGAAACGACAAGCCGTCATCTGACACATTCAGGATCGTTTTTGCACCGGAAATAATATCCATGTCAAACCACCTTAAATCTCCCAGCGGCTGCCCGGCATCAGAGTAGGTGTAGGATTGAAATGTATTTGCATATTCAAAATCGTAAGGGGTTCCTGTAATGTCCCACGAAGGTGTGCCTTCCGGATTGCCCCAGTAAACCGAAACAATATAGGTCGGCAGGACTGCACCTTTTGTAAAAGTTACATGCTCGCTCAACTGTGTGGCGGCTGTACCCTGCGCATCGGCAAAAAGCTGGGCTATAGAATCATACACAGGGGTAATGGCAATGGAATCAGGAAATAAACCGGTGATTTCTTCACTCAGCGAAAAGTTGTTGTTGTTCATTTTTACAGTTTGGGTAATTCCCTGGTCAACAAGGTCCTTTTTCAAAGTGTCCAATTCTATCAACTCATAATTTGATCCTGGATATGACCCATAGAAACCTGAGTTAATCACCAAATTGTTCGTAAATTCTGCTTCAATTACTTCCCCAAAGGTTACTAATCTCTGCCCAACATTCACAAAGTGGTTGTGATTGATCCGGCTATAATTAATTATCCCGCCATCATCACGTAAAATACGGCTGGTAATATTGTAGAACGTGCAATTTTCAATTACCAGGCTGTCAATATCATTTCCTCTGTCGTCAATACCCCTGCCATTTGTAGGATCTGAAGGCAGGCCAATATTCGAGATGGTTGAATTAGTCAGGAATATGGAAATATTTTTGTTGTCGAGACGAATAGCTGCCTGGTTGTCCATATCCAGTGTGCAATCATCGATTCTAACGGTAATATTGTCTGCCGAACATCGAATTAATCGAAGGTTAATCCTACCGAGTTCATCTTTATTCGTAACATAAAGCCCCTTGATTGACAAATCCCCCCTTGGGCGGAATGGTCTTTCAGACTCCCCGCCGGAAGCTACTGCAGGAATTAATTTTGGACGCTCCCCGTTTCCTTCTTCCGCCCGGATGTTTAATGCAAAGCCATCGTTCTGGACAGAACCGTTCAGTAAATAAACTCCACCACGTTTCAATTCAAAAATTGTATTTGAAACAATATCAACCCCTTTTGCAGCCTCGTCCGTAATTGCATTATTTAAGGTTGCAAAGCCCGGTGATACTTTCACCACATTTTGCGCCCCCGTTATCCCGAAGCACAAAACCATCGAAATAAAAAAACCGGATTTAAGTAAAAAATTTTTCATGATCAGTGTTTTTAAGTGTAAAATGTCGTCAATATAAATAGTGGCTTAAAATTTAAATCTAAGCCCTAAGTCAGCAGTCATTCCAAAATATTCTTCGGCAGTTGGGTACTTTTTATTCCCCAGGTATGATTTATCGGCGCTGTTTGTCATGTTGTTCACATTAAGGTACAAGCTCCATCTTTTGCCAAATTTTTGTTGAATGGCCAAATCCATTCGGAACAGCTTATCGGTATATCCATCCAATTCTGTACGGGTGCCAACTACGGCAAGGCTTTCGCCCTGGTACAACATGGACAGCCTGGCAGAGAAACTTTTTCGTTCGTACCCAATTGATACGTTTGCCAATTTTTCTGCCTGTCCCGGCATAGGCCCGGCCCTTACCGTGTCTATTATATAGGCATATCCGGTTTCAGGATCACGGCCAATATCAAAAAGCGGGTAATATGTTTTTGACTCCATAATGGTGAAGTTTGCCCCGATAAGAATTCCGTTCCAGGGGGATGGGAGGAAGCGCAGGTTGGTCTGCAAATCAATTTCAATACCTTTCACGGTGCTTATAGCATCTGCATTCACAGGTTGAATAATTGTATATCCATAGTAAGTACCTGGTTTAGTAATCCTGCTGCTCCTTATATAGTCAATATCGTCAAGTTCTTTATAAAACCCGCCAATGGTAAATAACCCGAGTTTATTGTAAAATGATAAAAAGAGGTCGTAATTCCAGGCAGAAGTGTTTTTCAAATCCGGGTTGCCCCGTTCAATTGTACTTTCCGAATTCCGAATCCGTTCCCACGGCACGAGGTTGAAATAATTAGGGCGCGAAATTGTATTTGTGGCAGCCATTCGTACATCGAACCAACCGGTTGGTTTATACTGCATTTGGAACATAGGTAGAAAAACATTATAATTCCGCTGCCCGGTGGTATCTTTTGCTTCCACGATTCCGGTTCCATAATCATCAAAATTCACGGGAGTCCCAACAATACTTTTATAATCGTTCCGGGTTGCTTCCAGACGAACCCCTGGAATAAATGTGAACTTTTTGCCAAGGTACAATTCTGCCATGATATAACCGGCAACAATGTCTTCGCCTGCGGTGTAATCTTCAAGGTCGTAGGTTCCATCTACCTTATAAATAGGTTCAAATTCTTTTCCAAAATCATTGATCTTTCCAACATCTAAGCCCGGGCCAAATTCATATTGCCCGTCAAGAAAGTTTCCGGCATCAAATTCCCCAAGAAAATTCGACATCTGTACCTTTCCATCTCTTGTTAAAGTCCAACGGCCCGGATTATCCACTGCAATTTTATCAATTGTCCCAAAAGGGGTTATCCGGCGGTTAAAATCACGGTCTCTTTCATTTCCCCTGTATTTCGCACCGGTTTTAATATAACCGGAAATTTCATTGCTAAACTTAAAAGGAAATTTAAAATCGATTTGCGAGGTGTAATTTTTATCCTTAACCGATTCATCATCTAAATACCCCTCCAGAAAATAGGTTACGTCGATATTATTTTTTGCTCCCTGCGGGATAAAAGCAGGGCCCTGGTCTTCAATCAGGTCACTGTAATAAGCACCAAGCTCCCTAAACCGGGAACGATGCGAATAGGGTGTTTCATTGTTCGTTTTAGAATACGATAAGCGCCAGTCGATATCTACAAAACCAAAATTGTGTTCCCCGGTCAATGAATTGGTCAACATTGTTGTATTTATCTCACGTGTCCTGCTTTCATGCTCCTGGTAAGCGGATTCTATCCGGTACCTTCGCCGGCGTTGAACTTCGTCGCGCTCTGTCCGGGCAAGGATGCTGCTAAACATGAGAGAGCCGTTTTTTAACTCATAGTCCATGGTAATATTTCCCCCATAACGATATCGCTTTTCAAGGCGGTCGGTCAGGTTCAAGGTGCGCATATTAATAACTGCACCGTCTGCTCCTTCACTGCCAAATAAATAGTCGCCGTCAAGTTTATCAGAGCTTCTATCGGCTTTTTGAGTATTCAACCCAAAAATAACCCCAAATTTGTTATCGAAAAAACGATTGCTGGCTGAAAGGCTTGCTTTGTATTGCCCATAGTTTTTTTCATGCCCATTGTAGCCGGTTTGAACTGAACCCGTACCGTGCCAGTTTTTGCGTGCTTTTTTCACCACAAAATTTACCGACCCGCCGATTGCATCCCCGTCTTTGTCGGGGGTAAGTGCCTTTATTACTTCTATGCCTTCCAGCATATCGGAAGATATCATGCTTAAATCCACCGAACGGTCTTCAGAATCCGTCGAAGGTATTCGTTCACCATTCACGGTTATGGAATTGAACTTTGGCGATAATCCGCGAACAACAAGTTTTGTACCTTCTCCTGCATCGCGAACCACTGCCATTCCGGGCAAGCGCCCCAATGATTCTGCAGCATTCTGGTCGGGCAGAGATTGGATTTTATCTTTTGAAACCACGTTCATAATAGTATTGGACGACAATTGCTGGTTGATGGCCGATGCCTGCCCCATTGCCTGAGCCGTAACTACAACCTCGTCAGCCATTATTGCTTCCATGGTCATCGCAACATCGAGCGTTAATACCTGCCCTTCGCTTAGTGTGATTTCCCTTTCTTCAGGCTTATACCCAACATACGATATTTGGATGACATGCTTACCTGCCTTTATATTGCTCAAGGTATATTTTCCTTCAAAATCGGATACCGTTCCTATTTGAGTTCCCTTAACAGCGATATTGGCAAAACTCAAAGGTTCGTTCGTGTTCTTATCAAATAACAGCCCCTTCACCATAGCGTTTTGGGCTTCTGCCATAAAGAAAAAGCCAATAAGGAATGGCAAAATGAGAAAGAGTTGTCGTTTCAATTGTTTTGTCACCATTGGATTTCAATAAGAGCATTTTCTATTTATGAGTTCAGTATAAAAAGCTAAATAATGATAAAAAAGGCGGTTAGCGGATTTTATAATTATTTGTTGTTCAATACGATGAGCCTTCTGCGATTTAGAGAAGTAGCCGCTTACCGCCTTTTTAGACCGGACTCATTTATTGTTTTACAAATTTCATTTTACCCATAGTGCCATCTTTTAAATAAATTTGAAGAAAGTAAATGCCGTTTGAGTAGCCGGATGTATTGATTCGGATCATTGAATTTTGACTCATAGAGGACTCTATTAATTGCCCTGCAATATTTGTTATTTCATACCTGTTAACCTGCTGAGCCTGAGTAATGTTTAATATATTGCTTACCGGATTTGGATATACTTTGACCCCAAGATCTTCAAAATCTTTTATTCCCACAGCATAGGTAATGGCAATCTGATTTTCTCCTTTCAGCGAAATGTTAAATTGTTCGTCAACTGCATAAGCATAATAGGTTCCTGTAATAAGGCTGTCTGTTAAAATCTGGACATCCGCATCGGCCACCTCAACTTGTGATTTAGCTCCTTTTTTTGCAAGTATCGCAGCTTCTAATTCTGTTGACCGGGTTGCTGGTTCTCCGTCCATAATTATATATACCCAACCCGGTTCGTTACTTTGGGCGAGTACAAATTGCCCTAAAGAAGCAGTTGCCTCCTGAGCTTCAGCTTTAACTACTGGAAGCACATCATCAAATTCAATGATTTCCAGGCAAGCCACATATTCGTCTGAAATATTTCCTGAAGCATCAACTATTATTAATTTATACGCTCCCGGAATCAAAGCAGAAGTAGCTATTTCCAACTGCTCCGGATCGGTACTTAGCGCAGCTTTATTTGCTTTTTGTTCCGTAACAAGAAGCTCTAAGCTGGCTTGGGTATATCCGGAAAGCGTATCCGGGACTAAATAAACATTTCCCGAGGATCCATTGGTTGAATAAGAGATATTTACGTTTGGCCCATTGGTAGCGGTTTGGCTATCGTAACGTATCCAAGGTGCTAAAACATCTTGCCAATATTCAAAATATGGATTTGGAAAGATATTCTCGCCGGCACCTTCAACGTAGGAAGCATTATCGACAAATAAAGCATGACCAACCTTATCGTAAACCTTAAACTTAACGTCGGCAGAAACTGCTCCCTCAGGAACTGTGCCGCTGATTACAATGGGTGCCCAGTCCGTTGAGTCAACACTATAAACACTGCTGCTTTCCAATTCATTTCCACAATTGTCCCTAAAATAAAAATAACAGCGGAGCTTGCTTTTCGAGGTAGTGTCCATTACATCAATACTAAAAGTGAACTCCTCGCCCGGCGTAACATCAAATGAACCCGACCTAAAGCCTGCTTTATATTCAGTAGTTAAAGCTTTTAAAGAAGTGGTGCGTTCTTTAACGATTGTTTTTTCGCGCATCAGTGTTACCCCTTCTTCGTAAACAGGCCAGAATTGTGGGAGGAAATCGTAGGCAAATATTATTTCAACACAATCCCTTGATTTTTCAGAAACATTTCCGGCACCATCAACGGCATAACAAAAGTACCTTCCAAGTTCAAGTCCTGTCGTTGGTATTTCAATGTTGGTGCCCGCTGCTGTTATATCCGCTGAATGGGCATTCCCTGCTGTAACTGCTGCTTCCAGGTCGGCCTGGGTGGCAACAACAACAGATTCTTTTGCTACATATATTTTACCGCTTGTTGCATTTGACGAAGCAACAACGTAAGACCCATTTTTATTGCTTACCACCTGCTGGTCGCTGCTGACGGACGGCGTAGTTAATTCTGCCCAATCTTCAAACCCACCGTTTATAAATTGATTGTCACCATCGTTTTCGGTATAGCTTGCGTTATCAATGTACAGTGGTATGTCGTCATCATCGTAAACTTTAAATTTCACATCTGCCGCTACTGCCCCAACCGGTACGGTGCCGCTAATTGTTAGTGTATTCCAGTTAACCGAATCAGGACTGTAAATACTGGTGCTCCATAGATCGCTGCCACATTCGTCCCTGAAATAGAAATAGAGACGAAGTTTAGCATCTTCGGTATTGTCCAAGACATCAATGGAGAAGTTAAAAGCTGCACCCTCCACAACATCAAACCTCCCGGAGCGGAATGCTGCTTTGTTTTCGACACTTGAAACTTTTGCTGAAGTAGCGCCTTCACTGAAGATGCTTGTTTCGGGAACCATCGTTACGCCCTCTTCCATTGCGGGCCAGTTAACGGCGTGAACCCCATATTGTGCAAAGGAACTCACAGCCATTAAGAAAATTGAAATGAGAAGTAGAATTTTTTTCATAACTATACTTTTTTATAAATTAATATTGGTATTTCACTATTGTATGACGAAAAAACATACATTCAGTCCTTACAACTGGTTTGTTTTATTTTATTTTTTATGAGTACCCGTTTGTTTATCCAATAGTTAGTTGCTCCTTCTTCGTCCCCCTTTTTGAAAGGGGGAATCAAAGGGGGATTTTGTCAGTTTACAACAGCTAAATTCCAAGCTGAAATAATCCCCCGAGCTCCTGCGTCGCCCACCCCCTTTTTGAAAGGGGGACGCGTTCTTAACAAACTTTATTTTCCATAATGGAAATCGTAGTATTTTGCCAAAAACCGTAGCCCGAATGAAGTCCCTACATCGCGATTAACAATCCATTTTTTACCTTTTTTATTTCTCACCCTGGTATTTAAAAATGCACCGCGTAAATTAGGGTCCGGATGCGTATCTGAGAAACGGTTTCGATAAACCCAGTCTGCGGTCTTTTCAATGTTTGGCAGGAATTCCTGACCAACCTGATGTTCAATCAGGCGCATCCATACAATGGCTGAAAAAGATGTGGCCGACCCACAAATGGAATTTTCATTTGGTTCTTTTCCGTTGATGTAATTTTTGTAATAAATGGTCCCTTTGCTATCCTGAGCTTTGGCATAAACCCGTGCACACTTTAATGCGGCATCCAAATAGCGTTTATCTTTTGTTAACTCATAACCATCAATCAGCGATTCAGCATACCATAAATTAAACCGGGGGTGATAACTCCCTTCTTCTTTAAAATTTGGCATAAAATCCATCCAAAGGCCTTCTTCCCCCTGGAGTTTCACAAGGCTTTCGCAAAGGTTAATAAATGCTTTTTTGTACTTTTCATCCCCTGTGAATTTATACATATCGAGAAATAAAGAGCCTTCGTTGTTCGGGCGGGCCACCTCGTACAATCCAATATTTTCCTTTTCGGGCCAGAACGGGCTGCTTGTGGTCAGCACTTCGCCCGATTCAGGATCAACATTGTCATAGCACAGCCCTTTTTCTTCTATGTACATGTTTCGGAACATCCAATCCCCGGCTCGGGTGGCCACTTCAGCATATTTGTTTATTGTTGTTGTTTCGCTCAGTTTAAAGAGCCCTGCCGTGCCGTCTGAAACGGTTGCAAACACAATCACCTCACCGGCGTGATCACCGTGCTGGGCGGCCAACATCCCCTTTAATTTAGGATGATCCTTTATTTCAAGGCTTATCCACCAGTCGCCCGATTTTTTGGCAACATCAAGATACGATTGCTCCCCGGTGACCCTCGATGATTCTATTAACGCATAAATAATTTGCCCGGTATGCCAGGGTATTTCATAATCATACCATTCCCCCTCGGTGAGGTTGTAGTCGCAGCGCGATTTAAAATCGTTGTCGAGGATGACCGTTGACGCGTACTTTGCCCCGGAATTAATTGCTTCGAGGACCTGTTCTGCACGTAATGCGGTTTCTTGTGAAAACGCACGGGGCATGAATAGCACAAAACATAAAATGAGATACAAATTTTTTCGTTTCATAATATTTTATTTTAAAATGTTCCCGCAGTATTGATTATTCGGTATTTGTGTTTATGGCTCCTGACTTTTTGTTCAGCCAAGCGGAATGAAAACCCCCAGCCGCCCTTCCAGTTGTCAACCTTTAAAAGGATATGGTTTTGCCCCGGAAGAAGTTGCAACTTGCAACTGTTTTCATCCGGGATAACACTTCTTTTTTCGCGGATAGAAAAAACTTTCTCCCCGTTACAGAAAACCTCAATACCATCGTTGCTTCCAAAAGTGGCGGTTACCGCTGTTGAACTTTCACTTTCAATGGTACAATATGCGTAAGCCACCACCTCGGTGTTGTTTTCATAAATGGTTTTAAAATCTATTTGGTCATTGACGGGCGAGGCATATTTTGTCCATGAAAATTCATTTCCGTTTTTGGCAAGGAAACTAAACCCGGGGATGGGTCTGGCATTTATTTCCCCACCCATGGGTTCAAGAAAATCGGACAAGGGCCCTGTTTCATTTTCAATAGGGAAAGGGCCGCACAATAACCAATACTGAAAATAACTCCCTTCCTGTTCGCTTATGTCAAGCCGCACATCTTTTGGAAAAGGCAACGGTTTCTGTTGTTTGAACAAAGCAAAAGCATTTGCCACGGATTCTTCCATATCTGAATAATCACTGAGTACTTCGTTGTAGGGATCCAGGGCATAGTTGAGCCAATAATCCCGATTTTCCATTTTCCACAAGCTTTCAAGGTTTTCTTTTAGTGCCTGGAACTGTCCGTGGCAGGTACCGAGTAGGGACATAACTTCCACCAAAATCTTTTCCGTCTCTCCCGGGTTCTCGAACTGAATAATGCACGCTTTTTTGTATTTGTCGGCGGCCTCCAGCAGGCGCATTCTCCCTTCGGCAAGATATTTATATTGATGAACAACAAAAGTTGTGAATTCTAATTCTTCGGCGTATTTTTTTAATGCCTTAGTTTGAATAATACTATCGGCCTGATTGGCTATGTCGAGCACATTTTGCCAGTCGGCCATATTAAAAGTAATGGTTGCGCCCCTTTCCGGGATCATGGTACTCCAGAAAATCTGATTGTTCATTTCCTGTGTTGCTTCCAATTCATTTAGCTCCATTAATTTATTGATTGCTTTTGGCAATGTTTCAGAATGGTCGCCATAAATACCACGGGAGAAACATGTGTTGTAGTCAGTTATCGCGCGGTTCCCCGGGTTCCAGCTCTGATCGGCACCGTAAGCCACGCCATACCAATCGCGGTTAAAACTATGCCTGCCACCATCGTCCCACACCGTGTTTAATACTCCGATTGCTCCTTTTTCATATCCTTCAGCAACAAATTTGCGTATGTTGTTAACCGACTGGTGAAGATATGGATAAAGCCGATTAGAGTTTAACACCCCCGGACAAACCATAAAATCAAAACCATTTTCAACGATCGGATCTATAAAATCTGCAAAAGAGTCTTTGTCCCCGTATTCCCACGGAAGCAAGATTGTTTCCTTTGGGATAAGCGAAAATATTTCGGGATGCGCCAAAGCAATATCTCCCCATATCATCATCGTTTTGTCCTGATTGCTCAGGAGTTTAGCGATGCCGTTTACATGATTTGCATAAAGCCTGGCGATTCCAATACTGTCGGCCAGCTCTTTGGTTTTTCCTCTTCCCAGGTCCCAGGTTTCATCGCAGTTCACATTAAAAAACGGAGAGCTGAAAGCAGGTGCCATTTCAGTATAAATATTTTCCAGGAACCGGAAACTTTCGGGAGTGCCCGGGTTTAGCAAACGGTTAGTAGCACCAAGGTGCTGAAATTTGGGGTGAGCTAGTATTTTTTCAAAATGACCTAATGACTGAAAACCTCCTATAAGCCGGATGTGATAATCCGCAGCATAATCCGAAAGCTCTTTCCACTCTTCTATGCTTATAGCTCCATTTGCCGGGGCAAATTCAGGATATGATTTTGTTTTCACTACATGTTCGATATAGTAGTTAAACAGGTTGAGTTTTAGTTCGGATGCACGCCGGATTTGGTACTTTAGAAACGCTGTTGAAGGTACCGGGCCCCTGCTTATGTCATCCATTACTGCACGGTATTTAAATGCCGGAACATCATGGATGATTAAACATGTAAGAGCATTATTTTCAGCTCCCCGGATCAATTGCTTTAAACTTTGCACACCATAAAACAATCCTTGTGTGGTTTTTGCGGCAAGTATGATTTGATTGCGGTCTATTTTAAGCTCGTAGCCCTGTTGGCCAAGATCCCCTTTTTTTAGCAGTTGGTTCTTTTCACACATTTGTTTGAACCAATCATTTTTGTCAGGAATCCCAATCAATATTTCCGGCTGCTTACTTTCTGACAGAACGGTAGCGAAATTATTTATTAACTCTGCTTTTAATTGCTCAATACCCACATTCATTGAATCAGCCGTAGTCCCAAAAATTTGATAGCCCAGCGTATTATTTATTTTGAATTCTCCTTTTTCAAAAGTTATACTTGTTGGCTTGGGAACGATGTAAACTTCCTGTCCAAATAAAATGAACGGACAAATTATCCATAATAAAAATGAAGCCATCGTAGTAATACTTTTTGTGCCAATATTATGTCCGATTAGGGAAATACCCGGAGCAATGGACGCCAGAAAAATTTTTAGTTTCTTCATTTAATTCTGTATATGAACTATGACGGAAAGGAAAAGGAACTTCCTTACAGCGGTAAAAAATTCAGTCATCCAATTGATTTTTTTTATGTTTGTGCGAGAGAATTGCCCGTTTATGATCATCTTTAGCGCAAACATAATTTCTAAAATTTTTCTGAAATGATTCGTATAAAAAATTCACACGCAGTGCAATACCTACTCTTATTTTTCTTTTTATTTTCGAGTGTGTTCAGTATGGCCCAGAAGCAGGCAAAAGGTTCGCTTGAAAATGTGGTGATAACATCCCAAAAGGGTAAACCCCAGCTAAGCACCAATGAAAATGGGGAATTGCAGCTAAACGTCCCGCCAAAGAATGTTCTTAAATTTCAAGCCAAAGGCGTCATTCGCTATAGTGATTTCGGTGCTAAAGGCGACGGCAAAACCGATGATATTGATGCAATAGCTGCGACCCATGCCTTTGCAAATCAGCATGGTCTTTCTGTGAAAGCAGATGAAGGAGCCACCTACTACATCGGCGGAAAGAACCGCACGGCGGTCATCCATACAAACACCGATTTCGGCACGGCTGCCTTTATCATTGACGATACCAATGTCCAAAACCGTAATGCAAATGTTTTTATGGTGAGTTCCAACCTGCAAGCGTTTAAACTTGAAGGGGTGCCTTCCTTAAAGCGGAACCAGGAGAAAATTGACGTCTCTTTGCCGGGAACATGCCTTATCTCCGTTACCAATTCCAATGTAAAACGTTACATCCGGTTTGGGGCGAACCAAAACAACGGCTCTTCGCAAACGGATATCTTTATCGTTGACAAAGGCGGCAACGTGGATAGGAATGCCCCGATCGTTTGGGACTTCGACCAAATCACTGAAATTACCGCCCTTCCTATTGACGAGACGACGCTGTCCATCACCGGAGGGCGTTTCACCACAATTGCCAACAATGCCGAATCGAAATACACCTACTACAGCCGGGGCATCGCGATCAGGCGTTCCAATGTTGTAGTGGATGGCTTGGAACACCGCATCACCGACGAAGGGGACCACGGCGCGCCTTATGGCGGTTTCATCAATGTTGGCGACTGCGCCTATGTAACTGTCCGGAACACTATCCTGACCGGGCACAAGACCTACCAGACCATTGGCGCGGCAGGGGTTCAGGTTTCTATGGGCACCTACGACATCTCCATCGGCCGGGCCCTCAACGTGTCGTTCGTGAACTGCAGCCAGACAAATGATATCAACGACAGCAAGTACTGGGGAATCATGGGGTCCAACTATTGCAAAAATCTTGTTTACGACAATTGTATCTTTTCCCGCTTCGATGCCCACATGGGAGTTGCCAATGCCACCATTCGCAACTCAACTTTGGGGCACCAGGGAATAAACGCCATTGGCAGCGGGACATTTACCGTGGAGAATTCCACCATCCGCGGAAGGACTCTCATTAATCTGCGCTCTGACTATGGCAGTACATGGCAGGGAGAGTTAGTTATCCGCAACTGCATTTTCGTGCCGGCGGACGGAAGAACGGTTAGTGCCAGCTTGATCGGTGGCTCCAACTCGGGGCAGCATGATTTCGGTTACACCTGTTATATGCCGGAACGAATCACCATTGAAACCCTTCGTATCGACGACGCCAATCATCCGGAAAATTACCTGGGACCAGCCATTTTTGCCAATTTCAACTCTAAAATGACCGACGATTCCTACGTGGGGAAGTTTCCTTATATAGTAACCAAGGAGATAATCCTCAGGAATGTGACCACTGCCAGCGGCAAGGCTGTGAGGCTCAGCGATAATCTATTTATGTTCAGGAATGTGAAGATGATGGGAATGGATTGAACCCAAAATTGAAAACAGAAACATGATTAGTAAACAGTTATTGTTTTTTGGCCTTTTTGTGCTTGTCGTTGAATATTATTCGTTTGTTGCCGTTCGCACGGTTTTACGGCCAGCCAACGGGACTTTATACGGGTGGTTATTTTTGCTTTATACGGTTTTGTCGCTTGTAACTTTGTGGAGTTTGTATGCTTTCCCACATTTTGGACGGAGTGGATGGCCTTCGGTTTCGTTAAAATATGTGGTGAATATTTTTATTGGCGTTTTTATCGGAAAAGTGATGGTGGCAGTGATTATGCTGCTTGCCGATATTCTTCTGATAATCCCTAATTTAGTTAGCTTCCTTTTTTCGTTTAAAAATCATCCTGTCGGCAGTCCGCCCGAAGGTTCACGGTTTATCAGCCGGTTTACGTTTATCTCACAAACGGCTTTGGTTATTGGTGGAGCTTTGACTGCGGGCCTGGTTTACGGAATGCGCAACCGGTATCGCTACAACCTCACCCGGCAAAAGTTGCTATTAAAAAATTTACCCGACGAATTTAAAGGCCTGCGGATTATCCAGATTTCAGATGTTCATTCGGGGAGTTTTGATGATCCGGATGCGGTAGCAGAGGGTATTGCTGCGATAATGCGCGAAAAACCCGATCTGATTTTATTTACCGGCGATCTTGTAAATGACCGGGCTGATGAGATTGTTCCCTACATCGAAGTATTCAATCAATTGAAAGCTCCGATGGGTGTCTATTCTGTACTTGGGAACCATGATTACGGTGACTATGTTCGCTGGCCTTCAGACGAGGAGAAAAAACGAAACCTCGAACAACTCAAGCAACATCATGCTGATATGGGTTGGCGATTGCTTGTAAATGAACATGTGCTATTGGAAAGAAACGATCAGCAAATTGCCCTCATCGGAATTGAAAACTGGGGAGCGAGAGGGTTTACCAAATACGGCGACATGAAAAAAGCTATGGCGGGCCTGGAGGATTCTGATGTGCCGGTGAAAATCCTGCTTAGCCATGATCCTTCGCATTGGGAAGCGGAAGTGCGGAAAGATTATCAGGATATTGCACTGACATTGAGTGGCCACACACATGGCATGCAATTCGGGATTGACATTCCCGGTTTTAAATGGAGCCCGGTTCAGTATGTATATAAACATTGGGCAGGTTTATATCAGGAGGACAACCAATACCTGTATGTCAATCGCGGTTTTGGCTTTATTGGCTATCAGGGGCGTTTGGGTGTTTTGCCCGAAATTACACTGATAGAATTGGGTTGAAATGCTGGTAGATGAAAACAAATCGAGCCGGGTGCAGTTGGTTCCGCCAGCGTGTGACGGATATTTTCTCGAAACTCCTTTATAGCTCATCCGGCGGAGTTGCAATTTTGTAAGCTGCCGGAGTTGTTTGCATACGGGGCCAAACAAAAAGCCCGTGCTCCTAAGAACACGGGCTTGTAAAGTTGGCAGCGGCCTAC
>CAZNEV010000095.1:0-16649 GCA_964572085.1 uncultured Maribellus sp. | reverse complement strand
GTTTTCGATTCGTACATCCGCTATAGCCCGATGCGGAATTTCCCAAAGCCATGATGGGCAGATGCTGAAATTTGCAAAATACAAAGAGGGTGGTTTAAAACAATTCATGTTAATTGTTGCGCCGCTTATCAGTTTGACGATCATTCTTTTTGCCGACCTTGAACCCGGAAACAAAAATGTGACCTACACCTTTGCCATTGCATTTTTAATGGCGGCTTGGTGGATCACCGAAGCAATTCCGCTGGCGGTTACGGCACTTCTTCCCGTGGTTTTGTTCCCTTTGCTCGGAGTGGTAGATGGGAAAACTGTTTCGGGCCTTTATTTCAACCATGTTATTTTTCTGTTTATCGGCGGATTTCTTATGGCCTTTGCCATGGAACGTTGGAACCTGCACCGTCGGATTGCGCTGCGTATTTTAATCTTTTTTGGAGTGAGCCCGGGCAGGATCTTAATGGGCTTTATGCTTGCAACCGCGTTTTTGTCGATGTGGATGTCGAACACGGCCACAGCAATGATGATGGTCCCCATTGCATTTTCAATCATCCTAAAACTGGAAGAAAGCCTCGGAAAAGGAAAAGTTGCCAAATACTCTGTGGGCCTACTGCTGGCGGTGGCCTATTCGGCTTCCATAGGCGGTATTGCTACGCTGGTTGGGACGCCACCAAATTTGTCGTTTGTCCGCATTTCAAACATCATTTTCCCGCAGATGCCCGAAATTACTTTTGCCGATTGGTTTATTTTTGCTTTGCCGGTTACCGTTTTGATGTTTTTTGCGGCTTGGGCAATCCTGTACTTCATGTATAAACCAAAACACGGGTGGAAAGATGTTTCGGTACACGATTTTAAAAATGAATACCAGCGATTGGGAAAGGCAAAGCCGGAAGAAAAGGCGGTTTTTGTGTTGTTCGCCCTGCTCGTTTTCCTTTGGATTTTCAGATCCGAAATCGTGATTCAGTCATTGGTGATTCCAGGCTGGGAGAACCTGTTTGGCCGACCCGAATTTATCAACGACGGCACGGTAGCGATTTTGTTTGCCGTGCTGCTTTTTATTCTTCCTTCAAAAACAAAAAAAGGGGAACGGCTCATGAACTGGAATACAGCAGTTAAAATACCTTGGGGAATTGTTTTGCTTTTCGGCGGAGGTTTTGCGCTGGCACAGGGTTTTGTAGATTCCGGCTTATCGGTTTGGTTTGGTAAACAAATGGCAGGCTTGGCAGGAGTTGAGCCGATTGTATTAACCTTGGTAAATTCAACGCTAATTTCTTTTCTAACCGAGCTGACTTCCAATGTGGCCACCACCGAAATGATTTTGCCAATTTTGGGCGGATTGTCAGTCGCCATTCAAATCAATCCATTGTTGCTGATGGTTCCGGCAACCTTGGCCGCATCGCTTGCCTTTATGCTTCCGGTTGCCACACCGCCAAACGCCATAATTTTTGGCACGGACCGGCTTCAAATCATCGATATGGTCAAAACAGGGTTCATCCTGAACCTCGCCGGAATCATCATCGTTACGTTGGTCATGTATTTTTGGGGAACGATTGTTTTTGGTATCGATGTCAATGTTTTCCCAGACTGGGCTGCGGGGGTAAAATAATGGCAGATGTAGCGATGCTGCTTGAAAAGCACCAGAGGTGCGGCAGTATGGTAGAAACCGGTAGGCACAGAAGGATAATTTTGTATTCGAATTGAAATATCACGATTTTCTTTTTACCTTATGTTAAAAAAATCATGGCAAACACTTACACTCAAATCAACATCCAAGCAGTTTTTTCGGTAAAGGGGCGGGAGAATTTTCTATTGGACGGATTTCGTCCGCGATTGTTTGAATACCTGAGCGGGATTCTGCGAAATGCGGGGCAGTTCCCTTTGGCGGTCAATGGATACAAGGATCATGTCCATTTATTTTTTGAGCTTCAGCCCACAAAACCGTTGTCGGACATTATGGAAGTCGTTAAAGCAAATTCCTCTAAATGGATAAATGAGCAAAACTTTGTGCCCGGTAAATTTCACTGGCAAAAAGGCTTTGGCGGATTTTCATATTCCCGCAGTCAAAGGCATAATGTTATACAATACATTTTGAATCAGGAAAAACATCATCAACAAAAAACTTTCAGGGAAGAATACCTATTGTTGCTTGAAAAATTTGAAATGGAATACAATCCTGATTATCTATTCGAATTTTACGATTAATACCAATTTCAATTTTACATCGACCAATTGTTTCGCAGCGATGCTGCTTCAAAACCTCACAACGTGCCTATCGGCTACCATACTTACGCAGCGATGCTGCTTGAAAAACACCGTTGCCTTGGTCATGTGTTTTTGGGGGGAACGATTGTTTTTGGTGTCGATGCCAACATTTTCCCGGACTGGGCTGCGGGGGTAAAACAATGGCAGATGTAGCAATGCTGCTTGAAAAACACCGTTGCCTTGGTCATGTATTTTTGGGGAACGATTGTTTTTGGTGTCGATGCCAACATTTTCCCGGACTGGGCTGCGGGGGTAAAACAATGGCAGATGTAGCAATGCTGCTGGAAAAGCACCAAAGGCGTGAAACAAAGAATCATGAAAAACAAGAATAAAATCGAATCTTTTGTCCAACCCGTCCATAATTTGAAGTCACAGCATAAAAAAGAATCAATCCGGCCGAAAGATCTTTGCACAATAAGTTGCACAACGGTGCTGTAATACTCGGTTTCTTTGGACTTTCAAAACGGAAGGCTGAAAATGGGCCGTTTTTGTTATCAACAGATAAAATTTAACTTTGCCGCCGTTAAAAACAGCACGAAACATGAAATATTTTGAAGGACATACTTTTCATATCCCGGTCCTTGGGCTGGGATATTCAATCGATACACCCATAAAGGTTGCCCCTTTTGGCATCTCTTCGGTCATTTCGTTGGTCGATGATGCGCTGATTGAAAAAATGCGCGAATTTTACAGCAACAAATTCGACATCCCTTTTAAGGCGATTTCGAAAAAAGTGGATGATTTTAGGGCAAAACGCATTTCGTCGTATTTGAATTTAGTAGAAGAGATTGTACAACGCAAAGTGGCGGAATTGAAAAACCTGGCCGCAAATGCAAGCGGCGATTTGGAAAAATACATCCAAATGTTGCCCGACGCATCGGCTGTTAAATCTAAATTCAACCTGGCCGAAAAAGGCCGTCAAGCCACCGAAGAATTCACGACCTGGCTGAACCAAAAGCTTCACGTCGGTTCCATTGATGTAAACATTATGACCAAATTGGACAAAGTGAACTTCAAGGACGGTGAAGAGCTTCCTCCCGAACATAACGACGCACATGCGGCACTGCGCGGCTTTGCCAACAGCAACTTGTCGTCGTCGCTGGTGCTTTCGGCTGGAATGAGCCCAAGGTTGTACAGTTACATCGAAAATTTCACCGACTTTTTTCCGGGCCCCAACGGGACGATTAAGAAAAAGATCATATTGAAGGTCAGCGATTTCCGTTCGGCTTTTGTGCAAGGAAAAATGTTGGCTGCCAAAGGGCTTTGGGTGTCGGAATACCGAATTGAATCGGGAGTGAATTGCGGTGGGCACTGTTTTCCCACACAAGGTGTTCTGTTTGGTCCAATCCTCGAAGAATTCAAGCAAAATAAAAAATTGTTGTTCGATACTTGTATCGACATCTACCGCTCGGCGCTCGAAAAAAAGGAAATGGCACAACCCACACAAACACCGGAAATGAAAATTACCGCGCAGGGTGGGGTAGGGACGTCGGAAGAACATAATTTCCTTTTGAACTACTACAATATGGACAGCGTGGGATGGGCAACACCTTTCATGCTGGTGCCGGAAGTAATCAGTATCGATACCGAAACCATGAACTTATTGGCTAAAGGAAAAGAAGATGACTTTTATTATAGCGGACTATCACCATTAGGTGTGCCATTCAATACCGTAAAAGGTGCTTCGATGAGTTTGCGGCGTTTGGAACTGGCAAAAAATGGCAAAGCAGGTACCCCTTGCACAAAAGGGTTTTTGAAATTTAATACCGAATACACGGAAAAGGCGATTTGTACTTCGTCGCGGGAATATCAAACCCTGAAACTGAAAGAATTAGATGAATTACATCTTCAGGAAGCAGACTACCAAAAAGCCTACAATAAAATAATTGAGCCTGAATGTATTTGCGTTGGGTTGGGTACTTCTGCCCTCGAATCGAAAAAAATAAAAGTTAAACCTATCGAAAAAGTTACGGTTTGCCCGGGACCGAATATGGCTTATTTCTCCAGAATTTCAACATTGAAAGAAATGGTGGACCACATTTACGGGCGCACCAATTTGCTCGATAACCGCCCGCGACCGCACATGTTTTTGAAGGAACTAAGCATGTATCTCGACATCTGGAAAGAGCGTATGGAAAGTTATTTGAATAATCTGGAGAATGTAAAAGAGAAAAGGCAGTTGGCAAAATTTCAACAAAACCTATTTGAAGGAATCGATTATTACAAAAAGCTATTTTCTGAAAAAAAAAAAGAGGTGATCGATGAATTGGACAGGCTGTTGCGCCGTTATCCCTTATTGAACAAGGAATTGTAATTTCACTGCGACTGAGGCTTTCTTGTTTATTTCCCTTTTCGTATCCAACGGCCAACCACTTTTTCGGGGAACACGCCGTGGCTAACATAACGCACGTCCTCGATGGAATAAAATGCTTTGGGGTTGTGGGCATTAATTTGTTTCACCACCTTCTCTAAATCGGTACGCTTAATAATCGAATAAATAATACTTACCTCCTCGTTGCCACCCCTGGCATTGTGGTAGGTAATTCCGTAACCCGAGGCTTTCATACTTTTAATCAATAAATCGGCGTTTTTGCTGGTAATGATCTGAATTCTCACAATCCCCATGGCGAGTCTTTCTTCAATCTTCAAACCAACGTAGTTGCCCGTTGCGAACCCCGCACTATAGGCAAAATAGCAAGTCCAGTTGTCTAAGTTCTCCATGATGCGGGCAATTGCGAGCAACCAAACCAGGACTTCAAAAAAGCCAAGCAGAGGAGCCCAAAACTTCTGCCCTTTAGAAACCATCACAATGCGTACGGTACCAATGGTCACATCAATTATTCGGGCTAAAAATATTAAAAAAGGCAGAAGAAAATAGGTAAAAAGAGGCCCTTCGTACATGTTGCTTAGTAATTCCATTTTTTTGCGAACTTATGAAATTTTGGTGGAGGCAGATTAAAATTCCGAAGTAAAATGGAATTTAATGTTTTTGAATTCGTCCTGCGCCATTTGCAGAATGAATTGCGAATCGGCCATAAATACGTCGCGGCCAAGTTTGTCTTTGGCCATTTTCTGATATTTGCGTTTTTTGAACCCTTCAAGCGCTTTTTTATCGTCCGACTCAATCCAACATGCCTTATACATGGGCATATTTTCGAATCGGCACTTTGCGCCATATTCATGTTCCAAACGGTATTGAATTACCTCAAACTGAAGCTGGCCCACGGTCCCTATAATTTTCCTACCATTGAACTGACTGATGAAAAGTTGTGCCACGCCTTCGTCCATTAGCTGATCGATGCCTTTGTTGAGTTGTTTTGTTTTCATCGGGTCGGCGTTTTCCACATATCGGAACATCTCGGGGGAAAAGCTGGGAAGACCTTTGAAATTGATTTCTTCGCCGTCGGTAATGGTATCACCAATGATGTAACTTCCTGAATCTGGAACGCCGATAATGTCGCCGGGAAATGCTTCTTCCACAATTTCTTTTTGTGATGCCATAAAAGCAGTCGGGCTGGAAATGCGCAATGTTTTTCCCAAACGGATGTTTTTGTACATTTTGTTCCGTTCAAATTTTCCGGAACAGATTTTCACAAAAGCAATCCTGCTGCGGTGATTTGGATCGATGTTGGCGTGAATTTTAAAAATGAAGCCGCTGAAACCGGGCTCTTCGGGTTTCACTTCGCGTTCTTCGGCAAAACTAGATTTGGGTGGCGGTGCAATTTTCAGAAATGCGTCCAATAATTCTTGTACGCCAAAATTATACAGTGCACTTCCAAAAAACACCGGCGCCAAATCGCCCTTTAGGTAGGTACTTTGGTCGAATTCGGGATAAACGCCTTGGACCAGTTCCAGCTCGTCGCGCAAAATTTGAGCATCCTTGCCGATGTAGTCTTCCAGCTCGGGGCTCGAAATATCGTCAAACTTAATCCGTTCGTCAATGCCTTGAATATCCGGTGTGAACAGTTTCAGGCTTTTGTTAAAGATGTTATAAACTCCTTTGAAATCGGGGCCACTATTGATGGGCCAGCTCAGTGGCCGCACTTTGATTTTAAGTTGATCTTCAATTTCGTCTAACAGCGAGAAGGGATCCTGAGTTGGCCGATCCAATTTGTTGATGAAAACGATGACCGGGGTTTTTCGCATCCTGCACACGTTCATCAGTTTCTCGGTTTGCGGTTCAACGCCTTTTGCGGCATCAATAACAATGATAACACTGTCAACGGCAGTAAGGGTCCTAAATGTGTCTTCCTGGAAGTCTTGGTGCCCGGGTGTGTCGAGGATGTTCACCTTATAACCGTCGTATTCGAAACCCATTACCGAAGTGGCTACCGAAATTCCGCGCTGCCGTTCTATTTCCATAAAATCCGACGTGGCGCTTTTTTTTATTTTGTTGCTCTTTACCGCACCTGCCACTCGAATTGCCCCTCCAAAGAGCAGCAATTTTTCAGTCAATGTGGTTTTTCCGGCATCCGGGTGGCTAACGATCCCAAAGGTGCGCCTGCGTTTTATTTCTTCTAAAAATGTCATTCTTTTCCATTTTAATTTGAATAGCATTTATCTTATTTGGTACCAGTCGAACATTTTTCGAATGCCTTCGTCGATTTCAATTTTGTGGTGCCAGCCTAACGAATGCAATTTAGCTACATCAGTAAGTTTGCGCATGGTTCCGTCGGGTTTAGAAGTGTTAAAAACAAGATCGCCTTTAAACCCAACGATTTCTTTTATTTTTTCAGCCAATTGTTTGATGCTGACTTCTTTTCCGCTTCCGATGTTGATGTGGGTGTTCCGGATTTCTGGTTGCTGGTTGCTGGTTGCTGGTTGCTTGTTGCTGGTTGCTTGTTGCTTGTTGCTTGTTGCCTGCTTAATGACATCTTTAAAATCGATGTTTTCCATCAGATAAACACAGGCATCGGCCATTTCTTCGCTCCACAGAAATTCGCGCATCGGCGCACCGGATCCCCAAATTTCGACCGCTCCTTTTTTATTTTCCGATGGGGTAGTGATGCCATATTTTCCCAGCACGTTCAGAATACTTGCTTTGTCAATGTTACCGTCCACGCCTTCCACCGGACGTTTATTAAGGTCGGTAGCCACTGCTTCCCAATTGTTGTCTTCGAGACATTTGCCAAGGTAAATTTTTCGTAATAATGCCGGCAAAACGTGTGATTTTTCAAGATCGAAGTTATCGTTTGGACCGTACAAATTAGTGGGCATCACCGAAATAAAATTCGTGCCATATTGAATGTTGTAGCTTTCGCACAGTTTGATGCCGGCAATTTTTGCAATCGCGTAAGGTTCGTTGGTGTATTCCAGGGGCGATGTGAGCAGTGAATCTTCGGGCATGGGCTGCGGGGCTTCTTTCGGGTAAATACAGGTACTTCCCAGAAACAGCAGTTTTTTTACTCCGAATTTCCAGGCATTGTGGATCACGTTGTTTTGAATTGTCAGATTTTCGTATATAAACTCGCCACGATAAGTATTATTGGCCACAATACCGCCCACCTTTGCAGCGGCCAAAAACACATACTCAGGCCGCTCTTGTTCAAAAAACTGTGCAGTAGCTTTTTGATCCATTAAGTCCAATTCTTGAAGAGTTTTCCCTATCAAATTAGTGTAACCCTTACTTTCCAAGTTTTTCCACAATGCCGATCCCACCAATCCACGGTGCCCGGCCACGTATATTTTACTGTCTTTTTTCATGCTTAATTTTCGTTGTCCACGAATTTCACGGATTTTCACGAATTCTTGAAATCCGTTTTCTTATTCGTGTAATTAGTGTAATTAGTGCAATTCGTGGATAAATAAATAAATAAATAAATAAATAGATAGATAGTAATATTTTTAAAGAACTACTCTTTTGTATTGTAGGCTTGTTGCTCCAAAGTTTACAAGCAAGCCAAGGTTGAGTCCGGTTGCTTTGAGGTAGTTCAAGGTTTGTGATAGATTTCCTTTTTTAAGCTCACTCAAAGCTTTGATTTCAACTATAATTTTATCGAAGCAAATAAAATCAGCTTCATATTCTTTTCTTAATAAAATATCGTTATAGTAAATTCTTAATTTTTTGTTTTGTTCAAAGGGTATTCCTCTCTTTGTAAATTCAATTGCAAGAGCTTCCTGATAAACAGCTTCTAAAAACCCACAACCCAAAACTCTATGTACTTCCATACAAGCACCAATGATTTCATAACTTTCTTCTTTATAAACTATTTGGTTCTTGAGCAAATCCATATTTCTCTCTTGATAGTTATTATTAGTCCACGAATTTCACTTATTTTCACGAATTTGCCACTCGTTACATCTTCTTTTTCGTGTAATTAGTGTAATTCGAGGATAAATATATTTAATACTAAATTTTCTCTGTTCACGAATTTCTAAAGCCCTTTTTCTTATTCGTGAAATTAGTGCAATTCGTGGATAAATGTTTTACCCCTCATATTTCGCGGAAAAAACTATTCAAAATAATTCAACGTCCGGTATCCGCCTTCGGTGAGGTAGGCATCTTTTTTCATCAGCTTGATGTCGGACTGAATCATGTCTTTTATAAGTGCTTTCAAATCATAGCGCGGCTCCCAACCCAGTTGTTTTTTTGCTTTCGACGGGTCACCAATCAACAGTTCAACTTCGGTAGGCCTGAAATATTGAGGATCGACAGCTACTACAGCTTCTCCTCCTGATGAACCGGATACCTTTGCATTGATAATTGTCAAATATTTAGCGCCCACTTTTTCGGCGAATAATTTCTGGTCAACAGAAACAATATAGCCCTTTTCATCGGCACCTTCGCCGGTAAATTCAATTTGAATTCCCACTTCTTCGGCTGCCAACTTCACAAAATCGCGGATAGTTGTGGTAATGCCGGTGGCGATCACGTAATCATCGGGTTTACCTTGCTGCAAAATGAGGTACATGGCTTTGATGTAATCTTTGGCATGTCCCCAGTCGCGCTGTGCAGAGAGGTTTCCCAGGAAAATTGCATCCTGCATCCCTAATGCAATTCGGGCAATGGCCCGGGTAATCTTGCGGGTCACGAAGGTTTCGCCGCGGATGGGCGATTCGTGGTTAAACAGGATGCCGTTGCTGGCGTGCAAATTATAAGCTTCACGGTAGTTAACCGTAATCCAATAGGCGTAAAGTTTTGCCACAGCATAAGGGGAGCGGGGGTAAAACGGTGTTTTTTCGCTTTGAGGAACTTCCTGAACCAATCCATAAAGTTCCGAAGTGGATGCCTGATAAATTCTTGATTTATTGGTAAGTCCCAGTAAACGAACCGCTTCCAAAATGCGCAACATCCCAATACCATCCGCATTGGCTGTATATTCGGGAGTGTCGAAACTTACCTTCACATGGCTCATAGCAGCAAGGTTATAGATTTCATCAGGTTGTGTTTCCTGGATGATTCGTGTCAGGTTCATACTATCGGTGAGATCGCCATAATGTAATATCAGGTTTCGATCGTCCACGTGCGGATCCTGATAAAGATGGTCGATACGCTCGGTATTAAACATCGAAGCACGACGTTTAACGCCGTGTACTTTGTATCCTTTTCTAATGAGGTATTCAGCGAGATACGCGCCGTCCTGACCGGTGATCCCGGTAATTAAAGCTGTTTTTTGTGCCATGTTGATTTTCTTTTTTAAGCGTTGACAAAGTTATTTAAATCGAATACATTAGCAAGATTTGTCAAAAATTGCCCGGTTGCTTGCTTAAACATTTTTTTACCCGAAAGGTTTTACAAAACACGCTTGTCTTATAATTGATATTATGATAAATAGGATATTGCAAATAAAAGGAGAGGTTTTAGCTCTCCCTTTATTCCAATAGAAAATATTATTGTCCTAATTTTTCGATTACTGTATTGTACTTGTCCATTTGTTTCATACGGTAATATAAGTTTTTTAATGACTCCAGGGTCATTTTATCATCTGGTTTTATTTCATGGCAGCGCTCCATATAAGGCAATGCTTTTTCGAACCAAATATCCGCTTTTGCTAATTCAGCTTCATACCGGGCATTCTCGTTTGCCGGAACTTCTTTGGCAGCTTCCATTTGTTTAACCCCTTTGTTGTAATACAACGCACCCAGATTGTAATAAGCGTCAAAAAAGTCCGAGTCAACATCAATCGCTTTTGAGTAAGTTTCAATGGCTTTCTCTTCGTTATTCAATTTTTCGTACAAAGCGCCCTGGGCAAATAAATATCTCGCAACCGTAGGATCACGTTGAATGGCCATTTCCAAATACTTCATAGCTTCGCCTGACTTGTCCAAATCCATATAAATCTGAATCATGCTTTCCAGGATGAGATTGTCTTCCGGATATTTCTCAAAACCTTCTTTTAAAGCATTCAATGCGCCGGTTGTGTCTTGCTTAGCCTGGTATGCTTGAGCTAACAGACTGTAAGAACGCGCACCGCTATAGCCATGTTTTGCTGCTTCGGCATAATATTTAATGGCTTTGTCGTAGTCCTGAGCATTGAATGCTGCCAGGCCGGTATTAAAAATGATAACGGTATCAATGGCATCGGGATTATCTGCTTTAACAATATCAATCTCCTGAATATCAAGTATTTGCTCAAATGATTTTAGTGCCAGTTTATAATCTTCATCTTGAAACGCTTTAACGGCCTGATTGGTCAGGTCGTTGGTGAGCAGTGTTAGTTGTATTTTAACACTGTTCTTGTTCCGTCCTTTTGTGTCCAGTTCCAAGGCCTTTTTATACGAATTAAGTGCTTCCGTTAGTGGATCACTGCTCAGACTTTTCACTTTTTGGTCTTTTGACTGGGCTATAGCCTGAAAAATTGCGCCTCTAACCTCCCATGTTTTTGGCCATGGTATAGATTTCGCGGCTTTGTCATTTGAGGGATCAATCGCTTCATCTATGGCTTTTAAAGCTTCCCCTATTTTACCTGCATCTTTTAAGTTTTCTGCACTTGTTACTTTGCCTTTTTGGGCAAATGATACCGAAAAAGCAAATAATAAGGACAGTAGGATAATTGTTTTTTTCATGTTTTATAATTTTAAATTTTTATCAAAAATATATTTTTTAAACCTTATTTCAAATATGATTAATAAACTTCAACTATTTATTCCTATTCTAAGTTATTTTCTTCATTATCAATTGAATCAATTTGGTTTTGATCGTCCTGATCTTCCAAATCCTCTTCAGTTTCCGTTTCATCAATATTTACGCGAGCCACCGAAGCAATCCGGTCGTCTGCTCTAAGGTTGATAACCCTAACCCCTTGTGTTGCCCTGCCGAGCATCGAAATCGTGTTTACGGCCAAGCGGATGGTTAATCCATTTTCAGTAATGATCATCAAATCATCGTCATCAAAAACACTTTTCATAGCAATTAATTTGCCGGTCTTTTCGGTGATATTAATGGTCTTAACTCCTTTTCCACCGCGGTTGGTAATTCGGTAAGCATCAATTTTAGAACGTTTACCATAACCATTTTCTGAAATCACCAAAATATCCTCGTTCTCATCATTTACACAAACCATGCCAATGACCTCATCTTGCTCATCACCAAGCCTTATCCCTCGAACCCCTGCTGCCGTTCGTCCAATTGGGCGAACAATACCTTCGTTAAAGCGGATGGCCTTCCCGGAGCGAACTGCCAGCATAATTTCACTTTCACCGTTTGTTAAACGAGCTTCGAGCAGCTTGTCACCGTCTTTAATCGTGATTGCGTTAACACCATTAGTTCTGGGGCGGGAATACGCTTCGAGCCTGGTTTTTTTGATGATGCCTTTTTTGGTGGCGAGAATAATGTAGTTGTTGTTAATGAACTCTTCGTCAGACAAGGTTTTAACGTTTATAAATGTCAATACTTTGTCGTCGGGTTCAATATTGAGCACATTTTGGATGGCCCTGCCTTTGGAGGTTCGAGTGCCTTCGGGTATTTCGTAAACTTTCAGCCAAAAACATTTTCCTTTTTCAGTAAAAAGCAACAAGGTATTGTGCATCGATGCCACAAATATATGCTCCAGGAAGTCTTCATCGCGCGTGGTGCTGCCTTTGGAGCCAACCCCTCCCCTTCCCTGTGTCCTGAATTCGGTTAGCGGGGTCCTTTTTATATATCCTAAATGCGAAATGGTGATTACCATATCTTCGTCGGCATAAAAATCTTCGGGGTTAAATTCTTCGGCATTTGGCACAACCTCCGAGCGCCGGGCATCGCCAAATTTATCCTTGATTTCAATTAGTTCATCTTTTATAATTTGCATCCGGAGGATTTCATCTGCCAAAACATTTTTAAAATGTTCAATTTGCTGCATCACGTCCTCATATTCTTTCCGGAGCTTGTCTTGTTCGAGGCCAGTAAGTTGCCTCAACCGCATTTCAACAATCGCGCGGGCCTGTAGATCGCTCAATTCGAAGCGTTTTATCAGCCCTTCTCGTGCTTCGTCGGGGGTGGAAGAAGCCCGGATGATTGCAATTACTTCGTCGATGTTGTCGCTGGCAATAATCAATCCTTCGAGGATGTGTGCCCTTTTTTCGGCCTGTTCGAGTTCGAAACGGGTGCGGCGGATAACTACCTCATGACGGTGATCAACAAAATAGCGGATAAGATCTTTCAAGTTCAGCATTTTAGGCCTGCCGTTCACTAACGCGATATTATTTACGCTGAATGACGTTTGTAGTGCGGTGTATTTATAGAGTTTATTCAGCACCACGTTGCTCATCGCATCACGCTTTATGTCGTAAACCACACGCATGCCGTCCCTGTCCGATTCGTCGTTTACGTTTGAAATTCCTTCGATTTTCTTTTCGTTAACAAGATCGGCAGTTTTTTGGATCATTTCTGCCCGGTTAACTAAGTACGGAATTTCCGTAACCACTATTTTCTCCCTTCCGTTTTCGTTTTCGATATGTGCTTTCGCGCGTATTATAATTCGACCTCTTCCGGTTTCGAAAGCGTCAATAACGCCTTGATAACCATAAATTATTCCTCCTGTGGGAAAGTCGGGCGCGATAATTATTTTTATCAGATCCTGAATACTTATGTCGTTATCGTCGATGTAGGCAATGATGGCCAATATTGTATCCGTTAAATTGTGTGGTGGCATGTTGGTTGCCATGCCCACGGCAATGCCCGATGCCCCATTGATCAATAATTGAGGTATGCGTGTAGGTAAAACGGTGGGTTCGGTAAGCGATTCATCGAAATTGGGTTGAAAATCGACGGTATTTTTGTCTAAATCCGCTAAGGTTTGCTCGGCTATTTTGGCCATACGTGCCTCTGTATATCGCATAGCTGCAGGGCTGTCGCCGTCAACCGAGCCGAAGTTTCCCTGTCCGTCAATCATGGGATAACGCAGCGACCATTCTTGTGCCATACGAACCATGGCATAGTAAACCGAAGAATCACCGTGCGGGTGATATTTCCCCAAAACTTCTCCAACAATTCTTGCTGATTTTTTATGTGCCCGGTTCGAAAACATCCCCAATTCGTTCATCCCGAACAAAACCCGGCGATGAACCGGTTTTAAACCATCGCGTACGTCGGGCAATGCACGCGAAACTATTACCGACATGGAATAATCAATATAAGCAGATTTCATCTGCTCCTCAATGTTTATTTTGATAATCCTTTCACCTTCAGTCATTTATGTATAAATTTAAGTGGTAATTCTCTTTTTTCAAAAAGACCCACAAAAATAGCAAAATGATCGGTCAAATGGGCATTTTTATTGGGGATTTAACATCCGGGTAACGAGAAGATATTAACATCTGAACTGTCAATAATTCAGTATATTAATCTAACTTTTGATAACTTGTCGTGTTTCATTAACAATCAACGGCGATTTTTGAGTATTTTAGTGGTTTAGAATTTAGGAATAATTATTGTATTGATATAAAACAAATTTTGAAATAGATATAAATATGGATTCACAATTTTCACCAAGAATTAAAGATATAATTGGATACAGCAGAGAAGAGGCAATCAGGGTGGGTAATGATTATATTGGCCCCGAACACCTATTTCTCGGAATTCTAAGGGATGGAGAAGGTGTTGCCACCGACATTCTGGAAAACCTCGGTGCGGTTCTTTTGGAAATAAAAGAACTGCTTGAGAAAAAGATAAGAACGGATAAGAACATTAATCCGAGAGCAGACATACTGATGCTTAAATCAGCAGAAAAAACGTTAAAACTTGTATATCTTGAAGCACGCTCGTTCAAAAGCAAGACCATTAACAGCGGTCATCTTTTACTTGCCCTGCTGAAAGATGAAGAAAGCAGCGTTACACAATTGTTGACAGAGCTTGGCATTAATTATAATGAAGTGAGAATGCAATTACAAGAGTATAAAGAAGTTGAGGCAAAGTCGGATTTTCCGGAGGGAGATGATGACGACCCTTCCGAAGGGTTTTCCAGAGGGCCAACAGGGCCAATGGGACAGAAAAAGGCACCAACAAAATCCGATACTCCTGTTTTAGATAATTTTGGTATTGATATAACCAAATTGGCAGAAGATAATAGTCTGGACCCAATTGTTGGGCGCGAACGCGAAATTGAAAGGTTGGCTCAGATTCTCAGCCGTCGTAAAAAGAATAATCCCATTCTGATTGGCGAACCCGGCGTAGGTAAATCTGCTATTGCAGAAGGATTAGCCTTGCGGATTGTTAGTAAAACAGTTTCCAGAATTCTTTTTGACAAACGTGTAGTGAGTTTGGACGTTGCCTCTATCGTTGCCGGCACCAAATATCGCGGACAATTTGAAGAACGGATGAAAGCCATTTTAAATGAATTGGCCAAAGTAAACAACGTTATTTTGTTCATCGACGAGATCCATACCATTGTTGGTGCGGGTGGAGCAACCGGTTCATTGGATGCTGCCAATATGTTGAAACCGGCATTAGCGCGCGGAGATATTCAATGTATTGGTGCTACTACACTCGACGAATACCGACAACACATCGAAAAAGATGGTGCGCTGGAAAGAAGGTTTCAAAAAGTGATGGTTGACCCCACTACTGTGGACGAAACCATTGAAATATTGAACAACATTAAAGAACGGTACGAGGATCACCACAATGTAGAATATACACCAAAAGCCATTGAAGCGTGTGTAAAACTTACCGCACGGTATATCACCGACCGTTTTTTGCCCGATAAAGCTATTGATGCTTTGGATGAAGTTGGTTCGCGGGTTCATATTGCTAACATAAATGTACCCGAAAACATTCTGAAGCTGGAAGAAAAAATTGAAAAAATAAAGGAAGAAAAAATTACTGCGGTAAAAAGCCAAAAGTTCGAACTTGCGGCAAACTATCGCGACAAAGAAAAAAATCTCCTGCAGTTACTAGAAAATGAGAAGGAAACGTGGGAAAAGGAACTGGTAAATCATAGGGAAACCGTTGATGAGCATAAAGTTGCCGAGGTAGTGGCGATGATGTCAGGGGTTCCGGTTCAACGTATAGCCCAGGCCGAAGGAAAACGTTTGATGAATATGGCACAGGATTTAAAAGGAAAAGTGATTGGACAAGAAGAAGCCATTACCAAAATAGTGAAAGCCATTCAGAGAAACCGCGCAGGATTGAAAGATCCGAACCGCCCAATTGGCTCGTTCATCTTTTTGGGTCCAACCGGAGTGGGTAAAACGCAATTGGCAAAAGTGCTGGCAACCTATCTTTTCGACAGTCTGGATTCGTTGATTAGGATTGATATGAGCGAATATATGGAGAAGTTCTCGGTGTCACGATTAGTGGGTGCGCCTCCCGGATATGTTGGCTATGAAGAAGGTGGTCAACTGACCGAAAAAGTAAGACGTAAACCCTATTCCGTAGTTCTTTTAGATGAAATTGAAAAAGCGCATCCGGATATTTTCCACCTCCTTTTGCAGTTGCTGGATGAAGGGCATTTGACCGACAGCTTGGGACGGAACGTGGATTTCAAAAACACGATTATCATTATGACCTCGAACATCGGTTCCCGACAACTATCAGACTTTGGTCAAGGGGTTGGTTTCAACATCAATAAAAGTCAGGAGAGTGACAATGAGCAGGCGAAGTATATTGTGCAAAAAGCTCTTAAAAAAGCGTTCGCACCTGAATTTTTAAACCGGATTGATGATGTGGTGATGTTCAATCAATTGAGCAAGAAGCAAATAAACCAAATTATCGATATTGAAATTCAAGACTTGTATAAACGTGTGGAATCGTTGAATTATAAACTTAAAATATCGGCCGCTGCTAAAGATTTTATTGCCGAAAAAGGTTATGATCCACAATTTGGGGCAAGACCGTTGAAAAGAGCTATTCAGAAATATTTGGAAGACGAAATGGCTGAAATCATCATAAAAGCTTCAATCAGCGAGGGGGATACCATTTCAGTAGGCTTCGACAAAAAGAACGATAAACTGCAAATGCGAATTTTAAGCAGTAAAAA